>JBDTPN010000003.1:0-171954 GCA_039932715.1 Pseudomonadota bacterium | reverse complement strand
GCGTCATTTCGATTCTTGACTTTTTGAAAAAGGATCTGCCCAGGAGAGGACTCGAACCTCCACGATGTTACTCGCTAGTACCTGAAACTAGTGCGTCTACCAATTCCGCCACCTGGGCACAGGAGGGGCGGCAATTTACGCAAGCGGGGCAGGGTAAGTCAACGAATCCGCGCCCGTTTGCCGGTCAGCGGCTAGACTTGCCGCCAAATCCGCCACTTATCGACACCCGCAGAAGGTTTCCCCTGAAAAAGTCCCGTTCCAAGCACCCCTCCGGGCGCACCAAGCCCGCCGCCAATACATCGCGCCCACGCCCCCCCCAGTTTGGCGGCAGGCGTAACACGCACGGCGCTCGTTCTTCCGGCGCCACGCGCACAGTGGTGGGCACGGTCACCGCCCATCGTTCAGGCTTCGGATTCGTCAAGAGCGGGGAAATGGCTGAGAGCATTTTCCTGCCGCCGCGCGAAATGACCCGGCTGATGCATGGGGATCTGGTGCGCGTGCAAGCCTCGCAGGGTTCGGATGAGCGCTGGTCAGGGGCAGTTGTCGATGTGCTGGAGCGCGGCGTGGCGGCGTTCCTGGGCACCATCAGCATCCAGGGTCGCAGCGCGTCGGTGCAGTCGGCGGATCGTCGCCTCAACCTCTATTGCATCGTCCAGCCCGCTGATCTCAACGGCGCGCGCAATGGCGATTGGGTAATCGCGCGGGTGGTGAAATATCCGCTGGAGGGCCAGGCCGGCACTGCGAAAGTGGAGCTGCTGCTGGATCCGGAAAAGCCCCTGACGCTGGCCACTGAAGCGGCAATCGCCAAGCTTGGGCTGCCGCGCGATTTCTCTCCCGAGGCAGTGCGTGATGCGGAAGCCCATGGCAGTCATGTGGATCCGCGTGAAGCGGCGCGACGCGTGGACCTGCGTGGCCTGCCGCTGGTCACCATCGATGGTGAGGACGCGCGTGATTTCGACGACGCGGTGTATGCCGAAGCGCAGGGCGATGGATTCCGGCTCATCGTGGCCATAGCTGATGTCAGCCACTACGTGCGCGAAGGCACCACGCTGGATGCCGAGGCGCAGCAGCGTGGAACCTCGGTGTATTTTCCGCAGCGCGTGGTGCCGATGTTGCCGCCGGTGCTTTCCGACGAGCTGTGTTCATTGCAGCCGCGCGTGGATCGCCTGTGCCTGACCGCAGACATGCAGATTTCGCGCAATGGCCAGCTGGTGGCGGCGAAATTCTATCCCGCGGTGATGCGGTCGGCCGCGCGGCTGACCTACAGCCAGGCTTATGCCGCGCTGTTCGAAGGTAAGCCAGAGGCGCGTGCGCAGATCGGCCCCCTGGTCGAACGCCTGTTGCCATTGGTGGATGTCTACCGCGCGTTGCTCAAGGCCAGGCACAAGCGTGGCGCGCTGGAGTTCGACGCACCGGAACCCAAGTTCGTTATCAACTCGGCGCAGCAGATCACCGCCATTGAACTGCCGCTGCGCAACGACGCGCACAAGCTGGTCGAGGAGTGCATGGTGCTGGCCAATGTGGCCACCGCCCAGGAACTGGAAAAACGCGCTGTGCCGACTTTGTATCGCGTGCACGCCCAACCTGATGAACGCAAGCTGGACATCCTGGTCACCACGCTGCGTGCCTTGGGTATCGGCGTGGAGTTTCCTCCCGAGATCAGCACGCGCGACCTGCAGAAGATCGCGCCGCGCATCAAGGATCCGGCCGCCCGACCCTTCATCGAAACCCTGGTGGTGCGTTCGATGATGCAGGCGGTATACCAACCGGAGAACGTCGGGCATTTTGGCCTGGCACTAAAACACTACGCGCACTTCACATCGCCCATCCGCCGCTACCCGGATCTGGTCGTGCATCGCTGCATCAAGGCAATGGTGTCCGCCGGTGACCCGGCAGGTCGCCGTTACCAGCCAGCCGAGCTGGAGCAGATGGGCCAGCAGCTGACGCAATGCGAAAAGCGCGCCGATGAAGCGGATCGCTATGTCGACAGCTATCTCAAGTGTGTGTACCTGCGGGACCGCATCGGCCAGACCTTCGAGGGGCTGATCACCGGGGTGGTGGATTTCGGCTGTTTCGTGCAGATCATCGAAGTGGCAGGGGATGGACTGCTGCATACAGATTCGCTGCGCGATGATGACTACTTCAAGGATGAAGGCATGCATGCCTGGGTGGGCACGCGCAGCGGACGCCGCTTGCAGCTGGGGGCCCACGTGCGCGTGATCGTCACCGCGGTCAATCCCGTCGAGGGACTGGTGGACCTCGACCTGGTGGTCGAGCCGGCGCTGGCAGGTGGACGCAAACGCAAACCATGAGCACCACCGCGCTGGTCTTCGGCGTTCATGCGGTGCGCAGCCTGTTGTTGCGCTCATCGGGACGCGTGAAAAAATTGTTTGTGGATGCGCGGCGCGAAGATGCGCGCATGCGCGAACTGTTGCAGCTGGCGCAGCAGGCCGGCATCAATCCTGAAAGAGTGGACGCCAAGTCGCTGGATTCGCGGGTGGGCAACGTGGTGCACCAGGGAGTGGTGGCCGAAGTGGATCCGCTGCCGCCCTGGCATGAAGACGAACTGATTGCGGCGCTTTCCGCTACCAAGGATCCCCTGGTGCTGGTGCTGGACGGCGTCCAGGATCCGCACAACCTGGGAGCCTGCCTGCGCACGGCCGATGCCTGTGGTGCCCTGGCAGTGGTGGTGCCAAAGGATCGCGCTGCCAGCCTTAACCCCACAGTGCGCAAGGTGGCCGCCGGAGCGGCAGACACAACACCAATAGCCACGGTGACCAACATGGCGCGTAGCCTCAAGTTGCTCAAGGAAGCCGGACTGTGGATCGTGGGCGCCGACATGTCTGGCGAAAAGCTGGCCTGGGAGGCGGACCTGCGTGGACCCCTGGCGCTGGTGCTGGGAAGTGAAGGCGATGGGCTGCGCGAGCTCACGCGCAAGACCTGCGATTTCCTGGTGTGCCTGCCGCAGGCGGGAAGTGTCGAGAGCCTCAACGTTTCCGTGGCATGCGGCATGCTGCTGTATGAAGCCACTCGGCAACGTGGTTAAGTAAGAAAAGCTATCTTTTGTCATAGGTTGGTAACGATCCTTGAGGACAATTCGAGCAACGCACCAGAATTTCCCCAGGGAGTACGCATGGCCCCCGGCGCTCGAAGCACTGCAAGGATCAACGCGGTATTCATCTCGGACCTGCATCTGGGAACGCGGGACTGTCACGCCGCGCAGCTGGCTCAATTCCTGCGCCAGACACAGATGCAGACCCTGTACCTGGTTGGGGATATCGTCGACCTGTGGAGCATGCGGCGCGGCATCTACTGGCCTGCCTCCCACCAGGAAGTGTTGCGGCTGATTGTCGAAAAGGCGCGCAACGGAACCCGTGTCGTCTACGTGCCGGGAAACCATGATGACCTGGCACGGAGCCTCTGTGGCCTCTTGCTGGCTGATGTTGAAGTGCACCACGAGTTCGTGCACACCACCGGTGAGGGATTGCGCATGCTCGTGCTGCACGGAGATGTCTTCGATGGCGCGGTGCGGTTCAGCCCGGTGCTCAAGGCCACTGGTTGCGCGCTTTACACGGTCGCGTTGTTCATCAGCCACTATGTGAATCTGACCCGGGGACTACTTGGACTTCCCCGTTGGTCGTTGGCTACCTGGATCAAGTCGCGGGTCGGCGATGCTGTCGATTACGTATGCCGGTTCGAGCGCGCCGCAGCCAATGAAGCCGTTCGGCGCGGGTTCGACGGGATCATCTGCGGGCACATCCATCGCCCGAGCGTCGAACAAATCGACGGAGTGCTGTATTGCAATGACGGTGACTGGGTAGAGCATTGCACGGCGCTGATCGAGGATCGCAGTGGCGAACTCAAGCTTTGGCACCACCGCCAGGACCAGTCGGCGGTCCAAGTTACCGAGCCACTGCGCGACGCTGCCTGACCAGGGCAGCCAACATCGGGCTGGTCCGCGCTACAATCCCGCAGCCATCGGGGCGGGAAAGGGGCGCAAAACATGGGCTGGGACAAGCACGACTACCAGGATATTCCGGGGACTTACGTCTTCGATGGCCAGCATGCGCATGGCGCGTATCCACTCAACAAGCTGTTGTTCTCGTTCTGCGAGGAAGCCAACCGCACCGAGTTCGACACGGACCCGGCCGCCTATTGCGACAAGTATGGCGTGACGGGTAAGTACAAGGATTTCGTCCTCAAGAAGGATTTCCTGGGAATGCTGCGTGCGGGGGCCAATATCTATTTCATGGCCAAGATGGCGATTCCACGCGGCACGTCCGTGCAGGACGCAGGCGCGCAGTTCCAGGGCATAAGCACCAAGGAATTCCAGGCCAAGTTGCAGCAGAAAGCCGATGGGCTGATCGAGAAGATCAAGGCGCGTGGGGGTTACTGGAATGGCTAAGATCATTGGTGGTGTGACCAGTTCACACATTCCGGCCGTGGGTAATGCCATCGCCAACAACCTGCAGCAGGAACCCTACTGGAAGCGCTTCTTCGACGGCTATGTGCCGGCGCAACAGTGGCTGCAGAAACACAAGCCCGATGTAGCGATCATCGTCTACAACGACCATGGCCTCAATTTCTTCCTCGACAAGGTGCCCACCTTCGCGTTGGGCTGTGCCGATACCTACGAAAATGCCGATGAAGGATGGGCGCTGAAGCCCGTCGCACCGTTCAAGGGTGACGCGGCTTTCTCATGGCACATAGCCGAGAAGCTGGTCGAACAGGAGTTCGACATTTGCACCTGCCAGGAGATGAAAGTCGATCATGGCTTCGTCAATCCGGTGCGCGCGCTGTGGGGCACGCACGAGGTGTGGCCAATCACCACGATTCCATTGGCTGTTAACGTTGTACAGCATCCGTTGCCAACGGCAGCGCGTTGCCTGAAGCTGGGACACGCGCTGCGCAAGGCGGTCGAGTCTTATTCAGAAGACCTCAAGGTCGTGATCCTGGGTACCGGCGGCATGTCGCACCAGTTGCAGGGCGAGCGCGCCGGTCTGATCAACGTGGATTTCGACCTCGAGACCATGGATCGAATTGCCAGCGACCCGGAGTGGTTCACCCAGTTCAGCAATGCCGAAATCATGCGGATTGCCGGCACCGAAGGCATAGAGACCATCATGTGGCTGGTGATGCGTGGCGCGCTGCAAGACAACGTAAAGATCATCCACAAGCATTACCACGCGCCGATCTCCAACACCGGCTCGGGTGTGCTGGTGCTGGAGAACACGTTTATCTAGCTCAGAACCTGGCCGTCATGGCCAGGTAGAGTTGCCGGCCAATTCCGTCGTAGAACTCGTAGTAGTTGGGCGCGCCGCCCGAGACGATTTCAAACGATGCCAGCGGCGGATCCTTGTCGAACACGTTGTTGATGCCACCGCGCAGCTGCAGATGCTTGCTGACATCCCAGCTTGCCGACAGGTCGAGGTAGTTCATGGCAGGCATGCTCGCGCGGTAGATTGCGGGCGCGCCCAATGCCGCCTCGAACAACAGTGGGTTGGAATCATTGTTGTCGAGTTTGACTGCGCCCAGGTACCTCCAGGTCGCGGTGACTGACACGTCCTGCGGCAGGTCCCAGCTGGCGCGAATATTGTGCCGCCACACCGGATTGACCGTCTGGCAGGTAGGTCCGAAGAGGCCCGCGCAGTCATAGGTGCCGCCGCCCGGAAGGGGTGTGGAACTGTTGGTCAGCTGGTAGGCGCCGTTGAGATTCAGCCTCAGGCTGCCGTAGTCCCCCAGGATCATCCGATAGGCCGCCTGCAGGTCGATGCCTTCCAGCTTGTTGGCACCGATGTTGACGTTGGTCTGCTCGATGTAGCCGCCGCCGGCCACGCTGGCGCCGTTGAGCGTGCCGTTGATGGGATGTCGATGTAGCTGGCTGCAGTAAGTGGCGTCGCCCGTATCCAGGCAATTGCGCATGATGACATTGGCATCCAGCGAGCCCACGGCGTCCGCAAGTTTGATGACGTAGTAGTCAAGGCTGCCGGTGAAACCCGGCAGAGCCTGAGGCTGCACGGTGATTCCCACGGTGTACGTATCCGCCTGCTCAGGCACCAGGTCGGGGTTGCCTCCCTGTAGCTGCGTGAGCTGCCCGGCCGTGCCCTGCGGAATGGTATTGGTGCTACCACCGTTGCCGTACTGCGCAGCCGTCACGCCGGTATTAGCGCATTTCGCGAAGGATTCCGACGCCACCCCCGTGGTTTCACCGGGCGCACAGGGATCTTCGCCAAATGCAATCTTGCCTACCAGTTGAGGGACGAACAGTTCCACGATGCTGGGTGCGCGGATGGCACGATTGTAGGAGGCACGGAACCGGTAATCGGCAATTGGCGAGTACTGAACTTCGAACTTGTAGGTGTTGGCACTAACCCCGGTGGAGTAATCCGAAAAGCGGTAACCCGCGTCCACCAGCAGTTCATCGATGCCCGGCTTGCCCTGGACCAGTGGCACGCGCACCTCCGCGAACGCTTCATTGACCGAGAGGCTGTTGTCGAGGCGCGGATAGGCGCCGCCAGTGCCGACAATCAATCCGCTCTCAAAGGCTGCGTCGGGCACGTAGCGTACGCGCTCATTGCGGTATTCATAACCGACATTGACCCCCACCCCTTCGTCGGCAGAAGGCAACTTCATCCCGTATACGCTGAGGTCCCCGGTGGCATCGGCATGGAATGTGCTCAGTTCGGTGCTTCCAGTGGCCGTGCCAAGCGTTTCCAGGTACGCCCTGGCCGCATCGGTCACGCCTCCATCCTGGAAGATGTTGTACGGAACGCAAGTACCTCCCGAGATGCACACTGGTGAAGCTGCAGTGCCAGTTACCTGCAGAGAATCGGCGATCTTTCCGTAGGAGAAGTCGTTGCCGTTTACGTTGAGGAAATTCGTGTAGTAGTACTGTCCATACGCGTCGTAGTCCCAGCCCTCGAACAATCTACCTTTAACTCCCAGCGCCATGCGGTAGTTGGTGTGCTCGAACTCGTAGGTGCGTCCGCCACCCTCGACATTGCGACGGCCGATCTCGACATCGGCACTGGCTGAACCCGGATCGAGAAGGTCGGCGGCGATTTGCGCTGGTGTGCACAGGATTGCGGCCTGCTGCGCGCTCAGCAGGGGATTGCTGCAGTTGACGAGATAGTTTCCGGTATCGGTGGTGACGTTAGATTGGCGAAACAGGGCGGTGGGCGCGACTTCCTGGTGGGTCCGATCATCCATGAATGAAAATTCCGCATACGGCTTGACGTAGTCGTTGACGTCAACATGGGCCAGGAATCCTGCGTTGTAGCGCTCGTCCTGTCGCTGCATGTAGATGTAGCCCTGTGAATTGAAGGCCGCTGGCGGCGCGAGGCCTGCAGTGTCGCGCGCGACAAACTGGTTGCCGTGCACCGAATAGGCTGCATTGCCGGGTCTGGGTCCGAAGTAGTTGGAATTGGACGATCCCTGGCACAGCACGTCATCAAGGTCGTCGTTGTATGCCAACTGACAACTGCCGAAATCTCGGTCCGAACTGCGCACCGGATCAATCGACTGGTATCCAAAATAGCCGGTGACATTGCCACGACCCTCGAGGATGTTGGCACCCAGGGTGACGCTGGCATTTACAGTCTGTCCGTCCCAGGTCGTGCCCTTGGGGCCGGTCTCCCCGGCATCCGCCAGACGCTGCTGGGCGAAACCATTGTTGTTGTCGTGCCAGTTTCCGCCCAGCTGCGCATCCAGCTGCAGTCCTTCGAAGTTCTTCTTCGTGATGAAGTTGATGACGCCGGCTATGGCATCCGAGCCATACACCGCGGACGCTCCGCCAGTGACGACCTCAATGCGATCCACCAGCACACTGGGGATCTGGTCTATATCGGGTCCGGGCGCAGATATGACAGTCTGCGGGGAGCCGGCTCCAAGCCGGCGACCATCCACCAGTACCAGCGTGCGGTTGGGGCCCAAACCGCGCAGGCTGGCCGTCGCTACGCCGCCTGCTGACGAAAGTCCGCTGGTCTTGTTGCCCAGGTCCTGCCCGAGGTAATTGGCATTGATCTGCGGCAGCTGGTTGAGCATGTCCGAGATATCCATGCGGCCGCCGGTCTTGATGTCGTCGCTGGTCACCGAAACGATGGGGCTGGCGCTGGTCATGTTGGCCGCGGCAATGCGCGATCCGGTAACGGTGACTTCCTCGAGGGCACCTTCCGCCTGCTCGGCATGGGCCAGCTGTACAAAGGCGGCACTGCTGGAAAACGTTGCCGCGGCCAATGCAAGTCGCACGGCCGTACGGGTGAAAGAAGGGTTCATGCGAGACCTCGGGACAGGGGATGGTCCAATCCAGACGCAATCCGCTGGCCAGACCCGACATCACCCCAAACCCGACATTACCCACCGCGCTTGCCTTGCGCGGCGGGTCCGTTCCGCCACTCTCAGTGTGGGCCGCCGCCGGCCTCTCCGCCGACGCGTCCCCAGTCTTCGTTGGCGCGCGCGATCAAGTAGGCGTGAATGGCTTCCACTTCTTCCGGATTGACCACGTTTGCGAAGCTGGCCATTCCCTTCTGCACGCGCAGGCCCTTGAGCACGATGTCATTGAATTGCGCGTGGGTTTCCGGAGTCATCTGCCGCAGATCTTTCACCCCGCCGACGGCCAGCTGTCCGTGGCATTGGGCGCAGGTGCGAGCATAGACCTCGCCGCCTTTACGTACGGATTCCTCGCTGGCGCGCAGTGGCGGTGGGTTGGGAATAGGCGAGGCGGGCGGCAGGGGCGGCAACTGCTTGCTGGCGCCCAGACGAAAAACCAGCAGTCGCGCGGAGGCGCGATTCATCGCGGTCCCGGCACCACGCTCGATTTGCGCTGCGCCGCCACCCCAACCGGCATTCACTGCCACGTATTGCACGCCGTCCATTTCATAGGTAATCGGGCCCGACACCGGCGCGGACTGCACCGGCATTTCCCACAGCAATGCGCCATCGGTGGCGCGGAAGGCGGCGAAGGTCTGCTTCGTGGTGCCTTCGAAGACCAGATTTCCCGCAGTGGTCAGTACACCGCCATTGCCGTGACGCGGCAATGGCACGCGCCAGCGCACTTCCTGTTTCACCGGATCCCACGCGATCAGTGCTGTCTTCTCGCGCTGGTCAATCAGCTTCTGCAATTCCAGGCGCTTCTTGAGCGCGTCGCCGGAATAACCACCCATGCCGGAGTTGGAACGAAATGGCTTTGCCACGAAGTCCGGATCCAATGCATAGACGAACCAGTGCTCATACTGCGGAAAATATGCCAGGCCGGTCTCGGGGTTGTAGGCCATGGGAAACCAGTTGTGCGCGCCGCCAGGTCCGGGTGCAACCAGTACCGGCTCCGTGCCGTAATGGGCTTCCGGATTCATGTTGGGACGCCCGGTGACCGCATCGATGCCGGTGGTCCAGGTCACGGGCACATGGTTTTTGGCAGAGATGAATTTCCCGTTGGTGCGATCGATGACATAGAAGAAACCGTTCTTGGGCGCATGCAGTAGCACCTTGCGCGGCGTGCCGTCGATGGTGATGTCCGCCTGCACGATCGAGGAGGTGCAGGTGTAATCCCAATCCTCTTCCGGCACTTCCTGGTAATGCCAGCGGTACTCGCCGGTCTGCGCATCCAGAGCGACAATGGAGCACAGGAACAGGTTGTCGCCGCGACCGGGGCTGCGATGCAGCTGTGCGTTGGGTCCGCCGTTACCGGTGCCGACGTAGATCAAGCCCAGTTCCGGGTCGTAGTTGATCGAATCCCAGGCGCCGCCGCCGCCGCCAAGTTTCCACCACTCGCCATTCCAGGTCCTGGTCGCCATGGCCATCACGCTGTCGGATGCCGCGCCATCCGGGCCCTTGGACGGATCACCGGGTACGATGTAGAACTTCCACAAGAACTTGCCGGTGTCGGCGTCCCATGCGCTGACGAACCCGCGCACGCCAAAGTCTCCGCCGCCGTTGCCGATCACCACCTTGCCATCGAACACGCGAGGTGCGCCGGTGATCGAATAGGGCTGTTCCCTGGTGAAGGTCTGCGCGGTCCAGATGGGTTTGCCGTTTTTCGAATTGAGCCCGATCAATCGGCCGTCCAAAGTAGCGATGATGACCTTGCCTTTCCAGAAGGCCAGCCCCCGCGCCACCGGTTCGCAGCAGGCATACCGACCCATTTCTCGTGGCACTTTGGGGTCATAGGTCCACAGGCGCTTGCCGGACTTGGCGTTGTAGGCGCTGGCTATGTTCCAGGCGCTGATGTTGTAGATCACGCCATCGACGAACAATGGCGTGGCTTCCACGCCGCGCATGGTATCGAGCTCCGCGTACCAGGCCAGGCCCAGCTTGCCGACAGTGTGTTCGTCAATGGACTTCAGTGTGCTGTAGCGCTGCGCGCTGTAGTTGCGTCCATCCATCAGCCACTGGCCAGGCTCGCTGTCGGCGGCGCGCAACCGGACTGCATCCACCGGTTTGGGTGTTGCGGCCACGGCCAGTGAACAAGGACCTGCCAGCAGCAGGGAGGCAATGACCCCGAGGTGATGTATTCTCATCGAAAGATCGTAACGGATGCGGGGGTCATGAAAGCAAGTTGCGTGTTGGCGCTGGTCGCCGTGGCGGCCGGGATGTCGGGCTGCGCGTCTTCGCCGTCCCTGGCGTCACGCGGCGATATCGTCATCGAGGGTCAGGGCGTGCATCCGGAGAGTGTTACCTCGACACCGCAAGGGGCGCTGTTCACCGGCAGTATCAACGGCATCATCTATCGCGCCGGGCCGGGTGACCTCGTGGCAAGGCCGTTCATTACGCCTGACGCCGCGAACGGCCTGCGTTCGGTGTACGGCGTGCTGGCCGACGCGAAGTCCGGTAGGTTGTGGGTGTGTTCCGTGGCCAATTCCTTTGCGCCGCGCGGCGCAGGGCCGGCTGCACCGTCGGAGCTGGTCGCCTTCCAGCTGGACGGCGGCAAGCTGGTGGGACGCTGGCCTTTTCCGGCGCCGGGCGGCACCTGCAACGACATCACCATCGCCAGTGACGGCAGCGCCTACGCCAGTGACACTCCGGGCGGTCGCATTCTGAGATTACCCAAGGGCGGCAGAGCACTGGAAGTTGTGGTCAGCGACGATCGCCTCAAGGGCATCGATGGATTGGCCTTTGGCGCCGACGCGCTGTATGTCAACAACGTGCAGCGCAATGAATTGTGGCGGGTGAACCTTCCGGCGGCCGGCAAGCCCGTGCAGCTGACGCTGCTCAGGGCATCGGAAAAAATGGGCGGACCGGATGGTCTGCGGCACATCGGCAACAATCGCTTCCTGCAGGCCGAAGGCACCAGCGGCCGGGCCACATTGGTGACGATCAAGGGCGACGACGCCAGCATCCAGGTGCTGCGCGATGGGCTCAACTCATCGCCAGGCATCACGCTGATCGGGAATACCGTGTATGTGGTCGAAGGCAAGATCCAGTACCTGTTCAATCCGGAATTGCGCGGCAAGGATCCGGGTCCGTTCAAGGCCATCGCAATTGCAATGCCGCGCTAGTTCATTCCAGCAACGGGGTCTCACTGTGAAGAAACTGCTGACACTTTCATTCTGTCTGATTGCCGGCGCCGCACTGGCGCAGGCACCGGGTGAGCGCACAGCCTGGAATGTGGCGGATTGCGATCACGCCTGCTTGTCGCAGTTCGCGACGAACTACATGAGCGCTCTTGCAGTGCGCGATGCCTCGCGACTCAAAGTGCAGCCAGGCGTGAGATTTACCGAGAATGACGTGGAACTGGCTTTCGGCAAGGAAGGGCTGTGGGCTACGGCCACCGGCGTGGCGCCCAGCGGCATGATCGCCGCCGATACTCAAACGGGGCAGGTGGCCTGGTTGGGTACTGCTGAAGAAAACGGCAAGCCGGTGTATTTCGCTTTGCGTCTGGGCGTGCGCGCAGGCGCGATAGCCGAAGCCGAGACGGTGGTGGTGCGCAACACCGGATTGCCTCTGCCGTTCGGGGACGCCAGCAAGGTGGTACACGATGCGTCGTTCAACGACATCCTGCCCCCCGAACAGCGTCGTTCGCGCGAGCGACTGCGTGCCGTGGCCGACGGCTATTTCAACACCGTGGAACTCAACGACGGCAATGTGTTCACGCCCTTCGACCTGGAATGCGGGCGCCTCGAGAACGGCATCCTGACCACGGCGGCGACGTCAGGCTCGGCCGGCACCATTTCCCCGGGCTGTGAAGCGCAGTTCAAGCTGGGCATCTATCGCATCAACAAGCGCATCCGCGAGCGCCGCTATCCACTGATCGATGTGGAACGCGGCGTGGTGGTGGCGACGGGATTCTTCGATCATGCCAATGAGTTCGACCGCTACAAGCTCACTGACGGGCGCGAGATGAAGACTGCGCTCAAATGGCCCAATTCCATTTCACTGATCGAGGCATTCAAGGTTCGCGACAGCAAGATTTATCGCATCGAAGCGGTGTTCAGCTATGTGCCGCACCAGATGCACAACCCGTTCTATTTCTATCCGCCGGCGTTGGCGGCGCAACCGGAAGATGCCGCGACGTTGAAGGAGCGGTGCGACAAGGCCTGCCTGCTGGCGCTGGGCGATAAATTCATGACGGCGTTCGCCAGTCAGAAGCCCGGCGATGTGCCGTGGGCGCGCAATGTGCGCTTCACCGAAAACGGGGTGGGCATACAGGTGGGCGAGGGCATCTGGGGCTCCATCCGGAGCAAGTCCGATGCAGCGCTGCGCGTGGCCGATCCGGTGGCGGGCACCTACACCTGGTATGGACTGATATACGACCACGATGCCGCCGCCTGGGCCGGCGTGCGGCTCAAGGCCACCGGTGCCCATGTGGGCGAAGTGGAAGTCATCGTGGCACGCGAGCGCAATCCGGGACCATGGGGCGATCCCAAGAAATTTGCCGTGGACGCGCGCTTCGAGTCGGTGGTGCCGGCTGGCCAGCGCAGTTCGCGCAGGCAACTCATTGCTGTGGTCCAGGGGTATGCGGACACCGTCCAGCGTAACGATGGCACGTTGCACACACGCTTCGAGCAAGGCTGCACGCGCACCGAAAATGGCGTGGTGGTGTCTCAGGGTGATGTGGGATCCATCGGACTGGTGAAGTCTCCGGGCCAATATGCCCAGGGCTGTGAAGCCCAATTGAAAATGGGCCTCTACCATCCGGTGGACAGGCTGCGCGGTCGCCGCGTGCTGGGAGTGGATGAGGAGCGAGGGCTGGTGATCCTGGCCTCGATTGCAGACTTCGGCTTGGCGCAGCGCCAGTACACCCTTACTGACGGCCGCAAGGTCGAGAGTGACCGCTTCCACGCCATGGCCAGGGAGCTGTTCGAGGTCTACAAGGTGGTCGGTGGCCGCATCCAGGCGGTGGAGGCGGTTTCGGTGGATCAGCCTTATGGGATGCCAGTAGCCTGGGGGACGACCACAGCCCGGTGAATGCCGGTTGCCTGGGGCCCCTGACGCCCGTACAATCCGCGCCCCTTCTTGCCACACCGCCAATGCCTTGGGCGGGTGGCTTTAACCAAAAGAGAGGCTACATGAGGCATTACGAGATCGTGGTCCTGGTGCATCCGGACCAGAGCGAGCAGGTTCCGGCCATGCTCGAGCGTTACAAGGGCATCGTGACCGCCGGCGGCGGCACCGTGCATCGCGTTGAGGATTGGGGTCGGCGCCAGCTGGCATATCCCATCGTCAAGGTCCACAAGGCCCATTACATCCTGATGAACATCGAGATCGACCAGAAGACCCTGGCCGAGCTCAATGGCTCATTCCGCTTCAGCGATGCGGTGCTGCGGCACCTGGTCGTAGGCATGGACGAGGCGGTCATCGAGCCCTCGCCCATGGCGCGCGGTGAAGACGAAGACGCCGACCGCCGCCGTGATCGTGATTCGCCCCTGGGCGATGACGACGACATGGGCATGCGCTAGTCAATCCGGAGCAATCAACACATGTCACGTTTTATCCGTCGCAAGAAATTCTGCCGCTTCACCGCCGATGGCGTGAAGTCCATTGACTACAAGGACCTGGGCACGCTCAAGGGCTATGTCTCCGAGACTGGCAAGATCGTTCCCAGCCGCATCACGGGCACCAAGAGCTTCTTCCAGCGCCAGCTGTCCGTTGCCATCAAGCGCGCGCGCTTCCTGGCACTGTTGCCCTATACCGATCAGCATTGAGGCCTTAATCCCATGGATGTCATTCTTCTGGAAAAGGTCGCGAACCTGGGCAATCTGGGTGACCGCGTCATCGTGCGCTCCGGTTACGCGCGCAATTTTCTGCTGCCCACGGGCAAGGCCACGCTGGCCACACCGGCCAATGTCACCAGGTTCGAAGCCCGTCGCGCCGAGCTGGAAAATGCCGCGCATGAAAACCTGTCGGGCGCCGAAGGGCGCAAGGCAGCCTTCGAAGGCTTCCGTCTGCAGATCAAGGCCAAGGCCGGCAGTGAAGGCAAGCTCTTCGGTTCCATCGGCACCGCCGATATAGCCGAGGCGTCCACTGCCGCCGGTCAGCCGTTGCAGCGTGCGGAAGTGCGCCTGCCCAGCGGTCCGCTGCGCACCGTGGGTGATCACGTCGTGGTGGTGCACCTGCACACCGACGTCAACATCGAGCTGCCCATCACCATCACCGCCGACGAGAAGGGCTGACGGTCCCTTCGGGGCCCGACGCCGCAAAGCATATGGCCGGTCCACAGAGACTGCGCCACGATGCCGACAGCGGCACCGATTTGCTGCGCACGCCGCCGCATTCGGTCGAGGCTGAGCAGGCCGTACTTGGCGGCCTGTTGCTCGACACCACCGCGTGGGACCAGGTCGGCGACTCCGTTGGCGCCGAGGATTTCTATCGCCCCGACCATCGGCTGATATTCGAAGCCATCACCGAACTGGTGTCGCAGTCAAAGGTCTGTGATGTGGTCACCGTGTCGGAGCAGCTGGACCGCAATGGCAAGCTGCAGGATGCCGGTGGGCTGGCGTACCTGGGCACACTGGCGCGCGATACTCCCAGTGCCGCCAATGTCAGGGCCTATGCGCAGATCGTGCGTGAACGCGCATTGCTGCGCGCACTGGTCAGCGTGGGCAGTGCCATTGCGTCTTCGGTGTTCAGCGACGACGGCATGTCGGCGCGTGACCTGGTCAACCAGGCAGAGCAGCGCGTGTTCGAGATTGCCGAACGCGGCACTCGCCGCAGCGACGGCGCACAGTCAGTGCGTACCATGCTGCCTGCGCTGATCGACAAGATCGACGACTGGCATGCCAACCCCGACAAGATGCGCGGCATCGCCACCGGGTTCAGTGATTTCGACAACAAGACCGGTGGGCTGCGCGGCGGCGACCTGGTGATCGTGGCCGGTCGTCCCTCCATGGGCAAGACCACGCTGGCCATCAATATGGCCGAGAACGTGGCGCTGGCGCAGAACGTGCGCGGCTCGGTGCTGGTGTTCAGCATGGAAATGCCCGCCGAGCAATTGATGACCCGCATGCTGTCGTCGGTGGGCGGAGTGCCGTTGCATGACATACGCAGCGGTCGCATTTCCGACCAGGACTGGGTGCGCATCACCAGCGCCACCAACCAGCTGGCCGAAGCGCGCCTGTTCATCGACGAATCCCCCGGACTTACTCCCACCGAGCTGCGCGCGCGTGCACGACGCGTCAAGCGCGAACACGGCCTGGACATGGTGGTAGTGGATTACCTGCAGCTGATGCAGGTTGCAGGCACCAAGGAAAACCGCGCCACCGAAATTTCCGAGATTTCGCGCGGTCTCAAGGCGCTGGCCAAGGAGCTCAATGTGCCGGTGATTGCGCTGTCACAGCTCAATCGCAGCGTCGAGCAGCGCGAGAGCAAGAAGCCGGTGATGTCGGATCTTCGTGAGTCGGGCGCTATTGAACAGGATGCAGACATGATCCTGTTCATCTATCGCGAAGAGGTCTACGACAAGAACACGCCGAAAAAAGGCATGGCAGACATCGACCTCGCGAAGCATCGCAACGGCGAGACCGGGTACTTTCCGCTGACGTTCCAGGGGCAATTCACCCGGTTCCAGAATTTCATGCCCGACGCCTATGCCGAAGGGGTCTTGAGGTGAAGGATTTCCTGACTTGAGTTCGCTGATCCGCGCCCAGGTCAGCGCGGCAGCGCTGCGCAGTAACCTGGCCCGTGTGCGCGAGGTGGCAGCCGGGCGCCGCGTGATGGCCATCATCAAGGCCAATGCCTACGGCCATGGGTTGGTCGCCACTGCAAGATGCCTTGAAGGCGCGGATGCTTTCGGAGTGGCGCGCATGGAAGAGGCCGTGGCAATGCGTGATGCCGGCATCAACTCTCCTGTCGTATTGCTTGAAGGTGTGTTCTCCTCGGAACAGCTGGCCCTGGCTGCGCAGCTGCGATTCGACCTGGTGGTGCACGAGGCAGAACAGTTGTCCCTGCTTGAGGCAGCCGCTGTCGCCCAGCCGCTGGTAGCCTGGCTCAAAGTCGACACCGGCATGAACCGGCTGGGATTTCGACCGGAGCAGTTTGCTGGCGCGTTGGCACGCTTGGCTGCATTGCCTGGCGTGGTGCGCGAAATCCGGTCGCTTACGCATTTCGCATGCGCCGACGAACGCGGTTCGTCCATGACCCTTGAACAGATCGCAAGGTTCACGCAGTTGACGCAGGGCAGGGGACTGTCCACCAGTCTGGCCAATTCCGCGGCCGTCTTCAGCCAACCTCGCGCGCTGGGTGAATGGGTTCGTCCTGGACTGGCGCTCTACGGTGTAGCCCCTTTTGCCGGGGAAACTGGCGCCGCACTGGGATTGGTGCCGGCGATGCGCCTGGTCTCGACAGTCATCAGCCTGCGTGATGTATCGCGCGGGGAAACCGTGGGGTATGGGGCTACCTGGCGCGCAGAGCGCAACTCGCGGATTGCCATTGTCGCGGCCGGCTACGGCGATGGACTATTGCGCAGTCTTTGCAGTGGTTCACCGGTAATGATCAACGGCCAGGCATTGCCCCTGGCGGGGCGTGTGTCCATGGACATGATCGGCGTGGATGTGACCGACGCGGCGCGCGCCATCCGCGTGGGAGATCAGGCCATGCTGTGGGGACCGGAGCTTCCCGTTGAGCAAGTCGCCCAGCGCGCCGGGACGATTCCCTACGAACTGCTGTGTGCAATCAGCCAGCGGGTGCCTGTCAGCATGGCCTGACAGGCGATGCTCAGCTTTCGAAGAATCCCATCTTCACGCCGGCCAGCTGAATCACGTCGTTGTCGACCAGCCTGCGCACCTGCGCCCCGATGGGCGTGCCATTGACCAGCGGGTAGTTGTCCGGCGCATCAGCGTCGACATGCACGATGTAGAACCCGTCAGCACGACGCGTGATCGCGGCCACCTGGATGCCAGGGCGACCCAGCGTGGTCAGGGCCTTGACCAATTCGAGCTCACGGCCGGCAAACGCGCCTGAAAGCACCTGCAGGCGCGCCTTCTTGACCTGGCTTGCGCCGTCCGGCAATGCCCGTCGGGTGGTGGTGGCACCCGTTTCGGCTGCGGCGCGGGCCGCCTGGATCCTCTCGATGGGTCGCTGCGATGGCTGGATAACCATCGTTTTCTCGAATTCGTCCTGCTGGGCGTCGTCATCCTCGACGAAGCGCAGCTGGTGGTGGCCGGCGGTGATCACATCGCCGTGCTGCAGTGCATGCTTTTTGATCAGCTTGCCATTGACGTAGGTGCCATTGGTGCTGTTGAGGTCCTCAAGGAAGGAGTCATTGAGGATATTGATGATCAGGGAGTGGTGACCGCTGACGGCCGGATTGTCGATCCGGATGTCATTGTCAGGGAGGCGCCCAACCGTATAGCGCTCCTTGTTCATGTTGTATTCGGCCAGGACCTGACCGTCGAGACTCAATATCAACCGTGCCATGTTAAGCGCCCTAGTGTCAGCTGAACCACTTCAATATTCTGTCAAATATACCGTGCCGGACCGGGAAGGAGTCCAGAACCTGAGCCATGACCACGGAAATGTTGTCCTTCCCGCCGTTGTCATTGGCCAATTGAATCAGATGTTGCGCAACAGAATTGAGATTTGCCCCGAAAGTACTGATAGTCAGGACCATATCGTCGTCCTCGACCATGTCTGAGAGCCCGTCAGAGCACAGCAGGTATATGTCGCCTTTGTGGACGGGGTGCTGCTGGATCTCCACCTCGACGTTGGATTCCACCCCCAGGGCCCGGGTCACGTAGTTCTTGTTGGAGGCTCGCTGGGCCTCCTCAGGGGAGTAGAACCCCCGGTCGACCAGCTCCTGCAGCAGGGAGTGGTCCAGGGTGATCTGCTCGATGGCGCCGCTGCGCACGCGGTAGATGCGTGAGTCGCCGACGTGGGCAATAGACACCCGGTCATCAAAGAACAGCGCCGCCACCACGGTGGTGCCCATTCCTTCGCAATGTGGCTGGCTGCGCGCCGTTTGATAGATGATCTTGTTGGCCCGCTGTATGGCGTCGCGCAGGATGATGCTGGGACGTGACATGCCGCTGTGGTCATCAGCGAGATTGAGATTTTCACGCCCGATGGATTCGCGGATCAGGTTGAACACGGTCTTGACCGCGATGCCGCTGGCGACTTCACCGGCGTTGTAGCCGCCCATGCCATCGGCCAGCACGACCAGGCCCAGTTCGCCGTCGAAGGCGATCATGTCCTCGTTGTGCTCTCGGACTCTGCCGGTGTCGGTCTGTCCGACGCACAGCAACTTCCCTTTCAGGCTCATCGGTCGAATCGTACTTGAACTTGCCTCTCGTCTGCACTCGATAAGCGCTTGTTTTGAGACCCTTTGCGCCGGTTCTGAGCAGCAGTTCGCGTGTTAGGATCGCGCGAATGGCCCGACCCCAGCTGGTTCATATCTGCGAAGCCTGCCAGGGCGAATCGGTCAAGTGGCAGGGTCAGTGCCCGCATTGTGGGGAATGGAACACGTTATCGGGTCCCACCGTGGTTTCACCGGTAAAAGCAGCAGCCGAACGCCGTGGCAGGCCGTTGGTGGCAGCGGTGACCGCCACGCTTAGCCACGCCCTCCAATCAGTCAACGCCGAGGCCGGACGCCTGGCCTCGGGCCTGGGGGAGCTGGATCGTGTGCTGGGCGGCGGCCTGGTGGCAGGCTCCGTCACGTTGCTGGGCGGGGAGCCTGGAATAGGCAAATCCACGTTGTTGCTACAGGTGGCACAGGCCGTGGGTGCCACGCGTGCTGTGCTCTATGTCAGCGGCGAGGAATCCGCTGCCCAGATAGCGCTGCGCGCCCAGCGCCTGGGCGGTGACTACGACAATGTGCAGGTCGCTACCGAGACTGACCTGGATTCGGTGCTGGCGCTGACACAGGGCAATCCGCCGGCACTTCTGGTGGTGGATTCCATCCAGACCCTGTCCAGTGCTGCAGTTCCCAATGCGGCCGGATCGGTAACGCAGTTGCGGGAGTGCACGGCCGCGCTGGTGCGTCACGCCAAGGCTACGGGTGTGGCGGTGCTGATCGTCGGTCATGTGACCAAGGACGGCGCGATTGCCGGGCCACGCATGCTCGAGCACCTGGTGGACACCGTGCTGTATTTCGAACGTGACGCGGGCAGTCGCTTCCGTCGCGTGCGTGCTGCCAAGAATCGTTTCGGCGCTGCCAACGAGCTGGGGTTCTTCCTGATGCAGGAAAACGGCCTGCGCGAGGTGCGAAATCCCTCCGCAATTTTCCTGTCACGTGCACCACAGCCGGTGATCGGCAGCCTGGTGATGGTCACGCGCGACGGCACGCGGCCGTTGCTGGTGGAAGTGCAGGCGCTGGTGGACCCTTCGCGCCTGGGTGCGCCACGCCGGGTAGCGCAAGGGATAGATGCCGGACGCCTGGCCATGGTGCTGGCCGTACTGCACCGCCACGCCGGCATCGACCTGCAACAGCACGACGTATTTGCCAATGTGGTGGGCGGACTGGACATCGACGAGCCGGCCTGGGATCTTCCCGTCGCCATTGCACTGGCCTCCAGTCTGCGCGATATCGCGCTGCCACCGGACTTGGTGGTGTTTGGCGAACTTGGGCTCACGGGCGAAGTGCGGCCTGTGACCTATGGAGAGGAGCGGGTGCGGGAAGCGGCCAAGCTGGGTTTTCGCCGCGCGCTGGTGCCCCAGGAGAATCTGCCCCGCGCGCCGATTGCCGGGATCGACGTGCAGGGGGTGGCGCGGATAGATGCAGCGTTGAACGCAGCGCTGGGTCGGCACCAGCCCGTATAATTTCGACATGTTCGACCGACTGACAGAACGTCTTTCCAAGGCCGTAGATACCCTTCGCGGCCGCGGCCGCTTGACCGAAGACAACATCGCCGAGACCTTGCGCGAAGTGCGCATGGCCCTGCTCGAAGCCGATGTCGCGTTGCCGGTGGTGAAGCAATTCATCGAAGGCGTAAGGTTCAAGGCCCTGGGCACCGAAGTCATCGGCAGCCTGACACCGGGGCAGGCGCTGGTAGGCGTGATCCACGATGAACTCGTGGCCATCATGGGCGGGCAACGCAAGGAATTGGATCTTCGCGTCCAGCCTCCTGCAGTCATCCTGCTAGCTGGCCTGCAAGGTGCGGGCAAGACCACCACCGCCGGCAAGCTGGCCAGGCAATTGATCGAGGCGCGCAAGCGAGTGCTGCTGGTCAGCACAGACATCCGCCGGCCTGCAGCCGTATTGCAGTTGCAACGACTGGCCACGCAGGTAAAGGCAGATTTCTTTCCCGTTTCCGCTGGCACCCAGCCTCGGGAAATCGCGGCCGGTGCGCTGGATGAAGCGCGTCGCGGTGTTTATGACGTGCTGATAGTGGATACGGCCGGCCGGCTGCATGTCGATGCAGACCTGATGCGCGAAGTGCAGGACATCGACGCTGCGGTCACGTCTCACGAACGCCTGTTCGTGGTGGACGCCATGGCGGGACAAGACGCGGTGAATTCCGCGCGCGCCTTCGGAGAGGCGCTGGCATTGACGGGCGTAATCCTGACCAAGGCGGATGGCGATGCGCGCGGAGGCGTCGCGCTGTCGGTGCGACAGGTTACCGGGCAGCCCATTCTTTTCGTGGGCACCGGCGAAAAGACCGAGGCGCTGGAGCCTTTCGATCCCGATCGCATGGCGCGGCGCATCCTGGGCATGGGCGATGTTGTCGCATTGGTAGAAGACGTACGAAAAAACGTCGATGTCGCGCAGGCCGAAAAGCTGGCCAAGAAGATGTCCAGCGGCAAGGGGTTCGATTTCAACGACCTCAAGGGTCAGTTGCAGCAATTGCTCAAGATGGGCGGCATGGCCCAGATGCTGGACAAACTGCCCGGCGGGGCAGCCATGGCCCGCAAAATGCCGGCGGGGCAGGGAGACACCGAACTCAAGCGCCAGATTGCCCTCATCGACTCCATGACGCCCCGGGAGCGGCGCCGCCCGGAAATAATCGACGGATCGCGCCGCCGCCGCATCGCAGCAGGGTCCGGAATGCAGGTCCAGGACGTCAATCGGCTGCTCAAACAGCACCAGGGCATGCAGAAGATGATGAAGCAGCTGGGTGGGGGCAAATTGCAGCGGATGATGGGTGCCATGGCGGGAAAAATGGGTGGCGGAGGCCCATTTGCTCCAAACCGTTGATCTGCGTAGAATCCGCGCTCTTTTTCGACCCCCCGACTGGCCAAAAATTCTTATGGTTACTATTCGTTTGACCCGGCGCGGTGCGCGCAATACCCCCTTCTACCATGTGGTGGTCACTGACCATCGCAAGCGCCAAGGTGGCAAGAGCCTGGAGATGGTGGGGTTCTTCAACCCGACTGCCCGGCGCAATGACCCCAAGATCCGGCTCGACCTGCCGCGCATTGACCATTGGCTTTCCAAGGGCGCGCAGCAATCCGAACGCGTCGGTGCGCTGGTCAAGGCCTATCGCAAGCAGTCGGCCGCCGCTACCGGCTGAGCCGGCATTGCGAATGAATTCGCGTGACGCCGTGTCGTTCATGACACTGGGGCAGATCGCGAAGGCACAGGGCATACGAGGTTGGTTGCTGGTTCGATCCTTCACGGACCCACCCGAAGCCCTGCTCGAATATGAGCAGTGGCAGGTTGTGTCGCCCAGTGGGGCGATACGGACTGTCAGGCTGGAAGAGGGCGACCTTTACCGCGATCGGTTGCGGGTGCGCCTGGATGGAATTATTGATCGAGACGAGGCGCAGGCCTTGTCCGGCTGGTGGGTGCAGGTCGCACGCGGCGATTTGCCGCCACTGGGCGAACGTGAACACTATCGCGAAGATTTGCTGGGCTTCGAGGTCCGCAATGTCGAGGCAGTGGTGCTGGGCAGGATCTCGCATTTCGTGGATCTGCCCACCGGCGCGGTGATGGTGGTGCGCGGTGCCAACGAGCACTGGATACCAGCGGTGCCGCAGCATCTGCTCAAGGTGCATGCGGCGGAGCGCTGGGTGAGCGTGGACTGGCATGAAGATTGAAGTGGTGACGCTGTTTCCGGAGATGATCCGGCAGGCGCTCACGCACGGTGTGGTGGGGCGCGCGCTGCGGCGCGGCCTGTTGTCCGTAGGAGTGGAAGATCCACGCTCGCACACGGATGATCCGCACCGAACGGTAGACGACCGTCCTTATGGTGGCGGTCCGGGCATGGTGATGAAGCCTGAGCCTTTGTGCGCAGCGATTGCTGCAGCCGGGGCAAGGGTGCCGCAAGGCAGCCGCAGGGTGTACCTGTCGGCGCAGGGCGAACGGTTTACGCAGGCGCGGGCCTTGGAGCTATCGCGCCAGGGTGGTCTGGTGCTGGTGGCCGGACGGTACGAAGGGATCGACGAGCGCGTTATCGCGACGTCGATCGATGAGGAATTGTCGCTCGGAGACTATGTGCTCTCCGGCGGTGAGTTGCCGGCGCTGGTCGTGATCGACGCGCTGGCGCGATTGATGGATGGCGCCTTGAATGATGCGCGCTCGAGTGTCGAGGAGTCGTTTGCGACTGGTCTTCTGGACTGGCCGCACTACACCCGGCCCGAAGAGTTCGCGGGATTGAAGGTGCCGGAAGTGCTGCAGGGCGGCGACCACGAACGCATCAGGCGTTGGCGGTTGCGCGAGGCGCTGGGCAGGACGTGGCGGCGACGCCCGGACCTGTTCCTGGGCCGACCGGTGGCGGCGGAAGAGACTGAATTGTTGAATGACTACCTGCGGGAAAGGCAGAGCGAAAAATGAACCACATTATCCAGCAGCTTGAGGCTGAAAAGACCACGCGAAAGGTGCCGGCCTTCAAGCCGGGCGACACCATTATCGTCAACGTGAAAGTCACGGAAGGCGATCGGGAGCGCGTGCAGGCCTACGAGGGCATCGTGATCGCGCGCAGTAACCGGGGCTACAACTCCTCGGTCACCGTACGCAAGATGTCGCACGGCGAGGGCGTGGAACGCGTGTTCCAGTTGCACAGCCCGTCCATCGCCGACATCGTCGTGAAGCGTCGCGGCAATGTGCGGCGTGCCAAGCTTTATTACCTGCGTGACCTGTCGGGCAAGGCTGCCCGTATCGAAGAAAAGGTCTGAGTGATCGCCGCCGCATGAGCAAGGCAGGCGGTTTCTTCAGGGGTGTGTGGCGCGGTCTGGATGGCCTGCGCCGCGTCCTGCATCTGCTGCTGCTGTTGCTGGTGTTCGGCATCATCATTGGCGCGCTGCGCGGGTCGGTGCCGCGTCTGCCCTCCAACGCCGTGCTCTACATTGCGCCGCAGGGCGAGATCGTCGAGCAGCTTGCCAGTGATCCCATCCGCCGCGCCTTCGATGAGGCCTCCGGCCAAGGCCAGTCCCAGACCTTGCTCTGGGATCTCACCGAATCCATCGCTGCTGCGGCCACTGACTCGCGCGTGAAGGCCATCCTGCTGCAGCTCGACAACCTTGATGGCGCCGGCCAGCCCACGCTCGAGGAGGTGGCGGCTTCCTTACGCGCCTTCCGCGCTACGGGCAAGAAAGTAGTGGCCCAGGGCACCAACTTCGACCAGGCCCAATACTATCTGGCGGCGCAGGCTGACGAGATTTACCTGGATCCCACCGGCGAAGTGCTCATAGAAGGATACGGCCGCTATCGCACTTACATGAAGGGACTGCTCGACAAGCTCTCCGTGGACATGCACCTGTTCCGCGTGGGCAAGTACAAGTCTGCCGCGGAAGACCTAGTGCGCACGGACATGTCGCCCGAAGACAAAGTCGAATCCCTGGCGTATCTGGGCGGCCTGTGGCAAGGCTGGCAGGCAGCAGTCACCACTGCGCGCAAGCTGCCCGCCGATGCCATATCGCAATATGTCGACGGCTACATCGATGCGCTGCGCCAGAACAATGGTGACACCGCCGCAGTGGCCATGGGCGCAGGCCTGATCACTGCGCTCAAGTCCGAAGACGAAGTCACGCAGCGGATGAGCGAACTGGTGGGCAGCGACGCCGATGAGGACGACTACCCGGTCATAGAACTCGGCGACTATGTGCGCGTGCACGAGGCCGAGAAGAAACTGCACAAGGGCGCAGCGGGACGGATTGGGGTTGTGGTTGCCAGTGGCGAGATTCTGGATGGCGAACAGCCGCCGGGTACGGTGGGCGGACTGACTGAATCACAGCTGCTGCGCGATGCGCGCAAGAACGATGACATCGCAGCGGTTGTGCTGCGCGTTGACAGCCCGGGTGGCAGCGTGCAGGCGTCGGAAGAAATCTATCGCGAAGTGGTGGCACTCAAGGCCCAGGGCAAGCCGGTGGTCATCTCGATGGGCGACGTGGCTGCGTCGGGTGGCTATTACATCGCGGCTCCTGCTGACAGGATATTTGCCAGTCCCATGACCATCACCGGTTCCATCGGCATCTACGCGGCATTGCCCACGCTGGATCGCACGCTGGGCAGGGTAGGAGTCACGGTGGATGGCGTGGGCACAACCGCTCTGGCGGGCAAGATGCGATTGGACCGCCCCATGGATCCGGCGTTTCGCGACTACATTCAGCTGACCATCGATCATGGCTACGAGACATTCCTCACCCACGTGGCGCAAGGCCGGGGCAAGACGCGCGATGAAGTGCACGAGATCGCGCAGGGTCGCGTGTGGATAGGCAATGACGCCAAGCGGCTGGGGCTGGTGGATTCGCTGGGCGGCTACGACGACGCGGTGAAGGCCGCTGCGCAACTCGCCAAGTTGCCGCCAGGCTATGCAGTGGAACGCATTGAGCCGGACCTGTCATGGGCCCAGGAGCTGGCCTTGCAGCTGCATGTACGTATGGCACGTATCGCTGGCAGGGTGGCGGGCCCGTCACTGGGCGAGCTGAGGCAGACCTTGGCACCCCTGGCTCCCTTGCAGCGCGAGCTGGTGAAACTGCAGGGTCAGCTCAAATCGCACCAGGCATTGGCCTACTGCTTCTGCTCAGTCGAATAGCTGCCACGGATGAATACGCTCGGTAACGGTTCGAAGCACCTGGCTGACGACCGTGCCACGCGTCTGTTTATCGTACTGGCGTGCTTCTTCGTCACCGACGCGCTTCTGGCCGAGTTCATCGGCGTCAAAATTTTCTCGCTGGAACGCACGCTGGGCACCAGCGATTTCCACTGGAGCCTGCTCGGGGTTTCCGGAACCCTCAATTTCACAGCCGGCGTGGTCTATTGGCCGCTGGTGTTTGTGCTGACAGACATCATCAACGAATATTTCGGCCTGCGCGGCGTACGCCTGGTGTCATGGGTGGCCGTATGTTTCATTTCCTGGGCGTTCATCGCGGCGTATCTGGCAATTGGCCTGGCGCCAGCACCATTCTGGATCGAGGCCAACGCGCAACTGGGCCTGCCGGATATCCAGCGCGCCTACGCGCAGATTTTCGGCCAGGGCATGTGGACCATCGCCGGCTCGGTCACCGCTTTCCTCGTGGGCCAGCTGGTCGACGTCACGATATTCCATCGCATACTCAAGCTTACTGGCGAAAAGCACATGTGGTTGCGGGCAACCGGCTCAACGGCTGTGTCACAGCTGTTCGACAGCTTCATAGTGCTTTACATCGCATTCGTGATCGGGCCGCAGAAATGGCCGGTATCGCAGTTCCTCGCGGTGGGCACAGTCAATTATCTCTACAAGATGCTGGCCGCGGTGGCGATGATTCCGGTGCTGTACCTCGTGCACAGCCTCGTGAAGCGTTACCTGGGCGCCGAACGGACCGAACAGTTGCGGCACGAAGCCGCGCGCTAGCAGCAAACGGGAGGCGATAAACATGAAATTGAAATTCACATCTCTGGTCATGGCTGCACTGCTGGGGTGCTTTGCGATGACGGGATTGCCGGCCAACGCGGCCATGACCGGCGTACAGATGATGCGCCATGCGCAGGATCGCGCTGCCATTGAAGACCTGATGTGGCGCTACGCGCGCGCCCTGGATTCCAGTGATGCGGACGCCTACGCGGCCGTGTACACCGAAGACGGGCAGTTCGGCACGGGTGACAAGGCCACAAAGGGTCGCGCGGCGCTGCATAAAATGGTGGCGGACCTCAAGCAGGGTCGCATTGATCGCGAGGCCAAGGGCGAACCCAAACGACCCGGCACCCTGCACATGGAAACCAACCACTCCATCACTTTCAAGGATGCCGACCACGCCACCTACAATGCCTATTGGGTGACCATGTTCACCGCCCTTGGGCCTGACACTCCGGCGCGCGTGGGTGCAGTGGGTCGCAGTGTGGATGAGGTAGTGCGGGTCAACGGCCAGTGGCTGATCAAGTTGCGCAACGTATCACCTGCGGACTGAAATCCAGCTGACTGCCAGGACCATTCCGAGGCCAGGTTGTCGATGGGATTAACATAACCGCGGAATTGTCCTGGCTTCGGTCGGTGCGTGCGTTTTGGCGTTATTCTCGATCGATATATGCCGCCGAGCCTCCGCACTGCTGAACAGGGCCACATCACAACCACTCCCGGCCCGGAGTCTCTCGTCCTTTTCGACATTCCCGTCGATCCACTGGCTTTCATGAGTGACCTGGTCGAGCGATACGGCGATGTCGTGCGCTACCAGTCGCGCATGGGCCCCTGCTTGCTTTTCGTACATCCCGACCACGTGCGCGCGATCCTGCACGATCAGAACTTTCGTCGTGCCTCGCTGATTCGGATGATGCTCGGTGACGGTCTGCTGGCCAGCGACGGTCCGCGTTGGCGCTCGCAGCGGCACGTCATGAAGCGTGATTTCCTGCCACTCAAGATCGATCCGATGGTTTGCGCAATGACTCGTGAAACCGCGCGGATGGTTGCCTGTTGGCGCGATGCCGCGGATGGGCGGCAGTCGCTCGACGTCACGCGGGAAATGACACGGCTTACGCTTCACATCGTGGTACGCACGCTCTTCAGTGAAGATCTGTCCGCGGACCGCGCCAATGAATTGTGCGAGGCGGTTACGCAAACCATCCTCGATCTCAGCGACATTTCCTGGACTATCTTCGGCATGCCCATGCAGTTCACGCCCACAAGCAGCGCGGGCTTCGCGGCGGCCAGAAAAGTAGTTGACGCGACATGTTACGAAATGATTGCCCGACGCCGCACGCAGACTGCGGGACAACGTCCCCGAGACCTGCTGACGTTGCTGATCGAAGCTGAGACGCCGTCCGGGCCGATGGATGATGTGCAGCTCCGCGACGAGATGGTAACCATGCTCGTTGGTGGCCACGAGACCACGGCACTGGCGCTCGCGTGGGCCTGGAAGCTGTTGGCAGATCATCCGGAGGCAGAGGCGCGGCTGCACCGCGAAGTCGATGAGGTGCTAGGCGAGCGTGAACCCACGCTCGAGGACGTGCCACGACTGATATGGTCCAAGGCAGTTTTCCAGGAGGCAATGCGGCTTTATCCGCCGGTGTGGTACATGGCTCGCGTAGCCACGGATGCAGGCGTAGTGGGCGGTCACGCCATTCCGCCCGGCGCCTGTGTGCTGCTGTCGGCCTGGCTCACTCACCGTCATCCGGAATTCTGGTCCGATCCTCGGCGCTTCGATCCGGCGCGCTTCCTGGATGATGCGCCCACGCATCGCTATTCCTATTTTCCCTTCGGTGGCGGCCGGCACCAGTGCATCGGTATGTACTTCGGCACACTCGAGGGCACGCTGATTCTGGCGCAGATTGCGCGCCAGTTCCGTGTGGTCCCAAATCCAGGCCAGGAAATCGGCGCAAATCCGGGCATAACGCTGCGGCAGTCTCCGCCAATGCAGGCGACCGTCGAACGACGCTCAACGCCAATCGGGCGAGCTCTTCCATGACCATCGCCGACCTGGTGCGACAGCGGGCCCGGTCCGCTGGTGCGCGAATCGCCTACACGTTGCTGGTTGATGGCGCCGATGACGCGCGATCCATCACTTGGGCGCAGCTGGATGAGCGGGCGGCAGGAATGGCAGCAGCGCTACATCGTCACGGCGTTGGCGGTAAGCCGGTGCTGCTGGCGCTGCCCTCCAGCCTGGCATTCGTAGAGTCACTGCTGGGATGCTGGTATGCAGGCGCCGTAGCCGTGCCGGTGAGTCTGCCCCGGCATCCGCGCACACAACAACGCCTCGAGCGGATTGCGTCGCATTGCGGCGCGCGAGTCGCGATAGCTACGCCCGATATCCAGGCGCGACTTGCGCCAACCATGCCACAAGTGCAATGGATCGATCCGGCCGTCGCGCCGGGCGAGACCATTGACGCACCGCTGGCGCGCGCGTCACATCACGCCGTGCTGCAGTACACGTCCGGCTCCACCGGCGAACCCCGCGGCGTGATCGTGGGGCACGACAATTTGCTGGATAACAGTGCCCAGATATCCCGCATTTGCGGTCACGACGAGGAAACAGTGATTGGCGGCTGGTTGCCGTTGTTCCATGACATGGGCCTCGTCGGACTCATCATTCAGGCGGCCTTCACCGGTTCGCGATGTGTCTTCATGAGCCCCGAGCGCTTCCTGATGCGCCCGCGTTCCTGGCTTGCGATGATCGATCGCTACCGCATTCGCTCCAGCCCGGCACCAAACTTCGCCTACGACCTGTGCGTCGAGAAGGTCACCGACTCTGCCGGCTTGGACCTCAGCGCATGGCGCAACGCACTGAATGGTTCCGAACCTGTGCGGGCGGCGACGCTGGATCGATTCGCTCGTGCATTTGCGCCTTGTGGATTCGATCGACGCGCTTTTCTTCCCTGCTACGGTCTGGCCGAAGCGACCCTGATGGTCACGGCGCCAGACCCGGATCGACGCGGAGTACGCCGGCGTGCCGACGGATCACCGCTGCCAAACGACTCGCCCGACGGGCACGTGGGCTGCGGAAATCCCCCAGGCAATACGCGCATCGCCATCGTTGATCCGGGGACGCGCGTGCGCGTTCGGGACACTGAAGTCGGCGAAGTCTGGGTAGACGGACCGAGTGTGGCGCGCGGCTATTTCGATGACGTGCAGGCGTGCGCAGCGACATTTGGCGCGATGCTGTCCGGTGAAGAGGGCAGCTGGCTGCGCACGGGTGATCTTGGTTTCATCAACGAGGGTTCACTGTTCATTACCGGCCGACTGCGCGAATTGATTGTTGTCTTGGGGCGCAACATCTTTCCCACCGACATCGAGCGTACCGCCGAACTGGTGGATGCGGCCGTCGGCAGCGCGGCAGCGTTTCCCGTAGATGTGCAGGATTCGGAACGACTGGTGGTCGCAGTGGAATTGCGTCGCGAGGTGGCGCGCAGCGGCGGCACCGTCGATGCTGCGGACCTGCAAAGGCGGATCGCCGTCGCGATCTCTTGCGAACACGAAATCGCTCCTCACGAAGTCGTGCTGCTGTCCTGGGGGAGACTGCCGCGAACGACCAGTGGCAAGATCAGCCGCATAGGGGTCCGCGACGCGTACATCGCGGACACGCTCCATTCGCATCGGTTGCCATTGACAGTGGATGCCTGACACGATGCCGCCGACACGCACCGTCGAAGAAGTTCGCGCTTGGCTGGTGGGCGAAGTCGCCCGGGCCGTGCGATCGGATCCCGCTGGCATCGACACAGCGGGTCCCCTTGATGCCTTGGGCGTCGACTCTCTCGCCGCCATCGGCATGGCGGGGGGCCTGGCAGCATTTCTCGGGCGTGACGTTCCGGCGACGGTGATGTGGGATCACGCAAGCATCGACGCCATCGCCGGGGCCCTGGCGGACGCGCCGCCGCCGACGCCCGGCATTGTGCCGCTGCAGCCACTGGGTGGACGGCGTCCAGTGTTCTTTTTTCCGGGAATGGGAGGGCATCCCGTCTCCTTCGTTCCCATTTGCGCCCAGCTGGCGCCTGAACATCCGTGCTTCGGACTCACGATTCCAGGACTGGATGGCCAGTCCCAATTGTTGGAATCCGTGGAATCGATCGCCAGTGCGATGCTAGATAACGTACGTCGCGTGCAGGCCACCGGCCCATACCAGTTCGCCGGCTATTCATTTGGTGGATTTCTCGCGTTCGAGGCGGCGCGCCAGCTGGCCGCTAAATCGGAGGCGACGACGCTGCTGGCTATATTCGATACCTACACGCCAGGTGGACTGCGCCCACGGCCGGCGTGGCAGCGTATGTCGATACACGCGTATCGGATCTTGACACGGTCGGGACGGACCGCGTACCTGCGGGAGCGCCTTGGCCGGCAGCGTCGCGCGCAATTCGATCCAGCGCCCGATGCGGATGGCAATGCCGATGCCGAAGCGGCGGTAAAGGCAATCCAGCGGCGCAGCACCGAAATGGCAAAGGTGTTCGCGCCTCGACCCTATAGTGGTCGAGCAGTCTTTTTCCGGGCGGCGCAAAGGGCGGACTATGCCCCGTTCCTTTATTACGATCGGCTGGGTGGCTGGAGCCAAGCCTGTCGCGGAGGCGTGCAGAGAGTGGATGTGCCCGGCACGCATCTGACGATGTTGAATGCGGACAACGCGGCCGTCACCGCGCATGCGTTGCGTGCTTTCCTTGCCTGAGTCGATACGGGTTCACAGCCTGCCGGTCACCCAGCCTGCTGTCGGCAATAGTGCCAGCGTGCTGTTGCCGGTCAGGCGGCGTGCGAAGTCCGAGATGCCCGGGTTGTGGGCCACCATCATGATGTGGCCAGAGCGCCCGCCGGCGTCCTGAGCGGCGGCTTCCAGGGTGTCCGCCGTGGCGTTATACAGTCGATCAGTGAATCGCAGCGCTCCTGTAGCCAATCCGAATTCACGTGCGAGAATCTGCGCAGTGTCGCGGGCGCGACGTGCTGTGCTGGACAGCAGCAAGTCAGGGGGCAATTGCGCCGCCAGGATTTCGCGCGCACTGGTCAATGCGTCTTCCATCCCGCGCTGGGTCAGGGGCCGGTCGAAGTCCTTGCCGGCATAGTCCGGCCATTCGGCGTGGGCATGGCGCACCAATGTCAGGAGCGGTCGATGCGCCCCCGCTGCGGCAATCATTGCCGCTCGAAGACCTGGCTGGATGTAGCGGCTGCCCCACTGGTGATGCCCTTCACGACTTGCGTGAACTCCTTGCCATCAACGGAGAACATCGTGTCGACAATGCCCACTGACTTGCCTGCCTTCTTCAAGGTGAAGACAAAGTGGCTGCTGTCGATGCGCTCCACCGAGATGTTGTCGAAAAAGTCAACGCCGGAAGCTACTGCGTCCTTGCCGTCGACTGTGAAAGTGGAGTGCACCGTAAAGGGCTTGCCATCTGCTCCGACATTGCTGACCGTCATCTCGACGGCGTTCCCCGCAGGCACGTAGACGCGCTGAATAGATTTCGGTGGGGCACCTTGATTGAACGTAGACCTGGCGAGATTGAGATTCCAGATGCCGATGAAGGGTGAAACGTCGCCGGCCGTTGCGATGCCGGTGAAAATCAAAATTGCTCCGGCAAGCTGGCTTCGCAGAATGGGGCGCATTGAATTGCTCCTGAAACGTTGGGAATTTATGCACCAACGCTTCTGTGACTACATCATTCCGGTCTGTAACTGCGCCGCCGGCGACATCATCTCGCGCCGCCAAGGCGGATCAAACACCATTTCCACCCGCGCCTCACGCACCGTGGGAATGATTTCGATCTTTTCCCTGACGTCTTCCACCAGCACTTCGCCCATGCCACAACCCGGCGCGGTCAAAGTCATCTTCACGTCGACGCTGCGGGTACCGTCTTCATTGGTGGTAACGCTGCATTCGTAGATCAGCCCCAGGTCCACGATGTTGATGGGTATTTCCGGATCGAAGCAGGCACGCATCTGCTGCCAGGCCAGATCGCGGACGTCATTTTCCGTGGCATTGGGCGGTAGTTGCGGTGCGACCACCACTTCTTTGCCGATGGCGTCGGCATCGGCGCCTGCAAGGCGATAGAGGTTACCTTCGATGTACAGCGTGAAGCTGCCACCCAGGGCCTGGCTGATGAAGCCGGCCAGTCCGGGCTGCAGCTGTATCGAATGACCCGACGGCACCATTACCGCGTTGACTTCGCGCTGGATGATGAAAGGTTCGTGATTGTGGCTGCTCATACTTACTCGGTGGAGACACTGGCGCTGGCTGCAGCGTCATGCTGGGCCAGCGCGGCGTTGAGTGTGTGCCAGCACAAGCTGGCGCATTTCACGCGGGCAGGGAATTCACGCACGCCCGACAGCGCGGCCAGTTTGCCCAAGTCGGCGCTGCTGGCACCGGCGTCTGTCAGCAAGGCGTGTACGCGCTGAAACAGTGCTTCGACGGTTGCGCGATCCTTGCCTCTGACCGCTTCGGTCATCAGGGATGCAGATGCCACGGAGATGGCGCAGCCCTGTCCCTCAAAGCGCAGGTCTTCCAGGGTGTCGCCATTGCGGCGCAGGGTGATGGACAAGCGATCGCCGCACAGGGGGTTGTGCCCGTCGGCATGCGCGTCATGCGGGTCGAGGCGTCCGAAATTGCGCGGATGCCGGTTGTGATCCAGGATCACTTCGCGATAGAGCTCATTGAGCTGTGTCAACGAAACACCTCGCGCGCCTTGAGCACGGCCTGCTCGAGTTGCCGCACTTCGTTCAGGGTGCTGTAGCAGGCGAAAGAGGCGCGGGCTGTGGCCGCAACGCCCAGCACGCCCATCAGCGGCATGGCGCAGTGGTGCCCGGCGCGGATGGCCACCCCTTCATGGTCGAGCACCGTGCCGAGGTCGTGAGGATGCACGCCGTCCAGTGTGAACGACAGCACGGCAGCCTTGTGGGCAGCCGTGCCATGCAGCGTGATGCCCGGGATGCGCGCCAATGCTTCGGTAGCCGCCGCCAGCAACGATTGTTCATGGGCGGCGGCCTGTTCGAGCCCCAGGCCTTCCAGATAATCCATGGCTGCCGCCAGGCCGATGGCGCCGCTGATATTGGGCGTGCCGGCCTCGAACTTGAAAGGCAGTTCGTTCCAGGTGCTGCCCTCGAAAGAGACGGTGCGGATCATGTCGCCGCCCCCTTGCCAGGGAGGCATTGCGGCCAGCAGCTGCTCGCGTCCGTACAACACGCCGATGCCTGTGGGCGCATAAAGCTTGTGTCCGGAAAAGCAGTAGAAGTCGCAGTCCAGCGCGCGCACGTCGACCGGCTCGTGGGCCACTGCCTGTGCGCCATCGAGCAACACCGGTATGCCGCGACGCCGCGCGGCCGCCACTATGCGACGCACCGGCAGGATGGTGCCCAGTGCGTTGGAAACATGTGCCATCGCAACCAGTTTGGTGCGTTCGTTCAACAGCGACTCGAACACGTCTTCGCGCAGTTGACCGCGCGCATCGATGGGTGCGACCACCACGCGCGCGCCAGTGACCGCTGCGGCCATCTGCCACGGCACGATGTTGGCGTGATGTTCCAGCGCCGAGATCAGGATCTCATCGCCCGGCTGCAGGCGGCTGCGGCCCCAGCTCTGCGCCACGAGGTTGATGGCCTCGGTAGTGCCGCGAACAAAAATAATTTCGCGGGTGGAGGCGGCATTGAGGAAACGGCGCACGCGTTCGCGCGCGGCCTCGAAGGCATCGGTGGCCAATTGGCTCAGGGTGTGCACGCCGCGGTGCACGTTGGAATGCAGGTGGGTCTCGTAATGATTGACAGCGTCCAGCACTGCCCGGCAACGCTGCGTGGACGCCGCGTTATCCAGATAGGCCAGGGGGCGCCCATTGATGTGCCGCGCCAGCAGCGGAAAGTCGGCGCGCACGCGTGCCACATCGTAACCGGGAGATTGCGTGTGCAGGTGCTCGGCGGTATTCACGCCACCACCTCCTGCGCCACGCTGTTGCCAAGGCGTTCTGCCAGCGCCAGTTCCGCCTGCCGGCGCAGCAAGGGCTGGTCAATCAGGCTAATTGCATCCTCGCAGAAGGCCCATTCAAGCAGGCCGCGCGCGGTGTCGGCGTCGAGGCCACGCGACAACAGGTAGAACAGCATGTTCTGGTCCAGCGCACCGGTGGTGGCGCCGTGGCTGGCGCGCACTGCATCGGTATGGATTTCGAGCTGCGGCCGCAAGTCTATTTCTGCGCCGGGATTATTGAGCAGGCCCTTGAGCGACTGCTGGCAGTTGGTGCCGCGGGCTGTGGCCGCCACTTCCACGCGACTGCGCCAGGCCAGCTGTGCCCGTTCCCGTGCCAATGCACGCAGGGTCTGCGTACTGCTGGTATCGGCCCCGATGTGATCGATCAGCAGTGAAGTGTCGAGGGTGCGCCTGGCGCCGGCAACGCTTACGCCACAAATCGTGGCCTGCGCTGCGCGCCCATACAATGAAACACGCAGCGAGCTGCGGGCGCTGCGGCTGCCAAGCTGCAACAGTGCCAGGCTGTAACGCGCGTCGCTATCCAGCGCCACCTGCATGGTGTCGAGCAATTGCGCATCCTCTGAAAGGGATTGCCAGCGCAGGTGCCGGCAGCGGCTGCCGGGCGCGCCATGCAACTGCACCGCGAGGTTGACCAGGCCTTCATCACCCAGGCTGCCGACGTGCCGTTCGACCAGCACCAGTTCGGCGTTCTCACGCAGCGAAACCTCCACGCGGGGATGGGCAGCCTGCGCAAACGCACCGGCAGTGGACGCAATGACCACCTCGATCATGGCCTGTCCGTCCACCACCAGTCGCGCCACATCAGTGGCGAAGGCGTCATTGAGCCAACCAAACCGTTCATGGCGCGTGCGCACAGGCACCAGCGGCGTCGAGTCACGCGACAGCGCCGGGCAGGGGTCTGACAACGACGTGACCAGTCGACCGTTGTGCAACACCAGGCGCGTGAAGCCCGGCAGTCGCGGCGGTAACACCGGCGCATCTGTTGCGGGACTCGTGGCGGCAACCGGACCCAGTGGCGCAGAGTCGAGATAACGCAGATCTGCGTAGCGCCACAAATCATCGCGCCGCTTGGGCAATCCTGCGGCAAGCGCATGATTGAGCGCCTCGCTGCGCGCGGCCAGCGGCACGATGCGCGAATCCAGCATGGGTGCGGCGCTCATGATGGCGGCGCGCAGCCGCTGCTCATACGAGACCCCCACAGCATGGGGGACGTGCGGGGCGGCAGCGCTCATGCAGCCTCATCCAGCAGCCAGTCATAGCCGCGCTTTTCGAGCTCCAGCGCCAGCTCCGGGCCGCCACTGCGCAGGATGCGACCGCGGGCCAGCACGTGCACGCGATCCGGCGCAATGTGATCCAGCAGTCGCTGGTAATGCGTGACCAGCACGATGGCGCGCTCGGGCGAACGCAGTGACGCGATGCCCGCGGCCACTACCTTGAGCGCGTCGATGTCGAGCCCTGAATCGGTCTCGTCCAGCACTGCCAGCCTGGGTTCCAGCACCAGCATCTGCAATATTTCGTTGCGTTTCTTTTCACCGCCGGAGAATCCCTCGTTGACGCCGCGCGCCAGGAACGACTCGTCCATGCGCATCAGCTTCATTCTTTCCTGCACCAGCTGCAGGAAATCGAAGGCGTCTATCTCAGGCTGTCCGCGATGGCGGAGCCCGGCATTCATCGCTGCGCGCAGCAGATAGGCGTTATTGACGCCCGGAATTTCAATCGGGTATTGAAAACCCAGGAACACCCCTTCGCGGGCGCGCTCCTCGGGAGACAACGTCAGCAGGTCCTTGCCCAGGTAGCGCACGCTGCCTGAAGTCACTTCATATCCGGGCTTGCCTGCCAGGACGTATGACAGCGAGCTCTTGCCCGAACCATTGGGACCCATGATGGCGTGCACCTCGCCGGCGGGCACTTCGAGGTTGATGCCGCGCAACACCTCGCGGTCGCCGACGCGAACGTGCAGGTCGCGGATCAAAAGCATCGGTTCGCTCATCCAACAGCTCCTTCCAAACTCACGGCAAGCAGGTTTTGCGCCTCGACGGCAAACTCCATGGGCAGTTCGCGCAGCACGGTCTTGCAGAAACCGCTGACGATCAGGTTAACCGCGTCCTCTTCGGAGAGTCCGCGTTGCAGGCAATAGAACAATTGCTCCTCGCTGATGCGCGAGGTGCTGGCCTCGTGTTCGACAATGGCCTGCGGATTCTTGACTTCGATGTAGGGCACGGTATGCGCGCCGCAGTCGCCGCCAATCAGCAGCGAATCGCACTGCGTGAAATTGCGCGCACCGGTGGCACCTGGCATCATCGAAACCAGGCCGCGATAGGTGTTGTGCGCGTGACCGGCGGATATGCCCTTGGAGATGATGGTGCTGCGGGTGTTGGCCCCGAGATGAATCATCTTGGTGCCGGTGTCGGCCTGCTGGTAATTGTTGGTCAGCGCCACCGAATAAAACTCGCCCACGGAATTCTCGCCGCGCAGCACGCAGCTGGGATATTTCCAGGTGATGGCCGAACCGGTTTCCACCTGGGTCCAGGAAATCTTCGAGTTGCGGCCACGGCATTCGCCACGCTTGGTGACGAAGTTATAGATGCCGCCCTTGCCCGTGGCATCGCCTGGATACCAGTTCTGCACCGTGGAATATTTAATGGTCGCGTCATCCAGCGCCACCAGTTCCACTACTGCCGCGTGCAACTGGTTTTCGTCGCGCATGGGCGCAGTGCAGCCTTCGAGGTAGCTCACGTGGCTGCCCTTGTCGGCGATGATCAGCGTGCGTTCGAACTGCCCGGTGTTGGCCGCGTTGATGCGAAAATATGTGGACAATTCCATGGGGCAACGCACGCCCGGAGGAATGTAGACAAACGAGCCATCGGTGAACACTGCCGAGTTGAGCGCGGCATAGAAGTTGTCGGCATAGGGCACCACGCTGCCCAGGTACTGCTCGATCAATTCCGGATGCGTTCGCACGGCCTCGGAGAAGGGGCAGAACACGACGCCGGCCTGCGCGAGGCGATCCTTGAAGGTGGTGGCCACCGACACGCTGTCGAATACGGCGTCGACGGCGACGCCGGCTAGCCGCGCGCGCTCATGCAAGGGCACGCCCAGCTTTTCGTAAGTGGCCAGCAGCTTCGGGTCCACTTCCGACAGGCTCTTGGGTCCATCGGTTCTGGCCTTGGGGGCCGAGTAATAGGAAATCGCCTGGTAGTCGATGGGCTTGTAGTGCAGCCTTGCCCAGTGCGGCTCGCGCATGGTGTGCCAGCGTTCCAGCGCACGCAGGCGCCAGTCGAGCAGGAACTGCGGTTCGCCCTTGCGCAGGGAAATTCCGCGAACGACGTCCTCATCCAGTCCCGGCGGGATGGTGTCGGATTCGATGTCCGTGACAAAACCGTGCTGGTATCCGCGGCCCAGCAATACATCCAGTTGTGGCTCACCAGTACTCATCAGCGATTTACTCCAGCCACCACGGCATTGCGCAGCTTCACGTCGAAGAGGGCGAAGTGCCGCGGGTTGCTTTCAAGGCCGGCCAGTTCGGCCAGCGTGATTTCATCCAGCGACTGGCGGATGGCCTCGTTGATCCGCTGCCAGCTGCCACCCACGCTGCAGGTGCCTTGCAGGTCGCACTGGCTGTGGCCGGTGGCACATTCGGTCAACGCCAGTGGCCCTTCCAGGGCATCGAGAATCGCCGCGGCACTGATCTGGCGGGCCGGGCGCGCCAGGCAGTAGCCCCCACGCAGGCCTCGCGTGGAGTCCACCAGGCCGGCACGCTGCAGCTGCTTTAGAAGCTTGCTGACGGTAGGGGTTGCAAGTTGGCAGCCGCGGGCAATATCTGCGGCGGTGCGGCGCTGGTCGCCGCCTGGGGGCAGTGCGGCCAGCGAGGCGAGGATCACCGTGCCGTAGTCGGTCAATCTGCTGATTCTAAGCATGTGCTGATTCGAGGCGTTAAACGGGGGTGTTGTATACAGGACCATTTTAGTCCTATATGCCCCATCTGTCATCGGGTCTTTGCCTGTGACGATGGGTCGCCCTAACATGCGCATCCCGCACGCCTAAGACCTATTCCAAGGACAATTCATGAGCAATTTCGACCTGCAGGCCGCGAAAATCCGCAACCAGCCGGGCTTCATCGCAGCCCTGGATCAAAGCGGAGGCAGCACCCCCAAGGCGCTCAAGCTGTATGGAGTAGCCGAGAACACTTATTCCGGCGAAACCCAGATGATGGACCTGATGCACGCCATGCGTTCGCGCATCATCACCAGCCCGTCCTTCGGCGGCAATCGCATTGCCGGGGCCATTCTGTTCGAGGCGACCATGGACCGTGACATCCAGGGAGTGCCCACTGCCGAGTTCCTGTGGACCAGGAAGCAGGTGGTGCCTTTCCTCAAGATCGACAAGGGCCTCGCCGACGAGGCCAACGGCGTGCAGCTGATGAAGCCGATGCCGACACTGGACGCGCTGCTGGCCAAGGCCAGCTCCAAGGGCATCTTCGGCACCAAGGAGCGATCGGTCATCAAGCAGGCCAACGCTGACGGAATCCGCGCTGTGGTCGCGCAGCAGTTCGAGGTGGCCAAGCAGGTGCTGGGACACGGTCTCATGCCCATCGTGGAGCCGGAGGTGGATATCCACTGTCCGGACAAGGCTGCGGCCGAAAAGCTGCTCAGGTCTGAACTGATCGCGCAGCTGGACAAGCTGGCGGCAGACAAGCAGGTGATGCTCAAGCTCACGCTGCCTGAGACGGACAACTTCTACCAGCAGCTGGTGGCACATCCGCGCGTGCTCAAGGTTGTCGCCCTGTCTGGTGGTTATTCGCGCGATGAGGCCAATGCCCGGCTGACGAAGCAGAAAGGGATGATTGCCAGCTTCTCGCGCGCGCTGACCGAGGGCCTGACCGCGCAGCAGTCAGACACAGAGTTCAACAAGTCCCTTGACCAGTCCATCGAGGGCATCTATCAGGCCTCGAAGACCTGATTGAAAGTGGTCAGCGAAGCGTCAGTGGCCCCGCCGGTGCGTGCGGGCAATGTGGTCGAAGTTGGCGGTGTCCGGTATGCGGTCGGGTCGCACGCAATCTTTGACGGACTGGACCTGACCGTGGCGGCAGGCAGCATCACTGCAGTGATGGGGCCCAGCGGCACGGGCAAGACCACTCTGCTGCGCCTGCTGACCGGGCAGATACACGCCTCTGCCGGCACGGTGCAAGTGCTGGGCAAGGACGTGGCCGCGCTGGGACGCGCCCCGCTGTTCGCATTGCGCCGACGCCTGGGAATGCTGTTCCAGAACGGCGCGCTGCTGACGGATCTTGATGTATTCGAGAACGTGGCGTTTCCGGTGCGCGAGCACGCGCGCCTTCCCGAGCCGGTGCTGCGCCGCCTGGTGCTGATGAAACTCGAAGCGGTGGGTCTGCGCGGTGCACAGCACCTGATGCCGCAGGAGCTTTCCGGTGGCATGGCGCGTCGCGTGGCACTGGCGCGCGCCATCGTGATGGACCCGGAAGTATTGATCTATGACGAGCCGTTCGTGGGCCTGGATCCGGTTTCCATGGGAATCATCTGTCGCCTGATCCGGCATCTCAATGATGCGCTGGGCATCACCAGCATTGTCGTTTCACATGACGTGCAGGAAGTGGGCACCATTGCCGACTACAGCTACCTGCTTGCTGGTGGTCGGGCAATTGCGCAGGGCACCACCGCAGAACTGGCCGCCAGCCAGGACCCGGCGGTGCGGCAGTTCATGCAGGGCAGCAGCGAAGGGCCGGTGGCCTTCCATTACCCGGCGCCGGATTACCGCGAGACCCTGCTCGATGCAGGCGACTTCCAGTGAACGCAGCCCTCGCACGCGTCGGCGCCATTGCCTTGTTCCTGCTGCAGGTGCTGGGGGCCTGCATCCCGGCCTTGAAGCGACCTGGCCTGATCGTGCGCCAGGTATACAACAGCGGTGCGCGTTCGCTGGTCATCGTGATGCTGTGCGGATTGTTCGTCGGCATGGTGTTGGGCCTGCAGGGTTACGACCTGCTGTCGCGCTTTGGCAGTGAATCAGCGCTGGGCGTGGCCGCGGCGCTGGGATTGCTCAAGGAGCTGGGGCCGGTGGTAACGGCGCTGCTGTTCGCCGGTCGGGCTGGAACATCGCTGGCATCGGAAATCGGATTGATGCGCGCCACCGATCAGCTTACCGCCATGCAGGTAATGGCCGTGGATCCCATGCGCCATGTGGTGGCACCGCGCTTTCTGGGCGGCGTGATTGCCATGCCGCTGCTGGCTGCGATCTTCAGCGTCATCGGCATCTTCGGGGCGCAACTGATTGGTGTCTCGGTGATGGGCGTGGACAGCGGTACGTTCTGGTCACAGATGCAGGGCGCGGTGCGCATCAGCGACGTCAACGAAGGGCTGGTAAAGAGCCTGGTGTTCGGCGTGGTGTGCACGCTGCTGGCTGTTTACCAGGGTTACAACGCCGAGCCCACGGCCGAAGGGGTGGGACTTGCCACCACCCGCACGGTGATCAATTCATCAGTGCTGGTGCTGATCGTGGATTACATGCTTACCGCCGCGTTCCTCTAAGCGCGGCATCAGGAAGGATTCGAACATGAAGAATCAACGCAGTCTGGAAATCGGCACGGGACTTTTCGTATTGCTTGGCTTCGCGGCGCTGGCGTTTCTGACCACCCAGCTGCCTGGCAGCAAGCTGGGGGTGCTAGGTGCTCCCGACGGCTTTCATGTCACCGCAAGATTCGACAACGTGGGCGACCTGCAGGCAGGAGCGCCGGTGAGCATGGCGGGCGTCAAAGTGGGGCGAGTCACCAGCGTTGACTTCGATTCCACCGATTACAAGGCCGTGGTGACGCTTTCCATTGATCGCAAGTACAACCGTATTCCCGACGATACCTGGGCAAATGTGGAGACTGCCGGGTTGCTGGGCGCCAAATATGTGGGCCTGGATCCGGGTGGATCGGAAACCTATCTGGCCGACAATGGTCGAATTGATAACACCCAGTCAGCAATGGTGCTGGAGAAGCTGGTCAACCGGTTATTTGCCGCATTTGCAGGAAGCAAGAGTTCCACGGAAGAGGGGAAATGAGTGATGAGACAATTTGTATTCAGCAGGGGTTCAGTCTGGTTGCGCGCATCGCTGATGCTGGCACTGGTGTTGCTGGTTGCGCCCGGTGTGCGCGCTGCCGCAGCCATTGACAGTTCCGCCCCGCAAAAACTGATCGAGACCAGCTCGCAGGCGCTGCTTGCGGATCTGGATGCCAACCGTGCGACATACCGCAAGGATCCAACTGGTCTCTACAAGGTTGTCGAAACCGTATTCCTGCCGCATGTGGATGTGGATTTCGCTGCCCAGCAGGTGTTGGGCAAATACTGGCGTGAAGCGGACGCATCGCAGCGCAAGCGTTTTGTCACTGCGTTCTATCAATCGCTGCTGCATACCTATGGCGATGCACTGGTTGAGTTCACCTCTGACCGCCTCAAGGTGCTGCCGTACCAGGGCGATACCGCGGCTGATCGTGGTACGGTGCGCACTGAAATCCGTCGCTCCAATGGCAGTGCGGTGGCCGTCAACTACAGCATGCGCAAGACCGCTACCGGTGAGTGGAAGGCATGGGATGTGGTCATCGAAGGGATCAGCTACGTGAAGAGCTTCCGCGAGGATTTCGGCCGCGAAATCGAACAGAAAGGGCTGGAGGCAGTAATCAAACGGCTGGAGTCAGGCACGGCATTGCCGGCGCCCGGCAAGAAATAGTGACCAGCCTGGTCGACATGGGAGGCGGGCAATGCTCGGTGTCCGGCGCCCTGACACTGGCCAGCGCAGACAGCCTGTGGCGCCAGCTGCGCAGCAGCGGCCTGCTGGGCAACGCCACCAGCGTAGATCTGGGGCAGGTAACCGAATCCGACAGTGCTGGACTGGCGTTGCTGGTGGCGTGGCGTGCCAGTTGCAAGGCCAGTGGCGGCGACCTGGTGGTGAAGGCGCTGCCCGTGAGGCTGGCCGCGCTGGCACGGCTCACGGATGCGCAGGGCATCCTGTCGGGCTGATTTATTTAGCGGCTGGCGGCGGCTCGTCCTCGAAGATTTCCACTTCATCGTCCTTGACGGCGCCGTCGCTGACCTGATGCTCGCGCCGCTGCAGGTAGGCATTGCGAATGAACGAATATGGGTCATAGGTGCGCTTGAGGACGTCATTAGTCGAGAGCAGTGAAGCGCGCTCATCAATCTGTTCGAGCCCCCACAGTCCATAGTGGACATAGGGGTCATTGATGTAGTGCTTGGGATCGACAAACTGATCGCCGATCAATCCAATCGAATCGCGCACTGAACTGGGTCCCAGTATGGGCAGCATGATGTAGGGGCCTGCAGGCACATGCCAAAAGCCCAGCGTTTGGCCGAAATCCTCGTCACCGGTTGGCACGCCCAGCTGCGTGGCCGGATCAAACAGCCCGCCAATGCCCAGCGTGGTGTTGACCAGCAGTCGCACGGCGGCCCACAGGAATGACTTTGGCTTGAGCTGCAGGCCTTCATTGACCACGGTGGTGGGGTAAGTCAGGTTCTCGAAGAAATTGCTGACGCCGGTTTCCACCGGATCGGGCGTGACTTTCAGATAGAACCTGGTCACGGGCACCGCCAGGTTGCGATCCAGCACGTCGTTGAATTCGTAGATGGAGCGGTTGACGCGCTCGAGGGGATCGCGCTGGTCACGCTGGCCTTCCGGCAGCGACGCACATGCGGACAGCAATGCAAGCATTGCCAGGTTTACAAAGTATCGCAGCATGCGCGCCATTCTACCCTGGACCGATCTACCCAGGAGGCGGGCCGCGATTTCCGTGGTCCCCACCCCCACGGTCGCCGCGCTGTTCGCGCAGCGCATTGCGTATCTCGTCGCGACGGGCAATGAATCGCTTGCGCTGCACTTCGGTGAGCCCCGGCGCCGCGATGGCAAGGTCCAGCTGCGTGGTCGCCAGCATCAGGTCGCCGTTGGAGATGTCATACTCGGACATATAGTAGTAGGCATCGCCGGTATCACCGGCAGAACTGGCCGCCAGGGCGATGAGTTTGATCTGCTCTGGCGCCGGAGCCACGACATTGAACAGGTCCAGCAGCAGCGTGTGGGCCTTTTTTGGTTTGTCCAGGTCAAGCAGTGCCTGGGCATAACGCACGGTCAACGGTACATTGCGCGGTGCGAGCTGAAGTCCATGTTCGAACGTGTTCACCGCTTCATCGCCCTGCCCGGCGGCCAGTTGTGCCTGCGCCAGCTCGGACTGCAGCAGCGGCAATTCCGGATGCGCCACAACCAGGGGCTTGAGGATTTCGACTGCCCTGGCTGGCGTGCCAGCCTTCACTTCAGCCAGCGCGGCGCCATATTTGAGTGCCAGGCTGCCTGGATCATTGACAAGCATTTTTTCGTAGTAACGGCGCAGGTCTGTGTCCTGTGGCGACATCAGCATGCGAATGCGCTCGCGCGCCAGCAGGTAGTTGGGCGAATCGGGTCGGCGCGCATAGGTAGGCAGTGATGCAAGCCGCGCGCGCGCTTCGGCAATACGCGCCGAATCCACCGGATGGCTCAGCAGTAGCGCGGGCACGAAGTCGTCGATGGCGCCACGATCACGCATCATCGCCGCGAAGAAGCTGGCCATGCCGGTGGGGTCGTAACCTGCAGCCGCCAGGTAGCCGATGCCCACGCGATCAGCCTCCTGTTCTTCCATGCGCGTGAAGTTGATCTGTTGCTGCATGGCCGCGCCCTGTGACATGGCAATGAGGCCGGGTATGGCATCGGTGCTGTGGGTGACGGCACCGATCAGCACTGCGCCCAGCATGGCGGCAATGGAGGTGATGCTGTTGTGGGCCTGTGCCTCGACGGCGCGCACGATGTGTCGCTGCATCACGTGGCCGGTTTCGTGGGCCACGACGCCTGCCAGTTGCGACTCGGAACTGGTCAGCAGGATCAGGCCGGTGTTCACGCCGATGTAGCCGCCGGGTATGGCGAATGCGTTGACGGTGGGATCGCGCACCACGAACATGGTGATCTGCTGCTCGCCATCCTGGGCCGCTGCGCCGATGCGTGATCCCAGTGATTGCAAGTACTCGCTGGACTCCACATCGTCCAGCACCGCGTTCTCTTCGCGCAGGTTGCGCAGCATCAGTCGCCCGATCTGGCGCTCATCGGCGCGCGTCAGGATGGTGTTGGCACCGCTGCCCAGATCGGGCAGCGACGCCGCTGCGGGCTGCGAGTGGGAGCCCTCGGTAGGTGTCCTGGATTGGGCCTGCGCCACAGTGCAGAAACCTCCCAGGATCGCCGCGGCCACGGCCACGGCCACCGCCACACCGGCGCGGCGAATGGCACGCGCCTGGGGGTTGGGGGAAGAACTTGCGGTGTTTAAATCCACTTGTTTGAGACAACCGTGCCGGACAGCGGTTCAGAGTATCTCTGAGGCGTGGTCCGCCAACCGGGAGCGTTCACCGCGTCGCAGGGTGATATGCCCACCGTGTGGCCAACCCCGGAACCGGTTGACCACATAGGTCAATCCGGAGGTGGTCTCGGTCAGGTAGGGGGTGTCGATCTGGGCGATGTTGCCCAGGCAGATCATCTTGGTGCCTGGTCCCGCCCGGGTCAGCAAGGCCTTCATCTGCTTGGGCGTCAGGTTCTGGGCCTCGTCGATGATGACGTAGCGATTCATGAAGGTGCGGCCGCGCATGAAGTTGAGCGAACGGATCTTGATGCGATTGCGCAGCAGGTCATTGGTTGCAGCGCGGCCCCAGTTGCCACCCTCGGCGTTTTGCGTCAGCACTTCCAGGTTGTCCATCAGCGCGCCCATCCAGGGCTCCATTTTTTCCTCTTCGGTTCCGGGCAGGAAGCCGATGTCCTCGCCCAGCGGGATGGTGACGCGCGTCATGATTATTTCTGCAAACAGGTTGGTTTCCAGTGTCTGCATCAACCCGGCAGCAAGGGTCAGCAGCGTCTTGCCGGTCCCGGCCGGACCGAGGATGGTAACCAGGTCGATGGCAGGATCCAGCAGCAGGTTGAGCGCGAAATTCTGTTCGCGATTGCGCGCGGTGATTCCCCAGACACTGTGGCGCCCCGAGCGATAGTCATGCACAAGTTCCAGGCGCGCGCGGTCACCGTCAATCTGCCGCACGATGGCTTCGATGCCGTTGGGCGTGTCTTCATGCACGAACTGGTTGATGCGCCAGTCCGCCACGGCAGGGCCACTGAGCTCGTACCAGGTGCGACCTGCCTCCTTCCACGAGCGCATATTCTCGCCGTGGCTCTCCCAGAAATCCGCAGGCATGGTGCGGATGCCGGCATCCAGCAGGTCGGCATCCTCGATGGTGCGATCACTGTAGTAATCCTCGGCGTGGATGCCGACGATCGCGGCCTTGATCCGCAGGTTGATGTCCTTGGACACCAGCGTGACCTTTACCCGCGGATATTCGGCCTGCAGCGCCAGCGTTTGGGCCAGGATCACATTGTCCGGCGCCTGGCCGGGCAGTTCAGCCGGCAATTTGCTGGGCAGGTTGCGCGTCTGGAAGAACAATCGGCCCGAGGGCACGGAATTGTCCGGGACGCTTCCCGAGCCATTTCCCGACAGGGCCGTGGGAATGGGCAGGCCCTCGTCAATCTGCGCCTTGTTGGCGCCACTCATGATCTCGTCGAGGAACCGCGATACCTGGCGCACATTGCGTGCTGGCTCCGACACGCCTTTCTTGTGGTGATCGAGTTCCTCGAGCACCACCATGGGCAGGTAGATGTCGTGTTCGTCGAAACGGAAGATCGCCGCCGGATCGTGCATCAACACATTGGTGTCGAGCACGTAAATCCGCCGGGACTTCGAGGTCTCAGTCGGTTGCGCGGAGACTGTCGAGGACTTCCTGGGCATGGCCAGCCACCTTCACCTTGCGCCACTCGCGACGCAGCTTTCCGGATTCATCTATGAGGAACGTGCTGCGCTCGATTCCCAGGTACTTGCGGCCGTACAGGGACTTCTCCCGGATCACGTCGAATAATTTGCAGACCTTCTCGTCGGCGTCGCTCAGCAGGTGGAACGGCAGTTCCTGCGCGGCACGAAATTTCGCATGCGAAGCGAGGCTGTCCCGCGAGATTCCAAATACCTGCGCACCGGCGCGGCGAAACTTCGCATGCAGGTCGCGAAACTGCTGCGCCTCCGTTGTGCAGCCCGAGGTCGCATCTTTGGGATAGAAATACAGCACCACCGGGCCCTTGCCCGCAGACAGACGGAAGTCCGTTCCATCAGTGGAAGGAACCACGAAATCCGCAACCCTGGCACCGGCCTTGACCTTGGCCACCGTCAGTTCTTCACCGGTTCGAGAATCGCATCCAGGTTCTGGGAGTCGCAGTGGTCCATGAAGTCCTCACGCAACTGTGCAATGGGCAGGCGTACCGGCACATTGATCATCATCTGCACCGCGAACATGGCCGCGCCGGTCTGGCTGGCGGCGTAACTGCGGCTGGCAATCTCGGCCAACTCGATGTTGCGACCGTTAAAGAAGCCGGTCAGACCCGCCACGATACCGGGCTGGTCCGGGCCGATGACGTCGATGGAGTAGGGGATGTGATCCTCGTGCAGGCCGCGCGGTTCGGTGCGCTTGAGCTGCAAAAGCAGTCCGGCCGATTCTGCCAGCCGCTTGAGGTCGGCCTCGAGCCTGGCCACCGAGTGCCAATTGCCTGCCACCAGCAACTGCATGGCGAATTCACCCCCCAGGGGCAGCATGCGGCTATCGGTAATGCTGGCCCCGCTCTCGGCGACGGTGCGCACGAGGTCGTGCGCCAGCCCCGGGCGGTCCCGGCCGACGGCTGAAATGGCCAGGAACTGCTTCATGCGGGGGATAATGTCATGGTCTGTGCCCAGTCTAGCGAACCTGCCAGCGTAATTGTCATGCTTGCCTGTACTCATACCGGACCCGTAACATCGCGCGCCCTATCCGGGGTTTAGCCCTTAGGAAGCACTCCGAGTGGTGTCCACAGTTTTTGCAGGTAGCCTGGTAGCCATCGTCACGCCGCTGCTGGACGACGGCGAGGTCGATTGGCAGGCTTGGGCGCGGCTGGTTGATTTTCACCTGCAAAATGGCACCACCGGGCTGGTAGTGGGCGGCACCACTGGCGAGTCACCGACCATCACCGAGGCAGAGCTGGTAGAGATGGTACGCCGTGCGCGCGACCAGGCAGCCGGACGCATGCACATCATTGTGGGTTGTGGCACCAGCAGCACCGCGTCGACCGTGGAACGTGTGCGGCTGTATTCCGGTCAGGGGGTTGACGGTGTGCTGCTGGTCACCCCCGCATACAACCGGCCAACACAGCAGGGGTTGTTCCTGCATTTTGAGGCCGCGGCCCAGGCGGCGCGCGTGCCAGTGATTCTTTACAACGTCCCGGCACGCACGGCCGTGGACATGTTGCCCGAAACCGTGGCGCGGCTGGCGCGCGTGCCCAATGTGGTGGCGATAAAAGAGGCCGTGCCTTCGATGCAGCGGTTCCGTGACCTGGCCGCCCAATGTCCAGGCGGTTTCAGCCTGCTTTCCGGTGACGATGCGACAGCGCGCGAGGCCATGTCGCATGGCGCCAGCGGCGTCATATCAGTGACCGCCAATGTGGCCCCGGCCTTGATGAGCCGGATGATCCTGGCCGCAGCGGGCGGCAACCAAACATCTGCGGCAAGTATCGATGCGCAACTTGCCCAACTGCACCAGGCGCTTTTCATTGAGGCCAACCCGATTCCGGTAAAGTGGGCACTTGAGCGCATGGGGTTGATTCGCGGCGGGCTGCGACTGCCGCTGACGCGGCTGGCCGAGCAATATCATGCTGCAGTAAAGGCGGCGGTGCTGCAGGCTGGAATTGCGCTGGTCGCCTGATGGCAAACACGAGGTATTTCATGGTCCGGATTCGACAGTTGGCGCAGATAGGCGGCATTGCCTGCCTGACGCTGCTGAGCGGCTGCGCATGGTTCGGCAGCAAAAATTGCCAGAAGCCGCAGGTATACGAAGAGGCCAAGTCCGTCCCGCCGCTGCGGATTCCGCAGGGCCTGGATGGCATTGATACTCGTGGCGCCCTCAAGATTCCCGAGCTTACCGGGCCGGAACCACCCCGACCTGCAGCGGACGCTCCCTGCCTTGACGAACCACCACAGCTGGTGACGCCGGCTTCGCCGGCACCCGCAGCTGCGCGTCCGCCACCGAAGTAGCCGATGGCGGTGCTCTGCTAGAATGTGATCCTTGCGGAGAGGTGGCCGAGTGGTCGAAGGCGCTGGACTGGAATTCCAGTTATATCCTCACAGGTATACGTGGGTTCGAATCCCACCCTCTCCGCCATTTAGGATCAGAACATGCCGTTGGTGTTGGCCGACTTTTCCGGGATATCCTGGATGACATCCCAGTGTTCAACGATCTTGCCCTTTTCGATACGGAAGATGTCGACGATGGCACGGTCGGGGGTGTTGTCCCCACGCGTCGAGAGGACATGCAGCATGACCAGGTCGCCCTCTGCCAGAACCTGTTTCACGTCGCCACGCTGGTTGGGAAAGCGCGTCTTGAGAAACTCAATGAATGATTTCAGGCCTGCGGCGCCATCGGCGGCCGTCGGATTGTGCTGCTTGTACTGATTGCCGAGGTATTTGGCGGCCGCATCAAAGTCCTTGCGGTTGATGGCCGCATCGTAAAACTCCTGGGCCACTTTCTTGTTCGCTTCGAGCTGCTTTTGCGATTCCGCAAGCGCAGGCATCGCCATAAGTGCTGACAGGGCTGCCATGGCTAAAAATGAAATGATGAAACGTTTGCTGTGCAATGCGTGCATTGTCCTTCTCCGATATGACTGAACCGAGATCATAAGCTGGCGAATCCAAATTGCGTGCCGCTGATTGATGTTCGTCGAATCTACTGTGTTGCGCACGAGAAAGTTGCCGCATCAGCAGGGTCTCCGCTGCCCCTGTAGCGTGGCCAGGCCGGGAATTGGCACAGCGGGCGTGTGAACCGAACCTTGCCACTGGCGGCGTCCCTTTTCACAGCCAACAGCGTTCCCGGCGCTTTGCCAGATTCCACCCACTGGATCAGTGCGCCAAGCATGTCAATGCTGTCGGCGCCATCGCCACCGCCGCAGTGATTCACTCCCGGTGCAATGTACAGCCTGGAATTTGCGGCCGCGACCTGCGCTCCGGCCGCATTGGTCACTTCCGACCAGCCGCGAATGGTGTCAAAGGGCGAGAGCATGCCGTCATCCGCGCCATGCCAGACGATCACCTTGCGACCGGCCTTCAGGTATTGGACCAGATCATCCCTGGAAGCGCTGAACTGATACTTGTCGTCCACCACGGAGGAAATCCTGGGCAGCGCGGGTTCAAGATCAAACTTCTGCGGATTCCACGTCGGGTCATTTAGCACGATGTAGCGCATCTGGCCGACACCGAAGAGCAGTGGAAAGGTCGTGGCGCTGGTTCCGAGATCGCCATTGCTGAATGGGGAAGCCACCACGGCGCCATCCTTGCGCCTGAGGCCCTGCTGCAACACGCGCACGGATGCGACCTGCACCTCGGTCATGCCCAGTTGGGCCGACACGTCGGATGGGTCAAGTTTACAGGCGGCCCAGTTGGAAATGATCCCGTCTTTCAGCCCGTCCTGCGCATCACACTTCGCGACTGCTGCGGCGTGCAGGCCGCTGAATTGCGCGGTGCTGGGCATCGTCAGCGAAGTGGCGCTGGTCCATTGCGCTATCTGGCCGCCCAGATTGCGCGTGGGAGCCCCTGCAATCACGCCGTCGAATTCATTGCCGTATTTGGCAGCCGCATTGAACGCGCCGCGTCCGCCATTCGAACAACCCTCGTAGTAGGAGTGTTTGGGGTAGCTGCCGTAGTAGAGCTGCGCAATTGCCTTGCCGAAGCGAGTGGCCGTCAGGATGGCACCATGCGCATAGCGCTCCACGGCGCGGGGATCATCGAGCAAGTCGGCGCCGGTACGGTCGCGATGGCCGCCGTTATTGGCGCCTTGAACCGCGCCGGCCAGCAGGGCCGGGACGGACAGCGCAATCGGGGGAATGGTGCCGTCGAAACCACCACCGCCGCGCTGCACATAACGCTCGCGCCAGCGGGCCGGTAACCGGACCTCAATATCGTGCTGCGTGCCGCGCTCGGTACCGATGACCTTGCAGTACGTCGGTACCGCCCCGTCGGCGGGCACGTTGACCGCCCCGGTTACAGCCACATTGTAGAAGGACTTACCCGCGAGGGAGGCACAGCTCACTACAGCGGGCAGGCCTTCTACCTCAGCCGGGAGCGCCAACTGTGGAAGCAACAGGAAGGGCAATGTCAGCCCAGATACCCAGGCGGCGGCAGTTACGGTAAAACGCTGCATTTTTTTTTTGCTCCAGAAACCGGCGCCAAGGACCAATGGTGTCGCGCCTTCACCAGCCAGCAGTGGCATCGTATTGCGCACGGGTGAAGACCACTTCCACTTCATGGATCTGGCCGCCACGCACGCCAAGCACCTCGGCGCTACGCAAGGAGATCGGCTTCTGTTCCGCTTTCGGGCAGGTTCGCCCATACCCGGGAATGTCATTGCATGCCGTGCGTCCATAGAAACGCAGCATGTATACGCCGAAGACAAGTTGGCGTTCTTCGTCGAGAACCAGAATGCGGCGGTCCACGCGGTCCAGGGTATCGAAGAGATGCGCTTCGATCTGGGCTTTGCAATCCATGGAGCCGAAGTGCGGATCTGGCCGATCAGGAAGCAGAACTATCGGATAGTTCAACTGGGGATTGCCGCTCATGGGCATGCGATTTTCAATCCTCTGGCAGTCGGGCGCGTAGATGTCGCCGTTGTTGGCAAGGATGCCATCGAAATTTGCGTTGACCGTTGCGATCATCTGCTCGCGCGACAGCCGCTGCCCGGGTGGCACGACTTGCGAGAAGGCCGCGCGCGGCTGCGTAACCATGGAAGGATGCTTTGACCGGAAGGATCTGCCGATCACTGCCTCGATCTCGCCGATCTTCCCCTGTTCAACCTTGAGGCGCAGACCAATCATGGTGGCCTCGCTGCCTTCGCGCACCTCGCCCACGAAGCCGATTTGCCCGGCGACCGGATCCGCAACATACATCTTGTAGTCGCCCAGGCCGGTGGCGGTCTGCCACAGCCCTTCGCCAACGCGCAGCGGCGTTCCGTTCTCCGTGTACTTCACGTTCCCGGCCAGAGCCAGTTTTGCCGGATCGCGCGCAACCAGCGCTGCCAGATACTGGTCAATGACACCGGTGAGGCAGCCACGGTCGCAGGTAGTGGACTCCCAGCCGCTCGGTGCCTGATAGGCAGCAAAGTTGAACACGACCTCAACCTCGTGAACACGGCCACCGGCCACGCGCAGCATCTCGGCAACACGCAAGCCAGTTGGCTTCTGTCCGGCCGGACGACAAACACGCCCGTAGCCCTTCACCTCATTGCACTGGGTATCCCGGTACCAATTGAGCATAAGGACGCCGAATACCAGTTGCCGCTCTTCGTCGATGACCAGGAAGCGACGGGAATCCACGCTGTCCAATGTGTCGAACAGGTGCGCCTCGACCTGTTCCTTGCAGCCCATTGCCGCGAATTGGGGTTTGGCGCGATCAGGCAACGTGGCAATGGGATAGTCCAACTTCGGATTGCCGCTCATTGCCATGCGGTTCTCCACGCGCTGGCAGTCCGCTGCAAAGTGATTGCCGTCCGCGGCAACGACTCCGTCGAAATTCCGGTTTGCCAGCGCGATCATCTGTTGGCGGGACAGGCGCTGGTTGGCGGGTACCGCCTGGGCAAGGGCAGGGCGGGGCGCGGCCACCAGCGGTGATCCAGGAAGCTGGAATGGCGTCCCGGTGACGGTCTCGATCTCGCTGATGGCGCCATTCGACAGTTTGAGGCGCAGTGCCAGCATCATCTGCTTGCCATCCTGTTGCAGGATGGTCCCGATGAAGCCCACCTGCCCGGATTGGGGATCAGCAATGTAGATGCGGTAGTCCATTGCAGAGCTGGCGGTCTTCCACAACCCCTCACCCAGCGCGAGTTTCGCGCCGTTCTCGGTAAAGCGGACATTGGCCGCCAGCGGCAGCCGCTTCGGGTCGTGTGACGTCAGCGCGCCAAGGTAGGTGTTGACGAAACCTTCGAGACAGCTGCGCTGGCACGGGTCTGCGGCGCGATTTGCGGGTGCCTGCGCCTGGGCGCCACCCACGGCAACAAGAGTCACGCCAATGACCACCAGCAGCCTTGCGGCGACGACGCGAATCACTTCACGGACCCGCACTCAGTCCGCGTCCCGGCGCCAGACGCTCGGTGTCTTGTAGGGTACGTTGACATGCACCACTTCAATGCGGTCGATCCTGCCTGCAGTGATGTGGAACAGTTCGAGCATTGTCAGGCTTCCCGGCTTTTCGATCCACGACTTGAGCGGCGTGCCATCGGCCAGCCGCGCCATTTCCTGGGCAGCGTTGTGGTCGATGGTCGCCCGGGACAGCACTAGCCCGTGCGCTTCATCAATGATCATGTAATCCCGATCTCGCACCGCGCTGTCAAAGATGAAGTTTCCGGTCTTGAACTGATCTCCACACGAGAGCTTTCCCTCCGGACGGTCGAAATCCGGGTTGCCGGCGGATTCATAGCCGTTTTCCTGGCGCCTGCAGTCATCTGAGAAACTGGTCAGCAACTTGCCATCGTTGAGCTGCAGCGTGCTGAAATAGCCATTGGCAAGATCGATCATCCGGCGGCGCGGCGTGCGCTTCTCCGGCGGCAGGATTTCCGACATCTCCCGATAGTGCTTGTATGCCAGGGGATTTCCGCCAGCAGGCGATGGCGGCTTGCCAGGTTCCGGCATGTTGATGAGGGTCTCCACTTCGGAGATCTTTCCATCCGCGACCTTGAGTCGCATCCCGTAGTAGGCGGGCTGCCCTCGCTCATCGATGACACCAAAGTAGCCGGCCTGCCCGGTATCCGGGTCCGTGAAAATCAGTTTGGGTGCTCGTTCACGATTGGCAACGTTCCAGGCCCCGTCGCCGATGCGCAGCATTACGTTGTTCTCACTGAAGCGCACATATGGCGCCCAGGGGAGGTGCGACGGATCGCGCACTACCAGGGCATCCAGGTAACGAGTGACGAAGCCAGCAAGGCAGGCACTGTCGCAATCGGGCTTTGACGGATACCCGGTCCCATCACTGGCAGATATCGCCGAAGCAACGACAAGGCAGGGCAGTGCGCCCAACAGCAGCGCCATGCAGGGACGTGTCGAGCTGAAGTGCATGAAGTTTTCCTTGTATCTATGGCAGGCCGTGACTGGCGACATCCTGCCACGCTGTATTCGTGCATAGGCCGCAATGGCCACCCACGAACTGGTCGCGCGCCTTGCGATCGCCCTTCAATTGCCAGTCGAGCCAGGCCAGCACCACGCGAGTCCACTCGCGGTCCGGCGCGACATAGGCCCCGCTGTGTTGGACCAGTGGATAACTGGCAAGGAACATCGGCAGGTTGGCGGCAACGCCATCCTCATAGCTGGAAGTGGCGATTCGATAGGCCACATCCCTGGGGCCGCCAGTGAATATCGCAGTGGGTGCGTGCAATTCCGACCATCGACGACGCGCCGGCAACGGGCCGGGCGGATTGGCGGGTGGCGTGCGGTAGTAGCCGCTGTTGAGCACGACGGTAGTTGTGGTGCGGGGATCTGCCGAGGCGGTCAGTGCCTGCATGCCGCCGCAGGAGTGGCCCATGTAGGCAATCCGGTTCACCCGCAGCCTGCGATGGTAGACGCTGGAGGAATCCGCGTTGCGCGCCAGAGCCCAGTCCACCGCCCCGATGAGTGCCTTCTCGTCGATCACCTGCATTAGGCGGCCGGTGGGAGACGTTTTTGGCGCGTTGGGACTAGGGTCGAAGGGCAGGTCGTCGCGCCCCACAGCCACGATCAGATATCCGTGCGAAGCCAGCTCACTCAGGAACCCGGCGTATTCAGACGAAGTGTTGCGACAGGCCCCATTGCCGAATGCGATGACAGGCAGCTTGCCGGCGCGGCTCATGTCGGCGGGACGGTAGACAGTGTGCTCGGGGAAATCCGACTCCACCAGGCGCACGACGCGATAGGGCCCCGTGCCCTGAGGCAGATCGATACGCCATCGACGAACGCGCTCCACCAGCGAATCGGCGTTGGTGCTGCCAGCAGGTGGCAGGGCCACGTCAGGCGCCGCGGCCTGGGTGGAGATTGCCAGCCATGTAGATGCAATACCCGCAAGCGACATCCATGCAATGCGTTTCATCATCACGTCGCGCTGTGCACTACTCTTCTGCCTCGAACCTGGGCTCAACGCCATTGATGCTGTTTACCTTGCGGAAGCTGCCGCCTTTCGAACCGTCGCGCAGTGGCGCGAGCGTAATGCTCACTTTGTCGCCCAGCTTGAACGTGTGCCTGGACCAGCCGCGGCGCTCAAGAAAATTCACACTGGTGCATTCGACGTTCCATTGCTCCTCCACGCCCTTGTCGTTCTTCACCATCACATGGATCCACACATGCGGATTGGTCCACTGGAATTCCTTTACCGTGCCCTCGATGGTCAACTGGCGGGAGCTGTCATAGATTGCGAAGGAATGGTGCGCCTGCGCGACCAGCGGAGCCAGTGACAGGAGAATGCAAAGCTGCAGGTGTTTCATGGGCTCAATTCTGCTGGGCCGCGCCGCCCGAGGTGTTGCCCTGTGCGTCGCGCGCATTGCGATTGTTTTCCTCGCACACGTACTCGGCGATCTTCCACTTCGGCTTCAGCTGGTAAATGCGTGTCGTGGTGAATGGCTCCGCGTACGCCTTCGGGTCAGTGAGCGTGATGGTGTTTTCCAGCGTCTTGGCATCCTTGCGGCGCCAGCGCTCGGTGATGCGCAGCGCGTCACTGTGCGGGATGCCGGTAAAGTCGAGCTGCGTCTCTGCGCGCACATTGATTGTATCCACGACCAACGTATCTCCTTCCCAGTGACCGTATGAATCGCCGAAGAAAGTCACCTTGTCAGGGTCCGCCTTGGCGACGCTGCCGTCGGTGGGCACGCGTCGCACTGCGCTGTCGTATTCGTACAGGAAGGTGACTCGCCCAAGGGTCTGCATCAGCTCGAAGGGATAGGGCACGGTCAGCTGGTGCGGCATGCCGGCAGGCAGGCAGTCGGCGGTGAGATCGTCAACGGCCACCCCTTTGGCGAAGGCCTCGGTACGGCGCGCGTAGGTAGTTTTGTACTCCCCCAGCAATTTGGGAACTGACTTGTCTGGCGCAAAGTAGAAACCTCCGGTTACCAGCCACAGCCCGCTGAGGTCCGCATGCGCCGGATCGGCGTACAGTGGCCCCACTGCTGGTGCGGCTGCGCAGGCTGCGTGCAATCCGACAGCGGCGATGAGCCCCAGCAGCCGACGACCGCGCATTGATCGAATGTTCATGCGGTATTCCTGCATCGGGAATCAGGGAATCTTCTTCTTCTCAAGTTTCCACTGCGGATCCTTGCATAGCCCGCAGTCCTTGCCGACAAACATAGCCTTTGCCTTGGCGTCACCGCGCAGCTGCCACTGCAGCCAGGCCACCGCCACCGCTGCCACCGGGCCGCCATTGGGCTGGAAGTACGTTCCGCCATGGCCGGTTTCGATATTGGCCACTGCAATGGGCACCTGGTTGATTCTCTGGAAATCATCCATGCCATTCTTGTAGGCGATGTCCTTGGAGCCGCCCAGGATGTAGATCACTGGTGTGTGGATATCCTTGAGCGCGTCCTTGCTGACGTCCATGCCAGGCATCTGGTTGGCGCCAGCGTCGAAAAGCCCGGTGTTCTGGAACACTGCAGTGGCGACGCGCGGGTCCTTCGCGGCAGCGATGGCCTGCACTCCGCCGCAGCTGAATCCCGAGACGGCGATCTGTTTTGGATCGATGCGTCCCTGGTAGGGGCTGCCCGCGCGAGTGTTTTCCTTCAGCGCCCAGTCAATGGCCTGGATGAGCTGCGACATGGACGTCTTGGCCGGCGGGAGTTGGCGTGGCTGACCGTCGGTCGGCGGGCCTGCAGGTGGCGGGCCGGCGGGAGCCGCACGCGGAGGTGCGCCAGGTCCGCTAAGAATCGTGCCGCTGGCGATCACCAGATAGCCGTGAGATGCGATTTCCAACAGGGGAAACCTGGTGCTCGCGGCGTCATCGGAGCAACCGCCATTTCCCCAGGCCACGACGCCAAGCTTCTGCTTGCCCATACCGACGATGTCCTTGGGTCGGTACACCGTATGCTGGGGCAGCGAGGGGTCTTCTTCTTTCATGGCGGGATAAGGGCCGGTGCCCGGGGTATCCGGGCCGTCAGGGGCTCGAGGCGGAGCTTGCGCGAAGGCGCCAGCGCTCAGGATGGCGAGAACGGAAAAGGTCGTAATATTGCGAAGCGATGAAATCCGCATGATCCTGCCCCCTTTAAAGTCCAGTTGTTCCCGGCAAATTGTAAGCGCTTGCAACCCTAAGTACCAAAACACGTTATGACGATACCCACCGTTGTGGCACGAAAACCCCTGGGCATGCCTTGGGAAACGATCGACCCGTTCCTGTTTTGCGTCTACCACGAAGATTGCTACCCGCGTGGCAATGCACTGCTGGGTCCGGACGATTCGCTCGCCGGCCGGCAGCTGGGGAATGACTTTTCCGGAAAGGACGGCTGGCGCATGTACCACGGGACTACCGTCCCTGGCTTTCCGTCGCACCCGCACCGTGGTTTCGAGACAGTCACGATTGTGCGCCTGGGTCGCATCGATCACTCTGATTCGCTCGGTGCTACCGCGCGCTTTGGCGGTGGCGACGTGCAGTGGCTCACCACTGGGAGCGGCATCGTGCACGCGGAAATGTTTCCGCTGCTCGATCGTGTCGAGCGCAATCCTCTGGAGCTGTTTCAGATCTGGCTCAACCTGCCGGCGCGCAGCAAAATGGTCCCGGCGCATTTCACGATGTTCTGGTCCGAACACATTCCGCATCGGCGATTCATCGACACCAACGGCGGGTCAACAGATGTGACCTGCATCGCCGGCAGCCTGCAACCGCAAGGCCTGGCCGCACCGCTTGCCCCGCCGCCCGACTCGTGGGCCTCACAGCCTGAGTCCGACCTGGCCATCTGGACCATGAAAATGGCACCAGGTGCACGCTGGACCTTGCCAGCGGCAGCGGGCTCCACGACGCGCCGCTGCCTGTACTTCTTCAAAGGTGACAGCGTCACCATCGATGGCGAGTCCGTGCAAGAGCACGTTGCCCTTGAGCTCAATGCTGGCACCGACGCTGAAATGGTAAACGGCGGTACTGCCAGCGAATTTCTGCTGCTGCAGGGAAGACCAATCGGCGAGGCGGTGGCCCAGTACGGCCCGTTCGTGATGAACACGCGTGCCGAACTCGAGCAGGCTTTCGCAGACTATCAACGCACCCACTTCGGTGGCTGGCCCTGGCCCGACGCCGCGCCGGTTCACGACCAGACACAGGGTCGGTTCGCGCGGCATGCAGATGGTCGCGTCGAAACGGCGCCCAGCGTGGCAGGGTAGGGATACTGAAGGAAGCTCCTGCCGATGCGTGCCGTACAACTCTGCATTGCGACATGCCTTTTTATGCTCATCGGGTTGATGACCAGGGCAGGATCCAGCTTTACCCTGCACTGAAGCTGCTGGGCGCGACGCGGTTGGCGGTGATCCAGTCGACCCACGATCCCTATGTGCCTGCCGCGGAATCCCGGCAACTGCTGGGACCAGACACAGCCACACTGCGCCTGTATGCAGTTGAAGCGAAAAATCACGGATTCAGCGACGCGCGTGATGGGCTGATGCGGGATCTTGATGACGCGCTGGGCTGGATCGAGGGTCGCTGATTCATCACGAAGCGCTGCTGAGCAACTTCGCTTGCAGCACTTCGGCCGTAACAGGTGGACTGAACAGGTAGCCCAAGCAGGGCGCTACGGGCGTCGGTGCCCACCACCGCAAAGCGCTGGCCACGCGCGAATCCGTGACGGCTCAACGGATAGAGTTGGCCCTTCCAGCGGTAGTGCCCGTTATTGAGCGTGCCGACGATGGGAAACAGGATTGGCGCGCGTCCGTTCCAGAAGGTTGCGTCGCCATTGCACAGCAGATCACGGCCCCCGGCATCGCGCAGCACGGATAACTGCGCACCCTGCGGGTCGATGGCCGCGAACAGGGAGCTGGATCGCAGAACAATCCAGTCTGCTGGCAAACTGCTCATGTGCACAGTTCGCTCACGTCAGCAACTTTTCCACGACTTCCCCCGTTTCGCGCGAAAGTCCGGGTGCAGCGCCAATGTGTTGAAGCGCGGCGCCCATCAGAGCGCGGCGCCCGGGTTCGAATAGCCGGTAGCGCTCAAAGTTGCGCACCAGGCGCGAGGCTACTTGTGGATTGATGGGATCCAGCTTCACGGCCTGTTGCGCCATCAGTTCATAACCGGAGCCATCTGCGGCGTTGAAGTGCAACTGGTTGGCGCCGAAGCTGCCCAGCAGCGCGTATACCTTGTTGGGATTCCTGAGCGTAAATGCGGGGTGGCTTGTCAGCTCCCTGACCCGGGCGACGGTACCGGGCAATCGCGACAGCGCCTCCACACCCAGCCACTTGTCCACCACCAGAGGTTCCTCGCGCCACCGGGTGTAGAACGTGTCCAGTGCGGGGCGTCGCTGTGCGCAATCGCAATTGGCAATGCTGGTCAGGGCTGACAGTGCATCGGTCATGTTGTCCGCGGTCTCAAGCTGCGTCATGCACAATTTGCGCGCGCCTTCGTCGTCCAGATCCATGAGAAAGGCCAGACACAGGTTGTGCAGTGCGCGGCGACCGCTGGAGACAGCATCAGGCTGATACGCGCCGGGCGTTGCAAACGTGTCATAGGCGCCACGCAGCTGTGTCGACAGCCGCCCAGAAAGAAAGCGGCGCATGGCAAGGCGTGCCGCGTGCACGGCTTCGGGATCGATCTCATTGAGCTGTCCGGCAATGACCACTTCCGGGGGCAGCGACAGGGCTTCGGCCGCAAACGCCGGATCCCGTTGGGCGTCGGCCAGGACCCTGGCGAATGCCTGTGCAAGAAACTCGGGGAAGCGCAGCAGTTTGCCTGCACGCTGATCTGCGACGGCCTGCAGCAGCAGCTTCATGGCCAGCCGTTGTCCGGCCGCCCAGCGATTGAACGAATCGCTGTCACATCCCAATAGTTGTTGCAGCGCCTCATCCGTGTAGTCGTAGTCGATATTGACGGGCGCCGAAAAATCTCGGCCCAGCGACGGCACCGGCTTTTCTTTGACATCGACAAAGCGGAAGGTTTCGGCTTCTGCGCGCACCGCCAACACGCGGCTGGTGCCTTGCGCCGCAGGCTCGCCTTCAAGCCGTATGGGCAGATCGTGTCCATCGCTGCCAACCAGTCCGATGACCAGCGGCAGGTGCAGCGGAAGTTTTGTCGGTTGGCCCGGCGTGGGCGGGCAGCTCTGCCGGACGGACAATTCATAGGTGTGCGTCGCGGCGTCGTAGCGATCAGTCACCTGCAGACGTGGCGTCCCAGCCTGTTCGTACCAACGCCTGAACTGCAGCAGGTCGATGCCGCTGGCATCCTGGATGGCCGTGACCAGTTCGTCCGTGGTAGCCGCATGTCCGTCATGGCGCTGGAAATACAGGGCGATGCCCCGGCCGAAGGCTTCCGCGCCGACCAGCGTTCGCATCATCCGCACCAGCTCTGCACCTTTGCTGTACACGGTGGAGGTATAGAAATTGCTGATCTGCTGGTATGAGGACGGTCGCACGGGATGCGCCATTGGTCCGGCATCTTCCGAGAACTGGCTGGCACGCAAACTGCGCACCGCCTGGATGCGCGCGACTGCCTGCGAGTACTGATCACCCGCGTACTGTTGTTCGCGGAACACCGTCAACCCTTCCTTGAGCGATAGCTGGAACCAGTCGCGGCAGGTGACGCGGTTGCCGGTCCAGTTATGGAAATATTCGTGGGCCACGGTACGGTCGATGAAGCTGAAGTCGGCGTCGGTGGAGATGTCCTTGCGGGCCAGCACCAGCTTGGTGTTGAAAATGTTGAGTCCCTTGTTCTCCATGGCGCCGGCATTGAAATCGCCAACTGCCACCATGTTGTACTCGTCGAGGTCCAGTTCCAGGTTGTAGGTAACTTCGTCCCATTTCATGGCGCGCTTAAGGCATTCCATCGCCCATTCACCCTGGTCCAGCTTTCCCGGTTCGACGAAAAACTGCAGCAGCGCCTTGCGGCCGGAACGTGTGGTGAAATTGTCCTGGCGGCGTTCAAGTCTTGCTGCCACCACGGCAAACAGATACGAGGGCTTGGGGAAGGGATCGTGCCACCTGGCCCAATAGCGACCATTGGCTTCCTCGCCGTGAGCAACGCAATTGCCGTTGGCCAGCAGCACGGGGTAGCGCTGCTGCTGCGCGTGCAGGGTGACGGTGTATATGGACATCACATCCGGCCGGTCGGGGAACGGGGTGATACGGCGGAAGCCTTCGGCTTCACACAGGCTGAAGAATCCGGCGTCTGAGGTATAGATGCCCATGAGTTTGGTGTTGTGCCGCGGATTGATGCGGCTGATGGTGGTCAGCGTGCAGGCATCCGGTACCGACAGCACTGTCAGATGGCGCGCGTCCAGCCGGTAGCGATCCGTTGTCAGCGTCACGCCGTCCAGTGCCACCGATTCGACCACCAACTCATCCAGATCCAGCCGCAAATCGGCGCTGGCGGTCGCGCCCGGATTGCGGCGGATAGTCAGCTGCGCCCAAATCCGGGCGTGGTCTTCGGAGAGCAGGTCGATGTCGAGCTCGACATGTGGAATCAGGTACGTCGCGGGCGCGTAGTCCTTGAGGTAAACAGTGGTTGAGGCCGGTGATGAATTCATGACTACCCCGTGCAAAATGCATGTTCGCACACATGTTATCCGGCTGGACTCCCTGGGCGATGGTTGAGCCGGCAGTGCCACGACCCGCATGCAAAGGAGACCCCGAAGACCTGCCCAGAGGCAGGTGTTAGGCTGTGGCATCCAGGAGGACCATGGACGCTTTGCCTGACATCTTCCTTTCCTACAGCCGTGAGGACCAGACGGTTGCGCGGCGTTTTGCCGAGGCGTTGCAGCGCCAGGGACATCATGTCTGGTGGGACCAGACGCTGAATGCCGGCGACGCGTACGACCGGATTACGGAGCAGGCGCTGGAATCTGCAAAGGCCGTGGTGGTGCTCTGGTCACGCCACTCGGTCGAATCGCGCTGGGTGCGCGCCGAAGCCACGACGGCTGATCGGCTCGGCACGCTCGTGCCGGTGATGATCGAACCCTGCAAGCGTCCGATCATGTTCGAGCTGACCCAATCGGCGGACCTGACGCACTGGAATGGCAATGTCGAAGATCCCATGTGGCGCGGATTGCTGGCCAGCCTGCAGCGATACCTGGACCCTCAAGGGCAGATACTGGCGAACCCGGTTCAGAATCGATCCCGACCGCAGGCAGCAATCATTCCCCGCGTTCCGGTGGCCTTGATTGCAGCTGCGCTGGCGCTGACTCTGGCCGTCGGCGCCACATGGCTATTGCGCGGGCGCGTGTCGACAGCGGAGACAGGCAACACCGCGGCTGCTGCTGCGGTTTCGGGTGCGCTGCCCCCGGCAACTCTTTCGCACATCCCGTCCATCGCGGTGCTGCCCTTCACGAACATGTCCTCGGACAAGGAGCAGGAATATTTCTCGGACGGCTTGTCCGAGGAACTGCTGAACCAGCTTGCACAGCTGGGAGACCTGCGTGTCATCGGACGAACCTCATCATTCGCTTTCAAAGGCCGCAATGAAGACCTGCGTCAGATTGGGCGCACGCTGGGCACCGATCACATCCTGGAAGGCAGCGTTCGCAAATCCGGAAATCGTGTGCGCATCACGGCGCAACTGATCGACACGGCCGACGGCTCGCATCTTTGGTCGCAAAGCTGGGATCGCGGGCTTGACGATATCTTTGCAGTCCAGGAGGAAATTGCCCGCACCGTGGCCGGCCAGATGAAAGTGACGCTGGCAGGCAACGCTACCCCAGCGCGCGGTACTGATAACTTGTCCGCCTTCGATGCCTACTTGTCCGGGCGAGCGTTGCAATATGAGGGCGGTCCGGCATTGTTTGAAGGTATCGCCCGGGTGGAACACGCCGTGGCGCTGGACCCGAATTTCCTGCAGGCGCGCATGCTTCTGGTCAGAAACTATCTGGGCTTGATGGTGCAGTTCCCACCAAAGCGCGCCGAGGCCCGCCGCAAGCGCGATGAACAGATCGACCAGGTGATTACCCGCGGCCCCGACTCCGTGCAGGCGTCGCTGGCACGGGCGCTGCGCGCGGTGGATCGCCGCGACTACGTGGAGGCGATGCGCCAATACGAGCGCTATGGAGAACAGGCCGGCGCTGCTCTATTGAGACGCGAATTCGGTTACGGCCAGCTGCTGCTGGCCCTGGGTCAGATCGATCGCGGCATCGGGCAACTGGAAGCCGGGCGGAACGAAGATCCACTGAATTCCCCTGCCGCATTGAACCTGATTGTCGGGTACGAGATTGCGGGCCGATTTGATCGGTCCGCGGCACTCCTGGCTCAAGTGAATGCATTGCCAACAGTCAATGTCGGGGTGTTGCGCGGTACGGCCGTCGTCATGGAAATGGGGCGCGGCGACAAGGAAGCCGCGCGGCGGGCGCTTCCGGAAGCGATAAGGAGAGATCCGGTCGGCGCGGCAATCAACGCCCCGATGCTCGAGCACCTGGACGATCCGGTCGGCGCCCGGCGCGCACTGCAGGGGCTGATCGACGATCCGCAGATCGCGACCAGCATGTTCGGCCTGTCTGCGCTGGCGCATTGGGCAGCCTGGTTCGACGATCGGGAACTGTCGATAAAGGCACTGCGCCGGCTCGAGCAACTGGGCCTGCCGCTGCCCGTCTGGGGCATCACATTGTGGCGTCCGGCATCGCGCGGCGTGCGCGAAGCTCCAGGATTTCGTCGCGTGCTCGACGATGTTGGCATCGTGAAATACTGGCGTGCGACCGGAACCTGGGGTGACTTCTGCAAGCCGTCAAGTGGCGATGGTTTCGACTGCCAGTGAAGGACGCGGCTGCTACTTCGTGCGCGATGCAGAAAAAGACGATCTGTACAAATTGCACTTTTGCCACTCGAAAAGATCCTTCATGATTTGCGCCCCTAATCAGTTGTCCGCAGCCGAGGTCATGAAACGCAGCTTCTTTCCAATTACATTTCCGCTGACTACAGGTCCCGGCACAATAGCGGCCTCGATCACCCTGGGCGCCAAGCTTCCGCATGAGCCAGGGCTGTACCTCGCGGGAGCGGCAGTAGCGGCGATGGGTGCGGCGGTGACATCCGTGGTGCTCGGTGAAGTGGGCACGCTGGTGATGATCCGCCTGCTGGCATTCATCCTGCTGTGCGTCGGCGTGGAGTTCATCTGGACCGGCTGGGCAGAACTGAACCATCTGCCGGGAGCCTGACCGGCCGAAACAACACGAATCGGGCAGCGGTTGGTACAATGAGTTTGGTGGCCCGCATTGGCTCCTTCGCGACGACCTGCCGTGAATCCCGCCAGGCCCGGAAGGGAGCAACGGTAACGGTCCGGTCGGGCGCCGAAGATCCGGCTGGTGCGGGTCGCCTCCCTTTTTCTGCAAGGTCGTGTCTAAAGATTCACGCATGAGCTATACCGCACTGGCCCGCAAGTGGCGTCCACGCAATTTCGCCGAAATGTCGGGGCAGGAGCATGTGCTTCGCGCCCTTGGCAATGCGCTCGACGAGAATCGCGTGCACCACGCGTTCCTGTTCACCGGCACGCGCGGCGTGGGCAAGACCACCATTGCGCGAATATTCGCCAAATGCCTCAACTGTGAACGCGGTCAGTCGGCCCAGCCCTGCGGCGTATGCGCCACCTGCGTAGACATCGATGCCGGCCGCTATGTGGATCTCATCGAGGTCGATGCCGCTTCGCGCACCAAGGTGGAGGACACCCGCGACCTGCTCGAGAATGTGCAGTACCTGCCATCGCGTGGACGCTTCAAGATCTACCTGATCGACGAAGTGCACATGCTTTCGCAGCATTCCTTCAACGCCTTGCTCAAGACCCTGGAAGAGCCGCCGCCACACGTCAAATTCCTGCTGGCCACCACGGATCCGCAGCGCCTGCCGGTAACCGTGCTGTCGCGCTGCCTGCAGTTCAATCTCAAGCGCCTGCCGGTCGCGGTTATTGCCGCAAGAATGACGCAGATACTGCAGGCCGAAGGTGTGCCCGCCGAGGCAGCCGCCGTGCGGCTGCTGGCAACCGCGGCCGATGGCAGCCTGCGCGATGCCTTGTCACTGCTTGACCAGTTGCTGGCATTTGGCGGAGGCAAGTCGGTGGGGGAGGCCGATGCGCGCGCCATGCTGGGCACGGTGGACAGGCAGCAGGTGGTGCAGTTGGCGCGACTGCTCGCGGCACGCGACACCGCCGGTCTGCTGGGCTTTGCGCATTCCCTGGAGCAGTGGGCCCCTGACTACTTGCAGATGCTCGATGAGCTCAACAGCCTGCTGGCGCGCGTGGCGTTGTACCAGTCCATAGGCGGTCCGTACGACGATGAAGACCTGGTGCCGGTGGAGACACTGGCGGCGCTGGCCTCGACCATATCCGCTGAAGACCTGCAACTTTATTACCAGATCGGATTGCTGGGACGACGTGACCTGCCGCTGGCCAGTGACCTGCCGGCCGGGTTCGCAATGATATTGCTGCGCATGCTGGCCTTTCGGCCCGCTGCCGGCAGCCCAATAGCCGCTGTGAGTGGTGCGGCAGGCAGCAGTGCGTCAGCCAAACCAGCCGCGCCGCGGGCCGCTGGCACAGGTCCGCAGGGCGCCGCCGCAGTCGCGCCGGCGCCGGCCGCAGCGCGACTGGAGTTGAACGCTGCCAACTGGCTGCAGATTGTGGGTCAACTGGAATTGTCCGGCATGGCGCGGCAACTCGCGGCGCATTGTGCCTATGGCGGGCGCCAGGGCGCCGTGCTCAAACTGCTTCTGGATGCGCGCAGCCAGTCAATACGCACGCGCAGCAATGAAGAGAAGCTGGCCGCTGCACTGACCGGTTACGCCGGTGAGCCGCTGCGGCTGCAGATTGAACTGGCTGCCGATGCGCCCGTTACCGCGGCGCGTGAACGGGATCGCGAGGCCGATGCGCGGTTGGCAACTGCGCGCGCGTCACTGGAAGAAGATCCCAACATCAAGGCGCTGCGCGATCGCATGGGTGCAACCATATTCGCCGAATCGGTACGACCGGCACGCAACGAGGAGTCCTGAGTTATGCGCGGCAACATTGGCAATCTGCTCAAGCAGGCCCAGGCAATGCAGGAAAACCTGCAGAAGGCGCAGGCACAGGTGGCCCTGATCGCAGCCACGGGGGAATCCGGCGGCGGCATGGTCAAGGTCACCATGAGCGGAGTACATGAGGTGTCGCGGGTGCAGATCGAGCCGGCACTGCTGAGCGAGGATCGTGATGTGCTTGAAGACCTGGTTGCCGCGGCCATCAATGACGCAACGCGCAAGGTCGCAGCACTGGTAAGCGAGAAGATGGCCGGCGCCACGGCGGGCCTGCAGCTGCCGCCTGGCATGAAGCTGCCCTTTTAGATGCAGCCATCCTAGATGAAGCACCCACCGGCGCTGGCGCGCCTCATCGACGCACTGCAGGCCCTGCCGGGTGTGGGGCCCAAGACCGCGCAGCGCATGGCGTTTCGCCTGTTGCAGGAAGAGCGCGGCTCAGCCCAGGAGCTGTCGCTGTCGCTTTCTGCTGCCCTGCACGCAGTGGGGCGCTGCGGGCGTTGCCGGATGTTTGCCGAAGGACCGCTGTGCACCGTTTGTTCGGCCGCATCGCGCGACGATTCGCAGCTATGCGTGGTCGAATCGCCGGCGGATGTCATCGCGGTGGAGAATTCAGGCAGCTATCGCGGTCGCTATTTTGTGTTGATGGGGCACCTGTCGCCACTGGACGGAATCGGCCCGGAGCAGCTGGGGCTGCACGAACTGGAGCTGCTGCTCCAGGAAGGGGCGGTGCGTGAGGTCATCCTGGCCACCAACTCAACGGTCGAGGGCGAAGCCACGGCGCATTTCATTGGTGAACTGGTGCGCGCCCGCGGCATCCTGACCAGCCGTATTGCGCATGGAGTACCGTTCGGCGGGGAACTGGAGTATGTCGACGGCGGCACGCTGGCCCACGCATTGGCGGGGCGACTCACCGCCAGCTGATCTGCCGACGCGAACAGATGCGCGCGCTTGCGGAGTGCACGTTATCTGCGGGCGCGTTCCGCGGGCGTGCGCTGCTCCCACAATTGCTCGTGCAACCGTCGCAGTCTTCGATAACTCTCGTACCTTCGTGCGTCCATGGTGCCGGCCTCAACCGCATCGCGCACGGCGCATTTGGGTTCATGCAGGTGGCGGCAATCCTGGAATCGACATGCCGGTGCAAAATGCGACACTTCGCGAAATCCCAGTGTCGAGGGTTCAAGATCATCAATGGCCGGCGCGAAATCACGCACGCCCGGTGAATCGATCACGCGTCCGCCGGCGCGGCATTCATACAGGCGCGATGCCGTGGTCGTATGGCGACCTTCCTCATCGCGCACCAGTGCCCCAATGGCAATGGGTTCCGCATCGGCGGTGAGCAAACGCGTCAGCGAGGATTTGCCAACGCCGGATTGTCCGGCCAGCACGGTGGTGTGACCGCGCAGTGCCGCGGCCAGGGTTTCTGGAAGTTGCGTATTGAGGTGCGTGCTCAGCGCCAGCACCTGGTACCCAAGCCGCTTGTACACCCCGAGGCCGGCGGTGAGTTCTGCTGGCACGGGCAGGTCGTCCTTGTTGAGGATGACCAGCGTGCGCAGGCCGGCGCATTCGGCGGCACTGACATAGCGGTCGACCATGAACAGGTCGGGCTGGGGCACGGGCGCCAGCACCACGGCCAGCTGCGACAGGTTGGCGGCCAGGGGCTCACTGCGTCCACGCAGTGAACTGCGCCGCAGCTGCGTGCGTCGCGGCAACACGGACTCCACCAGCACTTCCTGGCCGGAGCCCGCGGCGCATTGCACCTGGTCGCCGCAGACTATGTCCAGCGCGCGGCCCATGGGCCGGGCCTTGTGCAGTTGGCCCGCTTCGTCGCGGACCAGCAGATGGCGCCCGAAAGAGGCGATGACTTCAGCGATCACTGTACAAGTCCGGATGCGTGGCGCTCATGCACTCACTAGAATGCCACATCGCGCCCTTCGCGCGTCCCCCATAGGCAGCCGGTGCAACACAAAGAAAACCTGATCTGGATCGACCTGGAGATGACCGGACTGCGCACGGACCATGACTCCATCATTGAAATCGCCACCGTAGTCACCAATTCGCAATTGGAAGTGCTGGCAGAGGGCCCGGTGTTTGCCATCCGCACGGCAGAGGAGCTGCTTGCGGGCATGGATGAGTGGAATACCCGCCAGCACGGGGCCAGTGGCCTGGTGACCAGGATTCGTACCAGCGAGGTGTCGCTGGCGCAGGCGGAGGCTGCGACGCTGGCCTTCCTCAAGCAATGGGTGCCTGGCGGCGTGTCGCCCATGTGCGGCAACAGCATCTGCCAGGACCGGCGTTTCCTGGCGCGCCAGATGCCGCAGCTGGAGCGCTATTTCCATTATCGCAATCTTGATGTCAGCACAGTGAAGGAATTGGCGCGCCGCTGGACGCCGCAGATCTCCGCGCAGTTCACCAAGGAAGCGGCGCACCTGGCACTGGCGGACATCCACGACTCCATCCGCGAATTACAGTTCTATCGCGAGCGACTGTTCACGGAGAGTGCCAGGCAGGTTGTGCCGTTGAACGCACCGCCGACTATAGCCCATCCGTGAACCCGGGCCGTGAACCAATACACACGCTGTACTGGTTGAGCTGACGTGCAACAAGTGCGTGCTATATTCAGCGCGCATGCACAACGAAACACTGTTGCCGGTTACATGGCGTACGAAACCTCGCGGTTTCGTGGCGTTGATGTCTCTGTATGAGAGCAACTATCTGCGCCTGGTGCGCCTGTGTGGTGATCCGGCACGTTTGCAGGGCGAAGTGGTTTCGCGCGTACCCCGTGGCTGTGATCTGCGACTGCGAGTGCTGGAACGCGCCGCATACACCGTTACGCTGAATCTCACGCATCTGTTCGACCAGTTGCCGCCGGTGGCGACTGCGGCCGATGATTCGCCCCTGTTGAGCTATCCGGATGTGCGGGTGCGTGCATATTGCGACGCGCGTCTCGTTCAGGCCCAGCACTGGGCCGACGGGCCGCAGGCCATGGGCCCGGCACGCACCACTTCGGAGCGTGAAATGCATCAGCGCTGGGTATTCAACAGCATGTTAAACAAGTGGCTCGAATACTGCCTGGATCTGGGACACCGCCTCGTGTGACCTGACCGGGCGCCATGCGTCCGTTGGCAGGAGCCAGATCGATTGCTGATACGTTTCGCGACCCTGGTCCAGAACCTGCTGCGCAGTCGCGTAGTGCTTGCGAGTCCGGAGGCACCGGAAGATACGCGGGTGCTGCGCCTGTTTCGCAATCGTGCCGAACTCAAGAAGGCCTTTGGCGATGCGCAGGATGAAATCCACCGCCTCAAGGATCGCGTAAAGCTGCAGGAAGCGGCCACCAGTCGGGTCCAGGAGCAGCTGGCGGGCCTTGAAACCAGACTCGCCACCCCGGCGCCCGGCGTGCAGGCGCTGATCCACTATCAACTGCGCGACCTGTGGGCCACTGGTCACGCGCTTATCGGTTCGACGGTGCGTGAGATGGCGCAACAGCGCGAGGATCGTGAACGCCGCCAGTTCACGGCGGATCTCAATCGCCAGGTGTTCGAGCGGCAGCAGGCGGCGCGGCGCGCGGTGGCCGCCGCGGAGCATTCCAGCGCGGATGTGCGTGCCAAGCTGGCTTCGGTTCAGGCATCACTGGTCAAGGCCAGCAGCTGGTGGCAATACTTTCGCCGCAAGGACCTGCTGCGACGCAAGCACGCAATGCAGGCGGAGGCGCGCTCGGCCGACGCCACACTCGAACAGGCGCGACTGGAGCTACAGCAGATCGAGGATGAAAGCGGTGCCAAGTTTCCCGGCCTGTCGCTGGAATCCCGCCGGGCCCTCAATCTCACTGCCATCGCGTTCGCACAGGTGCTTGCCTTGAAACTGGCCCCCACCAGTTTGCTGGCCAGGGCCGCCGACGCGATGTCACGCAGCGAGCCCAATGCAGACACAGTGGCAGAGGTCCCAGCCGGTGTGGCCTCCATGCTGGAGATCGCCCGCGCCAAGGTTGCGATCCGCAGCGGCTCCAACCTGGGTGTGGAGGCGCGACGGCTTGCGGAACATGTGCGCGAGTCCATGCGCTACTACACGCATGTCGACACCACGCCCAGTGAGGATTCGGTGCAGGCTGCCATGCTGATGGCGCTGTCCAAACCCCAGGCAGCGTCCTGGGATGTATTGCGCCAGGACTTATGGAGCGTTTCGGACCTGCTCTACAGCTAGTCCACTGCCAAAGGCTCTTTTCCCTTGCGCGCCACGGTCGGGCCTGAGGTCTTGGGCGTGTCGGCGACGATGTCGGCCATGATCTGCGCGGTGCGGTCCAGCAGGATGTCTGGCGCATCATCGCCCGTTACGTCGGGAGCAGCTTCGAGTTCCTCGAGTTGCTTGAAAGGCGCTTTGCCCAGCGCCACGCGCCTCGTGTTCTCTCGCGCCAGGCGCTGGGTGTCCACCGTTTCGCGTTCGAGTTTGCGCTTGGCAAGATTGAGCGAGATTGATTTCTGCTGGCGCAGGTTTTCGTTGGCGTCGATGCTGCTTACCAGCCACTGGAAGTCGGGGTCCTGCTTGCCGCGTACGGCTTCTTCCTTGTCCAGCATCAATGCCGTGGGAATGGCACCCGTGGGCGCCACCGGCGTGAAACGTGCGGGCGCGATGCGATCCCACGGAAGTGCATCGTGCAGCGAACTCTCACCCACTTCGTCCAGGCTGATGGCGGAGGGCAATGCAATATCGGGCTCTACGCCGCGGTGCTGGGTGCTCTCGCCGGTTACCCGATAGAACTTGCCGATGGTCACGGTGAGTTGACCGTCCACGGGCTTCTGCGTCCAGCGGTCCAGCGGAATCAGGTTCTGCACCGTGCCCTTGCCGAAGGTGCGCTGCCCGACAATGAAACCGCGGTGATAATCCTGGATGGCAGCGGCAAAGATCTCCGAGGCAGAGGCGCTGTATCGATCCACCAGCACCACCATGGGGCCGTCGTAGGCCGTACCGGGAACCGGATCATCAAGCACCTCGATACGGCCAGTGGTGTCCTTGAGCTGCACCACCGGTCCCTTGTCGATGAACAGGCCGGTCAGTGCCGTGGCTTCGGGCAGGAATCCACCGCCATCGCCCCGCAGGTCCAGTACCAGTCCATCCACGGGACCTTCCTTGCGCAGCTCTTCGATGAGGCGGCTGACATCGCGCGTGGTGCTGCGATAGTTCTCATCACCCTGGCTCTGTGCCTGCACGTCCTGGTAAAAGCCCGGCACGGTTATTACGCCGATGTTGTACGTGTGGCCGTTGCGCGTCACCGTGCGGCGCGCCTTCTTGGAGGCCTGGCCTTCAAGGGTGACCTTGCCACGCTTGAGTTCAATTACTTTCTCGGGCGAGCCGGGGGCCGCGCCGGCCGGCAGCACCTGCAGGCGAACCATGGTGCCGCCCTTGCCGCGTATCAGTTGCACCACGTCGTCCAGTCTTTGTCCGATGACTTCCTGGAACGCGCCTTCCTTGCCCTGCGCGATGCCAGTGATGCGATCGTTGATCTTGAGGTTGCCATCGACGGCAGCCGGTCCGCCGGAAACCAGGTTGACGATGCTGACCTGGTCATCGCTGGATTGCAGCGTGGCGCCGATGCCCTCGTAGCTGAGACTCATCTGGATGCGGTATTCCTCCGAGTTGCGCGCGGAAAAATAGCTTGAGTGCGGATCGAAACTGCGTGCGTAGGCGTTCATCAGGTTTTCAAACACTTCGCTGGGCGTAACCTGGTCCGCGCGTTTGAGCACCCGGTCATAACGCTTGTGCAGGATGTCGACGGCCTCGGGCCAGGTCTTTCCGGTCAGCAGCAGCGACAGTCCATCGTTCTTGACGCGCTTGCGCCACAGTTCATCGAGTTCCTGCGTCGAAGCCGGCCACGGCGCTTTCTCGCGATCAAAATCGTAGCTCTCTTGCGCAGCCCAGTCCGGCTCGGTTTCGAGCAGCTTCATGGCGTGGGCCAGGCGCTCGCGATTGCGCTGCTGGAAACGCGCGAAGATCACGAATGCAGGCTCCACGTCGCCGCTGTGGATCATGTCGTCGAAGCGGTCGCGGTATGTCGAGAATTCCGCAATGTCGCTGGCGAGGAAGTAGCTGTGCTGCACATCCATGGAATCGACGTAATCGTCGAAAATCTCCTCGGACATGTGGTCGTCAATGGTGGCGCGCCGGTAATGGGATTCCTCGAGGATGGTCCCGATGCGCCGCGCCAGCGGCCGCTCGCGCTCAAGGGGCGCCAGGGCACCCTTTGGCAGCAGTGAAGCGTTGACGGGGGCGCCCGTGGAGCCAGTGCCGGCGATTATCAGTACCGTCAGCGCGGAGAGTGCTATCCAGCCCGTGGGCCGGCGAAGTGATATGGACATGTCGTCAGGCTAGACGGGGCCGGGCCCGCCAGCAAGTCCGGCTGTAGGATTGTGGGAATCCGCCGCGCATCAGGCGATCCATGTCAGGAGAACTCATTTGCGACCTTGGGCAACGCTGTTGGGAGTGGTGATGGGTTCGGCGGTGGCGCTTTTTGCAGGTCTGGCAATGACGCTGGTCGTATATCTACTGCTTCCAGAGTTCCATGACCGCCTGGCAGGGGAATTCAGGCCGCTGCTGACGGCCGTGGCCTGGGCTGCCTCCCTGGTGGCGGGTTCGGTACTGGCCTTCGCCGGGGAGCTCAAGGGATGGCCAAGGCGCCGCCTGGTGCAGGCAGGGCTGGGGATACTGCTGGTGGTCTTCGGGTGGTCCTATTGGCCCGCGTGAGCGGCTCCCCGACTCAGCGATTGTGGCCCCAGGCATCTTTTTTGGGCGGGGCCTTGTTGTAGGGGTCGACACCCTTGAGCCTGACCTGGGCTTCCGTAACCGAAAGCTTTTCGGCCAGCAGGGCGGCCTCTATCTGGGCCAGCACCGTGTTGCGCAATGGCAATCGCGCGGTGGAGGCCGGGTCCAGCTCAGCCTCATGTATGGAGAGATCGTTCATTGGGAGGCAATGATACGGCAAGAGTGCGAAACACGTCCATAACCCGCTGAATTATGTCACCTTTTAATCAGGCGGCCGCTGACGCGCAGCGCCAGCACCAGAAGGTAAGGGCCTAACAGCACCGTCCAGTATCCAAGTGAGCCGGAAGCCAAACCACGCAGGTAGTCCACCCACAGCGCCAGCGGGCCGCCGGTGGGCGCACCGGATGGGTTGCGCACGTATTCACCCAGGAAGAATTTTCCCGCGAACCAGATCAACACGGGCAGGACAAACAGGGAAAACGCCAGCATCAGGCCCAGCAGGGCCAGTTCGCCGCTGACGCCATTGAGCCGGCGATATCCGGACCACGCTCTGCCTATGGGGTTACTCACGCCGGGCATAATAGCGGACCATGAAGAACATCAGGGCAGCAGTCATCGGAGTGGGGTACCTGGGGCGCTTCCATGCGCAGAAGTACGCGGCCTTGCCAGACTGCCAACTGGTCGGCGTGGTAGACCAGGATGAACGGGCTCGCACTGCCGTCGCAGCGGAACTCAATGTTGCTGCGCACGCCGACTATCATGATCTGATTGGTCGCGTTGATGCGGTCAGTGTGGTCACCCATACGCCGTCGCATTTCGCGATTGCTGCGGATTTCCTGCGTGCCGGCGTGCATGTACTGGTGGAGAAACCCATCACAGAAACCGTTGCGCAGGCGCAGGAACTGATTGCGTTGGCCAGGACAGCCGGCCGGGTGCTGCAGGTGGGTCACCTGGAACGCTTCAACGCGGTAATCCTCGCGGCCGAATCGCAATTGCGTAACCCGAAGTTCCTCGAGTGCCATCGACTGGCCCCGTTTCGCGAGCGCGGCACCGACGTCAATGTGGTGCTGGACCTCATGATCCACGATATCGACATCGTGCAGAGCATCGTGCGCGCGCCACTGGCCAGCATCGATGCGGTGGGGACGCCGGTTTTTTCCGAAGAGATTGATATCGCCAATGCACGCCTGCGCTTTGCCAATGGCTGCGTGGCCAATGTGACGGCCAGTCGCGTGAGCCTCAAGACCGAACGCAAACTGCGCATCTTCCAGGATGACGCCTATATCTCGATGGACCTGCAGCAGAAGGTGTTGTCGGTGATCCGCAAGCGCCCGCCCGACGCGCCGCCAGGGCCATTGCCCGTGACCATCGAGGAACAGAACCTTGAGCAGGGCGATGCACTGCTTGCCGAGATCGAGTCGTTCCTGGGTTGCGTGCGCAGTGGCGGGCGACCAGTCGTCAGCGGCGAAGACGGATTGCTGGCGTTGGAGACGGCATCGCGCATCACCGACCTGATCATGGCGCAGCAGGGCGGCAAGCCTTGACGCAGGCGCCGCATTTGCAGCGCGTCGCGCGCAAGGTGACCGTGGCAGCGACGCAATTCGCATGCAGCTGGAATCTTGACGAAAATCTTGCCCAGGCCGAGGCGCTGGTGCGACGTGCCGCTGGCGACGGGGCGCAAGTCATCCTGCTGCAGGAGCTGTTCGAAACACCTTACTTCTGCATCGAGCAGGATTCACGGCATCTACGGTTGGCAACGACACTGCAGGAAAACCGTGCCGTGGCGATCATGGCGCGGGTGGCACGCGAACTGGGCGTGGTGTTACCGGTAAGCTTTTTCGAACGCAGTGGCCAGACCTGTTTCAATTCGGTGGCGATTGTCGATGCGGATGGCGAGGTGCTGGGAATCTACCGCAAGGCACATATTCCCAACGGCGCCGGTTACCAGGAGAAAACTTATTTCAGTCCTGGGGATACCGGGTTTCGTGTTTGGGACACACGCTTCGGACGCATCGGCGTCGGCATCTGCTGGGACCAGTGGTTCCCGGAGTGCGCGCGTGTGATGGCCCTGCAGGGAGCAGAACTGCTGATGTACCCCACAGCCATCGGCACCGAGCCGCCACCGGCATTGCCGGTGAATTCGCGCGACCATTGGCAGCGCACGCAGCAGGGCCACGCTGCGGCGAACCTCATCCCACTGCTGGCGTCCAATCGATACGGTGTCGAACGATCATTGCAGCAACCCGATGATCTATTCATCCGCTTCTATGGTTCGTCGTTCATTGCCGACCAGCTGGGGGCGAAAATCGCCGAGGCGGGGGAAGACGAATCGGCAATATTACTGGCCGAATTTGATCTCGCTGCCGCTGCCGAGCTGCGCGACAACTGGTTTGTGTTTCGGGATCGTCGGCCCGATCTTTACGGGCCATTGCTGTCACTTGATGGCAGCGGGTGAAAATCCTGTTCGTCTGCCTGGGGAACATATGTCGGTCTCCCACGGTGGAAGGTGTGGCAAGACAGCTGGCCCGGGCTGAATTTCCGGATCTTGCGCTGGTTTTAGATTCCGCCGGCACCGCTTCGTACCACATTGGCGATGCACCCGACCCGCGCACGCAGCGAGCCGCCGCGCTTCGCGGCTATGACCTCTCAACACTGCGTGCACGACAGGTGTCGCGCGCCGACTTCGAGCATTTCGATCTACTGCTGGCAATGGATGAACAGGACCTTGAGGAAATGCAATCCCTCGCGCCGGCCAGGCGCCGTGACCGCGCACGGCTGTTTCTCTCGTATGCGCCGCAACTGGAATTGATTGCCGTTCCGGACCCCTACTATGGTGGTCCGGAAGGGTTTGAAACCGTGCTCAATCTGGCCGAGCAGGGTTGCCGATCGCTATTCCTCTCGATCGCTGCGCAGGTCGGGCGCTGACGGCGCAGTTGCCGACGACCAGACCACTGCTGGACGAGCTTCCATGTTGGGCGGAGCCAGCGCCGCCGGGGCTTCGCGGTGCACTCGCTCCTGCTGCACCGATTCCCCGTGCGAATCCGACGGCCCCGCACTGTGCTGCAGACTGAAGCCTTCGTTGCCATTCATCGCAGAGGATGCACCCGACTCCGGAGTGCCTGGCATGGACTCACCGCCATTCTCGCCGCCGGCCACATCGCCGCGATGTGAGCCACCGCGACCGCGACGACGGCGACCACCGCGCCGTGAACGCTTCTCGCCATCTGCACGCTGTCCCTCGGCACGTGGAGCACTGGCGTCTACTTGCCCTTGCCCGCCGTTCATTGGCGCTGCGGAATCAGCTTGCGGTGCTGGCTCGGTATGCAGCGCGGCCGGTGGTGCAGCATGCGGCGCAGCGCGGCGCTGCTGACCCTCAGCACGCGGGCCCGCATCACGATCGCGGTTGCGCGGGGCATCACGACCTACACGCTCGGTATCCCGGGCTGGACGCTCACCATCACGAGCTGGGCGCTCGCCGTCGCGCGGACCACTGCGCGGGCCACGATCCGGGCGTCCGCGTTCGGCGCGCTCGCCGCCTTCGCTGCCGCCGTGCCGGGTGCGTCCCTTGCCGCCGCGATCCTGGCGTTCACCACCACGAGCACTGCCACTTCTGGAACTGCCGCTGCGACTGCGATCATTGCTGCGATGGCGCTCGCCGCTGGAGGCGCTGCGTGACTGGATGGGTGCTTGCGCGGGCGCAGCATCGTTGCCAAACCAGCTCTTGACCATTGCCCAGAAGCCACCCGTGGCAGCAGGTCGAACCTCTTCGACGCGCGCCACAACAGGGGGCGGCACAGGAGCCGGATCTGTAGGTAACAGTGTTGCCACCGCGGCCGCTGCCGCCGCCGGCTTCTTGGGTTGCAGCGCCGTCACGTCGGGCGCGTCGGGGGCCGTCGGCATCCGGTAGCTGGATTGGGTGTTTTCTGCCAGACCCAGTTCCTCGGCGCGCACGCGCCGGATGGAGAATTCCGGAGTCTCGATGTTCTCGTTGGGCACCAGGATCAGTTCGATACCGCACTTCTCCTCGATGCTGCGCAACGTAGAGCGCTTTTCGTTCATCAGGTAAGTGGCCACCGGCACCGGCACCATCAGTACCAGGCGCGCAGTGCGCTCCTTGCGCGCTTCCTCGCCGGTCAGGCGCAGGATGGAAAGTGCCAGCGACTCGACGCTGCGGATGCTGCCAATGCCAAGGCAACGCGGGCAGGTGAGGTGACTGGACTCGCTCAGCGAAGGGCGCAGGCGTTGCCGCGACATCTCCAGCAAGCCGAAGCGTGACAGGCGTCCGATCTGGATGCGCGCACGATCCGCCTTCATGGCGTCACGCAGGCGATCTTCCACGTCGCGCTGGTTCTTGGTGGACTCCATGTCGATGAAGTCGATGACGATCAGTCCGCCGATGTCACGCACCCGCAGCTGGCGGGCGATTTCGTCCGCAGCCTCGAGGTTGGTGTTGAACGCGGTGGCTTCGATGTCCGAGCCGCGCGTGCTGCGCGCCGAGTTGATGTCGATGGAAACCAGCGCTTCGGTATGGTCGATCACCAGGCTGCCGCCCGAAGGCAGCTGTACCTTGTGCGCATACGCGGATTCGATCTGGCTCTCGATCTGGAAACGCGTGAACAGCGGTGTGTCTTCAGTGTGCTGCTTGAGCCGGCGCTGTGCCTCGGGCGGCATGAAGCGCTGCATGTATTCCTGCGCCTTCTGGAACGCCGCGGCGTCATCAACCAGGATCTCCCCGATGTCATCGCCGAGGTAGTCGCGCATGGCGCGCGTAACAGCGTCACTTTCCTGGTAAACCAGGAAGGGGGCGGGGCGGGACTGGATGCCGGCCGCAATGGCTTCCCACTGCGTTCGCAGGTTGTCCAGATCCCACTGCAATTCTTCGGCACTGCGTCCGACACCGGCGGTGCGGATGATGGCCCCCATGCCATCGGGGATGTTGAGCTGCGCCATGGTTTCGCGCATCTGGTCGCGGTCTTCCCCCTCGATGCGGCGCGATACGCCGCCGGCGCGCGGGGAGTTGGGCATCAGTACCAGGAAGCGTCCGGCGAGGCTGATGAACGTGGTCAGGGCCGCGCCCTTGTTGCCGCGCTCCTCCTTCTCGACCTGCACCACGATCTCCTGACCTTCGGACAGGATTTCGCGGATGCCACGGTTGCCTTGTGGCTGGCCGTCGCGGAAAAACTCCTTGGAGATTTCCTTCAGCGGCAGAAAGCCGTGGCGCTCCGAGCCGTAATCGACAAACACCGCTTCGAGCGAAGGCTCGATGCGCGCGATCCGGGCTTTATAGATATTGGCTTTTTTCTGTTCCCGCGAGGAAATATCGATGCTGAGGTCGTACAGCTTCTGTCCGTCGACGAGCGCAACGCGCAGTTCTTCCTGCTGGGTTGCATTGACTAGTAATCGTTTCATTTAATCCACTCAATTGGAGTTGAGTGGCGGGCGAGGGGGAAGCACGCGCGAACGCGAGTGCTCCAGGAAACCTGGAAAGGCAGAAGAACGCTTCAAGCTGCGCCAGGAGACTGGCCAGAAGAGCGTGGATTGTTACGTACACTGTTTGAACGAACCTGTCGTCCCGCTGACACGGGACGCCGCAATCCTTTACCACTGCCGACCGCAGGTGTGCTCGCCGACCCTCACGCTCCGTCGGAGCGGGGTTTGGTCACTGGAGCAATCCACCCCTGGCCTGCCACTTAAGTCTGCGGCTGGTGTGCCGCAATGTTCCGTGCCGCTTCGGTAGGGACACGTGACCCGCAGTATACTCGCAGACGCTTGCAAAACAAAGATTTACATGAGTACTGAGCCGCAAACCACGCCAGAAGCCCGCACTGCCGTCCGTACCGAGACCATGGGGGAGGAGGAGGCCGGGCAGCGGGTGGATCGCGTCCTGGCCCGCCTGCTGCCTGGAGTTCCCCATACGCGGCTGTTCCGACTGCTGCGGCGTGGGGAAGTCCGGGTCAACGGCAAGCGCGTCAGCGGCGAAGCGCGCATCAAGTCTGGTGACGTGCTGCGTGTGCCACCGGTGCGCCTCGAGGCGCCGCCCTCCCTGACACCCGATGCAGCGCCGCGGGTTTCCAATGCACTGCTCGAGAAGCTCAACGCCTCGGTGCTGTTCGAGGACGAGCGGCTGCTGGTGATCGACAAGCCCGCGGGGGTTGCAGTGCATGGCGGCAGCGGCATCAGTGCGGGGGTCATCGAGGCATTGCGCTCCGCGCGCCCGGACGAACCGCTCGAACTGGTGCATCGACTGGATCGCGATACCAGCGGTTGCCTGATGATCGCGCGCCGCCGCTCCACGCTGCGCAGCATGCACGCAATGCTGCGCGAAGATGCTTTCGACAAGCGCTACCTGGTGCTGGTGCGCGGCAAGTGGGAGCTGGGCAAGAAGTTGATTGAAGCGCCGCTGCGCACCGACCTGCGCGTGGGTGGCGAACGCACGGTGAAAGTTGAAGCCGGCGGCAAGCCCTCGGCCACCGAGTTTCGCGTGGTGCAGTTCTTCGGCCAGCTGGCCACATTGCTCGAAGCGCGACTGTTGACCGGACGCACGCACCAGATTCGCGTGCACGCGGCGTATGCAGGCCACGTGGTGGCCGGCGACGAAAAATACGGTGATGAAGAGTTCAACGACCAGTTGCGCGCGTTTGGCCTGCGACGCCTGTTCCTGCATGCGCACAGTGTGAGCTTCGAGGATCCGGAGCGGCACGTCGCGATGAGCATCAGCGCGCCATTGCCCGACGCGCTGCGCGGCGTGCTGGATGCACTCACTGCTAGGGCCGGCAGACTCAAGCCATCAGGCACGAAGCCCCGGCCAACAATAGTGCAATCGCGAACCGAACCCGCGCCTAAACCTTCAACCCGATTTCGCGCAAGGCAGCGCAAACATGGATCAGCGGAAGGCCGATCAGCGCCGTCGGGTCGCGCGATTCGATCGCCTCGAAAAGGCTCACGCCAAGGCCCTCGCACTTGAATCCTCCCGCGCAGTCGAACGACGGTTCGCGGTCCATGTAGGAATCGATTTCACTCAACTGCAGATTGCGAAAATGCACCACGGTGGTTTCGAGGTGCGCAATCAGGGCGGCGTCACGTGCGACGGCCACGCCGGTATCAAACCGCGCCGCAGTGCCGGACATGGCCAGCAGCTGTCGCCGGCAGGTTTCACGGTCACCGGGTTTGCGCAATATCCCGGCCTGATTGGTGCTTGCCACCTGGTCGCTGCCAATCACGATGGCGCCGGGATGCAAGCGGGCCACCGCAATGGCCTTGGCCCTGGCCAGGCGCAGTGCCCTATGTCCTGGCAGCTCGCCGGTTAGCAGCTGCTCATCCACCTGTGGGGCAACACAGGTGAACGGCAGGCCCAGGCGCTGCAGCAGGGTCCTGCGGTGCGGCGAAGTGGAGGCCAGGATCAGGGCAATAGCAGGCATGGGCGGCGTATCCAAAACGCACTCAAGTCTTTGACTTGGAAGGGGTGCATACCTATGATACGCGCCCCATGCCCCAGGACGGCTCGAAACTGTGCGATGTCGCGGTTCAGGCCGATGATGAACGGCAAGTGGAACTGGCTGTGCCGCTTGCGAAGCTCGCGCGTCTGGCCCCACTGCTCGTCAATAATGAGGGCATGGCGACGGGAAGAATCGCATTCTCCCGTGTGCAGGGTCGCATCATTGCGGATGTGATGGTTGAGGCGCGACCGCAAGTGCGCTGCCAGCGTTGTCTCGGGATCATGTCGCTGCCCATCAGCAGCCAGTCCCGCGTCGCACTGCTGGCGGCCGAAAGCGAGGTCGATGCAGTGCCGCCCGAGCTGGAGGTGGCGCTGGCACCGGAAGGCCGGATGCGGCTCGCCGACCTGGTCGAAGAAGAATTGTTGCTGGCCATGCCGGGTGCGCCCCGCCATGCTCAGGGGCAGTGCCCGGACGAATCCGGCGCAGCCCAGGAAGAAAGTGTTGAACCTGCACTCAGGCCGTTGGCGGATCTGGGCAGGATGATGAAGCCGGATTGATCGAGACAGAGTTGAGGAGATCGCAAGAATGCCAGTTCAAAAGAGTCGCAAGACTCCCTCCAAGCGCGGAATGCACCGCTCACATGACGCGGTCGCCGGGCCTGCCCTGTCGGTCGATCCGCAGTCGGGCGAGACGCACCTGCGTCATCGCATTACTCCCGATGGGTTCTATCGCGGCAAGCGCGTGATCGAGCCGCGTTCCGGCGCCGACGAGCAGGACTGACCGGTCCGGCGCGGATGTACGCGCGCATCATTGGAACCGGGTCTTATCTTCCCCAACGTGTTGTCCACAACACGGACCTGGAGAAGATCATGGACACCTCCGATCAATGGATCCGTGATCGCACGGGCATTGAACGTCGGCATTACGCGGCCGACGGCGAGACCACCGTTGACATGGGTGAGCATGCGGCGCGGCGTGCCATTGCCGCGGCCGGCCTGCAGCCCACCGACATCGACCTGATCGTCTTTGGCACCACCACGCCAGATCTGGTGTTCCCCAACGCCGGCGCCATGCTGCAGAACCGCCTCGGCTGCAGCGGCGGGCCGGCCTTCAGCGTCGAGGCTGCCTGCAGCAGCTTCATCTACGCTCTTTCCATTGCCGACAAGTTCATCCGACTGGGCGAAGCCAGGCGCGCCCTGGTGGTGGGCAGCGAAACGCTTTCACGCATTACCGATTTCACCGATCGCACCACTGCAATCCTGTTTTCCGACGGTGCCGGCGCACTGGTGCTCGAAGCGTCGGAGACCCAGGGTGTGGTTTCCACGCACCTGCATGCCGACGGCTCTTACCAGAACCTGCTGTATTGCACGGGCGGCATCTCCAAGGGCTATGAGCCGGGTTCGGACAATCGGGCAGTCATTCGCATGGCGGGTCGCGAAGTTTTCAAGATTGCAGTCAACATGCTGGGCAAGGTTGTTGACGAAGTGCTGGCCAGGAATCACATCGAGAAATCCGATATCGACTGGCTGGTGCCCCACCAGGCCAATATCCGCATCATCCAGGCAGTGGCGCGCAAGCTTGACCTGCCCATGGAACGGGTAATCGTCACGGTGCAGGACCATGGCAATACATCCGCGGCGTCGGTACCTCTGGCGCTTGATGTGGGTGTTCGTGACGGACGCATCAAGCCCGGCGACCTGGTGCTGCTTGAAGCGTTTGGTGGCGGATTGACCTGGGGCGCCGCGCTGGTTCGCATGTAGCGCGCGGGGCACAGCCCGCCGCCGACTTCACAAAGCACAAAGAAAAACGCCGCGCTAAGCGCGGCGTTTTTCCTCAAAGCTGAAGCTTGCGCTTACTTCGAAACCGACCGCTGGAACATGCGGTCAATCTTCTCATTGGTGTCATTGACACCAGTCTGTGCAGCCTGGGCTGCAGCCAGCGCCTGGTTCGCAGTGCCCTGCGCAGCAGCGGCAGCCGAAGCGGCAGCAGCAGCAGCGTTTGCATCAGTGCGGTCCGCCTTGTGGGCGGCCAAGTCCGACGACAGACGACCAACCTGCGACTTCAGGTCATCAACCTGGGCCTGCAGCGGCTTCAGGTCCGTGCAACCGACCAGAGCTGCAACAGCAGCCAGGGCGGCAATCTTCATTCCTACGCTCTTCATTTTTAGATCCTCGTGTATCTCTGTGGAGCCTTCCACCAACTTTCCCATGCAAATCACCCGCACGGCGCACTTCATGTGAACCAGTTCACGCGGTGTGGCAACTTGACCATATCTGACCCTGTCAAGGCAACCGTTATTTGTTTGTCGCCTGTCGGCAACACTCTGATAAAAGCGTTCCGGAATTCTTACAAAGAGCTTTGAAACGTTCTTTCAACGCAGCTTTTCACGCAGCACCATTTGGGCGCAATTGCGTCCGGGAATGCCAGTGACTCCACCACCCGGATGGGCGCCGGCACCACAAAGGTACAGACCAGCCACTCCGGTCCGATAGTCGCCATGACCCAGCAGGGGACGAGCGGCCCATAACTGATCGAGTCCCAGTGCGCCGTGAAAGATGTCGCCCGACGGCAGTCCGAAGCGCTGTTCCAGATCCAGAGGCGACAGGGCCGACATGCCAAGGATGCTGCGCCGAAAATTGGGCGCATGTTGATTCACCGTATCGATGATGAGTTGCGTCGCGTTGCTGCGCGCATCGTTCCAGTCGCGACCGTCCGGCAGTTGCGGTGCAAAGTGCTGGCAAAACAAACTCGCCACATGCGCGCCGGCTGGCGCCAGCGAGTCATCCACCGTACTGGGGATGAGCATCTCGATGACGGGAGCGGCAGACATGCCATCGCGGCGCGCATCCAGGTGCGCGCGATCCATGTAGCCCAGTGTCGGGGCGATCAGGATGCCAGAACGGTGCAGGTCGCTGCCGCCGGGTCCGCTGTCATCGAAGGCTGGCAGTTCCGACAGTGCCACGTTCATGCGAAAGCTGGCTGATCCGCAACGATAGCGGCGCATGCGCTCGCGGATCTCCGGCTGGACGTCGCCTGCGTCCAGAAGATTGAGATACAGGAAGCGCGGATTGACATTGGCGATGATGCGGCGCGCGCGCACGATGCGACCGCCTTGCATTTCCAGTCCGCAGGCCCGTCCCTTTTCGACAATCACGCGGCGCACCGGCTGTTCGACTTCGATGCGCGCGCCGTGAGCAGTGGCTTCTGCAGCCATGGCCTGGGTGATGGCGCCCATGCCGCCCAGTGCGTGACCCCAGATGCCCGGCTTGCCATTGACCTCGCCGAAAGCGTGGTGCAGCAGCACGTAAGCACTGCCCGGTGTGTAGGGACTGGCGTAGTTGCCCACGATGGAATCAAAACCATAAGCGGCCTTGATTCCCTCGTCCTCAAACCAGCCATCGAGCACATCGCCGGCACTGCGCGTGAACAGCTCGTGCACGATGCGTTGTGTCTCGATAGGCAGCGCACGGAAGTGGCGACCCACCTGCAATGCGGACCACAGGTCGGTCATGCGCTTGAGGTCCGTGGGCGGCGTGCGCAGCAGCAGGTCCTTGAGCATGGCGACGGCAGCGTCAAGCTGTGCATGGAAGGCCGCATGGCGGTCGGCATCGCGTGGCGAGCGTTGCGCTACATACCGTCGCGTGTCGTTGCCCGTGGGTCCGATGCGCAGGCCTTTGCCTGGCGCTTCGACCACGTAGTTGAGCAGCGGTCGCTCCACGATCCTGAGGCCATGCTGGGCCAGCCGCAGGTCGCGGATCACCTCTGGATGCAGCAGGCTCACCGTGTAACTGGCAGTGGAGTTACGAAAGCCGGGATGAAACTCCTCGGTGACGGCCGTTCCGCCAAACACCGGTCGGCGCTCGTAGAGGGTGACGGAGAGTCCGGCCTTGGCAAGGTACGCCGCGCAGGTCAGGCCATTGTGGCCAGCGCCGATGATGGCGACGTCGGGATCCGCAGGGGAACTCATGGGGCAGGGGGCGGTTGACCGCCGGGCCCTCTAAAGGCGGTTGTCAGCCGACCGTTACTGTATATAATCACAGTCCCCTGTATGAAAAAACAGTTACGGAGCCTGGCCATGTCCGACACCGATCTGACTCCCCGACAAACCGAGATTCTACGGCTGATCCAGCGCACGGTTCAGGAAACGGGCATGCCCCCGACGCGCAAGGAAATCTCCACCGAACTGGGTTTCCGTTCCGCCAACTCCGCCGAGGAACACCTGCGCGCACTGGCGCGCAAGGGCGTGATCTCCCTGCTGCCTGGCGCGTCGCGCGGCATCCAGCTCAAGGACGCACTGCGCGAACAGATGGGGCTGCCGCTGATTGGTCGCGTCGCGGCCGGCAGTCCCATGCTGGCTGAAGAGAACATCGAGGATCACCTGGCCATCGACCCCTCGGTGTTCAACGTGCGTCCGCACTACCTGCTCAAGGTGGTGGGCATGAGCATGAAAGATGCCGGCATCCTCGATGGCGACCTGGTGGCCGTGCACCGCACGCCCAATGTGCGCAACCGGCAGATCATCGTCGCGCGGCTCGAGAACGAGGTGACGGTCAAGCGTTACCGGCAGGAAGGTCCGGTGGCCTGGCTGCTGCCCGAGAACGAAGACTTCGAGCCCATCAGGGTCGATCTCAAAGAGCAGTCGCTGCTCATCGAGGGCGTGGTCGTCGGCGTGATTCGCCGTGGCAAGGGCATGGGTCTTTGACCTCGCATCGGAATTTCAATGTCGGAGGTAACCCCGCAGCTTGAAGCGCTGCTGAAGCATCCTTCGCTGTGGCGGGGGCGCGGTGCGGCAGTTACAGAAAGTTTTGCCACCGGCTTTCCCGCGCTCGACCAGGCGCTGCCGGGCGGCGGGTGGCCGCGAAGCGGCCTGGTCGAAATCCTCGCGCCGGGTGTGGGTTTTGGTGAGCTGGGCCTATGGGCACCGCTGGTTACGCGGCTGACCCGATCCGAAGCCGCGCGTTGGTGCGCCTTCGTCGCGCCACCTTTTGAACCTTTCGTGCCGGCCTGGAGCGCGCAGGGGGCGCGGCTCGACCGACTGCTGGTGGTGCGCACCGGGCAACCGCTGTGGGCGCTGGAACAGAGCCTGTTGTCCGGCGCCTGCTCTATCACCTTTGCCTGGCCGCAGCGCGCCACCATGCCGCAGCTGCGCCGGCTGTCCCTGGCTACCGAGCGCGGTGCGTCGCTGGGCGTGCTGTTCCGACCGTTGCGCGCCGCAGTGGAACACACCACGGCCGTGCTGCGCATGGCACTGACGCGCACCGCCACGCAGCTGCGTATCGAACTGCTCAAGGGTCGTGGTGTCACGCCGCGGGTGATCGAGCTGTCATTGCCATGATCAGTCCGCCACAGCAGGAACTGGATTTCCACCCGGTGCAACTGCGTGTTGTGCCAGCGACAGCCGCACCCATACCCGTACCCCAACCTGCCGCAGCTCCCCGCGTTGCGCGCGAACTGTGGGCCGCCGTGCAGTTTGCCAATGTCGATGCAGCCGCAGATACCAGCGGCGCCGTGCAGCTGGCCGCAGCACTGCAACGCGCGCAGTCCTTCACCTCGCGCGTGGCCATCGAGTCACCTGACGCGCTGCTGCTGGAACTGGGCGGCAGCCAGCGACTGTTCGGCGGACTGCATGCCTTGCTGCACGCGCTGCGGGCTGCATTCCCGCAGCCCCGGAACCTGGCCATGGCGCCTACCCCCCTGGCGGCAGTGCTGCTGGCGCGTGCGGGCCGTAACTGCTGCATCACCAGCGAGGCCCGTCTGCAGGGCAGGCTCAATGCGCTGCCATTGCAGTTCCTGCGCTGGCCCGATGTCGAGCTCATGCGCCTGCGCAGCATGGGCGTGACCTGCCTGGGTGAATTGCTGCGCCTGCCACGCGCTGGTCTGGCGCGACGCATCGGTCCGCAGCGCCTGCTGCAGCTGGACCAGCTCACGGGAAAGCGCGCTGATCCACGAGCCGCGTTGCCACCGACGCAGCGTTTCATTGAAAAGGTGGATCCGGATTTTGAAACGGTGGATCGCGAGCGGCTGTTGGTAGCGCTGGCACCCACGCTCACGCGACTGGAAGCGTTCCTGCGTGAACGGCAACGGGGTATCACTGCACTGCGCGTCACACTGGTGCATCGCGGTGGTGCTTGCGCGGCCTGCATGGTGCGGTGCGTAGTTCCGGAATACCGCGCTGCACGGTTCATCGCATTGCTGACTGCGCGCCTGGAATCCCTGCCATTGGCCGCGCCAGTGCGCCGCCTCGAAGTGACGGCGGGAAGATTGCGCAGTTTTACTGCTGACAGCCACGGGCTATGGCGACCCGGCCAGCACGGCGCAGCGGGCAATGCACAACTGCCGGAATTCCTGCAGACACTGATGGCGCGCCTGGGTGAGCGCGCGGTGTATGGCCTGGAGCAGGTGGGCGAGCACCGTCCCGAACGCCAGTGGCGCAGCGTGTGGCCGGGCCATGCCGCTACCAGTCATGCAGTTACCAGCCATGCTGCCGAACGTGCCACGCGCCCGCTGGGCCTGCTGTCGACACCACAGGCACTTAAGGCCACCCACGATGCAGCTGGCCACACGCAGCATCTGCTTCACCAGGGCCGCGCGCTGCACCTGGTCACCGGTCCCGAGCGTATCGAATCCGGGTGGTGGGATGGCGCGGACATCGCGCGTGATTACTACATCGCCCGCGACGGGGCTGGCGCACTGTGGTGGGTGTTTCGCGAATGCATGGCGCGGCGCCGGTGGTTCCTGCATGGATGTTTTGCCTGACGCGGCCGGCGTTGCCTACGCCGAGCTGCACTGTGTCAGCAACTTCAGCTTCCTGCGCGGCGCCTCGCATCCGGTTGAACTGGTAGATCGGGCCCACGCGTTGGGTTATCGCGCACTGGCCCTCACCGATGAGTGCTCGGTGGCCGGCGTGGTGCGCGCGCATGTGCGCGCGAAAGCGCTGGCACTGCCGCTGATCATCGGCGCCCAGTTCACCTTCACCTGCGGATTGAAGCTGGTGATCCTGGCAGCAACGCGGCAGGGCTATGGGCAACTGTGTGAACTGATCACGCGGGGACGCCGGGCCGCACCCAAAGGCTCCTACCATCTGTCGCGCGCGGACCTCGTCGATTGCATTGCCCCCACCGGCGACTGTCTGCTGTTATGGCGCCCCGCGCCGGACTCGCAAATTCCCAATGAACCCGGCCGCTGGCTGGCCACGCAGTTTCCCGGCCACACATGGCTGGGCGTCAGCGTGCTGCGCGAGGCAGCGGATGCCAGCAAGCTGCGCGAGTCTGCTGAATTGGCTGCGCGACTGGGCATCAACTGCGTGGCCTGTGGCGACGTGCACATGCATGTGGCCGAGCGCCGGCCCCTGCAGGATGCATTGACTGCGATTCGCCATGGCGTGTCACTGCGTCACGCCGGACAGCGACTGTTCGCCAACGGCCAACGACACCTGCGCGAACGCGCGGAGCTGGCACGGCTTTATCCGCCGCAGTGGTTGCAGGAATCTGTGCACATTGCCGAACGCTGCCGCTTCAGCCTCGACCAACTGCGCTATGAATATCCGCGCGAGATCGTGCCGGCCGGTGAAACCCCAGCCAGTTACCTGCGCCGCCTGGCCGAAGAGGGTGCGGCCCAACGCTGGCCGCTGGGTGTGCCGGCCACGGTGCACACGCAGCTGCAACGCGAACTGGCATTGATCGCCGAGCTGGGATATGAGCCGTTCTTCCTGACGGTGTACGACATCGCCGCGTTCGCACGCAGCGCCGGCATCCTGCACCAGGGCCGCGGTTCGGCGGCCAATTCCCTGGTCTGCTACTGCCTCAGGATCACTGCAGTCGGGCCGGATCAGCTGTCGATGCTGTTCGAACGCTTCGTGTCGCGCGAACGGGAAGAACCGCCCGACATCGACATCGACTTCGAGCACGAGCGGCGCGAAGAGGTGATTCAGTACATCTACGGCAAATATGGCCGCGGGCGCGCGGCACTGGCGGCCACCGTCATCACCTACCAGGTGCGCAGCGCAGTGCGCGACCTGGCGCGCGCGCTGGATGTAGACGAAACCACGCAGCGGCGACTGGTCGCCGGTTTGCGCGGCTGGCACGGACACCTGGCCGAACCGCAGAAACTGCGCGCCGCCGGTGTGGATCCTGAGAGCGAGCCGGTGGCCACGCTGCTGCGACTGGCCGCCACGCTGGTGGGTTTTCCGCGGCACCTGTCGCAGCACGTGGGTGGCTTCGTGGTCTCCGAGGGGCCGCTGTCGCAGCTGGTCCCGGTGGAAAACGCCACCATGCCCGAGCGCACGGTGATCCAGTGGGACAAGGACGACCTCGAAGACCTGCGCCTGCTCAAGGTGGATGTGCTGGGACTGGGCATGCTCACGGCCATCCGTCGCTGTTTTGATCTGGTCAGGGGTTGCGGCGGACCAGCGCTGCGCATCGACACCATCCCCATGGATGACATGGCGGTCTACGACATGATCTGTGACGCCGATACCATCGGCGTGTTCCAGATTGAATCGCGCGCGCAGATGTCCATGCTGCCGCGCCTGCGGCCGCGCGAATACTATGACCTGGTGATCGAAGTGGCCATTGTGCGTCCCGGACCCATCCAGGGCGACATGGTTCATCCCTACCTGCGTCGTCGCAGCGGCGCCGAGCCGGTGGTGTTTCCCAGCGAGGCCGTGCGCACGGTGCTATCGCGCACCTGCGGCGTACCCATCTTCCAGGAGCAGGTGATGCAGCTGGCCATGGTGGCGGCGGATTTCACCCCCGGGGAGGCCGACCAGCTGCGCCGCTCCATGGCCGCATGGAAACGCCGCGGCGGCATAGGTCATTTCGAGGACAAGCTGATCACCGGCATGCGTCGCAATGGCTATGCCGAGCAGTTCTCGCGGCAACTGGTCAACCAGATCCGCGGTTTTTCCGAATACGGTTTTCCCGAGGCGCATGCGGCCAGCTTCGCCGTGCTGGCCTACGTCTCCTCATGGCTTAAATATCATCATCCGGCGGCCTTCACCGCGGCATTGCTCAACAGCCAACCCATGGGGTTCTACGCGCCAGCGCAACTGCTGCGTGACCTGCGCGCGCATGGCGGCGAGGTGCGCAGCGTTGATGTGGGCATCAGTGACGTGGAGTGCACGCTGGAGCACGTTGCTGCCGGGAGTGATGTGCTGGCGCTGCGGCTGGGCCTGGGGTGCGCGCGCTCATTCCCCGACGCCGCCGCGCGGCGCGTGGTGGCCGCACGCGCCGTGGCACCGTTCAGTTGCGTGACTGACCTTGGTGATCGTGCCGGGCTGTCACGGCATGAGCTGGAAATGCTGGCCGCCTGCGGGGCACTGGCCGGGCTCGAGGGCCATCGCCACCTGGCGTACTGGGGCGTGAGCGGTTACCTGCCGCCGCTGGCCGCGGCGCCAGATGCCGTTGCCCAGGGCGCGCAGCCATTGCTGCGTACTCCCACCGAGGCCGAGGACATCATCGCGGACTACCAGTCGCTGGGGTTCACGCTGGGCCGGCATCCATTGGCACTGCTGCGCCATCGGCTGCAGGCGGCGCGGATACTGACCGCCGGACAGTTGCAGGAAACCGCATCCGGGGATTTCGTGCGCGTGGCTGGCCTGGTCATCACGCGCCAGCGACCCCACACGGCCAGCGGCGTAACTTTCGTCACACTTGAGGACGAATCCGGGCAGGTCAATGTGCTGGTGTGGCGCGCGCTGGGTGAGCGCCAGCACGGCGTGCTGGTGGGCTCACGGCTGATGGAAGTGCGCGGCGAACTGCAGCGCGAAGCCGGCGTAACGCATGTGATTGCGACCAGCCTGGTGGATAGATCGTTCCTGCTGGGCGCGCTGCAGTTCAGCAGCCACGAGTTCCACTAACGATCAATGTCGTAGTCGTCGAAGTCCGAGGTCAGTTCCGCGATGCGCCTCTTCTCCGCCAGCAGTTCAAGCTGCCGCAGGGCAGGGGTTCCGCGGGGTTTGCGTGACCTTGAAAGATCCATCTCACGTGCCAGGCGCGCGACGTCCACATCCTCGCCATCGAGGCTGGTGTCGTCATCCGCGTCGTCGAAGTCTTCTTTTTCCTGTTTCTCGATCATGACCTTTACTCATGAAGAAAAACCAAATGCCGGGCCAGCGCGATATATACCTCACCTGATCAGGGAGTTCATCTGGAAAATTGGTAACAGCATCGCAAATACGATGCCAACTACAAAAAGACCCATGCCAACAATGAGAAGTGGGCCCAGCAATCCCACCAGGGCCGTCAGAAGTCCGTCCAGTTCACGTTCCTGGCTCTGGGCAGTGCGCTCCAGCATGGTTTCCAGCTGGCCGCTGGATTCGCCACTGGAAATCAGGTGGATCATCATCGGCGGGAACAGGCGGCTGACGCCCAGCGAACGGCCGATGGGCGCGCCTTCGCGCACGCGCTGCGCTGCGATAGTGACCGCCTCGCGCATGGGCAGGTTGGTGACCACCTCCCCGGAAATGCGCAGCCCCTCCAGCACCGGCACCGAGCTGCCGGTGAGTATGCTCAGGGTGCGCGTGAAGCGCGCGGTGTTGAAGCCACGCACGATGCGCCCGACCACCGGGACGCGCAATTGCCAACGGTGAAACTTGAGGCGTGTGACCGGATTCTTGAGGCTGCGCAGCGCCAGCCACACCACCAACGCGATGCCAATCAACAGGTAGATGCCATAGTGCTGCAGGAAGCCACTGACGCCGATCAGCACTCGCGTCGACAGCGGCAGCTTGGCGTTGTAACTGTCAAACACGCCCACCACCTTGGGCACCACGAACACCAGCAGTACCGAAATGATGGCGAAGCACAGCACGGTCAGCACGATGGGATACAGCAGGGCGCCCAGCACCTTCTGCCGGATCACCTCGCGGCTTTCGGTGTAATCCGCCAGACGCTCCAGCACCTCATCCAGATGCCCGGCCTGTTCACCTGCCGACACCGTGGCGCGATAAATCTCGGGGAAGATGCGCGGATACTCTGTCAATCCGGCTGCCAGCGTGTGGCCTTCCAGCACCTTGGCACGTACGCCCAGCAGCATGCTCTGCACGCGTGCCTTCTCGCTTTGTTGGGAAACCGCCAGCAGCGCCTCTTCCAGCGGCAGGCCGGCCTTCGACAGCGTGGCCAGCTGCCGTGTCAGCAGCGACAGTTCGGCTGCCGATACGCCGCTGCCCAGGCTGAATCCAAATCGGGGCGTGGCCTGACGGCGCGCTTCCTGGGCCATCACCTCCATGACCGTGACCGGTAGCAACTGCTGGTCCCGCAGCTGCGCGCGCACATGTCTTGGCGTATCGCCCTCGATGATGCCGCGGCGCTCCTTGCCGCCGGTGTCCAGCGCGGTGAATTCGTAGGCGCCCATTTATTTCCGGGTCAGTCCTCGCGCGTGACGCGCAGGACTTCCTCGACCGTGGTTTCACCGGCAAGGATCTTCGATCGCCCGTCATCGCGTATCGAAGGGGTCAGGGTGCGCGCGTACTTCTCGAGGTCGTGCTCGGCTGCGCCGTCGTGGATCATGGTGCGCATGGCATCGTCTATCAGCACCAGCTCGTAGATGCCGGTGCGACCGCGATAACCATTGCCGGCGTCGCGCCCCGGTCGATATATCTGCGGCGATTTCTCCGCGGCCGGCACATTGAGCAAACGGCGCTCGTATTCGCTGGCCGGCGCCGACTGCCGTGTTTCGGGATTGAGCACCCGCACCAGGCGTTGGGCCACCACCCCCACCAGGCTCGATGACAACAGGAAAGGCTCGATGCCCATGTCGCGCAGTCGCGTGATGGCGCCCACGGCGGTGTTGGTGTGCAGGGTGGAAAGCACCAGGTGTCCGGTCAGCGAAGCCTGCACGGCAATCTGCGCCGTCTCCAGGTCGCGGATTTCACCCACCATCACCACGTCAGGATCCTGACGCAGGATGGCGCGCAGTCCACGCGCGAAAGTCATTTCCACCTTGGTGTTGACCTGGGTCTGGCCGATGCCATCGATGTAATACTCGATGGGATCCTCTACCGTCATGATGTTGCGGCTGTTGTCGTTGAGGCGCTCGAGCGCGGCATACAGCGAGGTGGTCTTGCCCGAACCGGTAGGACCGGTGACCAGCAGGATGCCGTGGGGCTTGTGGATCAGTTCGTCCACCTGTTGGCGGGTGCGCGCATCCATGCCCAGGCTTTCCAGCTCCAGCCGTCCGGCCTGCTTGTCGAGAATACGCAGCACCACCCGTTCGCCATGACCCGAAGGAATAGTGGAGACGCGCACGTCCACTGCGCGGCCGGCGATGCGCAGGCTGATGCGTCCATCCTGCGGCAGACGCTTTTCCGCGATATCGAGCCGCGACATGACCTTGATGCGTGACACCACCAGGGGGGCCACCGCGCGCCTGGTCTGCAGCACTTCGCGCAGCACGCCATCGACACGGAACCGCACCACCAGACGGTTCTCAAAAGGCTCTACATGGATATCCGACGCATTCTCGCGGATCGCCTGGCTCAGCACGGCATTGATGAGGCGGATGATGGGCGCGTCGTCGTCGCTTTCCAGCAGGTCGGCCTGTTCTGGCAGTTCCTGTGCCAGGTGCGCCAGGTCCGTGGTTTCCTCGAAGCCGCCCATCATCTGCATGGCAGCGGCACCGGCCTCGTAGGTTTCACGCAGCAGGCGATCGAAGTCCTCGTCGCTGACGCGTTCAAGTTTCACCGGCACGCGCAACAGGCGCTGGGTTTCGGCCACGGCCGCCGGTGTCACGCCGTGGCGAACTGCACACAGCGCAAAGTCGCCATCGGCATTGCGCAGCAGGATGCCGTGGCGCTTGGCAAAAGCGAAGGGAAGTCCGCGCGCCGGGGCGATGGATTCGGCGCTGGCACTCACGGCTGAGCCTTGGGCTCCACCTTGTTGCTGCTGTCCACGGCCGCAGGGGCGGTGCCCGGAATCGGCGGCGCCGGCGGCAGCAGCGGACTCTGACCCGGGATCAATTCGATGAGTTCGCGGTCCTGGCGCTGTCCCATGCGCTGCTGCAGGTCGCGCAGCATGTTGTACTTGGCATTGGTCTCGATGGCTGATTGCACGCCATCGGAGAGAATCTTGGGGCGGATGAATACCATGAGGTTGGTCTTCTCGCGTTTGCCACTGCGTACGCGAAACGCCTCGCCGATGAACGGAATCCGTCCCAGGAAGGGCACGCGGGTCTCGCCTTCGGTCTTGGCATCGCGGATCAGGCCGCCGATCACCATGGTGGCACCGTCCTCGATCAGTACATTGGTCTTGATGGTGCGCTTGTTGGTGATGAGGCTGCCTGCGTCGCCGGCAGTTCCCGTCAGTTCTGAACTCTCCAATTCGATCTTGAGCACCATGGCATCGCCGCCATTGATCTGCGGCGTGATCTTGAGGATGAGCCCGACTTCTTGACGCTCGACTGTGGTGAATGGATTGGGTTGCGTGCCTCCGCCGGTAGTGCCGCCGCCACTGGTGGTGTACTGGCCCGTAATGAAGGGAACTTCCTGGGCCACCTTCAATTCCGCTTCCTGGTTGTCCATGGTCACGGCGCTGGGGGTTGCCAGCACATTCGTGTTGGCATCGGCGCGCAGCGCCCGGATCATGGCCGCGAAACTGAGGCCGTTCTCCACCAGGCGGCCCACGGCAAAGGTGGCGCCCAGGGGCACGGTGCTGGCCGAGGCCGGATCCTTGACCGCTTTGGCCAGGTCAACAATGCTGACCCCGTTGTTGTTGGCGTTACCCACCGGCGAGATAAATGCTCCTGCCGGCACCTGCGTTCCATTCTGGTTGGAATACATGGCCCAGTTGACCCCAAGGTCAGCCGAGTTGTTGGTGCTGACATCAACGACAATGGCCTCCAGCTGCACCTGCGCGCGCCGTATGTCGATGCTGCTGATGATGCTCTTGAGGGCGCGCATGGTCTTGGGCGGCGCGGTGATGATCAGGGCGTTGGTCTCGGGCTCGGCCACAATAGTGGTGCTGCGATCCAGCGCCGCAGCCGCAGCCCCGCCGGTGGCGCCAGCCACTGCCACCACGCCGGTCATCTGTTCCTTGAGCTTGGGTGCGATCTTATCGGCATGGGCGTAATGCAGGAATATCACCTGCGTGTCGCCGCCGTTATCCACCGGGGTATCAAGGTGTGCAATCAGTGTGGCGATGCGCAGGCGCTGCGCGCTGTCGCCGCTGATCAGCACGCTGTTGGAGCGCTCGTCGGCCACTACACGCGACGGCGATGCGCCATCCTGGCCGGGCTGGCCCACCGTCAGCGCAGTCATGGTACGCACCACGTCTGCGGCAGTGGAATTCTGCAGCGGTATCACTTCGATGTTTGCATCGCTGGCCTGGTCGACGCGGCTGACGATGCGCATGATGCGGTTAACGTTGCTGGCACGGTCGGTGATGATCAGGGTGTTGGTGCCAGGCACTGGCGCCAGGTTGCCGTACTGGGCGATCAGTGGTCGCAGCACCGTGGCCAGCTGCGCGGCGCTGACATTCTTGGCGACGATCACCTGCGTGACTATTTCATCCGAGTTGCCATTGACCGTGGCGGGCAGGTCATTGCCGGGCACCGTGCGCACACTGGCGTCCATGACGATCTTGATCAGGTTGCCCGTGGGCACGGCCGCGAAGTTGTGCACCTGCAAGATGGAAAGAAACGCCTGGTACAGCTCGTTGGCCGTCATCGGGGCGGAACTGATCAGGTTGACGGTGGCGCGCACGCGCGGGTCGAGGATGAAAGTCTTGCCCGTGGCCGCCGCCACCGTCTCGGCCAGCACGGCGATATCCACGTCGCGGAAATTGGCGGTGTAGCGCTGGGTGGAGGAAGCAGGGGCGGCGGCGACGGGCGCCGCGTTCTGCGCCCGCACTGAGGCGCTTCCCAGCAGCAGCGCCGTGAGCAGCAATGATTTAAGTAGTGGTTGCAAATTCATTCCTATTTCGCACTCATTGAAGTACCGGGCGACGGACCCGGGGCGGCCTGGGGCGGAAGCGGTCCCGGCGGTGGCGCAACGCCTGTGGGCACCGCGGCGGCTGAACTTCGCGCCAGTTGCTCGGCCTCATTGGCAACTTCTGCAAGGTTGAGCAGCAGGTCCTGCTGGCTGCCGTTGCGCACCACGGTTATACGCGCTTCCGCGACACTGCCTAGGGTGTTGAATATCTCGGTGCTGCGCGTGGGATCGTCCAGAGCCGACCCGTTGATCGCGATCACCAGGTCTCCGGGGCGCAGGCCAAGGTGACTGAAGGCTTCGGAGTTGGATCCCGGATAAACCCGGAACCCGCGCTGCTTGCCGTCTGCAATGACTACCTGGGGGCGCAGGATCTCGCCCACTATCGAAGGATTGGCGCGTACCAGTTGCTGTACGCGCTCAGCCGCGCCCAGCGGCGGGGGCGCGACCGCCGCCGTCAACGCTCCGCCGGCGGCCCGCTTGGGCAGCAGCAGCGATTCGATGGTGCCGCCGCGATCCAGCAGCACGCGGTCCACCAGCACTGCATGCAGGCGCGCGCCACCGGGCACGGTTTCACCCACGGAATAGCCTTTCATCTCGGTGGCAGATTTACCCAGGATGGCGTAGCCACGCTTCTCGTCGATGTCGGCAATGGTTCCCGCAAGTATCAGCGCCATGCTGGTCACCGGCGCATCGGCGCCGGCCGGCGCAGCGGCCTGGCCAAACAGATTCGAGCGCAGGATGGACGGCAAGTCGACAATGCTGCGCGTCTGCATCAGCGAGGGCCCTGCAGGGGCGGCGGTGCTTGCCGGGGTGCCGGCCAGGTCGGCCACGAACAGGGCGGCACGCACGCCAATCAACACGATCAGAACGCCCGCTATCAGGCGCGGTGCACCCGCGACCAGTCGATCCAGAAGTTCGCCGTCAAGGTGCAGGGCTTCAGCAAAGTTGGCCACAATCGAAGTATTATGCGTTGCGGTGGATAACGCCCTCAAGCAATTGTTTTGACTTCACAAAAGCATCACATTTTAACGCTGGATCCTGTCGCTGACTTGCGACCGCAACGCGCTGCGCAGAGACCGCCGCCGGAAGGTGGCGAGGGTGGGCGGGAGGGTCACGCGGGCCTTGTGGTGGAGGAAGCCAAGCCGGAAGTGCGGCAGCCGCCCCTGTACAACGTGGTGCTGCTCAACGACGACTACACCCCCATGGAATTCGTGGTGGATGTGCTGGAGCGGTTCTTCCGGATGGACCGGTCCGCGGCCACCCGGGTGATGCTTGAGGTGCACGTGCGCGGCAAGGGTGTGTGCGGGGTGTTCACCTACGAAATCGCGGAAACCAAGGTCGCGCAGGTGACCACTTATTCCCGTGACAATCAGCATCCACTCTTGTGTACGCTTGAAGAGGCCTGATGGCGAACGGAGGTCCGTATCGTGCTGTCTACTGAACTGGAAAACTGTCTCAACGCCGCGTTCGCGCAGGCGCGCGAGGCCCGTCACGAATTCCTGACGGTGGAACACCTGCTGCTGGCCATACTCGACACGCCGCGCGTGCGCGAGATTCTCAAGGCCGGTGGTGCAGATCGTCCGCGGCTGGCCGAGGAGCTGCGCCGCCACATCGATGAAACCACGCCGCAGGTGCCCGGCGAAGAAGATCGCGAAGTCCAGCCCACGCTGGGATTCCAGCGCGTATTACAACGTGCCGTGTTCCAGGTGCAATCCGGTGGCCGCAAGGATGTGGGCGTGTCCGATGTACTGGTTGCGATATTCAGCGAGAAGCAGAGCCACGCGGTTTATCTGCTGGGCAAGCACGACATCTCACGCCTGGCCGTCACGCAGTTCATTTCTCACGGCCTCTCCAGAACCAGCGAAGACAAGCCTGGTAAGGATGACGCCACTGGTGAAGGTGAGCGCGAGGCAGAGGGCGGCGGTAGCAGCGCGCTCGAGAAATATGCCGTCAACCTCAATCGCTCGGCGCAGGAAGGGCGCATCGACCCGCTGATTGGCAGGCGCCTTGAAGTGGACCGCACTATCGAAATCCTGTGCCGTCGTCGCAAGAACAATCCTCTGTATGTGGGCGAAGCCGGCGTGGGCAAGACAGCGATTGTCGAGGGCCTGGCACGCATGATCGTCGAGGGCAATGTTCCCGATGTGCTGGCCGACAGCACCATCTATGCGCTGGACATGGGCAGCCTGGTTGCGGGCACCAAATATCGTGGTGACTTCGAAAAACGACTCAAGGCGGTGATCTCCGAGATCCGCAAGCAACCCGGCGCCGTGCTGTTCATCGATGAGATCCACACCGTGATCGGCGCGGGCGCCGCTTCCGGCGGGGTGATGGATGCATCGAACCTCATCAAGCCGGTGCTGACAACTGGCGAGCTGCGTTGCATCGGCTCGACCACCTACCAGGAATACCGCGGCATCTTCGAAAAGGATCACGCGCTGGCGCGACGCTTCCAGAAGATTGACGTGGTCGAACCCTCGGTGCAGGAATCCATCAGCATCCTGGCCGGGTTGCAGTCCAAATACGAAGAGCACCACGGCGTCACGTACACCGAGCCTGCCATCCGCGCGGCGGTGGAACTGGCGGCGCGGCATATCAACGATCGGCATTTGCCGGACAAGGCCATCGATGTGATGGATGAAGCCGGATCGCGCCAGCGCCTCAAGCCGGTGGCTGAGCGCACCGGGGTGGTGGATGTGCCGCAGATCGAAGAGGTGGTGGCGCGCATGGCGCGTATCCCGGCCAAGTCCGTGTCCACCTCCGATCGTGAGGTGCTGCGCAACCTGGAGCGCAACCTCAAGCTGGTCATTTTTGGCCAGGATCCGGCCATCGAGGCGCTGGGCGCGGCCATCAAGATGGGGCGCTCGGGTTTGGGTGAGAAGCACAAGCCGGTGGGCAGCTTCCTGTTCGCCGGTCCCACTGGCGTGGGTAAGACCGAAGTCACTCGCCAGCTGGCGCTGACGCTGGGCGTGGAATTCCTGCGCTTCGACATGTCCGAATACATGGAGCGCCACACGGTCTCTCGGCTGATCGGCGCGCCACCGGGTTACGTGGGTTTTGACCAGGGCGGGCTGCTGACTGAGGCGGTGTCCAAGCATCCGCACTGCGTGCTGCTGCTGGATGAAATCGAAAAGGCGCATCCCGACGTGTTCAACCTGCTGTTGCAGGTGATGGATCACGGCGTGCTCACCGATAACAACGGTCGCAAAACCGATTTCCGTCACGTAATCATCGTGATGACCACCAATGCGGGCGCCCAGGAAATGAGCCGTCCGTCGATTGGATTCACCCAGTCGGACAACACCAGCGATGGAACCGAGGCGATCCGCCGCCTGTTCTCACCGGAATTCCGCAATCGACTGGATGCCGTCATCCAGTTCGGTGCCTTGTCTAAGGCCACCATCGAGCGCGTGGTCGACAAGCTGCTGGTCGAAATGGAAATGCAGCTGGAGCAGAAATCCGTGCAGGTCAGTGTCGATGACGCCGTGCGTGGCTGGCTGGCCGATCACGGCTACGACGTCAAGATGGGCGCGCGGCCACTTGCACGGCTGATCCAGGAGCAGATCAAGCGGCCGCTGGCTGAAGAACTGCTGTTCGGCAAACTGGCCGACGGCGGAACGGTCAACGTCAGCGTGGCGGCAGATGGGAAGTCACTGGTGCTCACCAGCACCCCGGTGGCGCGGCCGGCATTGACGCAGTCGGTCTAGCCCTAGCGACCGCGGTAGACGATACGTCCTTTAGTCAGGTCGTATGGAGTGACTTCGACCGTGACCGCGTCGCCGGTAAGAATGCGGATGTAGTTCTTGCGCATCTTGCCGGATATGTGGGCTGTGACCACGTGGCCATTCTTCAACTGCACGCGAAACGTCGTATTCGGCAAGGTCTCGATGACCTCGCCTTCCATCTGTATCGCGTCGTCTTTTGCCATGGTCCTTGGTGTCGCCCCCGAAAGGCCGCGAATTCTGCATAAACCCGCGCCTTTAATCAATCAAACCCGTCGAATGGGTGGTTGGAGCCATTCCAGGAACTGCGCGCGCGGTATGGGGCGGCTGCCAAGGCTGCGCAAATGTGCCGATGGCATCTGGCAGTCGATCAGGCTGATCCCGCGTTGCGGGGCCACACCGGCCAGCCATGCCATTGCGGCCTTCGAGGCATTGCTCTGGCGGCTGAACATCGATTCACCGCAAAACACCGCGCCGGTTCGAACCCCGTAGAGACCTCCCACCAGCACATCACCTGACCAGATCTCGATGCTGTGCGCCACGCCCAATTGCCGCAATTCGCAGTACGCCAGCTGCATTTCCGGCGTGATCCAGGTACCGGCGATTTCATCCCGCGGCTGGGCGCAGGCGCTGACCACCTGGGCGAAAGCCAGGTTTTCGGTAACGCGAAAGGGGTGGCTGCGCAGTTGACGTTGCAGGCTGCGTGAAATGTGGAATTCCTCGGGGAACAGCACCTCGCGCGGGTCTGGTGACCACCACAGCACCGGCTGTCCAGGCGAATACCATGGAAAGATGCCCCTGCGGTAAGCCTCTATCAGTCGCTCCGGCGAAAGATCGCCGCCACCGGCAAGCAACCCGGCGGGGTCCTCCAGCGCTTCGGATACATCGGGAAAATCCGGGGGATCCCCTGCAGCCAGCCAGTGAATGCGCTTCATGGCCCGGGGTTGTCATCCTGGCGGTAGGGAGAATGCCCCGCAATCTGCTCGGCATAGGCATCCACCGATTCGCCTTCGCGCACCAGGAAATCCCCGATGGCCTCACGAAATCGCGGGTCGGCAATGTAGTGGGCAGACCAGGTGGTGGCAGGGGTAAAGCCGCGCATGACCTTGTGTTCCCCCTGCGTCCCCGGCTCGAAACGCTGCAGGCCGTGTTCGATGCAAAATTCGATGCCCTGGTGATAGCAGGCCTCGAAGTGCAGGCTATGAAATTCATCAAGCGCTCCCCAATAGCGCCCGAACAAAGTGGTCGGGGACCACAGGAACACCGCGGCGGCTACGGCGCGGCCATGTTGTCGTGCCAGTTTCACCATCAGCGCATCGCCCATGCTGGCCGCCAGCTGGGTGAAGAACTCAAGGTTGAGATACGGCTCGTGCCCGTGCTGCAGAAAGGTGCGCGCGTGCACATGATGGACAAAGCGCAGCAGCTCCGGCGACAGGTCGCGTCCCGACAGGGTTTCGAAGGTGATGCCGGATTCCTCGCAGCGACGTCTTTCGCGGCGGATCTTCTTGCGCTTCTCCGCCTTGAGGGTTTCCAGGAACTGGTCGAATGACGAATAGCCGGGATTGCGCCAGTGAAATTGCACGTCGTGACGCAGCAACCAGCCTTGCGTGGCGAATGCCTCGTGTTCTTGAGCGTCGATGAAAAGGGCGTGCGCCGACGAAGCCGATTCGCGCGCGCAGCGATCCTGCAGTTCCTGGACCAGAACGGCACGCAGTTGCGGACGGCCAGGAGTGAACAGCAGGCGCGGGCTGTTCACCGGGGAAAACGGCACTGCGCACAGGATCTTGGGGTAGTACGGCAAACCATGGCGTTCATAGGCCTGGGCCCAGCCAAAGTCGAACACGAACTCGCCCCAGGAATGCGATTTGCTATATGCGGGCGCGGCAGCAATCAGGCGTCCTTGTTCAAATGCGGCCAGGTGCGCCGGCGTCCAGCCCGTGCGCTTGCCAACACATCCGGTGTGTTCAAGGGCGGCAAGAAATTCGTGGCGCAGGAACGGGCAGTCCGTGCCGGCAAGTGCATTCCAGTCGGCAGCCGCGACTTCATCAATCGTGCGCAGTCGGCGCAGCTCAATTCCTTGAGCTGCCGTGCCGCCGCTTGCCGTGATGTCGGTCAGTGACCGGAGTCCACGGACTCGAGGTATTTATCGGCATCCAGCGCCGCCATGCAGCCGGATCCGGCCGAGGTGATGGCCTGGCGATACACCGAATCGGCAACGTCGCCAGCGGCGAATACGCCGGGAATGCTGGTGGCAGTGGCATTGCCCGCGTTGCCACCCTGCACCTGCAGATAGCCGCCCTTCATGGCCAGCTGGTCGACAAACAGGCTGGTGTTGGGTGTATGGCCGATGGCGACAAACACGCCGGTCAGTGCCAACGTGTCGGTGCTGGCCTTGCCATCGGTGGAGCGGATGCGCAGCCCGGTGACCCCGCTGTCATCGCCCAGGATCTCGTCCACTTCATGATTCCAGCGAATCGTGACCTTGCCTTCTGCCACCCGCGCCAGCAGCCGGTCCTGCAGTATCTTCTCGCTGCGCAGCTTGTCGCGACGATGCACCAGCGTGACATGGTCGGTGATGTTCGACAGATACAGCGCTTCTTCCACGGCAGTGTTGCCGCCGCCAATCACTGCGACCTTCTGCTTGCGGAAGAAGAATCCATCGCAGGTTGCACAGGCCGATACCCCCTTGCCCTTGAATGCGTCTTCTGACGGCAGGCCCAGGTACTTGGCCGCAGCGCCGGTGGCGATGATCAGCGAATCGCAGGTATAGCTGCCCAGGTCGCCTTGCAGAAGAAACGGACGTTGCGTCAACGTGACCGTATGGATCTCGTCGTTGACCAGGCGCGTATGAAACCTTTCGGCATGCTCGCGCATGCGTTCCATGAGGGCAGGGCCCTGCAGGCCTTCCACGTCGCCGGGCCAGTTGTCTACGTCGGTGGTGGTCATCAATTGGCCGCCCTGTTCGAGGCCGGTGATGAGCAGCGGTGAGCGATTGGCCCGCGCGGCATACACTGCGGCGCTGTAACCGGCAGGGCCGGAGCCAAGGATGATCAGGCGGCTGTGGGTGTTCTCGGTCATGTATAATTTTCCTGCGGAAAGATATGTGGTCGGCACATATCCATATATTGTGCCGCGCGCTGCGGCCTGGCGCCTAATACGAGAGATCTTCAAGGCTTGAGTCAGACATCATCCCTGTCCGGCAGTGCCCGCTTTACCCAGGCGGTGCGCAAGGCCTTGCGCGAAAGCGCCGCGATATTACTCGCGGTGCTGGCGCTGGTGCTGCTGACTGCCTTGTTCAGCTTTCATGCCCAGGACCCGGGCTTTTCCTACTCCGGCAGCGGCGAGCCGGTGCAGAACCGCATCGGACCCTTTGGCGCGCGCCTGGCGGACATCCTGCTGTTCCTCTTTGGTCGACCCGCATTCCTGTTTCCCGTCCTGTTGTTGGTGGCGGCCTGGCTGACCTTCCGTAACCGCCTGGATGCCATGGAGCCCGCGTCGCGCGCCAATGTCGCCGTGCGTATGGGAGGGTTCGTGCTGCTGCTGGCAGCCAGTTGTGGCCTTGCTACCCTGCACTGGGATCCCGGAGTGCTGCGCGAATCGGCCGGCGGCGTACTGGGCAAGGTGGTCGGGGGTGGATTGGCTGGCGCCATGCGACCTTTGGGCGCCACTTTGCTGTTGCTGGCAGCCTGGATGGCCGGCGCAGCCATCGGCTTCCATGTTTCGTGGCTGTCGGTGATGGACGCGATCGGCAAATATTTCTGGCTGGGCGTGGCGTGGGTTCGCGAGCGGGTGTCCACGCGTCGCGAAGTTGCCGACGGCAAGGAACGCAAACGCGTGCGGACAGATTCCGTGCGCCAGGAACAGCAGAAGAAAACCAGCGTTCGCGTGGCGCCGGTGATCGAGCAGCCGGCAGCACCGGTGGAAAAGAGCTCGCGGGTTGAGAAGGAACGCCAGGTTCCACTGTTTGATGCGCCCAAGTCCGGTGGGTTGCCGCCGCTCAATCTTCTGGATGATCCGCCCGAACGGGTTGCGACCTATTCGGACGAAGCCCTTGAGGCCATGTCGCGGCTGGTGGAAATCAAGCTCAAGGATTTCGGCGTCGAGGTCGAAGTGGTGGCCGTGCATCCGGGTCCGGTGATAACGCGGTTCGAAATGCGGCCCGCGCCCGGAGTCAAGGTCAGCCAGATTTCAAGCCTGGCAAAGGATCTTGCCCGTGCGCTTTCGGCCGTCAGCGTGCGCATTGTCGAAGTGATCCCAGGCAAATCGGTGATGGGCCTGGAGATCCCCAACGAAAAACGCGAGATGGTCACGCTGGGCGAAATCATCAAGTCGCGCTCCTATGAAGAGGTGGCCTCGCCGTTGGCGCTGGCACTGGGCAAAGATATTTCCGGCAACCCCGTGGTCGCCGATCTGGCGCGCATGCCGCACCTCTTGATTGCCGGCACCACCGGCTCGGGAAAGTCCGTGGGCATCAATGCGATGGTGCTGTCCCTGCTCTATAAGAGCACGGCCGAGCATGTGCGCCTGATCATGATCGATCCCAAGATGCTGGAGCTGTCGGTATACGAAGGCATTCCGCACCTGCTGGCGCCTGTGGTCACCGACATGAAGCACGCGGCCAATGCGCTGCGCTGGTCGGTGGCGGAGATGGAACGGCGCTATGCACTGATGTCGGCGCTGGGTGTGCGCAACATCGCCGGCTACAACCGCAAGGTCAAGGATGCCATTGACCAGGGCAAGCCCATCAAGGATCTGGTGATGATGCAGCGCGCGTCAGTGGATCCGACCTTCGATCAGCGCACTATTCCGGATCTGGGGCCCTTGCCCTACATCGTTGTCATCATTGACGAACTGGCCGATCTGATGATGATCGTCGGCAAGAAGGTCGAGGAGTTGATTGCCCGGCTGGCGCAAAAGGCCCGCGCATCCGGCATTCATCTCATCCTTGCCACGCAGCGCCCCTCGGTGGACGTGATCACCGGTCTCATCAAGGCCAATATTCCCACGCGCATTGCCTTCCAGGTATCGGCCAAGGTCGATTCACGGACCATCCTTGACCAGGGCGGCGCCGAGTCGCTGCTGGGCCATGGCGACATGCTGTATCTGCCACCAGGAACCTCGGTGCCGACGCGCGTGCACGGTGCCTTCGTGTCCGATGAAGAAGTGCATCGCGTGGTCGATGCGCTCAAGAAGAACGGTGCGCCGGATTACCTGGAAGAAGTGCTGACCGGTCCGGCCTACGCATTGGCCGGCATCAGTGGTGAAGACGAGGCCGTGGCCATTCTGGGTGGCGACGCAGAACAGGATGCGCTGTACGACGAGGCCGTGAAGATCGTGGTGCAGGAGCGCAAACCGTCCATTTCCTACGTGCAGCGGCGCCTCAAGATTGGCTACAACCGCGCAGCGCGCCTGCTGGAAGCCATGGAAGCCGCAGGCGTGGTGGGCTCGTTGCAGACCAATGGGTCGCGCGAAGTCCTGGCTCCCGCCCCAGGTGGCAATGAATAAGCCATATGCGGGCGTTGGCAGGGCACTGGCTTTCGCCCTGGGAATTTCCCTGGCGCTGACGCCGATTCTTTGCCTGCGAGCCTACGCTGCCACAGCCGCAGTACCTGCGGTTGCAGCGGCCACACACACTGCGCTGGATCGCTATCTCGACGGGCTCACTACCTGGTCAGCAAAGTTCCAGCAAAGCGTCACGGACGCACGCGGCCGCAAGGTCGGTGAAGGCAGTGGCCGGTTCATTGTGGTTCGTCCCGGGCGCTTTCGGTGGGAGTCCGCGCCCGCGGGTGCAAGCGCTGCAGCCCAGTTGCTGGTCGCCGACGGGCGCAACCTGTGGTTCTACGATCGCGACCTGGAGCAGGCCACAGTAAAGCCCCTGTCGCAGGCCATGCCCCAATCCCCCGCCATGCTGCTGGCAGGTGGCGCGGGTCTTAACGAGGCCTTCGAGGTGCGCAGCGACGGCCGGCATGATGATCTGGACTGGGTGGTAGTCGTTCCCAGGGACAAGTCATCGGATTTTCGCGAGGCCCGCTTCGGCTTTCGCGATCGTGAACTGCTGCGACTGGAAATCGTCGACAAGCTGGCGCAGCGCTCGAACCTGCAGTTCACCGACGTGCAGCGCAATCCCGTGGTCGATCCCTCTGAAGTCAGGTTCCAGCCGCCGATGGGCACAGACGTGATCGGCAAGCCCCTGCCACCGTGAGTGGAATCATTCGACCCGGGCTGCAGTATCCGCGCCTGTGGATCTGCCTGGCCCTCTTCATCGCCGCCTTCATAACCGTGACCTGCCTGATGCCGGCGCGTGACATGCCCGACATCGGGACATGGGACAAGCTCATACACGCATCGTCCTATGTCGCACTGGCGTTCTGTCTGGGCGGCAGCATCCAGCGACGCCACTTCCTGTGGCTGGTTGTTGCCTTGACGGCATTCGGCGGATTGATCGAGCTGGCCCAGGAGGCCATGCAAATGGGGCGCCACGCGGAATGGGCGGACCTGCTCGCCGATTTCATTGGCACCGTTGTCGGGGTTGCACTGGCGGCAACTGCATTGGGTCGTTGGCCTGGATTCATCGAGTCCTTGTTCAGGCGAGTGCTTGCGTGAGCCTGCTGCGCCCGCTGGCGGACCGCATGCGGCCGCGCACTATAGGGGCGTTCGCAGGGCAGGCCCACCTGGTGGGGCAGGGCAAGGCCCTGCGCGCTGCGCTGGATCGCGGACAACCGCATTCAATGATTCTGTGGGGCCCCCCCGGCACCGGCAAAACCACACTGGCGCGCATCATCGCCTCGACAATGGACGCAGAATTCATTGCGCTGTCGGCCGTGACCTCCGGGGTCAAGGAAATACGCGCCGCAGTCGAGACCGCGCGCGCCAGCCGCGAACGCGGCCGCGCAACGCTGTTGTTCCTCGACGAAGTGCATCGCTTTAACAAGGCACAGCAGGACCTCTTCCTGCCCTTTGTAGAGGACGGGACCATTGTGTTCATCGGTGCAACCACCGAGAACCCTTCGTTCGAAGTCATCGGTGCGTTGTTGTCGCGCGCAAGGGTCTACGTGCTCAAGGCTTTGGGGGCAGCGGATATCGAAACCTTGTTACGCCGCGCCCTGACGGATACCGAACGTGGCCTGGGTGCAAGAAACCTGAGTATCGATGACGACGCGCTTCGGGCGCTGGCGGCAGGTGCAGATGGAGATGCGCGCCGCGCATTGTCGATGCTGGAGACCGTGGCGGATCTTGCGGATGACGGGATTATCAGCGCCGCGCATATCACAGAGCTGGCCTCGGGAACGCGCGCCCGCTTCGACAAGGGCGGCGATCAGTTCTACGACCACATCTCGGCCCTGCACAAGGCGGTGCGCGGCAGTGATCCGGATGCTGCGCTTTACTGGCTGGCACGAATGCTCGACGGCGGCTGCGATCCGGTGTACCTGGCGCGCCGCATCACGCGCATGGCGGTGGAGGATATTGGTCTTGCCGATCCGCGCGCACTGCCCATGGCACTGGAGGCCTGGGAGGCTTTCGAACGCATGGGCTCCCCGGAAGGCGAATTGGCGTTGGCACAATGCGTAGTGTTCCTGGCCGTGGCTGCCAAGAGCAATGCGGTGTACAAGGCATTCGATGCCGCACGCGCGGATGTGGCGCAGTTTGGATCCCTCGAAGTGCCGGCGCGCTTTCGCAATGCACCCACCCGACTGATGCGTGAGCTGGGGCATGGCGCGGGCTATCGTTATGCGCATGACGAGCCGGATGCCCATGCGGCCGGCGAGCGCTATTTTCCAGACGAAATGCCCGATCGCCGCTATTACGAGCCGGTTGATCGCGGCTTTGAAATCCGTATTGCCGAGGCTTTGACGCGCCGACAGCGCAATCCCAAGCCGTAGGCCCGGGTCAGCTGGTAGCATTTACGCCATGATTGATCCCAAGGTGCTTCGAAGTTCTCCCGCTGATGTGGCGCGCAACCTGGCGCGACGCGGATTCGTGCTGGATGTGGCTGCATTGGGCGCGCTCGAAGAGCGACGCAAGGCTGCGCAGATCGAATCCGACCGGCTGCGCGCCGAGCGCAATGCAACGGCGCGCAGCGTGGGGCAGGGAAAGTCCAAAGGGGAGGACGTCAGCACATTGCTGGCGCAGGGCGAGCGTCTGGGCAACGAACTGGTTGCGGCCGAAGCGGCCATTAACCAGGTACAGGCCGAACTCGACGCAGTGCAACTGGGCCTGCCCAACCTGTTGCAGGATTCAGTGCCTGACGGCGCAGATGAAAATGCCAATGTCGAGCTGCGACGCTGGGGCACGCCTCGTGCTATGGATTTCACGCCACGCGATCACGTGGAGCTGGGCGAGCGCCTGGCCAACGGCATGGATTTCGAAGCGGGAACACGCATCGCCGGTGCGCGCTTCGTGGTGTTGCGCGGCGCAATCGCGCGACTGCACCGCGCGCTGGGCCAGTTCATGCTCGACCTGCATACCGGTACGCACGGTTATACGGAAGTCTACGTGCCTTACCTGGCATCGCCGGCTGCATTGACGGGAACCGGGCAGCTGCCCAAATTCGAACATGACCTGTTCGCCGTGCGCAGTGAGCAGAACTACTATCTGATCCCCACGGCAGAAGTGCCGCTGACCAACCTGGTGCGTGACCAGATCGTCGAGGCCCGCGACCTGCCATTGAAATTCGTGGCGCATTCGCCGTGCTTTCGTTCCGAGGCGGGCGCATCGGGGAAGGACACGCGCGGCATGATCCGCCAGCACCAGTTCGACAAGGTCGAGATCGTGCAGATCGTGGCGCCGGAACATTCGCGCGCTGCACATGAGGAACTCACCGGGAATGCCGAAGCCGTATTGCAGCAACTGGAGCTGCCGTACCGCGTGGTGGCGCTGTGCGCGGGCGACATCGGGTTCGGCAGTTCGAAGACTTATGACATCGAGGTGTGGCTGCCGGCACAGAAGCGGTACCGCGAGATTTCCTCGTGCAGCAATTTTGAGTCCTTCCAGGCGCGGCGCATGCAGGCGCGCTGGCGCAATCCTGTCACGGGCAAACCGGAGCCGCTGCATACGCTCAATGGTTCGGGGCTGGCCGTGGGTCGCGCGCTGATAGCCGTGCTCGAGAACGGACAGAATGCGGATGGATCCATCAGCCTGCCCAGGGCACTGCATGCGCACTTCGGCGCGGAGGGCATTACTGCGCCCTGAGTCCCGCGACGCAGGCACCACAGTTCAATACGTTTCGAGGATGGATTCCAGGTCGGTGCGCAGTGCGCGCAGCGACCGTTCAGTCGGCAGCTCCCGCAGCCGCGGCGTGCCGTTGATGATGGCGGCAAACGCCATCCAGCCTCCGGACTTCTTGCGCAGGTAGCCGGCCAGGCCAAGCACCGGGTAGGGCGAGCTCAGCGTCCCACTCTTGAGGGCGACCCGTTGCTGCCAATCTGCATTGCCACCCTGCAGAAAGGCAAAGGGTGCGTCGGCCGGCACCACCAGTGATCCGTAAAACACCGGAAAGTGTCGCGCATCGCGGAACGCATGCGTGAGCACGTCCACCAGATTGCGCGCCGATACGCGACTCTCTGTGGTCAGGCCACTGCCGCTTGCCAGCAACGCAGGCGTCGCGGAACCAGGTGTGATGGAAATATCCTTAGGCACCAGCAGCTGCGCGGCTTCGGCCAGCGTGCGCGGCGCCATGCCGCGCTTGAGGGCGATGTCCATGGTCAGCACATCGGCAATGTAGTTGTTCGAATAGCGCATCATCCGGCCCACCTGCTCCTGAAGCTGCAGGCCTTCCGTGCTGGCCAGCAGCTGCGAGGCGGTGGCTACCGTGCCGGCAACAGCCTCGGTTTTTCCCGACACGGTGATGCCCAGTTGCGTCAACACCGATTGCAGCAGCAGGCCGGTTGCAGTTGCCGGATCCGACATGGCGCGATGCACCTGTGCCTCCGGCCCTGCCGCTATTGAACCGCCCACGACCAGGCGATCGCCATCGCCCGAAGTGCTGCGTTCCACCTGCAGGTTCTGGCCGGTGTTGACCACGGTAGTCATGACCTGGCCCTGGAGGGGGATGGGCAGCTGGCCCACCCCGCAGCTGCGCAGCAGTGCCGGCTGGCCCGGACGCGTGGGCCGTATGGCCAGGCACCAGCTGCCATAGTTGACGCCAATGGCGCTGGGCACCGCGTTGAAGGCGCGGTTGCTGCCTTGCTGGGCGGCACAACGATCAATCGTTGCGCACTCCAGTTCGCCGAAGGGCGCGCGCTCCACCAGCAGGCGCCCGGCAATGTTGCGCACGCCCATGCTGCGCAGCTGCGCGCCCAGCGACCACAGCCCCTGTTCGTCGAGCGTCGCATCGCCACTGCCACGCAGTACCAGATCCCCCTCCAGCGTGCCATTGCGCGGCAGGGTCGCAGCATGCAGTTCCGTGACGAAGGTGGTGTCTGGCGCAAAGGTGTCCAGCGCCGCGGCAGCCACGAAGATCTTGCTCAGCGAAGCGGGTGTGAGCTGTGTTGCGGGATCCAGTTCAGCAATGGGTTTGCCCGAATCAAGATCCCACACCACCGCCGACACCGCAGCGCCGGCGGACTGCAGCCTGCCAAGCTCGGGCAGCGCCGCGGAAGTGGCTGCGTACACCGTGCGCGCGGCCACGCACGCAACAACAATGACCGCCTGAAAGCTGTTCAGCAGCAGCCGCTGACGCAGTTCCACTTCTGGTCCAGCTGCGCGCGAAAGAAATCGGAGGCGGTCATCGGCACCTCGTCAGGACTGGTGCGCTGCTGGTGCGCCAGGTATTTCTCATAGGCGTCATCGCCGGTCACGCCGCGCAGCAGGTTGAATCCCGAGGCGAGGAACTGCTTCATCAATGCGCGCGCGACAATGCCGTCGCATCCAGTCGCGTTGCAGTGTAGGGCGCTTCGGAATTGGGCGGCACCGGCAGCCCGCGCAGCGAGCGGCTGCTGATGCGCACCATCTCCAGTATCACCACCCACATCAGCAGGGTGAAGAACACTGTCAGGTAGCCATCCAGGCGCTGGTTGAGAATCAGCGTGGGTGCGACCGACGCACGGTCAGGGGTCAAAGTGCCGGCGGCCAGCTTGGCGGCCATGTCATTGGCGGCAGCAAAGAAGCCCAGCTTGACGTCGGTGCTGAACGTCTTCTGCCATGCAGCCGTAGTGGTCACGATCACTATCCAGGCCAGCGGCACGGCCGTTACCCACACATGTTTGAGTCGCGCACTCTTGACCAGGATGCCCGTGGCCACGGCCAGGGCAATGGCCGCCAGCATCTGGTTGGCGATGCCGAACAATGGCCACAGGATGTTGATGCCGCCATTGGGATCCACCACACCGACATAGAGGAAATACCCCCAGGCCGCCACGATAATCGTGCTCGAAAAGATCACGGATGGATACCACGAGGTCCGGCCCATGGGCTTCCAGAACTGTCCCATCGCATCCTGCAGCATGAACCTGCCCACGCGCGTGCCTGCATCCACAGTGGTCAGAATGAACACGGCCTCGAACATGATGGCGAAGTGGTACCAGATTCCCAGCAGGTGCTTGCCAAAGGCCGAGCCGAATATGCTGGCCATGCCCACCGCGAGTGAAGGTGCGCCACCGGTACGCGCGAACAAGGTGCTCTCGCCCATGTCCGTTGCCAACTGGTGCATCTGGTCAGCGGTAACAGGAAAGCCCCATCCCGAGATGGTTTGAACCGCCGCTTCCGCTGTGCCGCCGACAATGCCGGCGCCAGTGTTGATGGCGAAGTAAACGCCTGGATCCAGCAGCGTGGCGGCGATCACGGCCATGATGGCAACGAAGGATTCAACGGCCATGCTGCCGTAGCCAGCAAGACGTATGTCCGCTTCGCTGGCCACCAGCTTGGGCGTGGTGCCGCTGGATACCAGCGCGTGAAAGCCTGACAGTGCGCCGCAGGCAATAGTGATGAACACGAAAGGAAACACCTTGCCCGCAAAGATGGGCCCCGTGCCGTCGACGAAGCGCGTCAGCGCTGGCATCTTGATTTCCGGATGCATGATCAGGATGGCCACGGCAAGCAGCACCACCACCGCAATCTTGAGAAACGTGGAGATATAACCGCGCGGTGCCAGCAGCACCCACACCGGCAGGATGGCTGCGATCCAGCCGTAGCCAATTACGAACCCGGCCAGCGATACCCCATCCCAATCGAGCATGGCGCGAATCGCCGGGCTGTGATCAATGGCGCCGCCGGCAACCACCGCTGCCAGCATCAGGATCAGTCCGATCAACGACCCTTCCAGGATCTGTCCGGGGCGCCAGTGCCGTACATAAAACCCTACCAGCACGGCAATGGGCAGAGTTGCCAGCACAGTGGAAGTGGCCCATGGGCTGTGCTTCATCGCATTGACGATGACCAGGCCCAGCACTGCGATAATGATGATGACGATCATCAGCGTGCCGACGACGGCTGCGGTGCCACCGATCGGGCCCAGTTCGTCGCGCGCTATCTGCCCCAGGCTGCGGCCATTGCGCCGCGTGGACATGAACAGGATCAGCATGTCCTGCACGCAGCCGCCAACAACGGCGCCCACGATGATCCATAGGGTTCCGGGCAGGTAACCGAACTGCATGGCCAGGGTGGGCCCGACCAGCGGACCGGCGCCGGCAATGGCGGCGAAGTGATGGCCGAACACTACCCAGCGATGGGTGGGCAGGAAGTCACGTCCATTGTTGAGGCGTTCGGCGGGGGTTGCACGGCTGTAGTCGGCCACGAAGACCCGGGTCTCGATCCACCTTGCATAAAAGCGGTAGCCCAGCACGTAGAAGCAGATGGCCGCCGTCACGATCCACAGGGAGTTGAGGTGTTCGCCGCGGTGCAGTGCTATGCCTCCAAGGGCAAAAGAACCCACCAAAGCCAGCAGGAAGGCACCCAGTTTCGCTTTCATATTGTTGATCCCCCGGAAATCCCGGGGCCGAGTGTCGCAGGATCGCCTTGTCCAAGCCAACCCCCGCGGGCAACTTCGTACCGAAGGGCACGCCAGGTCAGTAAAATTGTGAGTTCCGGAATATTGTGAATCCTGGGGCGAACGGGTATTTAATGCCGTCGCCGGCCAACAGCAATGGGGGAATTCGATGAACGTCGGTCAGATCACCGCACAGATCCTCAAGCGGGAAGGGGTGGAATTCCTCCTTACCTATCCGTTGAATCCCCTCACTGAACGCGTGGCCGAAGTGGACATACGGCCCATTATCGTTCGCCAGGAGCGCATCGGCATCCACATGGCCGACGCCATGAGCCGTCTTTCGTCGGGCGACAAGGTGGGCGTGTTTGCCTGCCAGGAAGGTCCCGGCATCGAGAACGCATTTGGCGCAGTGGCGCAGTGCTGGTCCGAGGGCGTGCCGCTGATCGTGTTTCCCAGTGGCGGCGGCTCTTTCATCAAGCCGGCGTTCAATGCGACGGTCAACTTCCAGCATGTCACCAAGCACGCCGAGATCGTCAGCCGTCCCGAGCAGATCATGCCGGCGCTGCGCCGCGCGTTCAGCATCGCGCGCAATGGTCGCCCCGGTCCGGTGCTGATTGAAGTGGCCGGCATCTGGGGCGTCGAGGTGCCCGGTGATCTCAACTACACACCTTCGCGCCGCGTGCGTTCCGGTCCTGACCCCAAGGATGTCGATGACGCAGCCGCGGCGCTGATCGCTGCCAAGCGACCGCTGATCTATGTGGGGCAGGGCGTTCACTACGCCAAGGCCTGGCCAGAAATGAAGGCCGTAGCCGAATTGCTGGAAGCGCCGGTGTGTTCGAGCCTCGAGGGCAAGAGTGCCTTCCCCGAGACGCATCCGCTATCTCTGGGTTCCGGTGGTCCGACCATGTCGAAGGCCGTCGAAGCCAATGTGGCCGAGTCGGACCTGGTGTTCGGCGCCGGCGCCAGCTTCACGGCGACGGGATTTGGAATCCAGTTCCCCACCAAGGACAAGACTTTCATCCACAACACCATTGATCCACATGACATCGACAAGAACATCCCGGCAAAAATCGCCATGGTGGGTGATTCGAAGCTGGCGCTGGGCATGCTGCACGATGCGCTGCGCGATCGACTCAAGAAACCGCGCGGCCTCACGCAGGCAGTGGCAGCGCGCACCAAGCAGATCAATGATCCGTGGATGGCCGAATGGATGCCGCGCCTGACCAGTGAATCCAAGCCGCTATCGCCCTATCGCGTGATATGGGACCTGATGCACATCGCCGACGTGGCCAACACCATCATCACGCATGACGCGGGCAGCCCGCGCGATGAGCTCTCGCCGTTCTGGAAGTCGACCACTCCGCTGTCATACATCGGCTGGGGCAAGAGCACACAGCTGGGATACGGACTGGGTCTCGCCATGGGGGCCAAGCTTTCGCACCCCGACAAGCTCTGTGTCAATGTCTGGGGCGATGCGGCTATCGGCATGACCGGCATGGATTTCGAGACCTGCGTGCGCGCCAAGATTCCCATCTTGTCCCTTCTGTTCAACAACTTCGGCATGCACATGGAAGACGACGCCATGGCGTACTCGCGCGAGAAATATCGCTCCACCGATATCTCGGGCAATTACTCCGAGTTTGCCAAGGCCCTGGGCGGCCACGGCGTGCGTGTCACCGATCCCGATCAGGTTGCCCACGCGTTGGTCGATGGCATCCAGGCCACCAAGGAAGGTAAGCCCGTACTGCTGGAATTCATCACCACGCCGGAGAAGGTGTATTCGAGGCCGCAGAGGGGTGGCTACCGGGGCGGCTCCAACTCCTGATCGCATCGAGTTTCGTCATCGCGCATAATTCGTTGCGCAGAGGGCCCGCCGCGTGCGGGCCTCATCTTTTTACAATGCAGATGCGGAAGGGTGGCCGAGCGGTTTAAGGCTCCAGTCTTGAAAACTGGCGTGGGTTAACGCCCACCGTGGGTTCGAATCCCACCCCTTCCGCCAGGTGCAGCCTAACGGCTGACCTGGAGGCTGTCTCCGGCACCAGGGCCTTTGCCAGGGCCGCTGCCAAGAACGTCACCTGTGGAGACGACCTTGACCCAAAGCGAGCCATTGCCCTTGTAGTACGAGGTGGCACTGGCCTTGCGCAGCGCATCCAGGCTGTCCTGCGCCGTACCCGAGGCTGCAGTGTTGAATCCGGGCAGCTCGAACATCACCCACGAGCCGGCATCCAGTTCCTTCACGTTGATGTTCACAGATGGCCTTTCGGTGGTCACCTTGTACTCACTGCCCGCTAGTACGTTGGTTTCCCCGCTGGCGGCGAACTCCTTGCCATTGCGGCTGAGCACAACTGGCGGCCCTGCGGGCGGAGGGGTACCCCGGATTCGGCCGCCACCTGGGGCAATGGCAAACACAACAGGTGTAGCCGCAGCGGGTCTGGGAGGAGCTGCGGCTCGTGGGGGCCCGGCACCGGGACCACCGACACCAGGAGCGCCGCCGCCGAAGCCGCCGAACCCAACAGCACCGCCACCGCCGCCAACTGTCATGCGTCCGATATCGCCCTTGCACACCACGGCGTTCCACGTGGGTTTGACCGTGCAGGCTTTGTCGGCGTCGATTCCGGTGATGTTGACGATGTAGGAATTGCGGACACCGGTGATGGTGCCGTCCCTGTCGTTGAACACCGCAGTCTTGTAGACCGAATTGCCGTAATCATCGTTGCTCCACCTGTTTTCAATAGGTGGGAAATACACCGGCTTGGCGTTGATGAATTTCGAGCGCTGCACGGTGTTGTTGGAGCTCATCCCGAAGCTGGTGAACAACAGGTAGGAGATCGCTCCGGTCTTGCGGGTGGCGTTGTCCTGGTAATTCACGAAGGTGTTGCCGTCCAGTTCATGATGGTAGTCATAGAACTCGTAGCCGCGGATAGGAAAATCCGCGACTTCGGGGTGCGGCAAGCTGCGGTGGTAAGCCATTTCCGCCGGCGTTTTGGGATTGCCGACGTTCTCGCTTTCGCCCACGAACCGCGAGTCAACCACCCGTGACGTATAGGCGGACTGACCGAGGTTGCCGGACGCCTGCGTGAAGCCAATTCCGTTATCGGCCATCTTCAGGTTCTTGTAGAGGCGCAACTCACCGCGCGCCCAGATGCCGTTGTTGCGGTTCTTGTAGCTGGTGAAATCCTCGACTACCGACTCCGCTTGTGCGCTGTTCGCGTCAGCGGGATTCACAAGAGAAACATACCCGCCGACGGCGAAATGGCCATCGGCCCTGGGGGCACGGTCGCCCATGAAACTGTCAAAGTTCGAATGGGCGACATTGCCCTTGAACTCGCGCAGCTTCGTGCGGCGTGGCCACGTCGCTTTGCTGAGATCCGTGCCTTGGAACTGACCCGTCGGATGCTCCGGGAAGGCGAGCCAGAAACCTGTCGCGTCGGAACCCGCGGCCACGTTGTCGCGGTAGACATTGTCCGGGTTGGTGATCCAGAAAGCCGACACCGTGTTGTCCGAAGGGATCAGGACATCCTTGGAGTCCTGGCCGGTCAAATTGAAGTTCGTGCCGGCCGTCGCGCCGAACGGGGCGAGGTTGGTTGGGTCGCAGGGCTTGGACGTATGACACTTAACCTGAATCGACAGGTTGTGCACGAACTGGTTGCCGTGCTCGATGCCGTCTTCCATGAAGAAGCAGTGACCGACGGTGTTGTAGGTCACGTTGTTCTCTACCTGTAGGTCGTTCGTGCCATGCACGGTCACGCAGCGGTTGTAGGTGTCGTGGATCGCCGCGTTCCTGATGTACTGGCCCTTGGCGTCACCCACCACATGCCAGTGGATCGGATAGCGAGCCAGCGTCAGGTTCTGGCCCATGCGATTGAGCTCCACACCCTCCACATACATGTGGCTCGACGGCATCGCCATGATGTGCCCGCCGAAGAATGTCTGTTCCGCGTCGGCCGATGCCTGGACTTTGATGTTTCGAGTCAGCAAGCCGACTTCGCCGCGCTCATCCACGTCGAAGGTGATCTTGCCGAAGTGCATGTACTCCAGCTTCTTGTCGAGCGTGATCGTGTTGCCACCGATGCCGGCAATGGTGCGCCGCTCAGCCTGTCGCGGATTGAAGTCCGTCGACGCCAGAACAATCTCGTCACCCACCCGCCATTCAGCGGCGTTGAGGACCTGTATCGATGTGCTGCCTGCTGCAGCGGTCTTCGCCAGCTTGGTCCAGGTGTTCTTCCGGTCGCCGTGCAGGTTGAGCGTTCCGCCGGCAATCATGATGCCGCGGTCACCCATGCCACCCATGACGTCTTCACCCTTGACGTTGTCAGTGAGGATGATGGTCGCCTTGCGCGTGTAGGGGCTGGCTTCGCTGCCAATAGCCAATTCGCCGTGCAACATGATCCACTCAGTGGTCAGTTCCAGGTCGGCATTGTTCGAGAAGGTAAGTTTGCCGTCGATGGACAGACCGCCCAGCGCTGGCGGACTGACGTCGAGCACTACATCCCTGTCTCTGCCAATGGTGACTTTGTCGCCTGCGACTGGCACCTTGCGGTTTGGCCAGCTGGCAGGATCAGACCAGTTCGTCGGCTTGGTTGCCGGCGATCCTTGAGCGTCAGCCGCTTCAACGACAGCCAGTCCGCTGACGAGGGAGAAGGCTGGAACCAGCAGCGCAAAAAAGAACGGCCGATATTGTTTTCTCATGGCATCAACCCCCGTATCGCTGACATACCCAACCCTTAGAGACAGGAGCATAGCCCGAAGTTCCGGCGCCAAGCTATATAGGGCAAACCGGCTTGGCGAGCGCTGCTACGGAGCCTTTGCTGGTGCTGGGACCACCGTTTCTGGCAAAGGCCAGTTGCCACTGTATGGAGGCCAGTTGGGCACAGCCAGTCCCGCCGGCGGATAAAACATCGCGGTATATGTCGTGCGGATCCTGGCCTCATCAATCACGAACCACCAGCTTGCGACATTGCGCGGTGTCGGTGATCCCGGCTTGCGAATAAACACGGCGGTGGCGAGCACCACCTGCGCTTCCTCGTCGATGAGTGGGGTACGGCGCGCCGCGACCATCGCGGCGTTGAAATTCTCGAGGCCAGCCACGCAGTCGCGGCTCGCGGTCGCTGCCGGTGGCGGCGCTGCGGGCTGACCCGCGCGCGGCGGCGCAGGCGGCAGGAACGCGCCACCGGGTGCGGGCGAGCCGTTCTCCGCGCGGCCACAACCCTTGTGTGTGAGAGCGATAGAACCGTCATGCGACGTGATCGCATCAAAGTAGCTGTCGACGATGCGGCCCAGCGTCGCACGATCCACACGCTGCGCGGCCGGCACGGCGCTCATTCGCGGTGGATGCAGTTCAAGGTATTCGGGGTTGTGCAGGTTGGCGGGCGGGCCGCCGGGCTGGCGCGGGCCGTTCAATCCGGGATCATTCGCACGGGCGATGTACCACTCGGCTTCGGTGAGCTTGCGATCTTCGACCCGCAGGCGGATGGTCACGATCGCAGTCTCGTTGCCCTCCATCACTGTGCCGTAATAGCCCGCCTGGCCCGCCACCGGGTCGAAATATCGGCGCTGGACTTTGCCCAGTGCAGTCACGCTCTGCCAAACCCCTTTGCCCTGCGTAAGATTGATCGCGTTCTCGGTCTGGCGAAAGCCGATGACCAGCGGTGCCTTGCCCGGATCATGCGCGACGACTGCCGCAAGATAGCGATCAAGCATTCCACCCAGGCAGGCCCGATCGCAGGCGACCTGCGCGAGTGCGGAATCGGAACCGGCGATGATGACCAGTGCACCGCACGCCGCCCACTTCATTAGCCTTCGCATTGCTCTCCCCCTGATTATTGTGCGTTTCGTATGTCGCCAGCATAACCCGGCACGAATCCGGCTTGGCAGGAGGCGCGGCTGGTTACAATCCCCGGCCTTCCGGCACATGCCGGTTCGCAGGTTTCAGTGGCGGGTGATTCAAGGAGCGTTCATGGGAAATCAGTTCGGCAAGGCAGCACTGTTCGTAACCCTCGGTACGTTATGCGCGACCGCCGGCTTGAACGCGCGCTCAGCAACATGAAGATTCTCTCTGAGGGCGGCACGTTGCCGCCGCGCGCCCCTCGCGGCGCAGGGAAATAAATAAGGATTTTGGGTTCGTAGGTCATTTGAACAAACCAAGAAGGGGATGGATATGGCGATCTTTACACATGTGGCAGTGGGCGCGAACGACGTGGCCAAGTCAAAAAAATTCTACGACGCAGCCCTTGGCGCACTGGGCGTAAACAACCTGGGCCCTATGGGAGACAACGCATTTCTTTACGGCAAGGATGGTCCGGAATTCCTGCTGACCAAGCCAGCCGATGGCAAGCCGGCATGTTTTGCAAATGGAGGCACGGTAGGCTTTGCCGCCCCGACCCGCGCTGCAGTCAATGAATTCCACAAGGCGGGCGTGGCCAATGGTGGCAAGGACGAAGGCGCACCGGGCCCGAGATCGTTTACACCCACCGCTTACGCCGCATACCTGCGTGATCCGGACGGCAACAAGATCTGCGCTTACTGTTTCCTGCCGGCCTGATCCACGGGCTTCAACCCTGGCCGGGGCGCGCGCTCATGAACTGAGCGTGCGCCACACTCCGGTGGTGCCTTTGCCCTGGTTCTTGACTGCATAGAGCGCGGCATCCGCCCGCGCCAGCAACACTTCTGGTTCACGGCCCTGTGCAGGCGCAAGGGATAGCCCGACGCTGCAGCCCACGCGCGCGCGGCGTCCATCGGGAAGGCTGTGCTCACGCGAAATGGCCTCGATGACATCCTGCGACACGGCGCGCGCGGCCAGTTCATCGGCGTCGGGCAGCAATATCACGAACTCGTCGCCGCCAATTCTTGCCACGAACGCGTCCGGTCCAATGGTGGTCCTGAGACAGCCGGCAACGCGGCGCAGGAAGTCATCACCCGTGGCATGCCCATGCACGTCATTGATGGACTTGAATCCATCGAGGTCGAGATAGAGCAGGGCGAACCCCACGGCACGCGGAGAATTGCCCGAGGGCAAGGCTAGGCACGCCGCCTTGAGCCGCACATCCAGTTCAATGCGGTTGGGCAAGCCTGTCAGGTGATCGGTGCGCGCCAACCTGACGCTGACTTCCTCTCCCACCAACGCAGCCAGAAGGTTTTCATGGTTCTGCACTGTATAGGCCGCGACGGATGTGACCACCGAGGCCACGCACATTGCCGCCAGCACGCTTGCGCCACCTTGCAGCGCGAGTGTGGCCACCGGAGGCAGCGCAGTCATCGCCATGGTGGATATCGCGGCGCGCGGCAAGGCCGCCCATCGGGTGGCCAGGCCAGCCACCATGCCCATGACAGCGGCCACGCTCATGGCGGTCAGCGCGCCATCACCGGTGGCGATACTGCCGGCGCAACCAAACCCGAAGGTGATGAACAGCAGCGCGCTGGTAGCCATGATTCCGGCCAGGGGCACTTTGTGGCCCAGGCGCTGGCGAAGTGCGGGGTAGAAAATGCGCCAGGCGACGATCACGGCCGAGATGCCCAGCCAGAACCAGGTCCACAACGTGGGACGGATCAGCACGGTGGTAATGCAGATCAGCAGAATGGTGATCGACGTGACAACCAGCGCCGGCGGTGACTGGGGAATGGTGGCGAGCAGGCGCCGACGCACCCCTTCGGGCTCCGCGGCGAGATTGCCCAGTACCAATTTGACCAGTCGACTGTCTTCTTGCATCGTGCAGTGTGCCTGGACCAGCTTCCTGTGATCCACAAAACCCTATGTTATCCTCGACCACAGGCAGGCGCGCTAATAAGTGCCACCAAACTTGACCGGGGGAGTACCAAAAATCGTGAATATCGGTGTTGCGAACACGATTGGACTTAATGCATCCGGCCTTCACCAAGGATAACAAGACATGGCAGGCATTTCTGGTGGAACCAATCCAATCGCGGTGATCGACGCCAACCCCATGAGTGTGCGGCAGTGGGTCGTCGTCGTGCTCATGATGTTCTTGAACGCGCTCGACGGCTTCGACGTGCTCTCCAGCGCGCTGGCCTCAGCGGGGTTCTCCAAGGATTGGGGCATGAACTCGTCGGCTCTGGGTTGGGTGCTGGGCGCGGATCTCATCGGCATGGGCTTTGGATCCATCTTCCTGGGCAGCTTGGCTGACAAGATCGGACGCAAGCCCACCATGCTGATCTGTCTGCTGATCATGGCCATAGGAATGTACGCGGCGGCGGCCCTGGCAACGGGTCCGCAGCCCATGTTCTTTATCCGCCTCGTCACCGGCATAGGCATTGGCGGCATGCTGGCCGCCACCAACGCCGTCACGGCCGAGACCACCAGCAGCGCCTCGCGCAGTCTCGCGATGGCGCTGTATGTCATCGGATATCCGCTGGGCGGCACCATCGGCGGCTTTGCGGCGCAGTTATGGCTGCTCAAGGTCCACGACTGGCACGCGGTGTTTATGTTCGGAGCCGTCTGCACAGCGGTCATGATTCCACTGGTCGCATTACTGGTGCCTGAGACCCCTGCATTCCATGCGGCCCGCCAGAAGCCGGATGCACTGGCGCGTATCAACCGCTCGCTGCGGGCGCTGATGCAGCCCGCCATCGATGCGCTGCCACAGATCAAGGCGGGTCTCCAGCCCAAGGTATCCGACATCCTGTCAAAGCCTGGTTTGCGCAAGGTCACCTGGTTGCTCGCGCTGGGCTACATGGTGCATACCTTCACGTTCTATTACGTGTTGAAATTTGCGGTGAAGATCGTTTCCGACGCGGGCTATACCCAGCCGGAGGCTGCCAGCACGCTGACCTGGGCCAATATTGGCGGTGCCATCGGGGGATTCCTCTTCGGCTTCCTGCTGAAGAAGTGGGACATCAAGGGTCCGGCCATCGCCTGCATGGTACTGGGAGCGGGGGCGGTAGCCTACTTTGGCATGGGCCATGACACGTTGAACTACTGGCGTCTGTCCACTTTTCTACAGATGTTTTTCCTGAATGCCGCGATCGTGGGTTTCTACGCCGCCTTTGCCCGCGGCTTTCCGGCCTACGCGCGCGCCACCGGAACCGGCTTCGCGTTGGGTATCGGTCGGGCTGGTGCAGCAGGTTCGCCCATCGTGGCCGGGTACCTGTTCACGGCGTTCGGTGGTACGGGCACTGAGAAGGGGCACTTAATCGCTCATCTGATGCCGGTTTCGCTGGTCATGACCATCGGCTCGCTGGTTGGCGTGGTCCTGCTGCTCATGCTGCCACTGCGCGATGCCGACCGCGACTTGTTTGAAACTCCGCAAAGCAAAGTCGCCTGAATGCCCATCAAAAGACTCGAACCCGGTGCGCGCATGTCGCAGGCTGTGGTGGCCAATGGTTTCGTATTCCTCGCGGGCCAGGTTGCGCCCGATCCCAAGGCGGATGTAGAGGGACAGACCCGCCAGGTTTTGGGGGAGATAGACCGTCTGCTGGCTGACGCAGGTTCGGGCAAGGAGCGCATTGTAAGTGCGACGATTTACCTGGCTGATATCGCCACATTTGCCCAGATGAACAAGGCATGGGAAGCCTGGGTGTCACCTGCCAACAAGCCGGCGCGCGCTACTGTCGAGGCCAAGCTGGTTACTTCGGAATATCGCGTCGAAATTCAGGTCGTGGCTTTGGCCTAGGCCAAGGGAGGCTTCATGCGTACCATTCATTTTCGTCTTACCCTGGGCCACCTCGCCATGGCTGCAGCAGTGCTTGCGGCGAGCCCTGCATTTGCCGCCACTTGCGACAAGGCCTGCCTCGAGCAGATCGCAGCGAAATATCACGCGGCCTGGCTGGCGCACAATGTGAAGCTGGCTCCGTTCTCGAAGCGGGTGCGCTTCGTCGAGAACAACGTGGAGATGACCCTTCCAGACGGCAGTTGGGATACGGTGAGCCAAGCCGTCGGCACGCCGCTGGTGCTGTCGGATCCGAAGACTGGACAGGTTGGCATGTACACCACGGTGCTGCAGAGCACCGACACCCAGACCTATGCCGCCATCCGGCTGCGTGTCGAGGGCGGGCAGATCACGGAGATCGAGCATGTGCTATCCACCAAGCGCAACCTCAGTTCACCACCGACGCCCTTCGGCGACGTCTACAAGAATCCCCGCGATCCGGAATTCACGCGCATCGTGCCGCCTGCCGAGCGGGCTACGCGCGAGCAGCTCAAGGCCCAGGCCCTCGCTTACTTTTCCACACTGGAAAACAATAACGGCGAGATCCGCGGCGCGCATTTTGCCCCCACCGCCACACGCAACGAAAACGGCCTGCAGTTTCCGGATATCGAGAAGGGCTTCAAGAGTGGCCGTTACGGCTTCAACAACCGGGTGCGCGATCGCGACTGCTCCCTGGTGGACGAAGAGCGCTCGGCGGTGATGTGCCGCGGCTATATAGACCACAAAGGCGTAATGGACGAGGTCCCGCTGACAGATGGAACCAAGTCAAAGTCCGCTTTTCGAGAGCCGCAGACATGGTCGTTTCTTGAGTCGTTCAAGGTCAAGAACGGAATGATCACGGCGATCGAAGCCACGTTCACCGCTGCGCCGTACTACATCCACTCGCCATATACCAAGAAACCCGATCCGGTATACGACGCGTTGAAGCACTGAAACGCACCCTGATTTACGCACCGTGCGGCAGCGCTTGAATGCTGCCCAGATGATGGCCGCCATTGCCGCCACCATTGGGTCCACCCTGATCGCGATGCCGGGGCGCTGCGCCGAAGCTGCAACTGAATCTGTACTGCCTGCAATGGTGGTGGTGGGCGTCTCGCCCCTGCCCGGCGCCCAGGTAAATGCTGACCAGGTTGCCGCACCGGTGCAGTCAGCCACCGCGGAAGAAATCCGGCGCAGCAATGCGCTGGATCTGACTGAGTACATGAAGCGCGCGCTGGGCAGCGTCTATGTCAACGATGTGCAGAACAATCCGCTGCAACCGGACGTCAGCTATCGCGGCTACTCGGCTTCGCCGCTGTTGGGAACTCCACAGGGCCTGTCGGTGTATATGGACGGCGTGCGCATCAACCAGCCATTTGGTGACGTGGTGAGCTGGGACCTGATCCCCACGCAGGCGATCTCGACCATGACACTCATGCCCGGGTCCAATCCGCTGTTCGGTCTCAATACGCTGGGCGGCGCACTGTCACTCAAGACCAAGGACGGCTTCGACTTCCCGGGCTATGCAGTGGGTCTGCGCTACGGTTCGAATGCGCGACGCCAGGTCGAGGTCGAAGCCGGCGGTCATTCGGATTCCGGCTTCAACTGGTACGGCACTGCCAACAAGCTGCAGGACGATGGCTGGCGTGAAGATTCAGCCACTGATGCCGCGCAGATATTCGGCAAGCTGGGGTGGCGCAGCGATACCACCAACGTGGGGCTTAGCGGCTCATACGCCAACACGGATCTCACGGGCAATGGCCTGCAGGATCTGCAATTCCTGCAAAACGACCATGCCAGCGTGTACACCAAGCCGGACAACACGGAGAATGAAGCATGGCTGCTTAACCTGGTCGCGTCGCATAAACTGAGCGACAGCATCACGCTGTCCGGCAACGGTTATTTCCGCAACATTAGCACCAACACCTTCAACGGCGATGTCAATGATGATTCGCTGGGCGGGGATCTGTATCAACCCGATGCAGCGGAACGGGCCGTGCTGGCTGCCGCGGGGTACACCGGCTTTCCAACCAGCGGCGAGAACCAGGACAACACGCCGTTTCCGAAGTGGCGCTGCATTGCCAACATCCTGCTCAATACCGAGCCCAACGAGAAATGTAACGGACTGGCCAATCGCACCGGCACCGACCAGCATGACGCTGGGCTTTCAGGCCAGGCATCGTGGAAGGCGGCGCTGGCAGGCAAGGCCAACCTGTTCACCCTGGGTGCCGCGTTGCTCGACAGCCGCGCGCACTTCATGCAGTCCTCGCAATTCGGCTATCTGACTGCGCAGCGGGGCGTCGATCACGCGGACGGGCCGGGCGCCTTCGCCGATGGCACGCAGGATTCGCAGAGTGCCTTCGATGCGCGTGTGGACCTGATCGGCAAGACCAGCATATACAGCGCTTATTTCAGCGACACCCTGCAGCTTTCGCCAATCATGTTGTTGACCGTATCCGGCCGCTACGACCACACGCACATCGACAATGTCGACGGCGTAACGGCAGAAGATGAGAAGGGCACGCTGACTGCGATCCACAATTTTGGCCGCTTCAACCCCGCAGCCGGCATAGTCATTACTCCCAGCGATACATTCTCCGCGTACTTTGGCTACAACCAGGGCAGCCGTGCACCTTCGGCAATCGAGTTGGGCTGCGCCGATCCGGAGAACCCCTGTCGACTGCCCAATGCCATGGCCGGCGATCCACCGTTGGACCAGGTGGTAACGCAGACCTTCGAAACCGGAATCCGCGGCAGATGGGCGCAGATGGTGACCTGGAACCTGGGCGTGTTCCGTGCCGACAATCGCAACGACATCATGTTCGTGGCCGACGATACCTCTGGCTTCGGCTATTTCCGCAACTTCGGCAAGACCCGTCGCCAGGGCGTAGAGCTGGGAGCAAACGGTAGTTTCGGCGCCTGGACCGTCGGCGCCAATTACACCTACCTCGATGCGACCTATCGCAGCGAGGAGGAAGTACTGGGTGGGGGCAATAGCACCAATGCAGAAGGCCCGGGGTTTGAAGGCACCATCGATGTGGCGCCGGGCAACCGAATTCCCCTGGTACCGCAACACCTGTTCAAGGCCTACGCCGCCTGGCAGATCCTGCCGCGGCTATCGGCCAATATGGATTTTCTCGCGGTTTCGGATTCCTACGCGCGTGGCAACGAGAATAACGCCCATCAACCCGATGGCGTCTATTACCTGGGATCTGGCAGGAGCGCCGGCTATGGCGTGGTCAACCTCGGGATGCAATACAAGCCCATCGGCTCGCTGACCCTGTTTGCCCAGGTCAATAACCTTTTCGACCACCAGTACTACACGGCAGCCCAGCTGGGCACCACCGGCTTCAATAGCCAGGGCAATTTTGTGGCCCGGCCATTTGCCGGGCCCGTTGTTGACGGTGAGCGGCCGCTCTTGGGTTCCACGTTCTTCGCGCCGGGAGCCCCGCGCGCCGGGTGGTTTGGAGTGCGCTACGCCTTCGGCCAATAAGCGCGGCCGCATATCCAGATAAACTGGGGGGGATGAAACACCGCGCCGTTGTCTGTATGACCGCCCTGATTGCTGCTGGCTGTGTCGGGCAAGGGCCGCCTGCGCCCCCCGCGCAAACGGTCACAATTCCGCAATCTGGCCAACAGTTTCCCGCAGGCCGCGCGTCTTCCAGACCTTACCTCAACATGCCCGAGACTTCGGTAGGGGCCATGCCAGCTCTGCTGTCGCAAACCGGGGCATTCACCGATGTGCGCAAGCTGGCACCTGCACCGGGCCTGTTTCCCTACGAGCTGCTGATTTCATTCTGGTCCGATGGGGCGGACAAGTCGCGCTACGTGGCAATTCCACAGGCCAAGGTCGCATTCTCGAAAGAAGGCGAATGGGGGTTTCCGCCAGGCACGGTTTTCGTGAAGACTTTCGAGCTGCCCGCGAAAAGGCTCGAAACACGCCTGCTCGTGTTGGATCGCAATGGTGGGGTTTATGGCGTGACTTATAAATGGCGCGCGGATCTCAGCGATGCCGACCTGCTTGCGCCCGCGGGGCTGACCGAAGAGGTGGCAGTTCGCAATGCCGATGACACTCACAGCCAAACCTGGTACTACCCCAGCCGCGAGGATTGCCTGGTCTGCCACAACAGCCACACAAAAGGGGTGCTGGGGCCCAAGACTCGCCAGCTCAATCGCGAGCTTCGCTATCCGGATGGCGTGGTGGAAAACCAGTTGCGCCGGTGGATCCGCCTGGGACTGTTCTCGCCCGATGTGCAGGAGAAGGATATTCCCTCGTTTGCGGCGCTGGCGCGGCCGAACGATACGAATCGCAGCATCGAAGAACGTGCGCGCTCATGGCTCGATGTGAATTGCGCGCACTGTCATCGTCCCGGAGGTACGGTCGCGAACTTCGATGCGCGTTATGAAACACCGCTGGTCGCACAGCGGTTGATCGACGGGCCGGTGCTGATCGACCAGGGCGTGGACCGCGCGCGCGTCATCTCCCCGCATGATCCCTGGCGCTCCATGGCGCTGCTGCGCATTGACACCAACGACGATATCCGCATGCCGCCACTGGCGCGCCACGTCATCGATGCCACGGGCGTGGCGGTGATACGCCAATGGATACTGAGCCTGCCGGGGCGGGACGTTCTCCCGCCACCCACCATGCAGCCCGGCGGTGGCAACTTCAACGGGCCGGTCACGGTGTCACTGGCCAGCAGCGAACCCGGCGCCGACATCCGCTACACGCTGGACGGCAGTGCGCCGGGACCCAGCGATGCGCACTATGAAGGACCGATCCGGGTTGAGGGGCCCGCGGTGCTGCGCGCACGCGTGTACAAGGAAGGCCTCACGCGCAGCGTGATTGCGCAGCAAACCTACGTGATCGACCGCTAGGCTTTCTCTAGCCGCCAGTCTTGACGATGGCGATGCCCCAGGGACTGTCGCCGGCTTTCACCCGCGCAACTTCCTTGTTGGTGCTGAGGTCCACCACCGATACGTCGTTGGAAGGTCCGTTGGCCGAGAACAGGTATTTGCCATCCGGCGACAATGCAATGCCCCACGGGCGCTTGCCCACACTGATGTTGTCGAGGAGTGCGAAGCTGTTGGCATCCAGCACTGCCACCGTGCCGCCGCGACCGGTACTCGCGTAGAGCTTGCTGGCATCGGGCGAGACCCGAATGCGCATGGGTCGTGATCCCTTTGGCAGGGCGACGGTCTTCACCACCTTGATCTGGGCCGTATCGATGACATAGAGACTGCCAGCGGATTCAGAAGGTACCACTGCCAGCTTGCCGCCTTGCATGAAGGCAACGCTGCGTGGCCTGGGCCCCAACTTGACATGGCCCGTGATCTTGAACGTAGCGGTATCCACCACGAACACGTCGCCGCCGGTTTCGCAGGTAATGAACAGGCTCTTGCCGTCGGGACTGACGGCCACTCCCTCCGGCTCCTGCGACAGGGCAACTATGTGTTCGACCTTGCCATTTGCAATGTTGACCGAGCTGGCGGTCTTCACGTCTTCGTTCGAGACGTACAACTGCGTGCCATCGCGGCTGAGATCAAACTCTTCCGGATCGGAACCCACAGAAACCTTCTTCGTCAATTTGCGGGTCGCCACATCCACAACGCCGATTCCATCAGCCGACTTGTCTGAGGCCACGTCGTCATCGTCATCCTGGTCACGCTTGAACACCGGATTGCCATTGGCATCCAGCTCAGGCGGACCCTCGATGGGCGTGCCGCTGAGCGCCACGTAGACAGTCTTGCCGTCGGGGCTGGCGTGTATGCCGCGCGGCCGTTTGCCCACGGGAATGGTCGCCACGACCTTGTGACTGAGGCCGTCGATCACGGTGATGTCGCCAGAGCGCTCGTTGCTGACAAAGACCTGGAAGCTGTCTGCAGCCCGTGCAGATGTCATCACTGACAACAGGACGACCAGGACTGCGCCGACCGGGGCACCATTGAGCGTCTTTCGTATTGTGCGCATGGCTTTCACTGTGTCAGCGCGCCTTCCGATTGGCAAGTCGACACCGGGAGAATTTCCCGTTGGCGTATATTCTGGGCGGCAGGCACCCGGAGCTCACATGTCCATGCGCAGAGACCTCGTTTTCGTATCGTTGTTCCTGGCCCTGGGCGCCTGTGCACCGGCCACGCCGCCGGTGAGAGTCGCTGTCACGCCGGCCGCCGCAACGCCGCCCCCCGGCAAATACGATCTCAGTGCTGATCCCGCCACGCCGTCGGCGTCGCTGCCGCCGTCACGGCGCAGCCTCGAGTCGTTCGCGAAATCCAACCAGAATCCGCAGTGTTTCGACCGCAAGACTGAATCGTACACGCCGGTTGTCGACGTGCATTTTCATCCGCGACCTTCGGTGGGCCGGCGCTGCCCCCGGAGGAGCTATTCGCGTACTTGACAAACTGGGCGTGCGGTTCGTCAATTATTTCGGCATCGGCCAGGTGCTGGACCTTAATTCCGGTTGCACTTACTACCTTGAGTGCAAAGGCACTGCCGCGCTGCCCAGCATCAAAAACGATTTCGTCAATGGCATGGAGATGGCGGCATACAAGCACCCCAACCTGCATGTGACGTTGTCCATGACATTCATCGACCTGGCGCATCCTGAGGATGCAGCCAGGATGATTGCCCTCTACGACAAGGAATTTCCCGGCATGTTCACGTGGGCGGGGGAGTTGAACGTGGAGAAGCAGGCCTTGCTGGGCAACCTGGCGCAGCCCGCCACGCTCAAGAGCATCGATGCCTGGGCGCCGTTCATGAAAAGTCTGCGTGAACGCAATATCCCCGTGACCTTGCATTCTGATCTGGGCAATGACGCCAACCCCACGCAATTCCTGCCGCTGATGCAGCACGTGCTGGAGAAATACCCGGACAACAAGATTGTGTGGGCGCACATGGGGCTGTCGAAAGAGCTCGAGAACATGGACGTCAGCCAGCACATTGCCATCATGAAACGGCTGCTCGATAAATATCCAAAACTGAGCCTCGACATTTCCTGGGACGCGATCTACAACGCCTATCACGAGTGGGGCGAGCTGTTCATCCCGTTCTTCAACGAATACTCCACGCGCATCCTGCCGGGCTCGGATTTCGTGGCCGCGGGCACCAAGAAATACAGCAACTACGCCAATGAACTGGAGGTCACTTCCCGTGCATTGAAGTTCCTGGATGACGACGCGTTTCGCAATATCGCCCTGGGTGAGAACTATTTCCGGTTGACCGGCATCGACTATCAGGCGCCGCCGGTGTGTCCCGCCAAGGGTGGTTGACCTTCCAGCGCCGTCGCCATTTTTTCCGGAGAACCCTCGAGGCCAGCCAGCCTTGCGGGGGAGCCGCGCGGCTTCATTTCAAACACGCTTTGCACGCTGGTGTAGTCGTGGTAGCCCAGACGGGCCAATGGGCGGATGCCTTCGATGTCGAGTCGGCCATTGGTGAGCAGCACGGTATCCGCGATATGGATTGCCACAACCGTGCCAAAGATCACATCCACCGTGCCGGTAGGGGTGTTGCCTTCCAGGTGCACAGTTTGCAGGTGGCGGCATTCAAAGTGCACAGGCGAGGCGGCAACACGCGGCGGTCGCACCAGGCGTGATGGGGACTTTTCCAGTCCGGCGTATTGGAACTCGTCAACAGCTGTCGCCAGTTCCTCGGAGGTGAGATTGACCTGTTCACGCAGCGCCCAGGTCGCCATGTTCCACACGAATTCACCATGGGCTTCGATGTTGACTACGGTGTCCTTGCGTTGGCCGCGACTATTGAGATTGGCACTGAACATCAATGTGGGCGGGTCATAGCTGACCATCTGGAACTGGCTGAACGGCGCCAGGTTGTCGATGCCATCAGGGCTGGTGCTCGATATCCAGCCGATGGGCCGCGGCACTATGCAGGCCTTGAAGGGGTTGAATGGCAAGCCATGTGGGGTGCGGCCTGGTTCGTAGTACATGGGTTATCGTCCGGGTGAAAAGATAGTGTTTTGACGCACAGCGGCACAAAATAGCCCGCAATTCGAAAACGGGGAAGTCTCATGAATGTCCGCGTGGTGAATGTCCGCCTGATTACCTGCTGCATGGCTGCGCTGGTTTTGACAGCCTGTGCCCCCAAAAAAGAAGCACCTCCCGTTGCTGCAGCCGTCTCTCCGCGCGCCCAGGTGGATGAAGCACGCATGCAGGCAGTCAATGATACGGCCAATGCCGGACAGTGGCTGTCACATGGACGCGACTACAGCGAACAGCGCTTCAGCGCCCTGACCAAGGTCTCTCCTGAAAATGTCACGCAACTGGGTCTTGCCTGGTTTGCCGATTTCGACACCCGTCGCGGGCAGGAATCCACGCCCCTGGTCATAGATGGCTCGCTGTACGTGACCACGGCCTGGAGCAAGGTGTACGCGTTTGATGCCAAGACGGGCAAGCCACTATGGAAGTATGACCCCAAGGTGCCGGGCGAATGGGCGGTCAATGCGTGCTGCGATGTGGTCAATCGTGGCGTCGCTGCATGGCAGGGCAAGTTGTATCTCGCAACCGTCGACTCGCGATTGATCGCGCTGGATGCGGCCACCGGCAAGGTGATCTGGGATGTGCTGACCATCGAGCCGGGCAAGCCATATGCAATCACCGGCGCGCCGCGCGTGGCCAAGGGCAAAGTGCTGATCGGGCAGGGCGGTTCCGAATTCAGCCAGCGCGGTTACCTCTCTGCCTACGACGCAACCACCGGCAAGCTCGATTGGCGCTGGTATGTAGTGCCGGGCAATCCAGCCGATGGGTTCGAGACGCCTGAACTGGCAGCTGCGGCCAAGACGTGGAAGGGGCAGTGGTGGAAGACCGGCGGTGGCGGCGCTCCATGGGATTCGATCATTTACGACCCCACCACGAATTTTGTCCTGGTCGGCACCGGCAGCGGCGCGCCCTGGCCTGCAGAGATCCGCTCCCCCGGTGGCGGGGACAATCTTTACCTGTCGTCCATCGTTGCGCTTGACCTGGACACAGGAAAATACGTCTGGCACTACCAGACCACACCCAGCGAGAGCTGGGACTACGACAACACCTCGCAGCTCATGACGGCTGACCTGGATATCAATGGCCAGAAACAACATGTGGTCATGCAGGCGCCCAAAAACGGCTTCTTCTATGTGCTGGATGCCACATCCGGGAAATTGTTGTCTGCCGAACCTTATGTGCAAGGCGTCAACTGGGCCAAGGGAATAGACAAGAAAACCGGGCGCCCCGTCGTCAACCCAGCGGCCAACTACGGCAAGACCGGCAAGGGCGCGCTGGTCAGTCCGTATTACGGTGGTGCGCACAACTGGGTGCCCATCTCATTCAGTCCGTTGACGGGCCTGGTGTACATACCTGTAACCCAGAGCAGCTACGCCTACGTGGCGACGCATGAAGATGACAATCCCATGGGCCAGAAGCTGTCGATCAGCTTCGCGGGCAACCAGGAGATGATGAGCAAGCTCAAGACGCCTCCCGTAAGCCTGGGTTACCTCGTGGCCTGGGATCCGGTGGCGCAGAAGGAAAGATGGCGTGCGCCGGTGGAGAATGGTCGCAGTGGTGGCACGCTGGCCACCGCTGCGGGTCTGGTGTTTGCCGGCAATTCCAACAATGAGTTCGCGGCCTATCGCGCCGACACGGGGACCAAACTGTGGCGCACCGATACGCAAACGGGCACCTTGGCAGGCCCCATCACCTATGAAATAGACGGTGAGCAGTACGTTGCCGTAGTGGGCGGGTTCCGCCAGACCGGCAGCTACTACGCGCCCAATTATTCGCGACTGCTGGTGTACAAGCTCGGCGCTACCGAAAGGCTTCCTGACGAGGTGCCGTTTCCTGCGCAGGTGCTCAATCCGCCTGCGGCATTTGGTACCGCTGCAGTCATCAGCCATGGTGAACAGGTGTATGGACGATTTTGCAGCACCTGTCACGGCTCCAACGGGCTCAGCCGCGGGACCTTCCCGGACCTGCGCTACAGCGGTGCATTGGGTACTGCCGATGCCTTCAAGGCCATAGTCATTGACGGCGCATTGACCCAGAACGGCATGGTGTCCTTCGCCAAGGGCATCAGCGCTGCAGACGCCGAGGCGGTCAGGGCCTACGTGGTGTCCCAGGCCATCGAGGCGAAAAACGCGCCGCCGCCGCCGGGCGCAGCTGCTCCCGTGGCCCCAGCCGTGCCGCCTGCGCCGCAGCCTCACGGTTGAAGTGCGCAGCGAAGCGCCGGTAGTCGTTGCGGGCGGGCCGGTGCTTCCCTAGACTACGGCGCCTGCCGTGGGGCGGTAGCTCAGTTGGGAGAGCGTCGCGTTCGCAATGCGAAGGTCGAGGGTTCGATCCCCTTCCGCTCCACCATTTGAGATCCAGCAGCTTCCAGTAACATCCCAGGATGTACCAAAAAGGCCCAGTTTCTGGGCCTTTTTCGTTGCTGCCGTCCCGACGCCCCGGGAAGTCGCGGATAGCTTGCAACGAAAAGTCATTCAAGGCGGACCCAAGTTTCACTACGTCCGAACAGCTCAATTCCGATGTATCCGCGTAGATGCAATTGCTTGCCATCAGCCTGTAGCGTTGCCACGCAACGGTAGGTGCGGCCTTCCTCGGGGTCGAAAACAGTGCCGCGGAAGCTGTGGCCACCTGCCTCTTCTACCATCTCCAGAATTTTTAGACCCAGTATGGGGAGGCCTTGGTCCGCGCCCTGACACGTAAGGCAGATTGGGTGCGAGTCCTCGCCCGGTTTAGGGAAGAAATCCACGATCCGGCCGGTGACGATGGCGCCAGTGCGAACAATCTGGATAACTGCGCGCTTCTGATGGAGTGCCCCAGCAAACGTAATCCAGCGACCTGCGATGGCTCCGACTTCTTCGGCAGCTGCCAGGGGATGCAGCCCAGCCGACACGGCACAAAGAACTATGCCTATTCGTGCGGCGGAGCCGAAAGTCTTAGTCCCAATCACCGCTTAAACTTAGTTGAGGGCTGCGGCAAATGCCAGCGGGGTGCGGTCGCAACCGTGAGCCTGACCGGAGCGCCGTAGGCAACCCCAGCGAAGCAGGAAAAGTAGGACGCCGACTACGACGTGAAACGCGCCTCACTTCTCCCTTGGGGGGGCACCGCCCCATATGCTGAAGCCATGGGAATACTGAAAGTTTTTGGAATAGCGTTGCTCGTGCTGTGGCTCATCTTGTGGCTCGCTGTAAAGGTTACCTTTGGGGCCATCCATTTGATTGCGCTTATCGGATTGGTAATGCTTGTCGTTGGATTCCTAAAGGCGAAATCGCGCTGAAGCTGGTGATCAACGCCAGAAATCGAAATGCGGCACTAAGGACGAATCGCAACCTGAAAATGGCCCGATCGCGTGCCTGACCTTCCCGGGACGTCGGCGCGCGCTCGCTTAACAATCCAGCTGGGCGGTGCGGCGTTGCTCCTCGTTGCCTCCGCGTGGCTGTTCGGCTCGATTGCCGAAGACGTTGTGACAAACGATCGCCTGACCCTTTTGGATGAACGTGTGGCGCAGTGGCTGCATCTTCACGCCAGCGTCGGCGTGACACGCTGGATGTTGCTGGTGTCGCAGCTTCACTCGCCTGTTGCGCTGACTTGCTACACGAGCATTGTCGGTTTTGTGGCCTACAGAAAGCGGCAGTGGCGCGTCATTTGGACGCTGGCGCTTTGCGTGGGCGGGGGCATGCTCCTCAACGTGCTGATGAAGCTCGCATTCCATCGCGCCCGCCCATATTTCACCGACCCGATTGTCACCCTTACGAGCTTCAGCTTTCCCAGCGGGCACGTTGCCGCCAGCACGATTTTCTATGGACTTGGCGTCGTATGGGTGTTCGGCCGCACCCGGGCACTCACATGGCGGGTTCTGGCTGTGATCGCTGCGGCATTGGCGATCCTGCTCGTTGCGCTTTCCCGGATGTACCTCGGTGTGCACTACCTTAGCGACGTGAGTGCAGCCTTCGCTGAAGCGGTCGCCTGGCTTGCGATTTGCCTGACCGCACTGGCCGCGTTCTGGCGCACAGCCGGCGCCACGCCAGATGCGCTCGTCACTCAGCGTGAGCCGACATGGCGAGAATCACCACCATGAGCCGCATCTTTGTGATCGTTAACGCCGCCTCTGGCTCCGGCAGCGATGAGGAGCTCAGCCACCACGTGCAGGGACTGTTCGAGTCTGCCGGTATACCCGCTGAGGTTTACCTTGCGCGAGGCGGTGAACAGATCGCCGCGAGGATCAAGGATGCAATTGCACAGCAGGCTGATGTTATCGTCGCCGGTGGCGGCGATGGCACCGTCAGCATGGTTGCTGCAGCACTGGCGGGCGGCGACATCGCTCTGGGCATTTTGCCGCTGGGCACCCTCAATCATTTTGCTAAGGATCTGGGGCTTCCCCTGGCCCTGGATGAAGCGGTCCGGGAAATCGCCTCGGGACGACGGCTCCGAGTCGACGTGGGCGAAGTCAACGGCCGCGTATTCGTCAACAACTCGAGCCTGGGCCTTTACCCGGACATCGTTTACGAGCGGGATCGGGAGCAACAACGTGTCGGCCGCGGCAAATGGCTGGCGTTCTTGCGGGCCACCGTGGCGGCGCTTCGAAAGTATCCGTTTCTGAATGTCTCTCTGGAAGTGGATGGGCGCAAGCATCAACGCCGTACCCCCATCGTTTTCATCGGCAACAACGAATATCGAATGCAAGGCCTGGCGCTGGGCGAACGTGTGAGCTTGACCGGTGGACGCCTCAGCCTCTACACCACACAGCGATCAGGTCGCCTGCGGCTGGTGCAGCTGGCGCTGAGAGCCCTCGCAGGCCTATTGAAACAGGCGCGGGATTTCGACGCCCTGCTCGCAACCGAGATCGTCGTGGAAAGTGGCCACCAGCATCTGCGCGTTGCAACCGACGGGGAAATCACTGTCATGACGTCACCACTGCGCTATCGGATCCGCCCGGGCAGCCTTACCGTCCTCGGCGCGGTGACGCCGGGCGCGAAAGGCCGCTGAGAATATGCGCACATTGGTGCATCTTTCGGATCTGCACTTCGGTCGCACCGATCCGGCGGTCATCGAACCGTTGATCGCCACTGTGCACGCCCTTGGGCCGGACTGTGTCGTTGTGTCGGGTGACCTGACGCAACGTGCGAAGGTCGATGAGTTCGTCCAGGCGCGTGCGTTTCTGAATCGATTGCCAAAGCCCCAGATCGTGGTTCCCGGCAACCATGATGTCCCACTGTACAGGGTGTGGGAGCGGGTCCTGGGTCCATTCGACAACTATCAACGCTGCATAGATCAAAACCTGGAGCCGTCCTTCATTGATGACGAGATAGCAGTATTTGGCGTCAATACGGCACGGGCAATGACCTTCAAGGGCGGACGCATCAACGAAGAGCAGATTGAATTGATCCGTTCTCGCTTCGCGGCCTTGCCCGAAACCTGCACGAGGGTCATCGTCACCCATCACCCCTTTGATCTGCCCGACGAACCAGGCAACGTCAAATTGGTTGGCCGCGCACGCCAGGCGATGGAGGCATTTTCGACCTGCGGCGTCGATCTGTTACTTGCGGGCCACTTCCATCGGAGCCAGGCGGGTGACACGTCCAGCCGGCACGACTTTCCCGGCTATGCTGCACTGGCGGTGCAAGCCGGAACTGCAACATCGACCCGCAGCCGGGGGGAAGTGAACTCGTTCAACGTTGTGCGGGTCAGCGAGAATTCCATCAACGTCGAGCGCCACTCGTGGCAGACAGTCTCCGGTACGTTTCAGGCTGAACAGACACATAGATTCAGGCGAGAGACCGATCGCTGGATCAAGTACTGAAGTTGGTAACTGTTTCGCTGCGATGGCTTGGGAACGCCTCTCAGTCTAAATCGTCGTTGTGTACTCGACGGGATCCAGTATGGTCCGGCAGCAAGCTCAGTCTCGCCACGTGGGCGGCGTAGGTCATTCGAGCCACTCCGTCTGGCACCCGATCATTATCGTGGCACCAGGCGAGGAACCGGTCGGGATCGATGTGGGCTCGAATGGGCTTCTGTCCTTTTCGCAATGCCTTTTCCAGGACTCCCTCGGCCTCTTTCAACCACAGATCGTAGGATTGTGGCAGCAAGTCGTGATCCAGCATGACTTCAAGAACACGCTGATATCTGTCTCGGTTACCATGGGAACGGCATTCCCATAAGGCGTGGGCCGCGGACCGATTCGTATCCGAATGACATTTCCTGACGTGGCATACATCCCCCGAGTAGCAACTGCCACTGCTCAATCTACTCTCAGTGCCGGGATTACTTCGCGCTGAGTCAGAGCCGCTGTGATGGCAAGCACGGCCGAGGAAGTGACCGGTGAGGCAGCGATCAATCGAAGAGCATGTGGCGGATGAAGATATGCTCACTTACTGAAAAGCTTGTCGCGTTCAGGTCCCGGTTCTATCAAAGACAAACAGAGATTGAACTTCCTTGCCAGAATCGTCTTTGGCATACACCGTAAACGACATTTTCTTCCCGTCCGCCGAAACCCACTTCTCGCCGGAAACAATCACCTTGCCTCCCAGCTTGTCGACCCACTTCACCTTGAGGGGATCGCTCGTAGGGATCTCCGCATAAGTTCGTGGCGGCTTCGTGCCATCACGGAGGTATTTCGCCGCGCTGTCGGTGCTGAACTCCGGGTAGTCCTTGCCGTCGGGCCTCGCGGCAAACTGCAAAAACGTCGGGCGCCCCTGGGCGTCGACAATGACGGCCACTCCAATCACAAATCCGTCATCTATAAGTCGATAGCTGCGCACCTGCGTCTGCGGTGCTGGTCCGGGGAATCTCGATGCCTCGACGTTGAGCTTCCAGGTGCCAAGGACGGCGGGCACCTGTGCACACGCTACACCGGACGAGCAGGCGATCAGTATTCCCAGGAGGAGGTGAGCGGTACGGTTCATAAGGTTGCTTCCTTGATGGCTATCACCAGGTCCAATGCGCTCATGTCCTTCCTTGGGACAAGGGCGAGATGCAGTATATGGACACAAGCTGGATGACAGCAGTCCGAGTCAACGCGTGCTTTCGGTGCTGCTTGGTGGGAAATGCAGGATGGCCTGGCGGCGGTTGTGTTAAACAAGCGCGCGGCGGCCACATTGCGATAGCTGCTAATTTAGCTGAGGCCGCGGATGGGGTCTAATTAAGGATCGTGGAGATTTCGGGGTCTACAATCGGCTCGGCCGTCAGCCGTTCGTGAGTTGGGCTGATGTCCTGGGTAACTTTGTGGGTAGCAAATCTTTGTGTACGCAGAAAATCGCCAAATTCAGCGCAGCCGCAAACCAGCTGGATTGCCTTCCGCCACTTGACGCCCGCAAGAGGCCCTGTTTCCAGGCTTTTTTTGTTTAAGGTGACGCAGGCCATCTTTTACAAGTGCATTTCATGAGTTCAGTCGACTTTCCCAGCCTGCATCAGGTGCGCAGAATTCTGATATGGCTTTCCAGGTGTGTTTGAGGAGCGGGATTTCCCGGGCTGGGTTGGTAGCCTTCGTGTTGTACGCCGCAGGCGCACAGGCCAGGGAGCCAGATAACGAGTATCGTCTGGATACGGTGGTGGTCAGTGGCCAGCGCCTACTGGATAGGCTCGAATCGCAGCAGGCGATTACCCCCGGTGGTGTCACCATAGTCGACGGCGAGGATCTCTCTCGGCGGGGCGTCAACAATCTCGCCGACATGCTGCGCTATGTCCCGGGGCTCTTCTCCGAGAGCGCCAGCGGTGGTGATGAGGTGTTCTTCTCCAGCCGCGGTTCCAATCTGGATGCCACCGACTACGACGGTAATGGGATCAAGCTGCTGCAGGATGGTCTGGCAGTGACCACGGCAGATGGCAACAACCACAACCGCATCGTGGATCCGCTCGCGGCACGTTACGCAGTCATCGCACGCGGCGCTAACGCGCTCGCCTATGGAGCCAGCACCCTGGGCGGCGCAATCGATTTTCACTCGCCGACGGCCCGCGACATCGCGCCGGTTTCCATTCACGCAAATGGAGGGAGCAATGGTCAGGCAAACCTGCGGCTTTCGGCTGGCGCGGTCGAAGACAACATTGATGGCCTGGTAACCGTCGAAGGGCGCAACTGGGATGGCTACCGTGATCACAGTGAACAGCAGCGCTACTCGCTATATGCCAACGCCGGTTGGAAGGTTGCGCCGGCATTTGAATCGCGACTGTTCGCCACCTACCAGCACAATGACCAGCAGTTGCCAGGTGCACTGAGCCGTGCGCAGGTGGAAGCCGACCGCAATCAGGCCAGTGCTGCAGCCGTTGGCGGCAACTACCAGAAGGACGTCGAGACCTGGCGCATTGCCAGCATCAACAGTTGGCTTCTGGTTGGTGGGATGTTGGAGTTCGGGCTGTCTTACGAGCACCAATCGCTCTACCACCCTATTGTGGACAAGATCCTTGTGGATTTTGATGGTGCCGGGCCCGCCCAGCCGGTGGAGGTATACAGCCTGCTGGTGGACACCCATCACCGAGATGTGGGGGCGATGCTGCGCTATCGACTGGAGTTGGGTGCGCATCAACTGCTGACGGGATTCAATTACGCCAACGGCAGCGTCAGAGGGGGCAACTATCGCAACGCGGGTGGCGAGGCCAACGGGCTGACCGAAAAGGTCGACAATGCATCCAACAATCTGGAGGCCTTCGTCGTCGACCACTGGCAGTTCGCCAACGACTGGACGGCCGTCTATGGCGCACAGCTGGTGCTTTCGGGTCGCGATGTACGTACGACTGATGCGGCCACGGGTGGTCTGCGCCAGCAGAAGGCGCAGTACAGCGATGTGAACCCACGTATCGGATTGATCCGCAAATCAGGTGCGGCCTTCGAAACCTTTGCCAGTGTCAGTCGCTCCTACGAGCCGCCCACCTCATTCGACTTGGCGGATGATGTGCGCGGTGACAATTCGACGCTGGACGCCATGCACGGAATTGTCTATGAGGCCGGAGTCCGGGGAGGCGATACGCAGCGCGCCAATCTGCGATGGGAGTTGACGGCTTACTACGCGCGCATCCATGACGAGATTCTGTCGATCGACGATCCCGCTGCGCCAGGTAACAGCCTGTCGACCAATATCAAGGGCACCACGCACGCTGGCCTGGAAGGTATGGCGAGCGCTGAGTTCGCGCTGCCAGGCGGCCCCACCCATCGCATCGCACCGCGGCTGAGTGTCACCCTCAACAAATTCAAATTTACTTCCGATCCCGCTTACGGCAACAACGCCCTGCCTGCCGCTCCGAATTACGTCGTGCGCGGCGAACTGCTGTATCGCAACGTCAGCGGATTCTACGCGGGACCCACTTTCGATCTGGTAGGTAGGCGTTACAGCGATTTCGCCAATACCTATCGTGTCGGATCCTATGGTTTACTGGGGCTGCGCACGGGATTTGCAGCCGGCAACTGGGAGATATTCGGTGAAGTCCGCAACCTGCTGGATCGAAACTATTTCTCGACACTGTCCGTGAAGGATCTCTCTGCACCAGACGCAGCCGTGCTCTATCCGGGCGCGCCACGCAGCCTGATGGCAGGATTCAGCTGGAATCCCTGACACAGACCCCGGCCAGTGCGCTGTATGCACGGGTCTGGCGGTGGCATTTCTGGGCGGCCTTTCTTGTCGTGCCATTTGTGTTGTGGCAGGCCGTTACCGGCGTCACATATCTCTGGCATCGCGAGATCAGCATGGCGATGCATCCGGAACTGCTGCGGGTGGCGCCACATGCCACCACCGTCAGCTTCGAGGCCCAGCTGCAGGCGGCGATTGCCGCCAACCGGGGTGCCCATCCCAGCCAGATCGTGATCGAGGATGATGCGTCATACTCGACGGCGTTCTATTTTACGGCCGCCAACCAGCTCGCCTATCCGACTTTTGTCGATCCGCAATCCGGACGCGTGCTGGGTAGTGTTGCCCCACTGCGCTGGATGGAAGGTCTGACTCGCAGCCTGCACGGTGGCTGGCCTCTAGGTCACTGGGGCAGCAATCTGCTCGAACTTTGCGCGGGCTGGGCGATTGTAATGATCGTGACCGGCCTGTACCTGTGGTGGCCACGGTCGCCCGGCCTTGCAGGCGTGCTTTACCCGAGGCTGCATGCTGGCCCAAAGGTTTTCTGGCGCGATCTGCACGCCACGGTGGGTGCGTGGTATGCACTGGTCGTGCTGGCCTTCCTGTTCACTGCATTGCCCTGGACATCCTTCTGGGGAGGCACCGTGCTCGGAGCGGTGGAGCGACTCACGCACCAGAGTTCTCCCAGCGCTGCATTCTTTTCCGGTGGCGACGGGCATGCAGGTCATGCAAGCACCAATGGCAGCCATCAAGGTTCCGCCCGCGCGACATTGGACCAGGTGATCGGCAGGGCCAGGAGCAACGGGCTCAAAGGGCGGCTGGAAATCAGGCCCAACGAGGCAGGCGCAATCCAGGTCAGGAGCCAGACGGGACGCTCTCCCTTCGACATCTATCTGCAGCTCGATCGAAAAAATGCCGAAGTGATCGAGCGGTCAACCTGGGCTGAAACAGATACCATCCCGCGCCTGGTAGCGCTGGGCGTTGACCTGCATCAAGGCACTTACTTCGGACGCTGGAACCAGTGGTTCAATTCCCTGGTAGCCGCTTCGCTGGTATGGATGAGTGTGACGGGGATCATGGGCTGGTATCGGCGCAGACCCGGTCGCGGGCTCTCGCCGCCGCGGCGAGTGCCCCGGCGCATGCCAAAGTTGATAGTGCTTGCCGCAGCCACTCTGGGTGTGACGATGCCATTGCTCGGGGCCAGTATGGTTATGGTCCTGCTGATCGACGCGGTTCTGCCAATAGCCATAAAGAAGTAAGGGCAAGAAATCCCGGTGAAAATGCGAATTGTCCTCGTCTTGATGCTGGCACTTCTGCCGGCAGTGACAACTGCAGCATCCGCTGCCTCATCATGGGAGCAGATTCGCACCCGCGGCGTGCTGCGCATCGGCACCACTGGCGACTACGCGCCTTACTCCGTTTTCGACGCCAGACATGGCGCATACGTGGGTGCAGACATCGCGCTGGCCAGGCGCCTGGCGCTGGAGCTTGGACTGCGCGCCGAGTTCGTGCCCACCACATGGAAGTCGTTGCTGGCTGATGCGGGGGATGGAAATTTTGATGTCGCAGTGGGCGGCATATCAATCACGCCGGAGCGGGAACGCACGCAGCTTTTCTCGCAGTCTTTCTCTACCGATTTCAAGGTGCCACTGACGCGTTGTGGCGAGGAGAGGCAATTTGATACGCAGGCGGAAATCAATCGTCCTGAAACCCGGCTTGTGGAGAATCCCGGTGGCACCAACGAGCAGTTTGCACGTGCGCAGTTTCCGGCTGCATCGCTGACGATTCATGTGGATAATCGCACTGTATTCGACGAAATCGTTGCGCGGCGCGCAGACGTGATGATCACTGATTCAGTAGAAGCGCAACTGCAGGCCGCAAGCGGTCAAGGTTTGTGCCAGGCCAAGGCATCGGCCAAATGGGCACCCGCGCGCAAGGGCATCATGCTGGCACCAGACCCGGCACTCAGACTTCAGATCAATCGAGCTCTCGACAGGATGGATATGACACACACCTATGCGCGCCTGCGTGCCCAGTGGATGGAAAACGCGCGATTGGCAGGGAGTCCGCAATCGCCGCCGGCGCAACTTGCGCGCCTTATCGACCTGCGCCTGGCCTTGATGACGGAGGTGGCGCGCTGGAAATGGAATCGCAAGGCGCCCATTGAAGACCTGCCGCGCGAGCGCTCACAAATGGAATCTTTGCGTGGTCGCGGTATCGCACTGGGAATTGAACCTGGGCTGGTCGCAAAGATCTTCGCCGCACAGGTCAATGCAGCAAAGGTCATGCAGACCGAGTTGTTCGAACGCTGGAAGCGCGAGGACATTGACCAGTTTGCCGGGGTACTGGACCTTGAGAAAGACTTGCGACCCCAGATCGACAGCGTGACGGCGGAGATCCTTGGTGCCTTGGCGAAATGGGATGGGCATGCGTCCACGCGTGACAGCCTCGGAGCCCTTACCACTCAGGCCGTCAGCGAAGGGGCGGTCAACACCGCGCTGCAACCCCTGATCCAGGGTGCAGGGTAAGAGTCAGGCCAGCAGCGCACGCATGGCCCAGAAGGCCAGCAGTGCGGCAAACAATGACAGGCCCACATGCAAGGCAATGGTGCCGGCTGCCAGCATTGGCTGTTTCGATTCCAGCATCCACAGCACTTCCAGCGAGAACGTGGAGAAGGTGGTCAGCCCGCCAAGAAAGCCCGTGATTACCAGTAGCCGGATTGAAGGGTCCAGAACAGGGCGCGCCATGACCAGGGCGAGCATGCCACCGGCGATGCCGCAGCCGGCCACATTTGCCACGAGGGTTCCCATCGGTAACGCAGCCACCAGCGGATTCAGCAGCAGCGACAGGAAATAGCGCGCTACGCCGCCCACGCCTGCGCCCGCGAACACCAGTGCTATGGCCTGTATACCCATCAGTGCGGGTATCATTGCCGCCGCGCGCGGCAGTAGCAACTGCGGCGCTATTTATTCATGCCCCGGTAGCTCAGTGGATAGAGCACTCGCCTCCTAAGCGAGGGGTCGCAGGTTCAACTCCTGCCCGGGGCACCAAGCTTCTAGACCGTGAGGTTCGGTATTCGTAGGTCACGTCCTGCAGGCCGCTGCGGCTTCGGCCAGTATTCTCAATTGCGCGGTTCACTTAGCATTCAATTGCGGTGAATGAACCTTAAACAAGACTTCTTCACATGCAGGCCAAACCCGGGCAGCGAGAGCATGTCCGGGTTTGGCTGCGTGACGACGCTCAAAAAGGGTCTCCAATGAAAACTCCAACCGGTACGGCAAGGGTAATGTCGATTGCCGCCGCTGTGCTATTGCTGGCAGCGTGCGGCGTGAATCCCGTCACTGGCAAGCGTGAGCTGCAGCTGGTCTCGGAAACGGAGGAACTGCAGATGGGCGCGCAGCAATACGCACCCACCCGGCAAAGCGAAGGCGGAGACTTTGAGCTATTGCCCGACTTGACCGTCTATGTGAACGAAGTAGGCCAGAAGCTCGCGGCCGTCTCGGACCGCAAGTTGCCATACGAATTCAAGGTGCTCAACAGTTCAGTGCCCAACGCCTGGGCGCTGCCAGGCGGAAAGATTGCCGTGAATCGTGGACTGCTTGTGGAGCTCAAAAGCGAAGCGGAGCTGGCCGCCGTGCTGGGCCATGAGATTGTGCATGCCGCGGCACGGCACGCGGCGAAAGCCAGTGAGCGTGGGACGTTGCTGCAGGCCGGAATGGCCGCTGCCCAGATGGGGGCTGCGATTGGCGGACTCGATCAACAAATGGCCGGACTGGTTCTGGGCGGGGCTGGTGTTGGCGCGCAGCTGGTCCAGACGCGCTATGGCCGGGACCAGGAACTGGAAAGCGATCTATACGGAATGCGCTACATGAAGGCCGCAGGATACGACCCGCGTGCCGCAGTCACCCTGCAGGAAACGTTCGTGCGCCTGTCCGAAGGGCGCAAAGAAAATTGGCTCGAAGGGATGTTTGCCTCGCATCCACCTTCAGCAGAGCGGGTGGCCCGAAATCGGGAGACGGCGCAGCAACTCGGAGACGGCGGTGACATGGGCACCGAACGGTATGCGGCGCGCATAGCACCCCTGCTGAAGGTGAAGCCGGCCTATGACAAGTACGATCAGGCGCTGGCGGCGCTGCAGAAAAAGGATCCATCCAGCGCACGCGCGCTCGCGAACGACGCTATACGGCTTGAGTCACGCGAGGCTAGTTTCCACCAGTTGCTGGGTGACATTGACCTCAATGAGAAGCACCAGCGCGAGGCACTCCCGCATTACGAACGCGCCATTGCGTTGAACCCTGGATACTTCGGACCGTGGCTGGGCGCCGGCGTGGCGGAGTATCGGTTGGGTGACAAACAAAAGGCCATGACTTCGCTGACCCACAGTTGGGAGCTGTTGCCCACGGCTCCGGCGGCCTTGTTCCTGGGAAATATCTCGCGCGACCGGGGCGACCAGGCGGGAGCCCTGAAGTATTACCAGGCGGCCGCTTCGGCGCAGGGCAGCGTCGGCGAGCAGGCGCAGCGCGAGGCACTGCTGCTGGATCTGCCCCAGAACCCGGGCAAGTACGTAGCGGCTGGTCTGGGTGCGGGTGCCAGCGGCGAACACCTGGTGGTCGTACAGAACCGTTCGCCGGTGGCTCTGTCGAATATCCAGGTAACGCCAGTGCTGGTTAACGCAAACGGCCAGATCGTGCAGCAGGGCAAAGCCGTGAACATACGGGGACCGGTGCAGTCGGGCGGACAGGTGACAACTGAGGCTGCGGGTCTCTCTTCATTGACTGCCGAGCAGCTGCAAGCTGTACGTTTCCGGGTCGACGCGGCTCGCATCGCCGAGTAGCTTGGGTCTTGCGTCAGCCGCGAGGCCACTTCCTGAAGCAGGCCGGATCGCCATAGGCCAGAAACTGCGGATTGAGGATATTGGCCTTGGTGTTGTATGACAGCGCCAGGCCATCGGGCAGTCGTACCACCTGTCCGCCAGCGGCTTCAATCACCGCCTGACCCGCAGCGATATCCCATTCGGACGTGGGACCCAGTCGCGGATAAAGATCTGCCGAACCATCCGCCACCAGGCACAGCTTGATGGAACTGCCGGCAGGTTTCAGTTCGTGCGAGCCCAGCGCATCGAGGGCCTTTGCCAACGCATCGTTGCCATGTGATCGGCTGCCCACAACACGCAGCGGCGGCTGGGCGATTCGACGCACCGAGATGGCCATGCGCCCGCGACCGCCGGTGTCGCGCCAGGCGCCCACACCGGGAATGCCACTGTACGTAGTGTCGGTGACGGGTATGTAAACCACCCCCATCTCGGGTCGATGGCCGGATATCAGGGCGATGTTGACCGTGAACTCGCCATTGCGTGACACGAATTCCTTGGTCCCATCCAGCGGATCCACCAGCCAGTAGCGCGACCACTGGCTGCGCTGGCTGAACGGGATCTCGACGGATTCCTCGGAGAGCACGGGAATATCGGGAGTCAATGCGCGCAGTGACGACATGATCAACCGGTGCGCGCGCAGGTCTGCTTCGGTCAGCGGGGAGTCGTCCGCCTTGGGGCGGGATTCGAAGTCGGTTGCGTAGACCTCGAGAATTTCGCGGCCGGCACGCTGGGCGATGAGTTCGACCGCAGGCAGCAGGTCAGAGGCTGGCGAAGGGTGTGCCATAGGGATAGCCAATGATGTCGGCCTTGTCGAGAGCGGCAATAATGCTCTCCGCCGCCTGTTCCGAAGTAGTGGTGCTGGTGTCGATCCTGATCTCCGGGGTTTCAGGACGTTCGTATGGCGAGTCGATGCCGGTGAAGTTCTTGAGTTCGCCGCGCCGCGCCTTGGCATACAGGCCCTTGGGGTCGCGCTTTTCGGCCTCGGCCAGGGGCGTATCGATGAACACCTCAAGGAACTCGCCCGGCTCCAGCAATTCGCGCGCGGCGCGCCGCTCGGAACGAAATGGGGAGATGAACGACACCAGCACGATGAGGCCCGCATCGACCATCAGTTTCGAAACTTCACCCACGCGGCGGATGTTCTCGACGCGATCGGCATCGGTGAAGCCCAGGTCCTTGTTGAGCCCGTGGCGCACATTGTCGCCATCGAGCACGTAAGTGTGGCGTCCCAGGGCGTGCAGCCGTTTCTCGACGAGGTTGGCAATGGTGGATTTGCCAGATCCGGAAAGGCCAGTAAACCACAGCACGCAGGCCCGCTGGCCCTTGAGCTGCGAGCGTGCCTGCCGGTTTACATCCAGTGCCTGCCAGTGGATGTTGTCGGCGCGGCGTAGCGCAAACTGCAGCAGTCCGGCGCCGACGGTGTCATTGCTTAGCTTGTCGATCAGGATGAAGCCGCCGGTTTCGCGATTGTCGGCGTACGGATCAAAAGCGATGGGCCGGTCGAGGCTCAGGTTGCAGACACCGATCTCGTTGAGATCCAGTTGTTTGGCGGCAAGGTGTTCAAGGGTATTGACGTTGACCTTGTAGCGCGGCGAAGTGATGCTGGCACCCACGGTGCGCGTACCCACTTTCATCACGTATTGCCGGCCGGGAAGCATCGCATCCTCATGCATCCAGATCAGCGTGGCCTGGAACTGATCGGCAACGCTGGCAGCCTCCGCCGCAGTGGTGAGCAGGTCGCCGCGTGACACATCGATCTCACGGTCCAGGGTCACCGTCACCGATTGCCCCGCGGTTGCTTCCTGCAGGTCTCCATCAAAGGTGACGATGCGCGCCACCTTGGCTTCCTGGCCCGAGGGCAGGGTGCGGATGCGATCACCTGCGGCAATGTGCCCGCTGCTGATGCGGCCTGCGAAACCACGGAAATCCTGGTTGGGGCGATTGACCCATTGCACAGGCATGCGGAAGGGAGCATCGCGCACGGTGTCCTCGACCTCGACGGTCTCGAGGTGCTCCATCAACGTCTGGCCTGTGTACCAAGGCATGGCCGCGCTGCGACTTATGATGTTGTCACCGCGCAGCGCCGACACCGGGATGCAGACAATGTTCTCGAGGCCAACCTGCTTGGCAAATACCCGATAGGCAGCCTCGATAGTGTCGAAAGTTGAACGCGAATAGTCCACCGCGTCCATCTTGTTGATGGCCAGCACCACGTGACGGATGCCCAGCAGCGAGACGATATAGCTGTGCCTGCGGGTCTGGGTCAGCACTCCCTTGCGGGCGTCGATCAGGATGATGGCCAGCTCAGCGGTAGAGGCGCCGGTGACCATATTGCGAGTGTACTGTTCGTGGCCGGGCGTATCGGCGACGATGAACTTGCGACGGTCAGTGGAAAAGAACCGGTACGCCACGTCGATGGTGATGCCCTGTTCACGCTCGGCGGCCAGGCCATCCACCAGCAACGCCAGGTCGAGTTCCTCTCCCTGGGTACCGACCTTCTTCGAGTCAGCCTCGAGCGCAGCCAACTGGTCCTCGTAGACCAGCTTGGATTCATAAAGCAATCGACCGATCAGCGTGCTCTTGCCGTCATCCACGCTGCCGCAGGTGATGAACCGCAGCAGGCTCTTGTTCTCGTGCGCGCGCAGGTAGGTAAGGATGTCCTGGTCGGAAAGGTCGATGCTATGTGCCATCAGAAATACCCCTCCTGCTTCTTCTTCTCCATCGATCCGGAGGAGTCGTGATCGATAACCCGTCCCTCGCGCTCGGAACTGGTGGCCAGCAACATCTCCTGGATCACCTCGGGCAGCGTGTCAGCCTCGCTTTCGATGGCGCCGGTCAGCGGATAGCACCCCAGGGTGCGGAAGCGCACGCTGCGCATCTGGGGTTTTTCGCCTGGCTGCAGCGGCATGCGCTCGTCATCGACCATGAGCAGCGTGCCGTCGCGTTCCACCACAGGGCGTTTGGCCGCGAAATACAACGGGACAATGGGGATGTTCTGCTGGTAGATGTACTGCCAGATATCCAGCTCGGTCCAGTTGGACAGCGGGAACACGCGCAGGCTCTCGCCCTTGTGCTTGCGGGTGTTATATACCTGCCACAACTCGGGTCGCTGGCGCTTGGGATCCCAGCGATGCTGCGCCGAGCGGAAGGAGAAGATGCGCTCCTTGGCGCGGGATTTTTCCTCATCGCGGCGCGCGCCGCCGAAGGCCGCGTCGAAGCCGTATTTGTCCAGCGCCTGGCGCAGACCCTGGGTCTTCATCACGTCGGTGTGAATCGCCGATCCGTGGGTGAACGGCCCGATGCCCTGGGCCAGGCCTTCCGGGTTGATATGTACCAGCAGTTCGAGGCCCAGCCGGCGCACGGTCTCGTCGCGGAACTTGATCATTTCCCGGAACTTCCACGTGGTATCCACATGCAGCAGCGGGAAAGGCGGCTTGGCAGGGTGGAATGCCTTGAGGGCCAGGTGCAGCATTACCGAGCTGTCCTTGCCTATGGAATAGAGCATCACCGGCTTTTCGCACTCGGCCACCACCTCGCGCATGATGTGGATGGCCTCGGCCTCCAGTTGCTGCAGGTGGGTCAGGTTCGTAGTAGTGCTCTTCGACATGCGCGAAATCAGCGTTTCCGGGGCCTTCAAGATTGGCCGCGAAGTCTAGCAGAGCGCCCCCGTGGGCTGCGCCCTGGCTGGAGTGAGATCCAGGTCACTCGCGCCATGACTGCCCCTGTCAGACTGCGGCCAGCACAACGAGGACGCCTGGATCGCACCCCCAAACGACATCGAACGGCGCAGTGGAGACGAGCGAAGGCGCAGTCCATTCAGGGCAATCTGGTTTGGCCATCACACGGCCCGGCGTCGCAATCCGCGGCGCGACCGGGAACAGCACCCTGTGGCCGTGGACTGGCACGGGTCCCACTGGCTGGCCGTGGTGATCTTTATCTTGCTGCTTTCCGTGGCCGATGCGCTTTTGACGGTCACACTGCTCAATCGCGGGGCCACCGAAGCCAATCCATTCATGGCGCCGCTGGTGACCGGCAGCGGCCACTGGTTCGCTTTCTGGAAGGTGGGATTGACCACGGCAGGTGTAGTGGTGCTGGTCCTGTTGTCAAGGTACCGCCTTTTCGGCTGGCTACGTGTCGGGGCGCTGTTGTACGTGGTGTTGGCCCTTTATGTGGTCCTGGTCACGTACGAATGGTCGCTGCTGCACAGGATTGGGGCGCATGTCGCTCAAGTTCGTTTCTTATCCGGTGCCCTTCCATTAAACTAGGCCTCGTCACGTCACGTCCTTTACGGATTCATGAATCAACAACAAGGTTCGAGCACCGCGGGCAATGATCTCGCGCGGCAGACCGCCAGCACGCCACTGTCGGGCAGTAACTCGACCTATGTCGAAGACCTGTTTGAACGCTACCTTGCCGGCGAGACCGTGCCGGACGACTGGCAGCGCTACTTCGCCACTTTGGCCGCCCGCGGTGATACACCACATGGCCCCATAGTCCGCGCCCTCACAGAGCGTGCACAGCAGCCCAGGTCGATAGCTGCTGCTGCCGGTGGTTCGGCGCAGAGCGAAAAGCAGGCCATGGTTTCACGCCTCATCCAGATCTACACCAATCGCGGGCACCTGATCGCCAAGATCGATCCGCTGGGACTTATGCAGCGTCCCAAGCCGCGCGTAATGGACCTTGACTACATGGGCCTGGGTGAAGCGGACCTGGACACCGAGTTTTTTACAGCCAGTCGTATCGATGCCGTGCCGCGTCGTGCCCGACTGCGCGACATCATCGCATTGCTCGAAAATGTATTCGCCGGTCCCATCGGGGCAGAATTCGCCCACGTGTCAGATACGGACGAGCGACTGTGGCTGCAGGACGAATTCGTGCGCGGTCGCATGCATCAGAAATACACCGCGGAAGAGAGGGTGGACATTCTGCGCCAGCTTACGGCGGCGGAAGGCCTGGAGCGCTACCTGCATACCAAGTATGTCGGCCAGAAACGCTTCTCGCTCGAAGGGGGCGACGCTCTGATACCCATGCTCAACGACCTGGTGCAGCGCGGGGGTGCGGCCGGCGTCGAGGAATTCGTCATTGGCATGGCCCATCGCGGACGCCTCAACGTCCTGGTGAACGTGCTGGGCAAAGCGCCATCAGAACTTTTTTCCGAATTCGAGGGCAAGTACGACACCGCGCATCTCAAGGGTTCCGGTGACGTCAAATATCACAAGGGTTTCTCCGCAGACCTGCGCACCGCCGGAGGCAATGTGCACGTTGCCCTGGCGTTCAACCCTTCGCACCTTGAAGTAGTCGATGCAGTGGTTGAGGGATCAGTGCGAGCCCGCCAGGAGCGACGTGGCGACAAGGACGGCGCGCGCGTGATACCGGTGCTGGTGCATGGCGACGCGTCTTTTGCGGGTCAAGGCGTGGTGATGGAAACGCTGCAGCTCTCGCAGGCACGCGCGTTCTGCACCGGTGGCACTATCCACCTGATCGTCAACAACCAGGTGGGATTCACCACCAGCGATCCGCATGACGCCCGGTCGACCATGTATTGCAGCGATGTCGCCAAGATGCTCGAGGCGCCAATCTTCCATGTGAATGCCGACGATCCCGAGTCGGTGCTGTTCGTCAATCGGCTGGCCCTTGAATATCGCCAGCGCTTCCGCAAAGACGTGGTGATCGACCTGGTCTGTTACAGGCGCCTGGGCCACAACGAGGCGGACGAGCCTGCGGCGACGCAGCCGGTGATGTATGCGCGGATCCGCCAGCATCCCACGGCTCGCCAGATCTATGCGGACCGGCTTGCGGGTGAGGGGTTGGTGACCGCCGATGGCGCCAAACAACTCATGGATGAATATCGCGCCCGGCTCGATGAGGGCGTTTCACAGGTTCCCGCTTCGCTGGGTCTGATCGGCAACCAGTACACCGTCGACTGGACGCGCTTTCTTCGCAATGACTGGACGGACTCCACGCCGACGGCCATAGACAAGGCGCGGTTGCAGCAGCTGGGCGCTCGCATCGTGGCCGTGCCGCAAGGGTTCACGCTCAATCCGCGAGTCGAGCAGGTGTATGTCAATCGCCGGCGAATGCTGGCCGGTGAGCTGCCGCTGGACTGGGGATGTGCCGAGACCCTGGCCTACGCTGCGCTGCTGGAAGATGGCGTGCCCATTCGTCTGACGGGCCAGGACAGTGGTCGCGGTACGTTCTTCCACAGGCATGCAGTGCTGCATGACCAGAACAGCAATGACCGCTACACGCCGCTGGAGCACATCAGCGCCGGGCAGCCGAAATTTGCGATCACCGATTCGGTGCTTTCCGAAGAGGCGGTGCTGGGCTTCGAATACGGTTACTCCACCACCAACCCGGAAACGCTGGTGATCTGGGAGGGGCAGTTCGGCGATTTCGTCAACGGTGCCCAGGTCATCATCGATCAGTTCATAAGTTCCGGCGAATCCAAGTGGGGTCGGCTGTGCGGATTGGCGCTGTTCCTGCCCCATGGCTATGAAGGGCAGGGACCGGAGCATTCTTCGGCAAGACTTGAGCGGTTCCTGCAGCTATGCGCAGAGAACAACATGCAGGTAGTGGTTCCTTCCACACCGGCCCAGATGTTTCACATGCTGCGACGACAGATGCTGCGCTCATTGCGCAAGCCCCTGATCGTGATGACCCCCAAGAGCCTGTTGCGCCACGAGTTGTCGGTGTCTTCGCTGGCGGACCTTACCGATGGCGGATTCGCGACGGTGATCGATGAGGCAGACGAACTGGTGCCGGCCCAGGTGCAGCGCGTCGTGTTCTGCAGCGGCAAGGTGTACTTCGACCTGCTCAAAGCGCGGCGCGCGGCCGATCTGCGTGATGTTGCGCTGGTGCGCATCGAGCAGCTTTATCCGTTCCCCACGCAGGCATACGGCGCGGCGCTGCGTCGCTACCCGCAGGCGCGGGAAGTCGTCTGGTGCCAGGAAGAACCCCAGAACCAGGGCGCCTGGTACCAGATCCGCCATCGCCTTGAAGATGCGCTTCAGGCAGGACATCAGACCCTGCTGTATGCGGGCCGCGGTCATGCGGCTGCGCCGGCAACGGGCATAGCCAAATTGCACGAGGCCGAACAACGCGAACTGGTGGAGGCGGCGTTACGCGCCGCTGCTCGCGGAGCAGCTGGCCGGGATACTTCCCGGCTGCAGCCCGAAACCGCGGCACAGCAACCCGCCCGAAAGACCTCCTGATTCCTGAGACATCGAAAATGACAATCGAGATCAAGGTTCCAAAACTTCCCGAGTCTGTTGCCGATGCGACATTGGTCAATTGGCGCAAGAACGTTGGCGACGCCGTGGCGCGCGACGAGAATCTTGCGGATCTCGAAACCGACAAAGTGGTGCTTGAAGTACCTGCGCCGGTGGCCGGCGTGTTGCGCGAAATCCGCGTGCCAGCAGGAACCACAGTGACCAGCGATCAAGTGCTCGCCGTTATCGAGGCCGGCGCCACGGCAACTGCGGCGCCCGCAGCCGCGCCCGCTGCCGCACCCAAGGCGGCGCAACCTGCAAGCGTCACCAAGGCCCCGGCAGCAAAGGCCGCGGGTTCAGATGCAAAACTGGGGCCTGCGGCGCGCCGCGTTGTCGCTCAGACCGGTGTGGATGCAACCGCAGTGGCTGGCAGCGGCCTGGGCGGTGCAATCAACAAGTCCGATCTGTCCAAGGCGGTTGCCTCGGCACCTGTGCAGGGTGCCACCGGAAATCGTGTGGAACGACGTGTGCCCATGACCCGGCTGCGCGCAAAGATCGCTGAACGCCTGGTAAACGCGCAGGCCACGCAGGCGCTGTTGACCACCTTCAATGAAGTGGACCTGCTGGCAGTGCAGGAGCTTCGCGCCCGCCACAAGGATCGCTTCGAGAAGACCAATGGCGTGAAGCTGGGTTTCTCCTCATTTTTCGTCAAGGCCACGGTAGAGGCGCTGAAGCGGTTTCCGCTGGTCAATGCGGCAATCGATGGCGCTGACATTGTCTACCGCGAGTACTACGACATTGGCGTGGCGGTTTCGACCGAGCGCGGTCTGGTGGTGCCGGTGCTGCGCGATGCCGATACGCTTTCGTTTGCCCAGATCGAAAAGGCCGTAGCTGATTTTGCGGCCCGCGCACGCTCCAGCCAGTTGACTATGGAAGACCTCACCGGAGGCAGCTTCAGCATCACCAATGGCGGCGTGTTCGGTTCACTGCTGTCCACGCCCATTGTCAATGCGCCGCAAAGTGCGATCCTTGGCATGCACAAGATCCAGGAGCGGCCGGTGGTGGTCGATGGCCAGATAGTCATTCGGCCCATGATGTACCTGGCGCTGACCTACGATCACCGCATCATCGACGGCAAGGAAGCAGTGCAGTTCCTGGTCTCCATCAAGGAGAGCCTTGAGGATCCGGGTCGCCTGCTGATCGGGATCTGATCCGTGGCCGACAAATTCGACGTCATTGTGATCGGCGGCGGGCCCGGAGGATATCCAGCCGCCATCCGCGCTGCGCAGAACGGGCAGACCGTGGCCTGCATCGATGAGTGGAAGAACCGCGATGGCAGCTATGCCTTTGGTGGCACCTGTCTCAACGCCGGCTGCATACCTTCCAAGGCCCTGCTGGAATCCTCAGAGCTGTATCACCGCGCAGGCCATGAGTTCAAGGCACATGGCATCGGCGTGGGTGCATTGCAGCTGGACCTGGCCACCATGCAGAAACGCAAGGCCGGCATCGTCAAGGGCATGACCGGCGGCATCGTCGCGTTATTCAAAGCCAATGGCGTCACCGGATTGCAGGGCCATGGTCGGTTGCTTGCGCCCGGCAAGGTGGAATTCACCGCGGCCGATGGCAAACAGTCGATTCTTGAAGCGACCAACGTGGTGCTGGCGTCGGGTTCCGTACCCACAGTGCTCAAGTCCGTGGCCATGGATGGCAAGCAGATCGTGGATTCCTGGGGCGCACTCGAATTCGATTCGGTGCCGGAGCGACTGGGCGTCATTGGTGCGGGGGTAATCGGCCTTGAGCTTGGCAGCGTGTGGCAGAGGCTGGGTTCCAAAGTCACGATTCTCGAAGCCATGGACGACTTCCTTTCGATTGCGGATCGCAAGCTGGCTGCCGAAGCGCTGAAGCTGCTGCGCAAGCAGGGCCTCGACATCCGCCTGGGTGCCAAAGTCAGCGCGGCCACCATATCCGGAAAACAGGTCAACGTGGATTTCGCGGATGCGCAGGGCGCGCAGTCCGTTGCATTCGACAAGCTGGTGGTTGCAGTCGGACGACGACCGTTCACCCAGGATCTCCTGGGCGAGAACACCGGCGTCGCCCTGGATGCACGCGGATTCATCGTGGTCGATGAGCATTGCCACACCGGCGTGGCCAATGTCTATGCCATTGGCGACTGCGTGCGCGGCCCGATGCTGGCGCACAAGGCCAAGGACGAGGGGGTGATGGTGGCCGACCTCATCGCAGGCCTTTACGGCCATGTGGACTACGCATTCGTGCCTTCCGTGATCTACACCGCCCCGGAAATAGCCTGGGTGGGACTGACCCAGGAACAGGCCGAGGAGCAGGCCCGTGCCGCGGGCGGCACGGTCAAGGTGGGCAGCTTTCCATTCATTGCCAGTGGTCGGGCGCGCGCCATGGAAGCCACTGCAGGATTCGTTCGAGTCGTGGCCGATGCCGGCAGCGACCGGGTGCTGGGTGTGCACATCATCGGCCCACTGGCCGGTGAACTGATTGCCGAGGCGGTGCTGGCGCTGGAATACGGTGCCAGTTGTGAAGACCTGCAGCGGACCATGCACGCGCATCCGACTTTGTCCGAGGCCGTGCATGAGGCGGCGCTGGCTGCAGACAAGCGTTCGATCGACATGCCTAACAAGTAGGCGCGCTTGGTTTTAGCGTGCCCGCCGCACCTTGTAGACATTGGGTATGCGGGCCAGGCGACGCTGCAATCGCGCCAATTCCGAAACATCCTTTACGGCAAGTCGCAGTTCGAAGGTGGCGATCTTGTTGTCCGGGTCAGTGTGACTGGTGACCCCTTCGATGCTGAGATGTTCCTCGGCGATCAGGTCAGAGATGTCGCGCAGCAGTCCGCGTCGGTCAAAGGCCTCGATCTGCACGCGCGCGGCCAGTCTCACATCGTCACGATCGGTCCATTCCACCTGTAGTTGTCGCTGCGGCTTCTGTCGCAGCATGTGCGCAAGCCCCGGACAGTCGGCCTTGTGGATGGTTACGCCGCGTCCCAGTGTCAGGTAGCCGCGTATGGGCTGGGGACGCACTGGTCCGCAGCAACGCGCCAGGGTTATGGGCAGGTCGCCCACGCCATCGATGGCTACTGGCGAACGGCTGGAGCGGGCTGTCTTTGCTGGCCTGACACGCGGGCTGCGCGCAGCGGCCGCCTGCGCCGGCCTGGGTTCCGCAGTGGTGGCGGCCGGTTGCGCGGATTGTTCATCCAGGCGCCGGAAATAGGCGCGCAACTTTGACCTGCTGCGTGGAGATACCAGGTAACCGGCGGTGGTCGACAGCCAGTCGCGACTGGGAGCGGGCTGCTTGCCCGTGATGATTTCCACGACATCGCCGCTTTTGAGTGCATGGGTGAGCGGGGCTATGCGGCCGTTGACCTTCGCCCCCTTGCAGCGCTCACCCAGGTTGCTGTGTACGTGGAACGCAAAGTCCAGCGGTGTCCCGCCCTTGGGCAGATCAACCACTTCGCCCTTGGGGGTCATGGCGTAAATGCGGTCATCAAACAGGCCCACGCTGATGCGGGCCAACTCGTCGGAATTGGCACCGCCACCTTCGATCAGTTGTCTTATCGCAAGGATTTTCTGGTCGTATCGCCTATCGGCGTTGCTGCCTTCCTTGTAACGCCAGTGCGCTGCCACGCCCAGCTCGGCCTGGTCCTGCATTTTCTGCGTGCGAATCTGCACTTCCAGCGGACGGCCGTCAGGTCCGTGCACGGCCGTGTGTATGGATTGGTAGTTATTGTCCTTGGGCGTGGCGACATAGTCATCGAATTCACCGGGAATGAACGGCCACATGTCGTGCACCACGCCCAGTGCGGCATAGCAATCAGCCACCGTGGGCACGATGATGCGCGCGGCACGCACATCGAACACCTGCTCGAAGGGCAGTTGCTTGCGCTGCATTTTTCGAAAGATGCTGTAGATATGCTTGGGCCGTCCCTGCACTGTGGCTTCGATGCCCGCCATGCGCAGTTGCGTGGTCAGGGTTTCGAGCACAATGCGGATGTATTGTTCGCGGTCACGACGCTTCTCATTGAGTGCCTGGGCGATGCGCTGGTATTCCCTGGGCTGCTGCTCGCGGAAGGCCAGGTCTTCCAGCTCCCATTTGAGAGACCACACACCAAGCCTGTTGGCCAGCGGTGCATACAGCTCCTGGATTTCCAGCGCGATTTGCGCGCGATCCTTGGCCGGCAACTCGCGCGCGTGGCGCGCCCGCACGGTTTGCTCGGCCAATCGGGCCAGGACCAGCCTCGGGTCACCAACCACGGCCAGCAGCATCTTGCGCACGGTCTCGGCCTGACCCGGTCCCAGTGTCTGGCCCGTAGCCCAATGTTCGTCCAGGTTGAAATCTCCAAGGCGTCCGAGGCTATCGGCAAGACTCAGGGTCTCGGTGCCCAGGCGGGCGCGCAGCGTCGCCGGCACTGTGGGCGTGGGATCCACCGCACGGCGCGCGAAATTGAGCAGGGCAGCGGCGGCCAGCGCAGCGTCCTGACTCAGATCCTGCACCAGCCCGCCGATCTCGCGTGCGCGCTCCAGTGGCGGGTCGGGGATTTCCAGCGCCCGCAGCGCGGTTACCAGGTCTTCGAGTTGCTGGCCTGTTGCTGCAGATGGTGGCGTCGTGGTTGGCGGCACAGGATGTTTCCCAGTCACGCTATCATATGCGCGTGTCACGATTTGCAAGTCGCTCATGGCGGACATTTGATCCTTCGCTGAAATCCAATCCGGCGCAAATGACTGCGCCAGTGTTTCCCTGCCGGGTGTTGGGACTGGATCCCGGTTCCCTGCGCACCGGTTTCGGCATCGTCGATTGTTCAGCGCGGGGCGAAGCACATGTTGCCAGCGGCTGCATCCGTACCCGCGGTGAAGACCTTGCACAACGCCTGCGCGAAATACATGAGGCCGTGTTGCGGTTGATCGACGAGCACAACCCCAACGAGGTGGCTATCGAGCGGGTGTTCATGCATCGCAATCCCGATAGCGCGCTGAAGCTGGGCCAGGCACGTGGGGCAGCGCTCAGCGCTGCCGTTGCGGGAAAGGCCGCGGTGTACGAATACGCGCCACGCGCCATCAAGCTGGCAGTGGTGGGTACGGGTGCCGCAGACAAAGCGCAGGTGGCGCACATGGTGCACGTATTGCTCAGGATTGCGACACCCGCCAGCTCCGACGCGTCTGATGCATTGGGCGTGGCCTTGTGTCATGCGCAGGCACGCCGTGCCGCCCGTTTGATTGCCCAGGCGCGAAGCGGGTCGGCGCTGTGATTGGATCGCTCAATGGGCTCATTGCCGAGAAGGAGCCGCCGCGCGTGCTGATTGAAGTGCAGGGCGTGGGCTATGAGGTCGAGGTCCCCATGTCGACGTTCCTGGCCCTGCCGCCGGTGGGCAGCAGCGTGCGCCTCAGGATCCATCACGTGGTTCGCGAGGATGCTTCGCTGCTGTATGGCTTTTCCACTGTCGATGAAGCCGGGCTGTTCCGGGCCCTGCTCAAGGTATCCGGCGTGGGGCCGCGCACTGCGCTTGCGGTGTTGTCGGGACTCAGCGCCGAGGATTTCCAGCGCGCGGTGGCCACCGAGGACGTGGCGCGCCTGCGCGACATTCCCGGCGTGGGTCGCAAGACCGCCGAGCGACTGATGATCGATCTGCGCGATCATTTCGCGACGCGGGCCGGGCCAGGCGGTCCGGTGCCAAGGGGACCGCGCGATGAGGCCATGCATGCACTGCTGGCCCTGGGATACAAGCCTGCGGAAGCCACGCGATTGCTCGACGCCGTGGGGGAAGGTGCGCATTCCACGGAAGACCTGTTGCGCGGCGCATTGCGGCTGGCGAACCGGGCTTAGGAAATCATGGCAACAGAACGCCTGATCAATGCCGAGGCCAGCGGCGAAGAGGAATCGCTGGATCGGGCCATCCGCCCCAAGCGCCTGGCCGACTACGTAGGGCAGGCAGCGGTCAAGGCACAGCTGGGCCTGTTTATCGAAGCGGCGCGCGGCCGCGCCGAGGCGCTGGATCACGTGCTGCTGTTTGGTCCGCCAGGCCTGGGCAAGACAACCCTGGCGCAGATCATCGCTTCGGAGCTGGGCGTCAACCTGCGCCACACCGCGGGTCCAGTGCTGGAGCGTCCGGGCGACCTGGCGGCCATTCTCACCAACCTGCAGCCCCGCGACCTGCTGTTCGTCGACGAGATCCACCGCCTGAGCCCGGTAGTCGAGGAGATCCTGTATCCGGCCATGGAGGATTACCAGCTGGACATCATGATCGGCGAAGGACCCGCAGCCCGCTCGATCAAGCTCAACCTGCCACCCTTTACGCTGGTAGGTGCCACCACGCGTGCAGGCCTGTTGACATCGCCCCTGCGTGATCGCTTCGGCATAGTGCAGCGCCTCGATTTTTACACTGACAGTGAGCTGACGCAGATTGTCACGCGTTCTGCGGGCATCATGGGTGTGGGCACGGATGCGCAGGGCGCAGCGCGCATTGCCGAACGATCGCGCGGAACCCCGCGCATCGCCAACCGCTTGCTGCGGCGAGTGCGTGACTATGCGCAGGTGCGCGGTACCGGCGTCATTGACGTGGCCATTGCCGACGCTGCGCTTGACCTGCTGGGTGTCGACCCCAAGGGCATGGATGCGCTGGATCGCAAGTTGCTGTCGTTGATCATCGAGGGTTTTGATGGCGGACCTGTAGGCATCGAGAGCCTGGCAGCGGCCATCGGCGAAGAGCGCGGAACGCTGGAAGATGTGGTGGAGCCTTTCTTGATTCAGCGTGGCCTGCTGATGCGTACGGCGCGGGGGCGCGTGGCAACGCGCAATGCCTGGCTGCACCTGGGGCTGACACCCCCTGAGCGTGGCGCATTGCCGCTGTTCGAGGAGCCACGGTGAGCTTTGAGTGGCCCGTGCGTGTCTACTATGAGGACACGGACGCCGGGGGAGTGGTCTACCACACCAGCTACATCCGCTTCCTGGAGCGCGCGCGTACCGAGTGGTTACGCAGCATCGGCTATTCGCAGGCTAGACTGGCTAACGACATGGGCCTGGTGTTCACGGTGGTGAGTCTTGACATCAAATACCTGTTGCCGGCGCGGCTGGATGACATGCTGCTGATACGCAGTGACATTGAAGCAGGGGGCGGGGCATCGATGAATTTCGATCAGGCCATTCATCGGGGCGAACAGCAGCTGGTCCGAGGCAAGGTAATAGTGGCCTGCCTTGACGCCACGACATTCAAGCCCAGGCGCCTGCCTGCAGCAATGCGCGAGGATTTCAACTGATGCCCACCGAACAGATTTCCATACTCAAACTGATCCTCGATGCCAGTCTCATCGTGCAGCTGGTGCTGGCTATCCTGCTGTGCGCGTCGATCGCGTCGTGGGCCATCATCATGCGCAAGCGCTCACTGCTGTTACGCGCGCGTTCGGAGGCTGACACCTTCGAGGGAACCTTCTGGTCGGGTGGTGACCTTGGAGCGCTGTATCGCAGTGTGCAGGCGAAAGGTGATGCCACGGGGATGAGTGGTATCTTCGAAATGGGGTTTCGCGAATTCGCACGGCTGCGTCAGCCTGGAGTGCTGGCCGACCAGCTGGTTGAAGGCGCCCGGCGCGCCATGAAAGTCGCGCAGCTCAAGGAGATTGACCGCCTTGAGGAAAGCCTGGCAACACTTGCGACCATCGGATCCATCAGTCCCTACGTGGGCCTGTTCGGCACGGTTTGGGGAATCATGGGCACCTTCGTTTCGCTGGGCGGCGTGCAGCAAGCCACGCTGGCCACGGTTGCGCCCGGCATCGCCGAGGCACTGGTGGCCACGGCCATGGGCCTGGTCGCAGCCATACCTGCGGTGATCGCATACAACCGCTATGCCGACAAGGTGGGCAGGCTTGAACTGCGCTATGACGCTTTCATGGAAGAGTTCTCCACCATCCTGCAGCGGTATGCCAGCCGGGTCGAGTAGACGAGCATGGACCAGGGCAAACGCAAGCGGAAACTGATCGGCGAAATCAACGTTGTGCCCTACATCGACGTGATGCTGGTGCTGCTCATCATTTTCATGGCCACGGCCCCCTTGCTGACACAGGGGGTCAAGGTGGAATTACCAAAATCCTCTTCCGAGCCTCTGCCGGCCAGTGACCAGCAACCACTGATACTGTCCATCGACAGCGAGGCGCAGATGTTCCTCAATGTGGGAGCCACTGCATCCTCACCACTGGATGAATCCGCATTGCTGGCGGCGGTTCGCCAGGCCATGGCTGCCAACCCGGATCGCGATGTCCTGGTCAAGGCCGATACCCGGGTAGCCTATGGCAAGGTAATCGGGGCGATGGTCATCCTGCAGCAGGGTGGTGCCAGCAAAGTCGGGTTCCTGACTGATCCATTGCCGGAGCCGGTGGGCCGCAGACCGTGATTGATCGCCCCCGGCCTGGCAGCTGGAGCTCGATTTCCCTTTCACTGCTGTTGCACGGCGCCGTGGCGCTGCTGGCTGTTGCAGGCTATTTCTTTATCCACAAGTCGCCCCCTCGGCAGGTACGGTTGGCCATTGAAGCCACCGTGGTAAGCGCAGCACCGAAACAGGCTGCGCGACCTGTGGTTCCCGAGCCGGTCGCCAGCCCTCCCGAACCCGATCCAGCCATCGAGCAGGCGAAGCAAGAGGCCCGGCAGCAGCAGGAAGAAGCCCGCCAGAAGGAGGAAGCCAGGGAAAAGGCCGAAGACGAGGCGGCAAAGGAAAAGGCGGCACTGGCCCAGGCGACAAAGGACAAAGCCGCCAGGGAGAAGGCCGCGCAGGAGAAGGAAGCTCAGGAAAAGGCCGAGAAGGAAAAGGCCGAGCAGGCCAAAGCCGACAAAAAAAAGGCCGCGGAGAAGGCGGCCCAGGAAAAGCTGGTGCGCGACAAGGCACTGGCCGACCAGAAGCGCGCGCAGTCGGAAGCGGAACTCAATGCCCAGATTGCCGCAGAGGAGAAAGCCAATGCAGTGCGGGCCAGCGGCCAGATGAACCTGTACATCGCGCAGATCACCGCGAAAATAGAGCGCAACTGGACTCGCCCTGCGAATGCACAGGCCGGGCTCAACTGCGAGGTGCGCGTGACGCAGGTGCCGGGCGGCACCGTGACTGGCGTGCGGGTAGAACGCTGCAACGGGGACGAGTCTGTGCGGGGATCCATCGAGAGGGCGGTCTTGAAGGCCTCCCCCTTGCCCCTGCCCTCGGATCCGGCATTGTTTGAGCGCATTCTCGTCGTAACATTCAGACCTGACAATTGAAGATGGTTTGAGCCAATGCAAGTGAGCTTCCGGTTGGGAAAACGACTGCTGTACCTGGCCATGCTGATGGGCCTGGCGCCGTTGGCAAACGCGCAATTGCGCATCGACATCACCAAGGGCGTGACCGATCCCATCCCGGTAGCGGTGGTGCCTTTTGCCGACACACCCACCACAGCAGGGGCTGTGGACATCGCCGCGGTGATCCAGCGTGATCTGGATGGCAGCGGCAGGTTTCGCAGCATGGACCGCAAGGCCTTACCGGCCCGGCCAGTGCGTGCCTCGGAAGTTGAGGCTGCGCGCTGGCGCGAATCGCGCAATGACTACGTCATTGTAGGCAGGGTGGTGGCGCGTGGCACTGCGCAAACTGCGATTGAGTTCGACCTGGTCAATGTGCTCAACGGCCAGGTGCAGCTGACTGGCACCGAAACGGTGGCTGCGAGCCAGCTGCGTAATGGCTCGCATCGTGTTGCCGACCGCATCTACGAGAAGATCACCGGTGTGCGCGGTGCCTTCGCCACACGCATTGCCTATGTTTCCGTCGATGGCCAGCCACCCAGCCAGCGCTACCAGCTGCTGGTGGCAGATGCAGATGGAGAGAATGCGCGCGTGGCCATGCAGTCAAGCCAGCCGGTCATGTCACCTGCCTGGTCGCCGGACGGCCAATCGCTGGCCTACGTGTCTTTCGAAGGTCGCGCCTCGGCCATCTACGTGCAGAAGGTCAAGACCGGTGAGCGCCGCCAGGTGTCGGCACGGCCGGGCGTCAATGGTGCCCCCAGCTTCTCTCCTGATGGAAAACGGCTGGCGCTGACGCTATCGGGAAACACCGGCAATCTTGATATCTACGTGCTTGACCTGGCCAGCCTGGCAATGACCCGCGTCACTGAAGACGCCGCAATCGATACCGAGGCGTCCTGGTCGCCTGACGGACAGTTGCTGTACTTCACCTCTGATCGCGGCGGCGCTCCCCAGATTTACTCCGCGGAGCCAAAGGCAGGCGCCAAGGCGCGGCGCGTGTCTTTCGGCGCCAATTATGCGGCCCGCCCGCGCGTGTCGCCTGACGGCCGCTCGCTGGCCGTCGTGACCCAGGACTCGGGCGGATTTCGCATCGGTTCAGTGGAGCTGCCCAGTGGCCAGGTCACCATCTTGTCGCGTGGCACGCTGGACGAATCGCCCAGTTTTGCTCCCAATGGAGCAGTGCTGATCTACGCGGGGCGCGAACGAGGGCAGGGTATGCTCGCTACGGTTTCAGTGGACGGCCAGGTGACTCAGCGCCTCAAGTCGGATCAGGGCGACGTTCGGGAGCCGGTATGGGGGCCGTTCGCAAATTGAGCCGTGGCATAATCCCCAACACATGGAACTGTCTTCAACGCGGGAGCCGTAATTGAATCCAACTCTGCCCAGAATTTTCGCCACCCTCGTTTCAGTGATGCTGCTGGCTTCGGGATGCGGTACCAAGAACACCCATCCGGATGATGCGGCCAATGCCGGAACCGCCGTGGGTGCTGACGGCACCGATGCGCAAACGGCGGGTGTCGCCACTGTGGACGCCGGACAAGGCAGCTCGGGGCGCGGTGCCCTGGGGCCGGACGGCCCGCTGGGTTCACAGCGCATCATCTACTTCAACTATGACAGCAGTGACATCCGCTCCGAATATGCAGCAGTGGTTGCGGCCCATGGAAAGTTCCTGGCGAGCAACGCGTCGGTGCGCGTGCGACTCGAAGGGCATAGCGATGAACGTGGCACCCGCGAATACAACATAGGGCTGGGTGAACGTCGTGCGCAGACCGTGCGGCGTGCGCTGGCCCTGCAGGGCGTGCAGGAGTCGCAGATATCCACGGTCAGCTATGGTGAAGAACGCCCAGCCGCCGTGGGCAGCGACGAGAATGCCTACTCCAAGAATCGCCGTGTTGAGATCGTCTACATCAACTGAGCGCAGCCATTGGCTGCGCTCAAATGTCACCCTGGCTGTATTGCTGCTGGCCAGCGCGTCCGCTGGGGCAGCCAATCCCAACACCGCGCGCATCGATGAACTCGAAGCGCGCATGGATCGCGTTGATCGGGTGGTTTCAAACCAGAGCCTGACGGAGATGTCGCAGCGCCTGGATGCTCTGCAAGCCGAAATGCGTACGCAGCAAGGACGCATCGAGGAACTGCAGAACGAAAATGAGCAGCTCAAGCGCCAGCAGCGCGATCTCTATGCCGACCTGGAAAAGCGCCTGCAGGCGGCAAGTGCCGGGCCCACCGCTGCAGCGGCAGAAACAGGAGTCACGCCGCGGGTCGGGGCCGCGCCCGACGCCGGAGAGCAGGCGCAGTACCAGCGCGCCATGGATGCGCTCAAGGCCCGCGATTATGCGGCTGCCACCGAGGGTTTCCGCAGCCTTGCAGCCACTTTTCCGCAAGGAGAGATGGCTGACAACACCCAGTACTGGCTGGGCGAGTCCTATTACGTCACCCAGGAATATGATCACGCGGCCGCAGCGTTCCAGCATGTATTGAGCGGGTGGCCCAATTCGCGCAAGGTGCCCGACGCGATGCTCAAACTCGGTTATACGCAGATCGAGCAGAAGAAAATTGGCCCCGCTCGCACTACCTTGCAACAGGTGGTCGACAAGTTTCCCGGCACGGATGCCGCCAAGCTGGCCGCAGATCGCCTGGCCAAGCTTCCCGCGCAATAGCGCTATCCGCGCATGAAGCGGGCTGACACATTGAGGATCACGGAGATCTTCCGCTCGCTGCAGGGCGAGGGGGATGCCGTGGGTTTTCCGACAGTGTTCGTGCGCCTGACTGGCTGTCCGCTGCGCTGCCAGTATTGCGATACCGCCTATGCATTCACTGGCGGCAAGCTCATGTCAATGCCAGACATCCTCGCAACGGTGGCCGCGTTCAACACCCGTCACGTATGCGTAACGGGCGGCGAACCACTGGCGCAGGCCAACTGCGTTTTGCTGTTGGCGCAGCTGTGCGACGCCGGATATCGCGTGTCCCTCGAGACCAGTGGTGCGATGGCGCTGGCAGGAATAGACGCACGCGTGGCCAAAGTGGTGGACGTCAAGACACCGGCTTCCGGCGAGGAGCGTCGCAACCGCTACGAGGAACTGGCCGCGCTGGGACAACATGACCAGGTCAAGTTCGTGATCTGCGATCGCGCCGACTATGAATGGAGTCGCGCGAAAACCGCTGAACTTGAGCTGGGTCAGCGCGCAATGGTGCTGTTTTCTCCCAGTCACGAGCAGCTGTCGGCGCGCGACCTGGCCGACTGGATTCTTGCCGATGGCATAGCCGTGAGGATGCAGGTGCAGCTGCACAAGATCCTGTGGGGCAACGAGCCCGGGCGATGAGCGCAACCGCCAAAGCCATCGTGCTGCTGTCGGGCGGACTGGATTCCACCACCGTGCTGGCCATTGCACTTAGCCAGGATTTCGCCTGTCATACCCTGGCGGTGGGATATGGCCAGCGCCATTCAGCCGAGCTTGCAGCAGCGCAGCGGATATCGCGTGCGCTGGGTGCAGTGGAGCACCGCCAGATGAATGTGGACCTGGCCGGCATCGGGGGTTCGGCTTTGACGGACAGCAGCATCGCCGTACCGCAATCACCCACCAGCGGCATCCCCATAACCTACGTGCCGGCGCGAAATACACTGTTGCTGTCACTGGCGCTGGGGTGGGCCGAAGTGGTGGGTGCGCGCGACATTTTCATCGGTGTCAATGCGGTGGACTATTCCGGCTATCCCGATTGCCGGCCCGAATTCATTGAATCCTTTCAGGCCACCGCTCAGCTGGCCACGCGCGCCGGCGTGGAGGGGCAAAACGTGCGTATCCGGGCGCCCCTGCAACAGCTGTCAAAGGCCCAGATCATCAGTACGGGCAACCAGCTGGGCGTTGACTATGCCGCAACGGTTTCCTGTTACCAGGCAACTACGCAGGGGCTGGCCTGCGGACGCTGCGATTCCTGCAGGTTGCGACGCGAGGGCTTCGCTGCAGCTGGGGCCCCGGACCCGACTCGCTACGCTTAGGGACGCACGGCTCATTAAATTGGTGGGTCAGGTGGGGCTCGAACCCACGACCAACGCCTTAAAAGGGCGCTGCTCTACCGACTGAGCTACTGACCCCACTCGCGATCGCCGCGCAGGATACACGTTGGCGCCACCGTAGGCACGCCGGCCGGTTGGGCACCGATATTTGCCGGTATTCGCTGGCGCCAAGTGGCGGCCTATTGAGGGCCGCCAGAATTCAGGGTCTCAGCCGATCAGTTTTCTCAGCCCTTGAGCACGCTGATCACTTGCGGCTCCAGGTAGGCGTCAAGACCCAATCGGGAATACGTGCGACCCATCCCCGATTCCTTGGCGCCACCAAATGGAACCGTGGCCATGGTGGCGCGATGCTGGTTGACCCAGGCCGTGCCCACCTCCAGGCGCGAAGCGATCTGCGTGGCGCGCGCCACATCCTTGCTCCATACGGAACCCGCCAGACCGAATCGCGTGTCATTGGCGCGGGCGATGGCGTCGTCCACACTGCTGAACTTCATCACCGGGAACACCGGGCCGAATTGCTCCTCGCTGACCAGGCGACTGGTCTCGGCCAGGCCGGTCACCACCGTGGGCGCGACAAAGTAACCTTCGCCGGTGAGTGCAGGGTCCCCTTCAATCAGGATGCCGCCGGCAGCGCGCGCATCCTCTTTCAATTCGCGCACCCGCTCGAACTGGCGCCGGTTTTGGATGGGTCCCAGCGTTGTGGCGGGATCAAGCCCATCGCCCAGCTTTGCGCTTCGAGCTTCATTGGCCAGCGCGGCACAAAGCGCGTCATAGATTTTTTCGTGGGCATAGATGCGCTTGATGGCCATGCATACCTGGCCGCTGTTGACCGTGGCTGCAAAGAACAGCTTCTTGGCCACGGCGAGCACGTCCACATCTTCAAGGATGATCGCCGCGTCGTTGCCGCCCAGCTCCAGTGTCACCCGTTTGAGCGTAGTCGCGGCACTGGCCATCACCTTCTTCCCAGTGGCGACGGACCCTGTAAACGAAATCTTGTCGACACCCGGGTGGGCAGTCAGCAGCGCGCCAAGTTCATCGCCGCCTGCCAGTACTGCCAGCACCCCGGCCGGCAGAATCTCGCGAAAGATTTCGCCGATGCGCAGCGTGGTCAATGGCGTGAATGGCGAGGGTTTGATGATGGCGCAGTTGCCGGTATACAGCGCAGAGGCCAACGGGCCGGCAGCAAGGTTCACCGGCGCATTCCACGGCGTGATGATTCCCGCGACGCCCAACGGCAAGTAGCGAAGCTCGATGTGACGCTCGGCGTCGTCGACCAGCACTTGCGGCTCGATAGGGATCCTGGTCATTCCCATCGAAAGGGAGGCGGCTCGGGATATCTCATCCAGCGACTGCGCCAGGGGTTTACCCTGTTCCTGGGTCAGGAGTCGCGCCAGAGGTTCGCGGTGCGCCGTAAGGGCCGCCGCGCAGTGTTCGATGTATGCGGCGCGTTGTGCAAAGCCAAGGGTGCGCCAGGCGGGAAACGCCGCGCGCGCTGCAGTCACCGCGGCGTCCAGTTGCTGCGCCCCTGCAGCCGGGCAATGGGCGAAAACCGCGCCGGTAGCCGGGTTGATCACGTCCAGCTGTGCGGAAGTCCTGACCAGCTGGCCATTGATGAGCAGGGAATAGGGGCTGTCAAAGTCGATCATGGTGCTACCTGAGGGTCGGCTCGGGCCGGGATGCTAAAATGATTGCACCATGATTCCAACCTGCAAGGCTCCTGATCCGGATACCCGGATCCCAAAGTACCGTCCGCCCCCAGGGGCCTGTGACGCCCACTGCCACATTTTCGGCCCCGGGGATGTGTATCCCTATGCGGCGGATCGCAGTTACACACCGCCGGATGCGCCCCTGTCGCGATTCAAGGCGTTGCAGCAGACGCTGGGCCTGTCCCGCGCGGTGCTGGTCAATGCCAGCTGCCATGGAAGCGACAATACGGTGATCGTTGACGCCATCGCCCAGAGCGGCGGCGCGTATCGCGGGGTGGCCAACTCGGACGACAGCTTCACGGAGAAGGATTTCGAAAAGCTGCACCTGGCCGGTTTTCGTGGCGTGCGTTTCAACTTCGTCAAGCATCTGGGCGGCATGCCCGATATGGGCGAGTTCCATCGCACGCTGCAACGCATACGACCTTTTGGCTGGCACATCGACCTGCACTTCGATGCGGGCGACCTGATCGAGCACGACGCACTGCTCAAGTCTTTGCCGGTGCCATTCATCATCGATCATATGGGCCGCGTGCCGACAAAGAATGGACTCGCACAGAAGCCTTTCCAGCTGTTGCTCAACCTGGCACGAACCAACGAGAAATGCTGGATCAAGATCTCCGGTTCGGAGCGCATCTCCAGCGGACCGCCATTCACGGATGCAGTGCCGTTCGCGCAGGCATTCATTGAAGCAGCACCGGATCGTATTCTCTGGGGCACGGATTGGCCGCATCCCAATATCGCGAAGTTCATGCCCAACGATGGCGATCTGGTGGACCTGATTCCCTTGATGATGCCCGACGCGTCATTGCAGAAACGCATCCTGGTCGATAACCCCCATCGTCTTTACGAATTCACCGGTTGAGGTCTGACATGAAAGTAGGATTGGCAGGACAGGGCGCCTTCGGCATCAAGCATCTCGATGCCATTGCCAGGATTCCCGGCATTGAGGTCATCACACTCACTGGCGGCAATCCGGATTCCACGAGAGAAGTGGCGCAGAAATACGCCATCCCGCACTGGACCGGCGACTTGGCCGAGAGCCTCAAGCAACCAGGCCTGGATGCAATGCTGCTGGCCACCCCGACGCAGATGCATGCCACACAGGCCATCCAGTGCATGCGCGCCGGCAAGCACGTGATGATCGAGATTCCAATGGCTGACAATCTCGCGGACTCGGAGAAGATTGTTCAGGTACAGAAAGAAACCGGACTGGTGGCCATGGCCGGTCACACGCGCCGGTTTAACCCCAGCCACCAGTGGGTACACAAGAAGATCGTGGCCGGTGAGCTCAAACTACTGCAGATGGATGTGCAGACGTATTTCTTCCGCCGCACCAACATGAACGCGCTGGGCAAGCCACGCAGCTGGACCGATCACCTGTTATGGCACCACGCCTGCCACACCGTCGACCTGTTTGCTTACCAGACGGGCGAAGCCGCTAGCGTTGCGCGCGGTGTGCAGGGTCCCATGCATCCGGACCTCAAGATCGCCATGGACATGAGCATTCAGATGAAGACGCCCAAGGGTGCCATCTGCACGCTGTCACTTTCGTTCAACAACGATGGTCCGCTGGGCACTTTCTTCCGCTATATCTGCGATAACGGCACGTATTTGTGTCGCTACGACGATCTGTTCGATGGCAAGAACGAGCAGATCGATGTGTCGAAGGTCGACGTGTCGATGAACGGCATCGAGCTGCAGGACCGCGAATTCTTTGCGGCAATTCGTGAAGGGCGCGAGGTCAACGCCAGCGTCGCCCAGGTGCTGCCGGCAATGCGCACGCTGGATACCATCGAGAAATCGCTCTAGCGGTCGATGGCCTGCATCATTGCCGGGGGGTGACGTTCTCCGACCACGGGTGACGTCCCCACTGCTGCCTCGATTTCATTCAGATGATGCTCGGACAGCACCAGGTCGCCGGCAGCCAGGTTGTCGCGAAGGTGAGCGCGGGTTTTCATCCCCGGAATGGTCACCACTTCCGACGCACGCGACAGCACCCAGGCCAGCGCCACCTGGGCAGGGCTCGCACCCACCTGCTGCCCAACGGCCTTGATGACAGCAACCAGCCTGGCATTGAGATCGGCATTTGCGTCCTGAAAACGCGGGTGGCTCAGGCGGGCGTCGCCTTTGGGCAGGTCACTGGCGCGCGCGAAGTTGGCCGCCAGGAATCCACGTCCCAGTGGGCTATACGCGACAAAGCCGGTGCCCAGTTCCCGGCACGCGGCCAGCATTCCCTGCTCCGGTTCACGCGACCAGATGGAATATTCGCTCTGCACGGCCGCGACCGGATGCACCGCATGGGCCCGCCGCAATGTCGCGACGCTGCATTCGGATAATCCGACATGGCGGATCTTGCCGGCCCGAACCATCTCGGCCATCGCGCCCATGGATTCCTCTATGGCCACCGTCCGGTCGATGCGATGCAGGTAGAACAGGTCGACGTGATCGAACCCCAGTCGCGCCAGGCTTTCGTCAAGCGAACTGCGGATGGTCTCCGGCCGGTTGTCGACCAACAGGCCGCCTTCCGCATTGCGGCTGATTCCGCTCTTTGTGGCCAGGAAGATGTGACTGCGGAAAGGCTTCAGGATCGCGCCAACGAAGCGCTCGTTTTCACCGGTCTGGTAGGTTGCCGCGGTGTCGAAATGGTTGACACCGCGCTCTACGGCCTCGAGCAACGTCGCACGCGATTCGTCGTCATTGCGCGTGCCATACCACCCCACCAGGCCCATGCAGCCAAACCCCACGCCTGACACCATCGCGCCGGTCCGCCCCAATTCGCGCAGCTGTGTATTCATTTCGGGACAATATCCCATCCGGTATAGTTCGCCCATGATCATCGACTGCCACGGCCACTACACCACTGCTCCGCAGGAGCTCACCACCTTCCGCGATGCCCAGATCGCGGCCCTCAAAGACCCGGCCCAGACACCATCCCGCGACTCGCTGAAGATTGGCGACGACCAGATCCGCGACAGCCTCGAAAAGGCGCAGCTGAAGCTGCAACGCGAGCGCGGCACGGATGTGACGATATTCTCGCCGCGCGCCTCGACCATGGCGCATCACATCGGCACCGAGGTCACCAGCCTGGAATGGTCGCAGATCTGCAATGACCTGATCGAGCGGGTAGTGGGCCTGTATCCGCAGAATTTCGTCGGCGTGTGCATGCTGCCGCAGTCACCGGGCGTGCCGCCGGCCAACAGCGCGCGCGAACTGGAGCGCTGCATCAAGGAAATGGGCTTCATTGGTGCGAACCTCAATCCGGATCCGTCTGGCGGTCACTGGACCGCGCCGCCGCTAACCGATCGCAGCTGGTACCCGATTTACGAAAAACTGGTGGAACTGGATGTGCCGGCCATGGTGCATGTCAGTTCTTCGTGCAATGCCAACTTCCACGCCACTGGCGCACATTACATAAATGCCGACACCACGGCGTTCATGCAGCTGATCCAGGGCGACCTGTTCAAGGATTTCCCGACCCTGCGCCTGATCATTCCGCACGGCGGTGGGGCGGTGCCCTATCACTGGGGGCGTTACCGCGGCCTGGCCCAGGACATGAAGCGTCCTCCGCTGTCCGAGCATGTCATGAAGAACGTGTATTTCGACACCTGCGTCTACCACCAGCCGGGCATCGACCTGTTGCTCAAGGTGATCGCCGTGGAAAACATCCTCTTCGGCTCCGAAATGGTAGGGGCGGTGCGCGGCATCGACCCGACCACGGGGCAGTACTACGACGATACCAAGCGTTACATCGAATCTTCCGCGCTGTCGGCAGCCGACAAGCGGCGGATTTTCGAGGACAACGCCTACCGGGTCTACCCGCGGCTCAAGGCACGACTGGCCGCCGCCACGGCTTGATCAATCCTGGCTTGATCATTAATGGGGTGTGTGGTCTAGAATCCACTTATAGATAATTTCAGATTGGTTTTCGGGGGTCAGAATGAAGAGCCATATTTCCCGTCGGGCGATGCTCGCAGGGTCCGGCTGCCTTGGCGCGTTTGGCCTGTTGCCTGCCACTGCAGCCTGGTCGCAGGCCGCAGCGCCAGCGTCGGCGGGTATGGCCCCTGTGTGCCTGTCCATGTACTACATGGCCGGCGACGATGCAAAGTTCGACCGCATGCAGTACCGCGAAAAGCACGCCCCGTTGCTGCGTGAGATCTATGGCGACAGCCTGGACCGAATCGAACTGCGCACGGCTCCACCCCGTGAACGCAAGCGACTGCAGGGACACACTGAGGCCCCTATGCCGGAGCCGCCCGTGCTGGCCGTCGAAAGCCTGTGGATCAAGAACCTGGAGTCCTATGCGGCAGCGACGCGCAATGCCGGGAACAAGATTGCCGAGGACATGAGCAAGATCACCAAGGCCAGGATCACTTTGCAGTACGAGCAACTGGCTGCTGAGCAGGGTGAGCCGCGCGCAGGGATTGTGCAGGGATCAAAATGCTTCTCCTCGCTGTATCCGGCCAAGGACGGCAGCACCTGGGATACCGACTATTACACCAGGACCATGTTGCCGCTGATAAGCGAGGTGTATGGTCCCGATGCGCTCAGCCGCGTGGAAGTGTGCAAGGGCGTCTCCGTACCTGGCGGCGGCAAGCCGGTGATCACCAGCGCTGTCCACATGTACGTCAAGAACGAACAGGCCTTCGGCCAGGCGGGAATGAAGGGTGGGATGCGCCTGTTTGGCGAAGCCGCGAAATACACCAACATCATGCCCGTTTCCGCAATGTACGACGTGTACGTGGTCGGATGATGATGCGGGTCAAATCGCTTTCCATGATTGCGGCCTCGTTGCTGATGGTGGCCGCAGCTTATGGACAGGTCGGTCATCCTGCGAAAGGCAGCTGGCTGGGCTATTGGGGGCCGGATCAGAAAGTGCAGCGCCGCCTGGTGCTCAACCTCGACTGGCGCGACCGCGCTGTTGTCGGCGAGGTCAATCCTGGGCCCAATGCAGCCAAGATCACGCGTTCCGAACTGGATTACACCACCTGGACCATGACGCTGGAGGCACAGGTGCCCAACGCCAAAGGGACACCTGAAAAATGGGTGGCCGTCGGCAAGATCGAGAACCTGGGTTCCTGGACCAATCGTCGGTATTCGGGCACATACTCACAGGGCGCAGAGCACGGCACTTTCCAGGTGACGCTGCATTAGCCCGGTAACGAAGTGGAGACGCAAATGAATATCCGGATCGTCACCCTGGCTGCGGCACTACTGCTGGCATGCAGTCCGGCGTTGCAGGCACACCATTCTTTCGCCGCCGAGTTCGATGCCGCGGCCAAGGTAAAGCTCACGGGCACGGTTACGAAATTGCAGTGGCGCAACCCGCACACCTATTTCTTTGTCGATATAACCGACGAAAAGGGCGTGGTTCACAACTGGGCCTTCGAGCTGGGCAGCCCCAATGTGCTGATGCGGCGCGGCTGGACCAATGAATCCCTAAAGGCAGGCGACACAGTTACCGTTGAGGGAGCGCGCTCCCGTGACGGAACCTACAAGGCCAATGCCAATTCCGTGGTGCTTGCTTCCGGCAAGCGAATGTTCAACGGCACCGCTGCCGAAGAAACCCCCACCCCTTAGTCGAGAGAAGGCACATGGCGCGGATTCTTGGGCGGGTGGCCATTCTGGCCTTCGTGGGTTCAATGGCCTGCGCGCTGGCTGTTTCTGAAGCGGCGGCGCCGGCGAACGACGCGGCCAAAGCTCCTTCGGCACCCACTCCGCGCCTGGCCGATGGTCACGTGGACCTGGGGGGCAAGGGCATCTGGGAATTGCCCTACATCACCGACATGGGCAAGCAGGTACTGGACGCAACGGTACCCAGCAGTGTTGCCGACATACCCTTCCTGCCGTGGTCCAAGGCAATGTGGGACTACGTTCAGGTCAACCACAATGCCTATGACCCGGAGGGCTTCTGCCTGCCTCCTGGTGGCCCACGTGCATTCGGCACGCCTTATCCCGCCGAATTCATCCAGCAGAAGGACCGCATCGTAATCATCTTCGAGGGTGGGGCGCACGTCTGGCGCGTGATCTACATGGATGGTCGGCCGCATCCCAAGGGCTCTGCCCTCAACCCCACGTATTTCGGTCATTCAGTGGGTCACTGGGAAGGCGACACGCTGGTGGTCGATACCGTTGGCTATAACGAACGCACCTGGCTGGGATTCAACGGGTTCTTCCACACGGATGACCTGCACACCATCGAACGCTTTTCGCGCCCCAATCGCGACACGCTGCGCTATGAGGCCGCCATTGACGACCCGGGCGCTTACGCGCGCCAGTGGCGCATGGGCTGGAATATCCCCTGGCGCGCAGGCCAGGAGCTGCAGGAATATATCTGCCAGGAAGAGAACCAGTACATGTTCGATCTCAAGGACGACTTCGGCCAGCCGTTCTTCAAGGCCACCGATGAAGTGAAGAAGGAGGGAAAATAGCCCCGGCTCAGATGTACTTGAGACCCATTTCCGCCAGCGTCTCGCGGAATTTGTACATATCCATGCCCAGTTCGCCCG
>JBDTPN010000002.1:0-192591 GCA_039932715.1 Pseudomonadota bacterium | reverse complement strand
TTCATGCGGCCCTCGCACACCATGACGGGGACGGGACCCCTTACTCCCACTCAATCGTCGCCGGCGGCTTGCCGCTGATGTCGTAGACGACTCGAGATATTCCTTTCACCTCATTCACGATCCGCCGCGAACACACATCCAGCAACTCATATGGCAGATGCGCCCAATGCGCCGTCATGAAATCGATGGTTTCCACCGCCCGCAAAGCGATAACCGGTTCGTGTCGTCGACCATCACCAGTGACGCCAACACTCTTCACAGGCAGGTATACCGCAAACGCCTGGCTGGTCTTTTCGTACCAGCCGCTCTTGCGCAACTCTTCGATGAAAATGTGATCAGCCAGTCGCAGGGTTTCGGCGGCGGCCTGGGTGACTTCACCGAGTATGCGCACACCCAGCCCTGGACCGGGGAAAGGATGGCGATGGACCATCTCGGCGGGTAATCCAAGCTCCAGACCGATCTTGCGCACTTCGTCCTTGAACAGCTCGCGTAGCGGCTCGACCAGCTTCATCTTCATGTGCGCGGGAAGCCCACCCACGTTGTGATGGCTCTTGATGACATGGGCCTTGCCGCCGCTGCCGGCGGATTCGATCACATCCGGATAGATGGTGCCCTGGGCCAGGAACTCGACATCCTTGAGCTTGGCGGCTTCTTCATCGAACACTTCGATGAACAGTTTTCCGATGACCTTGCGCTTGGCCTCGGGGTCGGCGACACCCTTGAGTTCGCGGAAATAGCGCTCGGCCGCATTGACGCGGATCACTTTCACGCCGAGGTTCTTCGCGAAGATGCGCATGACATCATCGCCCTCGTTGAGGCGCAGCAGGCCGTGGTCCACGAACACGCAGGTGAGTTGGTCGCCGATGGCCTTGTGCAGCAATGCCGCGACCACGGAGGAATCCACTCCACCTGAAAGCCCCAGCAGCACCTTGCCCTTGCCCACTTGCGCGCGGACGCATGCGATGGCGTCTTCAATAATGCTTCCCGGGTTCCAGCTGTTGCCGCAGCCGCAGATCTCGTGCACGAACCGGCTGTAGATGCGTGCGCCCTGTTTGGTGTGGGTCACCTCGGGATGAAACTGCAAGGCATATAGCCCGCGCGATTCATCGGCCATGCCGGCCATGGGCACATCGCCGGTGGAGGCGATCAGCTTGAACCCGAGAGGCATTTGCGTGACGCGATCGCCATGGCTCATCCACACGTCGAGCAAGCCGTGGCCCTCCAAGTTGCCGCGGTCCTGGATATCCATGAGCAGCGTGGAATGTCCGCGGGCGCGGATTTCTGCATAACCGAATTCGTGCACGGCGCCGGGCTCGACCTTGCCGCCGAGTTGCCGGGCCATGGTCTGCATGCCGTAGCAGATGCCAAGCACGGGAGCACCAACTTCCCACACCGCCTGCGGCGCTGAAGGCGCGCCCATCTGCAAAACTGACTCTGGTCCGCCGGAAAGAATCACGCCTTTGGGTTTGAATGCGCGCACATCCGCATCGCTGATGTCCCAGGGACGGATTTCGCAGTAGACGCCAAGCTCGCGCACGCGACGCGCGATGAGCTGCGTGTACTGCGAACCGAAGTCGAGGATCAGGATGCGGTGGGCGTGGATGTCGGCGTTTTTGGGAGAATCGGGCACTTAACAGGCTCGCAGGCGGGTTTGATGCGGTCCAACATGACGGCCAATGGCGGTCAGATCGGGGGTTTTATGGGGGTGGTCTACTCGATGTATGATGCGCTCGTGAGCATCAACGTCCCAACGGACAAAGCCAAGGCTGTCATCGACGCGATGGAACGCGAGATGATGGACAAGGTTGCCACGAAATCGGATCTTGATCACGTCCGCGAGCTTATTTCCAAAGATTTCGAGGTCGTCAACGGGCGGATCGATAATCTGACTCACGTATTGACCGTCCGCCTCTTTCTCGCAGCCGCGGCGACGGTCCCCCTGATTGTCGCGGGTCAGAAGCTGTTCTGACGCCCTCACCCTTTCCTCACGAAATCCTGTAATTCGGCGGCTCCTTGGTGATCTGCACGTCGTGCACGTGGCTTTCGCGCATGCCGGCCCCGGTGATTCGCACGAACTTCGGTTGCGTACGCATCTGCTCGATGCTGCGCGTGCCGGTATAGACCATGGCCGCGCGCAGGCCGCCTGAGAGCTGATAGAGAATCGACACCAGGGTGCCTTTGTAGAGCACGCGGCCTTCGATGCCTTCGGGCACCAGCTTTTCCAGTTCGCTGCTGTTGTCCTGGAAATAACGGTCAGCAGAACCATACTTGCCCGACATGGCGCCCAGCGAACCCATGCCGCGGTACTGTTTGTATGACGCGCCCTGGTAAAGCTCGACTTCGCCGGGGGATTCCTCAGTGCCGGCGAACAGGCCACCGATCATCACTGCATGTGCGCCGGCAGCCAGCGCCTTGGCAATGTCGCCGGAGTAACGGATTCCACCATCGGCAATGAGGGGCACGCCCGTGCCTTCCAGCGCCTTGGCAACGTTGGCAATGGCCGAAATCTGCGGCACACCGACGCCGGCGACAATGCGCGTAGTGCAGATGGAACCAGGACCAATGCCCACCTTCACGCCATCGGCACCCGCCCGGGCCAGCGCCAGTGCTGCCTCTGCCGTGACGATGTTCCCGCCGATCACCTGCTGATCCGGCCACTTCTTCTTGATGGCGGCAACAGTGTCGAGCACCCAGCGGGTGTGGCCGTGCGCGGTGTCCACCACGATTACGTCGGCGCCGGCCTCGCGCAGCGCTGCCACGCGCTCGAGCGTATCGGCGGCGGTGCCCACTGCGGCGCCGACCCGCAGGCGGCCGGTGTCGTCCTTGCTGGCGCGCGGGAAATCCTTGGCCTTCTGGATGTCCTTGACGGTGATCATCCCCTTGAGCTCGGAGTCCTCGCCCACGACCAGCACCTTCTCGATGCGGTGCTTGTGCAGCAGTCCCAGCACTTCATCCTTGGAAGCGTTCTCGCGTACGGTGATCAGCTGCTCTCGGGAAGTCATCACGGACGACACGGGTGCGTCGAGTTTCGTCTCGAAGCGCAGGTCGCGGTGGGTGACGATGCCAACGGCCTGCTTGCCCTGCACCACCGGCACGCCGGAGATGCCGCGCGCGTTGGTTAGTGCCAGCACTTCGCGAATGGTCATGTTGGGCGGCACACTGATCGGGTCGCGGATCACGCCGCTTTCGAATTTTTTGACGCGCGAGACTTCACGGGCCTGCGCCTCGATGGTCATGTTCTTGTGGATGACGCCCATGCCGCCTTCCTGCGCCATGGTGATGGCCAGCCGAGCTTCGGTGACCGTGTCCATGGCTGCGGAAAGTATGGGCAACCCCAGGCGCACGTTTTTCGTGAGCTGGGTGCCAAGGTCGATTTCTTTGGAGAGGACGTCGGAGCTGGCCGGGACCAGCAGGACGTCGTCGAAGGTGAGGGCTTCTTCGAGTATTCGCATGTCCCATTCTACGCAAGGTCGGCTTGCGCGTAAACGGGTATGGGGCCGAAGATGCGGCCCCGCGTCACAAAGGCAGGGCTAACCGCCTAATTTTCTCGGCTAATTTGAATTGGGGAGGGTACTCTGCCCATACGACCAGAGGTAGCCGTCGGGATCGGAAAAGTTGAAATTGCGCTCCCCCCAGGGTTGGTCCACGACCTCGCTCACCGCCAGACCCAGGCCCTTGAGTCGTACGTGTTCGGCGGGGGCGTCTTCCACCATGACCTCGACGTGCATGCCACCACCGTAAACGCGTGACCCCACCGGACGATCGTCACGGTGCACTACCAGGTAACCGCTGCCAAACGAAAACCCGGCGATGCCTTGTTCGTCCGTACCCAGCTTCCATCCCAGCGTGTCCCGGTAGAACTGCTTGCTTCGCTCCAGATCCGACACGAACACCAGCACGTAATAGATTCCCTTGGGTGCCATCGCGTTACTCCCGTGACTTGTGCGTCACCCTACCCCTGAATGGTATTGTCGTCTCCCGCCGTTAGGACAAGAAATGTCGGAAAAACGACAAACGCCGTTTCTCGACCGCAAGGACAGTAGCCGCACCGCGCCGTTGGTAACGCTCTCTTGGGACTATCCGAGCGGGTATTCCATCCCGGAACACTTCCACCAGGAAGGCCAGGTCGTCTTTGGTTTGCGCGGCGTGATGACCATCCGCACTGCGCAGGGCATCTGGGTGGTACCGCTACTGCGGGCAGTGTGGATTCCACCACGCCAGGTGCATTCGATCACAATGACTGGTGCTGTGCCGATGCGTACGCTCTACCTTGCGCCGCAGCTCACACGTGGCATCGACACAAAGTGCTTCGTGATGAACGTTTCGCCGCTGTTAAGGGAGTTGCTCGTTCACTCGTGCACGCAACCCAAATGGAAATTGGGCGTTCCCAGGGAACGTCACTTCATTGAGTTCGTGCTGGACCAGGTGCGCAACGCAACTGCGATCCCCCTGCAGCTTGTTCAGCCTGCAGACCGCCGAGCCATGAATATCGCAAGCGAACTGGTGAAGAATCCCCGCAATGCACGTACCTTGGAACAACTCAGTCGCCGCTCCGGAGCCAGCAAGCGAACGCTGGAGCGCATATTCATCGACGAAACTGGCATGACTTTCGGGAAATGGCGCCAGCAGCTACGACTGCTGCACGGTATGCGCCTGCTGGCTTCGGGAGACAAGGTCTCCTCGGCTGCTCTGGAGGCTGGCTATCGCAGTCCCAGTGCATTCATCGCAGCGTTCCGTAAGTCGCTGGGGCAGACACCCAACCGCTATTTCTCGAGCGCACATTGAACGAACCTGACGAACCCGAGCGCAATGAATCCACCGATGCCATCGAGGTGCCGCACACATTGCTGTCGCCAGACGCCCTGCTCGGCTTGGTCGAGTCATTCGTGCTGCGCGAGGGCACCGACTACGGCGACCGGGAATTCACGCATGAGCAGAAGGTGGCGCAAGTGATGGAGCAGCTGGAAAGTGGCGACGCCCGCATAGTATTTGATCCCGACACTGAGTCGGTCACGCTATTGCTGCGCGATTGACGGCTTGCGGCTAGCATCGCGACATGGCCCTCAACGAACAACGCGACGTCTACACCGTCGGCCGGCTCAACCGCGAAGCGCGGATGCTGCTGGAGTCTGGCCTGCCCGCGCTGTGGATAGAGGGCGAGATCTCCAATTTCAGTTCGCCGGCCTCTGGCCATTGGTATTTCACGCTCAAGGATCGCGACGCACAGATCCGCTGCGCCATGTTCCGCGCACGCAACCAGGGCACCGGTTTCCGGCCGCGCGATGGTCAGCAGGTGATGCTGCGCGGACGCATCAGCCTCTACGAGCCGCGCGGCGACTATCAGCTGATTGCGGAGCGCATGGAGGACGCCGGCGAAGGCGCGCTGCGTCGCGAATTTGAACGCCTCAAGGCAAAGCTGGCTGCCGAAGGGCTGTTTGATCCGGCACTCAAGCGGCCGCTGCCCTTCATGCCGCGGCGCATTGCAGTGGTCACCTCCCCCACCGGCGCGGCCATTCGCGATGTGCTGCACATACTTCGGCGCAGGTTTCCACCCGCTGCAGTGATCATCCATCCCACTCCGGTTCAGGGCGCGGCAGCCACGGAATCCATTGTTGCCGCCATCGACGCGGTGTCTGCTCGTGGTGAATGCGATGTGCTGATCGTTGCGCGCGGCGGCGGCTCCATTGAAGACCTGTGGTGCTTCAATGACGAGCGTGTGGCGCGGGCAATCAGGCGCTGCGCAGTGCCGGTGGTCACGGGCATCGGCCACGAAATCGATTTCACCATTGCCGACTTCGCAGCAGACGTGCGCGCACCCACGCCGTCGGGCGCTGCGGAGCTGGTGGTGCCCGATCGCGCCGCACTGCTCAATGGGATACTCGCGATGGCCGAGAGGTTGCGCTACGCGATTGAAGGCCGGCTTGGTCGTGCCGTTGCCCTGCAAGGGCATCTGGCCACACGCCTGCAGCAGGCGCATCCGGGATCGCGGCTGTCGCAACAGGCACAACGGCTGGATGACATGGACATGCGCCTGCGGCGTGCCTGGCAGCAACGCGTGCAGGCACTGGCCCAGCGATTGAAACTGGCTCAGCGCGGACTCGATTCGATAAGCCCCCTGGCGACACTGGATCGCGGCTACGCCATCGTTACGACAACGGCAGGCGCGGCGATCACCGATGCTGCAGCGCTGCAAGTTGGCGATGCGCTTTCCCTGCGATTCGCACGCGGCAGCGCCACCGCAACTGTGGAAAGGATCGATGAACGCAATGAAAAGTAAGTATCTGGCGGCGGTAGTCCTGAACGCATGCTGCACGTTCGCGATAGCCACGGAGATGCCGCGCGCGAGTTTTGTGCCCGGCGGCGTCGCCATCGTTGATGTGGGCGCGGCCACAGATCCCATGCCCAAGGTGAGTTTCGGTGATCATCTCGTGCTGACGGTTGACGATCGCGGCCGATACAAAGCTGTTGTCGGCCTCTCACTGGCGACAAAGCCCGGCAATTACAACCTGATGGTTGCGCGGCATGTTGGGCCCAGCCAGACCCTGCCCTTCAAGGTGGTCGACAAGAAATACCGCGAACAGCAATTGAAGGTGCCCGAAAAGCAGGTCAATCTTTCTGCTGAGGATTCCGCGCGAGTGGAGACCGAGCAGAAACATCTGCGGGCGCTGTACGACGCACAGAGTGAGAGCGTGCCTGCCACGTTCGCGCTGGCCATTCCCGTGAATGGTCCGCGCAGCAGTTCATTCGGGTTGCGGCGGGTGTTCAATGGCCAGTCGCGAAATCCCCATTCGGGCATGGACATCGCAGCGGGCACCGGCACGCCGATACTGGCCCCGGCCGATGGCACTGTGGTCGACGTCGGGAACTACTTCTTCAACGGCAACAACGTGCTCATCGACCACGGTGGCGGGTTCCTGACCATGTACTGCCACCTTTCGGCTTTTTCCGTAAAAACAGGCGATGTGGTCAGGACGGGTCAGGTCATCGGCAAGGTGGGTGCAACGGGTCGGGTCACCGGTCCGCACCTGCACTTCGGAGTCTTGCTCAATGGCGCGTCAGTGGATCCCGCGCTGTTCCTGCCAGCCCCCGCGACACCAGCGCCTGCGGCACCAGCAAAAACTGCGCAGTAAGTCGCGCGGTCAGCGACGCTTGTTGGGGTTGGCTCGCCCTGAAGCTGCTTTCACACGCGGTCCGCGCCGGTTGTCCTTGCCGCTGCGGCTGCTGCCTGGCTTGGGCACCTTGGAGCGCGTCTCTTCCCTGATTTTTGCCTTGGCCTTGGCCTTCGCAGGGGACCTGGCTTTTTCGACTACGGTGGCGGCCGCCTTCGCATTGGCCCTGGCCTTGCCGCCCTTCTTGCCCTTGGTGGTTCCGCGGTCGACGATGTCGGGACGCGATGTGGTCTTGCGCAGGGCACGGCGGCGATCATAAGGATTGGCGTCGGTGCGAAACTCGAGCACGACGGGGTTTGCAAACAGGTCAAAGGCTTCGCGAAACACATTGGACAGGTAGCGCTTGTAAGCGTCAGGCACCGCGAAAGTCTGGTTGCCGTGAATAATGATGCGCGGCGGATTCTTGCCGCCCTGATGCGCGTAGCGCAGCTTGATGCGCCGACCCTGGACGAAAGGCGGCTGATGGGCTTCGATGGCCTTTTCCATGATGCGCGACAGCTGCGGCGTGGCTATCTGGCGCATGGATGCGTCATAGGCGCGCACGGCCGCAGTGGCCAGCTCACCTACACCCGTGCCGTGCCGTGCGGAAATGAAATGTATGGGCGCAAAGGGCACGAAGTTGAGGCGCAGCGCCAGGTCGTTGCGGATTTGGTCGCGCTGGTCGGTAGCGATGCCATCCCATTTGTTGACGGCGATCAGCAGCGCGCGTCCGCGCTCAAGGGCAATGCCCAGCACGCTGGCATCCTGCTCGGCGACCTCGCCGTGTGCATCGAGCATCATGACCACGATATGCGCGGCGGCAATGGCCTGCAGTGTCTTGGCCACGCTGGCGCGTTCGACAGCGTCATCCACGCGCGCGCGGCGGCGCACGCCCGCGGTATCGATCAATGTGAACTTGCGACCATCACGTTCGAAGGGAACGAAGATGCTGTCGCGAGTGGTGCCGGGCATGTCGGTGGCGATCACGCGCTCTTCGCCGATCAGGCGGTTGACCAGTGTCGACTTGCCCACGTTGGGGCGACCGATAATAGCGATGCGTATGGAATCATCATCGGGCGTTGCAGCGTCGGTGTCGGGCTCAAGGCCGGCCAGCACGATATCCATCAGTGATTCGCAGCCGATGCCATGCACCGCAGCGATGGCGTATGGCTCACCGCAACCCAGTCGGTGGAATTCAGATCCGACTACCCCCGGATCCAGTCCCTCGGCCTTGTTGACGGCCAGGAACAGCGGTTTGCCGGCGCGCCGCAGCAGGCGCGCGACGAACTGGTCTTCGGTGGTGAGACCGGCGCGACCATCCACGACAAGAATGACCCTATCGGCCTCATTGACCGCGCGCTCGGTCTGCTCGCGCATCAGGGTTTCGACACCCGCATTAGGCGTGGCCATCACGCCGCCAGTGTCGACGACAATGCACGGCACTGGACCCAGGCGCCCGTATCCATATTGACGGTCGCGGGTAACACCCGGCACGTCCGCGACAATGGCGTCACGCGTGCTGGTCAGCGTATTGAAGAGCGTCGACTTGCCGACGTTTGGCCGACCGACGAGGGCTACGATCGGCAGCATGGGGGATCAGTTCGAGGCAGGCGCAGCGGCTGGTGGCGTGGCCGCAGGTGCAGCTGGTGTAGTTGCGGCTGGCTCTGCAACCGGAGCGGACCTGGGTGCAGTGCTCACGGCGCGCCAGGCTGACAGGTTGCCCTTGTCATCCTTGATGATGACCGTGTCGCCATCGACGATGGGAGCTGACCTTACGCGCTCGCCCGACGCATGCACGCGCGCCACCAGCGTGCCGGTGTTGATGTCGAGGAAGTGCAAATAGCCCTCGAGATCCGCCACGACGACGAACGGGCCAACTACTGCGGGCGGCGACAGGCGGCGACGACTCAGGGCTTCCTGCTTCCACAACTCGACGCCAGTGCGCCGGCCGATTTTCACCACGGCGCCTTCAGAAGTGGAAACGTAGACGCCATCCTCGTCGATGTCGAGCCCGCTATAGCTGGACATGTCGCGTGACCACCATACCTGCCCGGTGTCACGCGCAATGCGCGCAACTTTGCCCTGGAAGGTCACTGCGTACACATCATCGCCCACCACCTTGGCGGCGGAATCGATGTCCACCAGTCGCTCCAGCTCAGTGCGACCGGCAGCAGGAGCCACCGTCATCTCCCAGGCCGTGCCTCCGTTGCTGAGTGCCAGGGCCATGATGCGGCCGTTGTCGAATCCCGAGATCGCAAGGTCGCCTGCAATGACTGGCTGGGCCGTGCCACGCAAGGTCAGGCGCGGAACCTGTTGCTCAGCGACCCAGGCAACCGAGCCATCGGCCACATGCAATGCCGTTACGCGTCCATCCGCTGTGCGCATGATGACCAGATCGCTGCCGATGGCTGGAGCGGCCAGGACTTCGCTATTGATGCGCGTCTTCCAGCGGATGGCACCGGACTTGGCATCCAGCGCCACGATGTCGCCATGATCGGCGCCTGCAACCACCAGTCCCTGGCCTGCACCGGGGCCACCGGACAGCGGCAACTTCGTGTCGGTTTTCCACAGGCGGCGGCCGGTCTTGATGTCAAAGGCGCCCACATCACCGTTGTGGCCGGCCGAAAATATCATGCCACCGTCGCGGGAAATTCCCAGGCCCAATCGCAATTCCGGATCGCCGCCACCAATGCTGCTGCTCCAGACTTTCTCCACCTTGGCGGTGGATTTGAAGTCGGTCAGCTCAGCTGGCGGATCCACATTCTTGTTCTTTTCACAGGCAGCCAGCGCCGCCAGTGTGGACAGCATTCCCAGGGCCAGCGTACGGCGCATGAGAAACGACTTCATGGTTTGGCGGGCGCTGCGGCGGGACGCAGATCGTTGATCTTGAGGTCCAGTACGGCCCCTACGCTGCTGCCCGGCGGTTCGCTGGACTGCAGCTTGCGCGCCGCTTCGTATTCATGCAGCGCCCCGGCGCGATCGCCCTTGGCCAGCAGGATATCGCCGCGGGTTTCTGTATATGCAGCCTGGTACTTGCCCACGTCGGCAGCGCTCAATGCGCCAAGAGTGGTCAGAGCCAGGTCGTGCTTGCCCAGCGCCGCCTGCACGCGCGCCAGCCGCAGTCGTGCAATGGGTCGCAGCTGCACGTCTACCGCATTGGTGGAAACGCGCTCCAGGCGCTCCGCCGCCTTGTCAAGTTCATTGCGCGCCACGAATATGCGGGCTGCGGCCAGATCCGCCGACGCCACGTAGCCGGATTCAGGATAGTCCTTGCGCAGCTGTTCAATCTGCGCGAGGGCTGCCTCGGCCTTGCCGGCGTCGAAGGTCTTGAGCACATTCTCGTAGGCAACGCCGGCGGCAATCTTGCTTTGCTCACCGCGTCCCTGCCACCAGCGCCAGCCGGCCACGGCCAGCAGGCCGAGGATGACCATCACCAGGATGGACGGACCGTTCTCGCGTATCCAGCGCTTAAGCTGTTCCCACTGTTCTTCTTCGGAAAGCAGTTCCACTCGTATACCTCTTCAGGAATTCGTTAATAGGGCAGGAATGCGTGCCGCAAGTTCCGCAAGTGGCGCTTCGGACTGCTTGCCATCCTGGCGCAGGGACTTGAGGGTAACGGCGCCGCGCTCGAGTTCCTCGTCGCCCAGCACCAGCGCCAGCCGTGCACCACTGCGGTCGGCCCGCCGGAACTGCGCCTTGAAGTTTCCGCCGCCCTGATTCATTTCAAGGGTGACGGTTGGCAATTGATCGCGCAGCTTCTCTGTCAGGGCCAGCGCGGCGCGTGTCGCACGTTCACCATTGGCCACGACGTAGATGTCCGGTGCCTGGCGCGCGAAGGTTTCACCGCCCTGCTGCATCAGTTCCACCACGCGTTCCACGCCCATGGCAAAACCGATGGCCGAAGTGGGCTCGCCGCCCAGTTGGGTGATGAGTCCGTCGTAGCGACCGCCGGAGCAGATGGCGTCCTGCGCGCCTAGCGCATCTGTCACCCACTCGAACACCGTACGCGAGTAATAGTCGAGGCCGCGCACCAGGCGCGGATCGATGACGTAGTCGATGCCAATGGCCGCCAGGGTGGCGCACAGTCCGTCGAAGTGCTCGCGCGATTCGGCATCGAGGTGTTCAGTCAGCAGCGGCGCGCCCGACACCACGGCCTGCATGGCCGGGTTTTTGCTGTCGAGGATGCGCAGCGGATTGCCACCGAGGCGTCGCTGGCTGTCGGCGTCCAGCGCCGCGGCGTGCTGATTGAAATAACCCACCAGCTTCTCGCGGTAGGCTTTGCGCGACTCGATGGTGCCCAGCGAATTGAGCTTGAGACGCACCCGCGAAATGCCCAGACGCTTCCACAGGCGTGCGGTCATGGCGATCATCTCAGCGTCGATGTCCGGACCGGCAAAACCCAGCGCTTCCACATCGATCTGGTGAAACTGGCGGTAGCGTCCCTTCTGCGGGCGCTCATGGCGGAACATCGGGCCGGAAGTCCACAGCTTCAACCGCGCGCCGCGCAGCAAGCCGTTGGTGATGGCCGCGCGCACCACCCCGGCGGTGGCCTCGGGACGCAAGGTCAGGCTGTCACCGCCGGAGTCGGTGAAGGTGTACATCTCTTTCTCGACAATGTCGGTGAATTCACCGATAGCGCGCTTGAAAAGCCCGGTGTGCTCGACCACGGGCACGCGCATTTCTTCATAACCATAGGCACCGAACAACTCGCGCGTGACGCGCTCGAGTTGCTGCCAGGCGCCCACCTGCCCCGGCAGGACATCATTCATTCCGCGAACTGCAGCCAGCTCGGCGGTCTGCGTCACTTGGTCCCGCCCTGATTTGTCGGCATTGACGGCAGCAGTTGCGGCAGAACACGGGCCTGTGCGGAATTGGGGTAATCACGGCGCAGGCGCCGCACGTAATTGTCAGTTGCGCCACGATCGCCGCGCACAATGGCCGCACGCACTCCAATCAGCAGAACTTCAGGGGAGGCAACTCCCAGTGCCAGGTACCGGTCCACTACCTGCTGCGCGATTTCCGGATGCCCCAGCTCCAGCTGCAGGTCGCCCAGTTCCAGCACGGCCGGAGCGTAGTTGGGCCGCAACATGAGCGCGTGGTCGAGGTAAGACACTGCATCGGCACCGCGCTTGTTGGCGCGCAGACACACGCCGGCATTGGTGAACGCGGCCCACGGAGTGCTGTAGAGCTTGTTGAGCGCGGCCTCGTCAAACAGCTTGATGGCACGGTCCACATTGCCCGAACGACACAGGTACACCGCGTAATTGTTGGCCACATCGGCGCTGTCCGGCTGCAGTTTCAGTGCGGTCTGGTACTGCTTCTCCGCATCTTCGTGCTTGTCGAGCTTTTCGTAGAGGAATGCCAGCGAGGTATGCGCCTCGAGGTTTTTCGGATCCTGCTTCTCGGCGCGCTCAAGCTTTTCCTTGGCCAGCGCCAAGTTGCCCTGCTGCATGTAAGCGACGCCAAGCTTCACATTGGCGATGGCCGCATCCTTGTCGGACTTGGGACGCTGCAGGTCGCCGGTAGTGACGCAGGCTGCGAGTGCAGTCAATGCCAGGACCAATATCGCGGGCATTGCAACCAGCTTCAGTGACTTCATGTACGCACCATCTGTTGCGCAGCCACCGGAATGCCAATGCGCTTGGTCCCCAGTCTTGCCGTGGTGCGGTCGACCACGCGACCAGCCAGCTGTCCGCAGGCCGCGTCGATGTCATCCCCGCGAGTCTTGCGAATGGTTGCCATCACGCCTCCCTTGAGCACCTGGTCGAGAAAGGCCCGGATGACCTCCGGCGACGAGCGTCGGTATTTTGTTCCGGGAAATGGATTGAAAGGTATGAGGTTGACCTTGGCCGGATGGCCCTTGAGCAGGCGCGCCAGCGCCCGCGCCTGCGCGGGCGAATCGTTGACGCCGGCCAGCATCACGTATTCGAAAGTCACGCTGCGGCCGTTCTGTTCGTCGATGTAGTGCCAGCAGGCTTCAAGCAAATCCTTGATGGGATGCCGGCGATTGATAGGCACCAGTTCACTGCGCAGCTCGTCGTCGGGTGCATGCAGCGACACGGCCAGCGCAACATTGGTCTCTTCGGCCAGCTTGTAGATCTGTGGCACCAGGCCGCTGGTCGACAGCGTGAGTCGACGACGCGAGAAGTCGAAGCCCAGGTCATCCAGCAAAATATGAATGGCCGGCAGCACATTGCGAAAGTTGGCCAGCGGCTCGCCCATGCCCATTAACACCACATTGCTGATCAGGCGATTGTCTCCGGCCTGGAATCCCAGCTCTTTCTGCGCCAGGAACACCTGGCCCACGATTTCCGCTGCCGTGAGGTTGCGGTTGAATCCCTGCTTGCCCGTGGAACAGAAGTCGCAGTCCAGCGCGCAACCCACCTGCGAGGAAATGCACAGCGTGGAACGATCCTCTTCCGGTATGTACACCATCTCGAAGGCCTGGCCGGCATCAGCCTTAAGCTCCCACTTGATGGTGCCGTCGGCTGCATCCTGCCGCGAGACGATTTCCGGCAGGCGGATTTGCGCTTCCGTGGCCAGCTGGGCGCGAAACGCCTTGGCCAGGTCTGTCATTTCGTCGAATTGCGTCGCACCGCGTTTGTACATCCAGTGCATCAGCTGACGCGCGCGGAAAGCCTTGCCACCGCGCTCGACGCACCAGGCTTCGAGTTCGGGGCGAGTCAGGCCCAACAGATTTGCGCGCTCAGTCATTGTGTAAGCCAGTGGATCAGCTGCGCGGGCAGATCTCGGTGGTGCTGAAGAAATACGCGATCTCGATGGCAGCGTTCTCGGCGGAATCGGACCCGTGCACCACATTGTGTTCGATGCTCTCGGCCAGATCGGCGCGGATGGTGCCGGGCGCGGCTTTCTTCGGATCGGTGGCGCCCATGATGTCGCGATGCTTGAGCACGGCGTTTTCGCCCTCAAGCACCTGCGCAATGATGGGACCGGAGATCATGTAGGCCACCAGGTCGTTGAAGAACGGGCGTGCCTTGTGAACAGCGTAGAACCCTTGAGCCTGGGCCGTGGTCAGCTGCAGCATGCGGGCGGCGACAATGCGAAGACCAGCCTTCTCGAAACGACCATAAACCTGGCCGATGAGATTGTTGGCAACGCCGTCGGGCTTAACAATGGAGAAAGTGCGCTCAAGCGCCATGACTGGGACTCCGGCTTTGGGAAAAGAGCGGGAGTTTACCTGTTGGCAGCCGTCCCCGGCAATTTTAAGGGATGTGGAAATCCCCGATTTTCAAGGACTTGCGCCCAAGCTTGGGGCCGAGACCTAGACGTTGAAGCTCTCGCCACAGCCGCATTCGCCCTTGATGTTGGGGTTCTGGAAGCGAAAGGCCTCGTTGAGCCCCTGGCGCACGAAATCCACCGTGGTGCCATCAATGAGCTTGAGGCTGTCGGGGTCGACAAACACCTTGACCCCCTGATCCTCGAAAACATGGTCGTGGGGCTCGGCCTGATCAGCGTAATTGACCACGTAGGCGAACCCTGAACAGCCGGTCTTGCGTACGCCCAGCTTGAGCCCGAGGCCATGGCCACGGGCGGCAATGAAGTTCTGGATGCGTTCGGCAGCTGCCGGTGTCACTGAAATGGTCATCGTGTCCTCAAGCGTAACAGGTGGACCGCCACCCTCATCACGTCTTTGATAGTGCTCTTAGCGCATCTTCGATAATGAGGAGTCGTCCGAGTTTTTCAACTGGCGCAGCCACGGCAACACGCCATTCTTCCGGTGTTCCTGCCTCCAGCAATGAAAGCGGCCGGCCGCGCAGGCGCTGCGCCAGTTGCTGCGCCGCGGCCTGGGTGTGCTGGCAGCCATACACCTGCACGCGGGAGTCCTCGACGACGCCATCGCGCACACGCGCCACCAAGCGAATCCAGGTACCCAGTCGCGCCTCGCCCGCTTCACCCACATGCGTTGTTCCTTCAGGGTCATTCCAGTCGTCGAGAGGCGCAGGGTTTGCCGGCGATGTGGCGCGCAGGATGAGATACGCGCGGCTCACCTGGTCTATGGCCGACTCTATCTGCTGAGGTGTGGTGTCACGGCCGATGCTGAAGCGCAGGGAGCTCTGTGCCATCTGGCTGTCACGGCCCAGCGCCCGCAGGACAAACGAAGGTTCGCCGCTGCGTGAATTGCAGGCTGACCCGGTGGACAACATCAGGCCAGGCAAGGCCATGAACAAAGCCTCCCCTTCCACACCAGGAAAAGACACATTGAGGATGCCAGGGGCGCGCTGCGTGGGGTGACCGTTGAGCTGCACCTCTGGCAACGCTGCAATGCCGCGCCACAATTGATCACGCAGCGTGGCCACTCGAATCGACTCCGCTGCGCGCGACTGCGCGGCCAGCTGGCAGGCAAGGCCAAATCCGGCAATCTGGTGCGTGGCCAGCGTTCCGGCGCGCAGGCCCCGTTCATGGGTGCCGCCGAAAATCTGTGCGCGCAGATGGCCACGATGCCGGGGCGCGACGAACAGTGCACCCACGCCCTGGGGACCGCCCAGCTTGTGTGCCGTAAAAGACAGCAACGAGATTCCCTCTATGCTCAGCGGAAGTTTTCCCGCACTTTGCGCAGCATCGATGTGCAGCGGCACACCATGCTTCTGGCACACAGCTGCCAGCAGCGCGAGGTCCTGTGCCACGCCTGTTTCATTGTTGACATGCAATAGCGACACCAATCGGGTCTGGGGACGAATGGCACGTTCAAGCTCCGCCGCATCAACCAGACCATTGCTATCGGGCTTGAGTAATGTGGTGGCTACGCCGCGGCGTGCCAGCTCACGTACCGGTTCGAGCACCGACTTGTGCTCAGTAGCCAGCGAGATGACGTGTGCATCGCGCGCAATTTCCAGCGCAGCCTCCATGGTCCCCATGATGGCCAGGTTGTTGGATTCACTGGCTCCAGAGGTGAATACCAACTGCCCGGCGGGCGCGCCCACCAGCGCGGCCGCCTGCTCACGCGCCGCTTCGATCAGGGCGCTCGCCTGCCTGCCAGACGCATGCGCTGCCGAGCTGTTGCCCAGACCTTTCAACAGCACTTCATGCATCAACGCCGCGACTCGCGGATCCACCGGAGTGGTGGCCGCGTAGTCGAGGTAAATGGATTCGCCGCTCAATCGCCACCCGCGCGTCGACGCCGACTCTGCACTGCCGTCAGCATGCCGCGCAGGATATTGACCTCATTGGCATCAGGCTCGGCACGATTGAGGAAGCGCCGGATGCGGCCCGTGAGAGCCGTCCCGCTCTGGGTACGATCACGAAACCCCACCTCTTCCATCACCTGTTCGAGATGCGCATACAGGCGCTCCATGTCCGCAGCCGTCGCCAGCGGCACTTCGCGGGCCGGCGCGACCTGCGCCGCCACGTGTTGCGCCATGCGGATCTCATAGGCAATCAATTGCGCCGCCATTGCCACATTGAGCGAGGTGTATTCGGGATTGGAAGGAATGAACAGCAGCGCATGCGCCGACAGAAGTTGTTCGTTCGATAGACCGTTGCGTTCGGTGCCAAACAGCACGGCAACACCTGCGCCCTGCCGCGCTTCCTGCACCGCACGAACAGCGCCCTCGCGGGCTTGCATCACACGGAAGTAGTGATCGCGCTCGCGGGAAGTGGTGGCCAGCACCAGGCCACAATCGGCAATGGCTTCAGCCAGCGTAGGCACCACGCGCGCAGTCAACAGCAGGTCGTCAGCCCCGGAAGCACGGGCAGTGGCCTCCGGGTGCGGGAATTCGCGCGGATTGACCAGCACCAGGTCGACCAGGCCCATGTTCTTCATGGCGCGCGCCACCGCCCCGATATTGCCGGGATGCGTGGTATCGACGAGAACAAAGCGTATCGGTAGCGGGTCCATGGGTGCGAACTGGTATTCTGAAGGCATGCATCCTTTCGTCAACACTGCCGTCCGGGCCGCCCGCAAGGCCGGCGAGATCATCGTGCGCGGGCTTGCGCGATTCGAGGGCGTCGAGACCGTGTCCAAGGGCCTCAACGACTTTGTCACCAGCATTGACCATTCGGCCGAAGCCGAAATCATCGGCATCCTGCGCGAGGCGTATCCGCACCACGCCTTCCTGGCCGAGGAAAGTGGCGCCAGCGGCAATGCCGACACCACGTGGATCATCGACCCGCTGGATGGCACCACCAACTTCATGCATGGCTTTCCGCAGTTTGCCGTCTCCATCGCATGCCAGGTGCAGGGCCGCATGGAACACGCGGTGATCTATGACCCCATGCGCCAGGAGCTGTTCACGTCATCGCGCGGCCAGGGCGCCTATCTCGAGAACCGACGCCTGCGCGTCAGTCGCCAGCGCACACTCGAAGGATCACTGATAGGCACGGGATTCCCCTATCGCGAGAACCTGCAATATCTCGATCCCTACATGGCCATGATGAAGACAGTTATGACGCGGGCGGCCGGGTTGCGCCGCCCCGGCGCCGCTTCGCTTGACCTTGCGTACGTGGCGGCCGGTCGCATCGACGGGTTCTGGGAGATCGGTCTCAAGGCCTGGGACACTGCTGCCGGCACCCTGCTGATCCGTGAGGCCGGCGGACTGGTGGGCACACTCGACGGGGGCGAATACAAGCAGAACGGCAACATCGTGGCCGGCACGCCGCGCGTATTCAATGCGTTGATCGAAGCACTTGCGCCGCACCTGCCGGAGGCGCTACGCGAGGCAGGCAGCACATGACCGTGCCTGAGGCCAGCCTCGCGGCGCTGAACGAAGCCGCGCATGTATCGGCAATTACACAGCTGGTGCTGGCCGAGCGGGAATGCCGCGACATGGGCCGCTGGGAGCGGATGAAGTCCTGCTATCACTCCGATGGATTTGTGCGCATCAGCTGGTTCCAGGGCAATGCGCATGACTTCGTTGACGCCTCGCAGGAAATGGCCGTGCGCGGGGTTCCGGCCAAGCATCGGCTGGGGCCGGTGGCAGTGCGCGTTGCGGGCACCCGGGCCGTGGCCACCATGGTCATCACCATAGACATCCCGGCCGTGATAAAGGGAGTTGCGCTGATAGTCTCGAACCAGGCGCGCGTGTTTTATCGCGCTGAGCTGCGCGACGACGCCTGGAAGCTGTTTTCCTTTGAAGTTTTGTACATGCGCGATGAACTCAGCGCGCAGATGCCGGGTGATGTCTTGCCAGTGAAGGCCAGTGACCTGGCCGGCTATCGCAGCTCCTATCGCTGCCTTTCCTATCTGCTTGACAGCGGAGGCTACAAGGTGCGCGACGACCTGGCCGGTGAAGACCGACCCGAGACTGTCGAGGCGCTGTGCGCGGAGATTTACGGCTGGGCCGGCCTGCCGCGCTGACCGCGAGGACGAGGTGGGTCATAACCCCCGCCCCAACACGTAAATGCAATCAAGCTGGCTTGCGACGGCGATCCAACAGGGAATACGCTCAGCCGGTCCGGCATGCGCTTTGCTCACATTCGAAACAGGAGGTTCATGTGGCCAAGAGAAAGATACCACCGGTTCGCAAGGCCTTCGTCTTCAAGGGGGTGCAATTTTACGCAGAGCCGTGACGATCTCCGGTCCGCCCGGAATGATCCGGCACATCAAGACTGCTCTGCGCAAAGCCCGATAGTCACTGGTTTCGGCGCGAGGCCGCTGCGGCCTCGGCCTGCAATTCCCGGTTCGTAGCGGCGAGAACTTGCTGGAAATCCTGTCGATTGCGAATCGACTGCAGGTAGGGTTCCCTGCGCGTCGTACGGGCTTCGCGCCATCCCTTGTCGTGGGCCTTGCGCAGATTCGCCACCGCGCTCTCGGGATCCCCGCGCAGGGCACGTGACAGCGCGCGCAACGAATACACGCCTGCGCAGGCGCCACCGTCCTGCTCGAACGTATTGAGTGTTGTTTCCAGGTCATCCAACTGCCTCATGCCGGTTGCCCTGTCGCCGGTTGCCAGCTCGATATAGGCGATTGAAATCGCATTGGAAGTTCCAAGGCAGAAAAAATCCGGCCTGGATTGAAAGGCGGCCTGCCAGTCCGCTGCCTGTCGCGCACGATCCAGCGACTTCCTGGCCGCGGCCAGGTCGCCGCTGATGGATTGCAGCCGGGCCAGTTCCAGCCACTCATTCATTTGAAAAGTTCCGCTTTTCTGCATGAGGCTTTCCAGCGCGGCGGCAAGCGATACCGGGTCCTCTTGCGCATAGGCGATGGCTGCTTGCATGAATTCGCGCTGCGGACTTGCTGCTTCCGGCAGGCGCGCCAACGTGCGCTTTGCCTCCTCCGCCAAATTCATTTCCAGTAGCAGCATGACGCGCTGGTCCAGCAGATCCACGTCTTCAGGTGAGAGCTTGAATGCGCGCTCCAGCCACTGCAGCGAATCCGCGTACTGCCCCCTGGCAAAGTCCAAGTAGGATGTCGCCAGCGATCCCCAGGGGTTTTCGGCATCCAGCTCGCGGGCGCGTTTGCAGGCGACAGCGGCGGCCGTGAAATCGGCGAGATCGCGCAGGCTCAGGCAGTGCCGAACGTAGGTGTAGAAATCCATCGGGTCCAGTTCCGAAGCCAGCACGAACTGCCTTTCAGAGTGGCGCGGCTGCGCTGTGCGCATGTAGAGATTGCCGAGGCGCCGATGGGCCTCTGCATCGTTGGGGTTCAGTGCCAGTGAACGGTTCAAGTACGTCTTGGCATCGTCCAGCCGATACTGGAGTATCGCCAGCCAACCGCGAACTGCGAGGGCCTCGGGAAGGTCCGGACTCAAGGCATCGGCCCTATCCAAAAGGGCAATGACCTGCGGCGCCACTTCCGCCACCGACCGACTTTCAAATGAAACGCTGTACATTGTGGCTTCTGCGAGGCTCACATAGGCCAGAGGAAAATCACGATCCTGCTCCACGGTTTCGCGGAACAACTCCATCGCTCGCTGGTTGTGCTCCCGTGTCACCCGTTTCAATTCGGATCGCCCCTGCAGGTACAGGTCGTACGCTCCAGGCACCTGCGACTGGCGCGCACTCCAGCGGCGTTCGGTTTCCTTCGTCAGGCGCGTGTTGAAAGTCTCGGCTACCGAGCGCGAGACTGTGTCTTCAATATGGAGCGCATCTGCGTCGGCAAGGTTGAACGTCTTTGACCACATATGAAATCCGTCTGACACTGACACCATCTGCACTGTGACGCGGATGAGGTCCCGCCCGCGCCTCACCGAGCCCTCCACGATGTAGTCCACATTGAGTTGCCTGCCTACTTTGCGCACATCCTGGTTTGCATCCCTGAACTTGAACGCCGAAGTGCGCGCTGCCACGCGCAGATCCGGAAGCTGGGCGAGCCAGTTGGTTATCTCTTCGGCAAGACCCTCGGCCAATGGCGCGTCGGCCTGCGCCGCAGTGAGATCAAGGAACGGCAGCACCGCAATGGAATGCCGCTGACCAAGATGCAGCAAGCCAGGAGTTCTCCAGCTATAGAGCCACCAGGCCCCCAACCCGGACAGAACCAGCAACGCCAAAGGAAGCATGATTCTGAGTCCGCGGATGCGGGAATTGCGCATGACGACTGGCGCCGCTTGCTGCGGATCGAATCTGCCGACATGAGTGCGTACGTCATCGACAAAAGTGCGCCAGGCGGTGTCATTTTCGTCGCCCTTCCATCGAGTGAGATCCGCCGATTGCATCAGCTCGAACATCACCGGCCGTTCGCAGGCTTCTATCATCACCGGCATGAGTGTGCCGTGGCGATCAGCAATCTTTGCCTCCGAGCGTACCCAGCGCGAATTTACCGAGGTGCGTGACCAGAGCACTACAACCGCCTTGGCTTCGCGAAGCGCCCGCTCCGTTACCTCATCGTAGGTTTCTCCGGAGCGGAGTGCCTGGTCCCACCAGACGCTGAAGCCTGCGCGCTTGAACGCTTCAGCGAACCGCGTCGCGGTCGCGTTATCCTCGCGGCTGTACGACAGAAAGATGTCTGACATAGGAAAGCAGACCCGAGCTGGAGGTCGAGTGTATCAACTCTTCAGCGATAGCTATGGAAACTGGCTATAGCTAGGCCCGCGGCAACACTGGTAAACGGGTCATGGCCCACAACTCTGAACGGAAACAGCTCTTCCAGCACCTTTCTGACCGCAACGATCTCCGAGCTGCCGCCGGTGCGAATAACGACGTCCACCTGTGAAGCCGCGATGTTCGCCTTGGTAAGCACGGTCGCGATCGATTCACGAAGCTGGCGCAACACCGGTTGCAGGATGGAGTCGAATTCGGCGCGCGAAAAGGGAACCTTGAGGTTCAACTCCGGGATGTCGATTCCGGTGTGCTCCAGAGTCGACAACTCCACCTTGGCGCGTTTGATGGCCTGGATGCAGTTGTAGCCGTAGTTATATGAAATCAGGTCCAGCAGCCGCTGGAATTTCTCGCTGCCCGGGCCGCCGCGGTTAAGCCGGTCCACGACCATGGCGCGGGTGTGGTTCTGGTTGAGCAGGAACGTTGTCGGCCAGTTGAGAAGTCCGTTCGCAAATTCCTCAAACGGAAAAAACGTATCGACTTCGCGCCCATCCACAGGTCGCACCCAGCGCTCCCCCTGCCCCAGCTGCGGGAACAGCATGCGCTCGAAGATCAGCCTGTCTATGCGATCCCCACCCAGCGCGACGCCCGTTGTTGCCAGCACATCGAACCTGTCGGTGTCGTGATGTACAAGGCTCAAGTCCAGCGTGCCACCACCGAAATCCACTGTCAGCGCGATGCCAGGATTGACGGGCTTCGCACGCCACAACCAGCTACGCGTAGCCGCAACCGGCTCGGACCCGAAATCAGCCAGCTTGAGGCCCGCGTGCTGCAGCGCCTCGGCGAGACGACCGCTGGCCACTTCATTTCTATCCGGATGCCTGCCCTCGAAGACCACCGGACGCCCCACCTGAATCGCCGGCAAGGACGCGCCCTGTTCCGCCTCAAGCCGCTCGCGCACATGCTGCAGGATGGGGGTCAACAGCGCGACGAGCCGGTAATGGCGCTCGAAGACTGACAAGGTTTCCGTTTCCGGATCCCCCAGCAGGCGCTTGAGTCCCAGGAACAACCTACCCGGAAGCGTGCGATCGTAAAGTGGGCCATACACCGTATGACGCCGCGTCTCGAGTCGGGAAATATCATCGCCGGTGTTGCTGCCCGACACCGAGGTCGCGGTTTCACCGATGACCTCGGCTACCAACTCCACGCGCCGGCCGCGATTCTCCTCCACGTAACGAGCAATCGCCTCGCTGCCGGTGAGGGCCGCGAAATTGCGATCCAGGTGAATGGCAGTGGCCAGGATGGAACTACCGGGCTCCAGCTGCACACTGTGCAAGGTGGTGCCATCGAACCATGCAGCAGCGGAATTAGACGTGCCGAAATCCAGCCCGAGCCCTAAGCGCTTGAGGTTATCGGCCACCAGCAATCACCCACCCAGATAGGCGCTGCGCACTTTGGGATCTGCACGCAGGGCCGCGGCTTGTTCTTCGAGAATGATGCGGCCGGTTTCCAGCACGTAGCCCCGGGTCGCGATCTCCAGCGCCAGGTTGGCGTTCTGCTCTACCAGCAGGATGGTGATGCCGCGGCTGCGATTGATCTCCACTATCTGCGCGAATATGGACTTCACCAGCAATGGCGCGATGCCCAGCGAAGGTTCATCCAGCATCAGGAATTTCGGCTTGCTCATCAGGGCGCGGCCGATGGCCAGCATCTGTTGCTCGCCACCGGACAGCGTGCCGGCCAGCTGCTTCTCACGCTCCTGCAGGCGCGGAAAGACGCTGAAAACATAGTCGCGCTCGCTGCGAATGGCGGCCGCGTCGCGCTGCAGGTACGCGCCCATCATCAGGTTCTCCTGCACGGTGAGATTGGCAAACACCATGCGGCCTTCGGGCACCTGGCAAAGTCCGCGGGCGACGATCTTGTGGGCCGGCAGCCCGTTTACACGCTGGCCCTCGTACATGATGCTGCCGGACACCGGTTTGACCAGGCCGGATACCGTTCGCAGCGTGGTGCTCTTGCCCGCGCCGTTGCTGCCGATCAGCGTAACGATGCTGCCCTGCTCCACCGACAACGAAATGCCATGCAGCGCCCGGATGGCGCCATAGTTCACGGTCAGGTTGTCGATGGTCAGCATTTTCAGCCTGCAGCAGCCGCGGGCGTCTCTGCGCCAAGATAGGCTTCGATTACCTTCGGGTCAGTGCGCACCTCGGCGGGCGTGCCATCGGCGATCTTCATGCCGTGATCGATTACGCAGATGCGCTCGCACATCTTCATGACCACTGCCATGTCGTGTTCGACCAGCAGTATCGAGATGCTGAACCGTTGCTGCACTTCGCGGATCAGCCGCGTGAGTTCCACCTTTTCGGTGGGATTCATGCCGGCGGCGGGCTCGTCCAGCAACAGCAACTTGGGCTGCGTGGCCAGTGCGCGCACGATCTCGAGGCGCCGCTGGTTGCCATAGGGCAGGCTTTTGGCCGGCTCGTCGCGCACGCGGGCCAGGTCGAAGATCTCGAGCAACTCGGTGGTGCGCGTCGCGATCTGCCGCTCCTCGGCGTGGAAAGCCGGCAGGCGGATCAGCGAACTGACCGAGTGGTGCTTGAGGTGCAGGTGGTAGGCAACCCGCACGTTGTCGAAAACGCTAAGCGACTGGAACAGGCGGATGTTCTGGAAGGTGCGCGCAACACCCAGGCGCGTGATCTGCCACGGTTTGAGTCCCACCAGTGATTGTCCGGCGAAGCGGATGTCTCCTGACGTGGGTCGATATACGCCGGTGACAAGATTGAACACACTGGTCTTGCCCGCTCCATTGGGACCGATGAGCCCGGTCAGCGAACCCTCGTTGACCGCCATGGTCAGGTCGCTGACCGCAGTCAGTCCGCCGAAGCGCAGCGTGCAGCCTTCAAGCTCCAGCAGCGGCGAGCTCATGCCCTGCTCCGTGGCAGCGACCAGGTGAACAGGCCCTGCGGGCGAAGGATCATCAGCACGATGATCAGCAGCGAATAAAGGATCATGCGCAGGTCGCCGAACTGGCGCAACCACTCGCCACCCACCGTCAGCAGGATGGCCGCAATGATCACGCCAGTGGTGTTACCCATGCCGCCCAGGATCACCATCACCACGATCTCGATGGAACGGTCGAAGCCGAAACCCTGCGGCGCGATGTATTGCTTGAAATGCGCATACACCCCGCCAGCCAGTCCCGCGAAAACCGCGCCAACCAGGAACGCCGTAATCTTGTAACGGGTGGTGTTGATGCCCATGGCCTCGGCGGCGATTTCGTCATCGGCCACCGCGACGAAGCCACGCCCATAGGTGGAATTGACCATGGTCCACACCACGTACACCGCCACCGCCGCCAGACCATACGTCCAGAAAAGGTTGGTGTAGGCGGGAATGCCGATCATTCCGCGCGGGCCGCCGACGGCGTCGATGTTCTGCAACACCACGCGGATGATCTCGCCAAATCCGAGCGTCACGATGGCCAGGTAGTCGCCTTTGAGTCGCAGCGATGGCACACCCACTATCAATCCGGCAATGGCGGCGGCCACTGCGCCCGCCAGCAGCGCCAGGGCGAAAAGCAGCCATTGCTGGTTACCCAGCAGCGGCAGCAGCGCTGGCCCGAAGCTGGTGGTCAACATCGCCGCCGCATAAGCGCCGATTGCCATGAAGCCCGCGTGGCCCAGGGAAAACTGGCCGGTGTAGCCATTGATGAGATTGAGGCTGACTGCCAGCGTGATGTTGATGCCGCAACCCACGGCGATATCCAGGAAATACGGGTTGTAGCTGTCCGAGAAAAAAGAGATCACGCCAATCACGGCCAGCGCCGCCAGCAGGACCTGCTGCGACCGCGACATCACACTTTCTCCGACTGGCGCTTGCCCAGTATTCCATTGGGCCGCAGCAGCAAGATCAGGATCAGAACCGCGAACGCCACCGCATCGCGGTAGGTCGAACCACCGAGGCCCACTACCGCAGTCTCAACCAGCCCCAGCACCAGGCCACCCACGGCCGCGCCGGCTATGTTGCCTATGCCGCCCAGCACTGCGGCGACGAAGGCCTTGAGTCCAGGCAGCGTTCCCATCAGCGGATCGATGGAAGGATAGTTCGAGGCGTAGAGGATGCCGCCGGCCGCGGCAAGCGCGGAGCCCAGTGCGAAGGTGAAGGAGATGACACGGTCGTTGTTGATGCCCACCAGAGAAGCGGCCACCGGGTTGAATGAAAGCGCCCGCATGGCGGTGCCGATGCGGGTCTTGAGCACGATATGCCGCAGCGCGAACAGCAGCACCAGTGTCACCACAAACACCAGGATCTGCGTGCTGGCGATCACCAGCCCGTTTTCAAACTTGAAATAGTGCAGCGGGAACAGCGTCGGGAAAGACTTGGGATTGGCGCCGAAAATGCGCTGCCCCAGGTTCTGCAGCAGCAGCGAGACGCCTATGGCCGTGATCAGCGCCGTCAGCGTGGAGCGCCCGCGCAGCGGACGATACGCCAGCTTTTCGATGATCACGCCCAGCAGCGCGCAGATGGCCATGGCGCCCAGCAACACGAACACACCGCCGGCCACCGAGGCCTCGGGTGCGAACCGCGCCAGGTAATAGCCGGAAAAAGCGCCCACCATGAAGATGTCACTGTGCGCGAAATTGATGAAGCGCAGCACACCGTAGACCATGGTGTAGCCCAGCGCGATCAGCGCGTAGATGGCACCCAGCGCGAGTCCGTTGATGACCTGCTGCAGCAGTTCAGTCACGCGGCGGAAGCCTCACGGCGCGATGGTTTCGACGTATTTGAACTTGCCATCCTTGACAGTGATGATCACCGCGGACTTGGACGCATCGCGATGCGCGTCCAGTGTGGTGGCGCCCGTCGCACCCGGAAAGTCTTTGGTCGCGGCCAATGCGTCGCGCAGCTTGGGTCCCTCGGTGCTGCCCGCCCGCTTGATGGCATCGGCCAGCAGCATGGCCGAGTCATAACCCAGCGCCGCCATGGCGTCCGGAGTTTCGCCGTTATATTTGGCCTTGTAGGCGGCGACGAATTTCTGCACCAACGGGTCGGTGTTCTCGGATGAGAAGTGGGTGGAGTAGTAGGTGCCTTCGAGCGCTGCGGGACCGGCAATCTGCAACAACTCGGGCGCCTCCCAGCCATCGCCGCCAAACATGGGCACGGTGATGCCCAGTTGCCGGGCCTGCGCGACAATCAGGCCAGCCTCGGTGTAGTAACCGGGGATCATGATGGCTTCGGGGTTGGTGCTCTTGATGGCAGTGAGCTGTGCCTTGAAATCCTTGTCGCCACCGGTGTATTTCTGCTCGGACACTATCTGCCCGCCGCCCGCGAGAAATGGCTCGCGAAAGAACTGCGCCAATCCCACGCTGTAGGGCGCCGCCACATCGGAAATGATCGCGACCTTCTGTGCCTTGAGGGTCGTCTTGGCGAACTGCGCCAGCAGTCGACCCTGGAAGGGATCGGTGAAACACACGCGGAAGATGTAGTCGCCCGTCTCGGTCACCTTGGGGTTGGTGGACGACGGCGAGATCATGGGCACCTTGCTGGCCTGCGCAATGGGCGCGGCTTCCAGTGATCGCCCCGAAGCCACCTCGCCCAGGATGGCAACCACCTTGTCGCGGGTGATCAGCTTCTTGGCAATGGTTGCGGACTCACCGGGTGTGCTGCGGTTGTCCTCGTAGACGAATTCGATCTTCTTGCCCAGCAGGCCGCCGCCAGCGATCAGTTCGTCGATGGCCAGCTGGGTGCCCTTGTGCGAGGACTGGCCGAAGGCGGCCTCCTTGCCCGTCAGCGACGCGAACTCGCCGATGCTGATGGAGTCGCTGGCCGCGCCGCCGCCCCCGGATTTGGAGCAACTGGCCAGAAGCACCGCGCCGGCAATAACGGCTGCCAGGACTCGAAGGCTCGCTGATTTCATGGGTGTGTCCGTTGTGTAGGTAGCGGCAACTGGCCCCAGTATAGAGGGCTCAGCCGCTTTGGTCGCGGTTGCGGTCCAGCAGTTTGCGCAGCCGCAGGTTGATCATTTCGACCCCCACCGAGAAGGCCATGGCGAAGTACAGGTAGCCCTTGGGAATATGGGTGCCCGTGCCATCGGCGATGAGTGCAATGCCCACCAGCACCAGGAAGGCCAGCGCCAGCACCTTCACCGTGGGATGGGCATCAACGAAATTCGAGATGGACCTGGACACGAACATCATCACCAGCACCGAGATCACGATGGCCACCACCATCACCGGCACCTGGTCCGCCCGGGCCAGGCCCACGGCCGTGAAAACCGAATCCAGCGAGAACACGATGTCGATGACGGCGATCTGGATGATGATCATCAGGAACGACGACAACAGGCGCGGCTTGCGCGGATCCGCCGCGCCTTCCATGGTGTGGTGCACTTCGAGCACGCTCTTCACCAGCAGGAACAGGCCACCGGCGATGAGGATCAGGTCGCGGCCCGAAAAATCGTGGCCGTAGATCGCGAACATCGGCCTGGTCAGCCGTGTCAGCCAGACGATGGAGAACAGCAGCGCAATGCGCGTGAACATGGCCAGGCCCAGGCCAGAGACCCGCGCACGCTCGTGTTGCGCTTGCGGAAGGCGCCCGACCAGGATGGAAATGAAAATGATGTTGTCGATGCCGAGGACGATCTCGAGCGCCGTCAAAGTGAACAGCGCCATCCAGGCGGATGGATCTGCAAGCAGCTGCATCAGGGAAGGCTGTCGATAATCTTGCTGCGAACCGTGGGGAAGACGTGCTCTGCCTTGAGGCCAAGGTCCAGGGCAACCGCTGCAGAAATGTAGATCGACGAATAGGTGCCGGCAAGAATGCCGATCACCAGCGCCTCGGAGAAGCCGCGCAGGGCCGGGCCACCCAGCACCAGCAACGCGACCACCACGATCAATGTGGTGACCTTGGTCATGATGGTGCGCGACAGGGTCTGGTTGATGGACTGGTCCAGCACCAGCGCCGGGGCCAACCGCCGGTTGGCCTCGAAGCGCTCGCGGATGCGGTCGAACACAATGATGGTGTCGTTGAGCGAATAGCCCACCACGGCCAGAAGCGCCGCCACGACGGCCAGGTCGAATGGTGTCTGCGACAGCGCGAACCAGCCAATGATGAGGATGGGGTCATGCATCAGCGCGAGGATGGCGCCCACGGAAAGCCGCCAGGTATGGAAACGCACAGCGATGTAAGCGCCTACCAGCAACAATGTCAGGCCCAGTGCCCAGAAGGCGCTGTTGCGCAGTTCCTTGCCCACTTGGGGGCCCACGAATTCCAGCGGTTCGATATGCACTGCCGGATCAACACTCTGAAGTGCCGTGGTGACGCGCGCACGCACCTGCTCCACCGTCTGTTTGGGATCTGACGCCAGTCGCGCGGATATGTCGCGCGCGGAACCAATATTCTGGACGGTGGGATCCTCGAAGCCTGCCGCAGCAAGCGATGCACGCACCTTGTCCACCGACGGCGCTTGCGGGAAGGATGCCTCGACCACGGTGCCGCCGGTGAAATCGATGGTCAGGTTGAGGCCGCGGGTGAAGAACAGCACCAGCGAAGCCGCGACCACCAGTATGGACAGCGTGTACCAGATACGCCGCGTGGCCATGAACGGGAAGCTGGTTGCCTTGCCAAAGAATTCCACTAGCTATCTCCTGAGCGCGTCTTAGCCAATGGCCAGGCGCTGCGGCTTGTGCTTGCCGCCATAGATCAGTGTCAGCAGCGCACGACTGCCCAGCAACGAAGTAAACATTGAGGTGGCAATGCCCAGCGTCAACACGATGGCAAAGCTGCGGATGGGACCAGTGCCAAACACCCACAGCACCAGACCGGCGATAGCGGTGGTAACGTTGGAATCGAGGATGGCAGAGAACGCCTTCTCGAATCCCGAACGGATGGATGTCTGCGGCGAAACGCCGTTGCGTAATTCCTCGCGGATGCGCTCGTAAATGATGACGTTGGCGTCCACGGCCATGCCCACGGTCAGCAGGATGCCGGCCATGCCCGGCAATGAAAGTGATGCGTGGAACATCGACAGCAGCGCCGTCAGCAGCACCACATTGCACAACAGCACGACGGAGGCCACCACGCCGAACAGGTGATAGTAGAAAATCATGAACAGGAACAGGGCCACCGAACCGATCAGCAGCGCGCGAATACCGGCGTCAATGTTGGCCGCTCCCAAGGACGGACCAATGGGACGTTCACTGACCACAGACAACGGGGCAGCCAACTGTCCGGAACGCATCAGCAGCGCCAGTTCACGCGCCTCGCCCTGCTTTAGTCCGGTGATGTTGAACTGGTTGCTGAATACGCCACGGATGGTGGCTTCGTTGATGACATCCTGCGTGGTGACATCCCGCTCCACTTCCTTGCCGTCGACCATGGACTTCTGGCGGGTGCGCTCGATCAGCACCACGCCCATGGGATGCCCAATATTGGCCTGCGTGGTACGCAGCATTTCATCGCCGGCCTGGGCGTTGAGGCGGATGGACACACCAGGACCTTCCTGCGTAACGGTGGTCTTGGCGTCGACCAGCTGGTCACCCGTGGCGATCACTTCGCGCTTAAGCAGCGTCGGGCGCTTTACGCCGTTTTCTTCGCGATGATAGTAGATGCGCGAACCCAGTGGCGCGCGGCCCTTGAGCACGGCTTCCTGCACATTGTTGACGGTGTCGGTCAGGCGGAATTCCAGCTGGGTGACCTTGCCGAGGATGTCCTTCACTTCGGCGGAATTCGACACACCAGGCAACTCGACGGAAATCCTGTCTATGCCCTGCTGGCGCACCATCGGCTCAGATACGCCCAGTTCAGTGACGCGATTGCGCAGTGTGCTCATGACCTGCGCAATCGCGTTGCGCTTGCGCTCGGTTATCTGCGCCGAAGTCATAGTGGCATCGACGAAGGCAGTGCCGCCGGCATCGCCGGTCGTGTAGGTCAGGTCACTGACGACTTTCTCCATGACGTCGCGCGCGGCTGAAACATCGGTGCCAGTGGGAAACGTCACGCGCACTCCGCGCGGCGCCTGGTCATCGCCAGTGACGCGCGAAGCATCCGCCAGGTTGATGTTCTTTGCCGTCAGCGCGCGCCGAAAATCCTGTTCGTAGCTGTCGAGCAGCTGGTCAACGGCGCCGTTGACGTCCACCTGGTAGAGCAACGACAGGCCGCCGCGCAGGTCTAGCCCCAGTGACATGGGTCGCAGCCCGATGGTGCGGAACAGCTCGGGTGCGCGTGAAGCGCGCATCAGCGCTGAAACATGTGTCGCAGCGAGATCATCGTTGACGGCGTCGCGGGCACGCAGCCGCGTGTTGGGGTCGTCGAACAGCACCATCAACCGACCGGTGTCGATGAATGAGCGCTTGAAAGCCACGTTGTGCTTCTGCAGCACTTTCTCGATGTCAGTGCGGCCCGCGGCGTCGATGTCGGCGCGGTCCTTGCGGGCTACTTGCAGTGCGTCATCCTGGCCAAAAAAATTCGGCGCGGCCAGCGCAAACGCAAACACCGCCACGAGGGCGACCAGGATGTATTTCCAGCGGGCGAACTCAAGCATTGTTATCAGGCGCCCTTGTACGTGCCCTTGGGCACCAGCTGCGTGACCTGTGACTTCTGCACCTTGATGCGGACGCCATCGGCGATTTCAACCGTCACGAAGCTATCACCCACATCGGTGACCCGGCCCAGGACACCACCCGTGGTTATGACTTCATCACCTGCGGCCAGCTTGGACAGCAGCGACTGGTGTTCCTTGGCGCGCTTCTGCTGCGGGCGGATCAGCAGGAAATAGAACACGGCCACGAACACGATGATGATCAGGTACTGGCTGTAGCCAGCGCCAGGAGAAGCCCCGGCCGCCTGGGCATGGGCATCGGAAATCAGCAGGTTCATGGCAGTGCTCCCGGGAAAAAAGGCCGCGCATTATGCCACAGGGCCGGTCCTGGCCAGCCACTGGCGCGCAAATGCCGCAAATTCCCCGGCATCCAGCGCTGCCCGCATCTGGCGCATCAGGTCCAGGTAAAACCAAAGGTTGTGCAGGGTATTGAGGCGCGCCCCCAGGATTTCATTGCAGCGGTCCAGGTGCCGCAGGTAGGCGCGCGAATAATGGGCGCAGGTGTAGCAGCCGCAGGCCGCATCCAGCGGGCCGGTGTCCGTGGCATGCGCGGCATTGCGGATGTTGACCACGCCGGTGGAGGTGAACAGATGCCCGTTGCGCGCATGGCGCGTGGGCATCACGCAGTCGAACATGTCCACCCCGCGTGACACCGCGGCAATCAGGTCTTCCGGGCGACCTACGCCCATGAGATAGCGCGGCCGGTCGCGGGGCAGCAACGGCTCGAGGGTTTCGAGCACCTGCAAGCGCACTTCCTGGGGCTCGCCCACCGCAAGACCGCCGATGGCATAGCCAGGAAAGCCGATGCGGGTCAGCGCCTCCACCGAGGCCACACGCAGGTCGGTATACATGCCGCCCTGGACAATGCCGAACAGGTTGCCCGGCGGACCACCTCCCGCGGCCGGATCCTCACGGTAGTAGTGCTGGTGCGAGCGCGTCGCCCAGCGCATCGAACGTTGCATTGAATCGCGCGCCTGGACTTCAGTGGCTGGCCACGGCGTGCAGTCGTCGAAACACATGGCGATATCGGAAGCCAGCGCGCGCTGCACGTCCATGGAATCCTCAGGCGTAAGATTGACCTGCGCACCATCGATGGGCGAACGAAATGTAACGCCCTCTTCGGTAATTTTGCGCAGCTCCGCCAGGCTGAACACCTGGAAGCCGCCCGAGTCAGTGAGTATGGGGCGCTGCCAGTGCATGAATCCATGCAAGCCGCCATGCGCGCGGATTATTTCCGTACCGGGACGCAGCATCAGGTGAAAAGTGTTGCCCAGAACGATCTGCGCACCCAGGGATTCCAGTTCCTCGGGCGTCATGGCCTTGACCGTGCCATAGGTTCCCACGGGCATGAAAGCCGGTGTTTCGATCACACCCCGATCCAGCGTGAGCCGGCCGCGGCGTGCGGCGCCTTCGGTGCGCAGCAGCTCGTATGAGATCACGCGCAGGCTCCGGGGGCGGCGGTGATGAACATCGCATCTCCATAGCTGAAAAACCGGTAGCGCTGGCGCACCGCATGGGCGTAGGCCGCCAGCACTTGCTCCCGTCCAGCGAAAGCCGATACCAGCATCAGCAGCGTGGATTCTGGCAGGTGAAAATTGGTGAGCAATGCGTCCACTACGCGAAAAGCATAGCCCGGCGTGATGAACAAGCGTGTTTCGCCGCTGCAGGGGGCAAGGCGGCCCGAAGCCTGCGTGCTGGCAGCCGCGGATTCCAGCGCGCGCGCCACGGTGGTTCCCACTGCGATCACGCGACCACCCACCGCGCGACATTTTGCAACGGCACTCACCAGTCCGGGCGAAACCTCGAAGCGTTCGGCGTGCATTACATGCTCGCAGATATTCTGTACGCGCAGCGGCTGAAAAGTGCCTGCCCCCACATGCAGCGTGACCTGCGAACGCGCGACACCCGCCGCATCGATTCGTGCGACCAGCTCCGGGTCGAAATGCAGGCTGGCCGTAGGTGCGGCGACGGCACCGGGAACGCGGGCGAAAATGCTCTGATAGCGCTCGATGTCGGATGAGTCCGCTGCGCGCGTGATGTAGGGGGGCAGCGGCGTGGCGCCATGCGCCTCGAAGAACGGCAGCACTTCGGAGGGCGTCTGGATTTCCCAGAGGTTGCCATCTTCGTAGCCACTGTCACGGGCGATCACCGTCACGGTTCCGCCGTCTGTATTGATGACCATTCCCTCACGGATGGCCTTGCTGGCGCGCAGTTGCACCAGCGCGCGTTGCGGGCCGATGGGCCGCTCCAGGAACACTTCGACGCGCCCACCGGAATCCTTGTTGCCGAACAGGCGCGCCGCAACCACGCGCGTGTCATTGAACACCAGCAGGTCGCCCGGACGCAGCAACGACGGCAGATCCGTGAAAACGTGGTCGTCAAGCTGGCCACTGGCGCCATCAAGCGCAAGCAGCCGGCTGCCGGAACGCGCGGGCAATGGCGCCTGCGCGATCAGTTCGGGAGGAAGTTCGTAGTGGAAGTCTGCGCGGCGCACGAACCGCGCATCTTACCTAGTCGTCGTTGTCGTTGTTGTCCGGGCTGCCGCCGGGCAGCATGACCTCAATGCTCTGGGCCTTGCGGTCGCGTTGTACGCGCAGGGTCAGTTTCTCGCCGCCCCGATAGGAACGCAGGATGCGGCCCGCATGCTGCGCATTGCCAGGCTCGCGACCGTCGATGGACAGGATCACATCACCGTCCTGCAGCTTGAATGCATCATTGTTGCCGGCGCGAACCACCAGCACGCCCGACTTGACGCCAAAGTAGCTGCCCAGCTTTTCAGACAGGGTGGCGAATTCCATGCCGCGGAAACCCATGCCCGTATCCGCGCCTTGCGAATAGATCCAGTTCTGCCCATCTGCGCTGCGCGTGTAGCCCCAGTTCTGCCCCTTCCCCGAAGGGTTGAAGGCGTAGGGGGCCGGACCTGGCCCCGGACCCGGGAAGGGAGCAGTGCCAGCCATCGGCGCAGTTCGTCGCAGCTCGAATGTCTGTGGCATTGGGCGCGGCATCACGTCGAAATTCATCTTCTTGCCATCGCGCAGTATTGCCACTTTGACCTTCAGATCAGTCTGCAATTGGCGCACCTGATCGACCAGTTCGCGACCCGGATCTGCGGATTTGGTGAGGTCCTGGCCGCCAATGGCCGTGATGACATCGCCATCGTGAATACCCGCTTCTGCTGCCGGGCCACCGGGGCTGACGGCGATGACATGTGCGCCATCCTTGGAAGGGGAATTGCTGATCTGCACGCCAAGCTGGGCACGCATGGGCGCCGCGCCTGCGAAGAAGAATCGCTGGTCGCCCATGTGGTGATCCAGCTGTTCCGACAACCGGCCGACTTCGCGTGCAGCTGCTTCAAGACGCTGCTGCGCTTCCGCCAGCGCGCGCTCGGTTTGCACCTGTGACTGCGTCTGCACGGGCGGTGCAGCCGCAGCGCCTGGCGCAGGGGGAGCCGCTGGTGCTGGTGCATCGGCCAACGCAGCCGCAGTGCCCAGCGCGAGAAAGGTGGCAATCAGGAACCTGGGAGCGCAATACATGGGCTACCTCTACAGACTCAAAAGGGTATGGGCATAACTGACATGCTGCAGCGAATCGGCGAGTTGTTTGCGCGTCGATTCCAGTTGCCGCAGCTGTTCAGGGGTAGCGCTGCTGACGCGCCCCACGGAAAGCTGCGCGTCATACCAGGCAATGCGATCTTCGAGTTCGCTGCGCATGGCCAACTGGCCAAGGTCCACCAGCGCCGGCTGCGCATAATCGGTAACTGCTTCTGCGCCTGGCTGCCCGCCGTCCATGGCAGGCACCGGATCGGCCATTGCATACGTGTTGCCGTCGGTGCGCTGCGTGACCACGGCCAGTGACACCACCAGGCCCAGCACGGCCACCGACGCAACAGCGCTCAAAGCCCAGGATTTGCGACTGGCCGCCGCCCGCAGGCTGCGACGTTGAAACTCGTCGAAGTCGTAAGGTGTCATGTGATCTGGCATACATCCTCCGCGCGATCCTGCAGCAGCGTGCGCAACATCTGGTGCGCACGGGCCAACTGCGATTTTGAGAAACTGGTGCTACGCCCGAAAGCCGCGGCGATTTCTTCGTGGGTCAACCCTTCTGCGTCGTGCAGCCACAGCACCGTGCGGGTGGTATCAGACAAGGTGCCCAGGGCGCGCTCCAGGTCCACCAGTTCCGCCAGCGGCAGATCCACCGACGGTGTATCGCCGGGGAGGAACCCGCGCAGTGCGCCGCGGGCACGCTGCCAGGGTGATCGAAGATGCATCAGGCAATGCCGCAGGGTGAGCTGCCGCACCCAGGCACCCAAGGGGGCATCGCCCCGATATTGCGGCAGGTGCCGCAAAATGGATTCCATGCTGTCCTGGAACAGGTCTTCGGCAGTGGACCGGTCACGCACGACGCGACGGACCAGCCCGAACATGGGGCCGGCCACCTGCTCATAAAGTTGGCGTTGCGCCTCGCGCTCGCCCTGCGCGGCCCGCCGGATGCACTCCGGGGCAAGCTGGATATCCAGGAATCTGCTCATCTGTCTACCTATGATGCGGCGGGTCGCAAAAAGGTCGCAGCACCGGGGAGAAATTTCATACCATTTGCGCCCCACGCGCCCGTGTGGCGGAACTGGTAGACGCAGCAGACTCAAAATCTGCCGATCGCAAGGTCGTGTCCGTTCGATTCGGACCACGGGCACCACTCAGCGCAGAGGCTATCCGGCTGGCGCGGCAGCGGCGCGCCGCGATTTCTGCACTCCCCACAGCACCAGCCGCGTCAGCACGATCACGGCGATCAGCGCCAGCAGCAGCGGACAGTCGCGCAGCTGGCCGGCCCGCCACAACGCCACCCCTGCCACCAGCGCCGTGGCCGAGGTCCAGTCCACCGGCTTCATGAATTCCTTGTCGATAACGCGGCCCCAGTTAAACCGGTCGGCGGCGCGGAAGGTCTTGCCCAGCCCTGCGATGCGCGGAACCAATCTCGGCACAGACCTGCGGAATTCCTCGTATTGCGCGCCGAACTTGCCGCGCAGGAAATGCTCCTCGGCGCCGATGATGCCGATATGCACGGCTACGCCAATGGCGATGCCACCGATGAAGAACACCCAGGAATTGGAGGCCACTGCCAGGCCCAGCAGCAGGAACGCATTACCCAGGTACATGGGGTTGCGCACGTGTGAATAGAGTCCGCCGGTGACCAGCTTTTCGGCGAAGACGTTGTGGTCCTTGCCGCCGCGGATAATGTATTCAAGACCGATGGTGCCGGCACGGATGCCCTGCCCCACCAGGGCGATGGCGATGCCGATGAGGCTGGTGACGATGGCGTCGTGACAGATCGGTGGCGAGGGGATCAGCAACAGCAGCACGGCTGCGGGCAGCATCAGGCCTCGATGCTTGAAGCATGCTTGCCCATAACGCTGGAACGCGGTTGATTCGGTCACGGCGCAGTCTAACACCGGGGTCTGACACCCGGGTCCAGGCCGATCTGGCTAGCGCTGGTACTGATATTCTGGCGCTGATGAGCGATAAGCATTTTTGCAGCCGCTGTGGCCAGCCCACCGCCTTTGTGATCCCCGATGGTGATCACCTGCAGCGACACGTGTGCCAGTCCTGCGGCACGGTGCACTACGAGAACCCGCGCATCGTGGTGGGCTGCGTGCCAGAACACGCTGATCGCATACTTTTGTGTCGCCGAGCCATCGAGCCGCGGCTGGGTTTCTGGACCGTTCCCGCCGGATTCATGGAGAACAACGAGACGCTCGAAGCCGGCGCCGCGCGCGAATGCCAGGAGGAGGCGCTGGCGCGCGTCACCATCGATTCCCTGCTGGCAGTGATCAATATTCCCGAAGCCCACCAGGTGCATATCTTTTTTCGCGCACGGATGGTGGATGGCGCCTTTGGCGCCGGCCCGGAGAGCCTTGAGTCAAAGCTGGTCACCGCGGACCAGATCCCCTGGGACGAGATTGCCTTCCCGTCTACCCGTTTTGCGCTGGAGCGGTTCCTGCAGGATCGTGCCGCCGGCAGCGATCAGCCGCACCTGACCACCCTGGCCCGCCGACATCCGGGATAGGTCGTGGCACAATAGGCAGTTCTTCTGTCGGGGAATTCGCATGACGTTTGTTGTCACAGAGAATTGCATCAAGTGCAAATACATGGACTGCGTGGAAGTCTGCCCGGTGGACTGTTTCCACGAAGGCCCCAACTTCCTGGTCATCGACCCGGATGAATGCATTGACTGCACGCTGTGCGAACCGGAGTGCCCTGCAGAAGCCATCTTCTCCGAGGACGAGGTCCCTGCGGACCAGAAGGATTTCCTCAAGATCAATGCCGACCTGGCCAAGAACTGGCCGGTGATCACCGAGAAGCGGCCGGGGCCGGCCGATGGCAAGGAGTGGGACGGCAAGCCAGGTAAAAGGGAGCTGCTGGAACGCTAGTCCTGGTTTGAAAGCGGCGCACCATTGAGGTGTGCCAGCAACGCCGTAGGCGTGAGATAGCCGGGAATCAATTCGCCTGATTCCATGACCAGGCCCGGAGTGCCGGAAACGCCCAGCTCGCGCCCCAATTCATATTCGCGGGCCACCGGCGTGGCGCTGCAGGAAGCAGGCTTCACTATCTCTTCGCCAAGCTTGGCCCGCGTGAACGTGGCCTTGCGATCCTTGGAACACCACACCGCCTCGGCCTTGAACCATGACTCGGTATTGGGACCGGTGCGCGGATAGAACATGTAGCGAACGCGTATGCCCAGCTTGTTGTATTCGGCGATCTGGCTGTGCAGGCGTCGGCACCAAGGGCAATCGAAGTCGGTGAACACGGTGATGGTGTGCTTGGCGCTGGCAGGACCAAAAACGATCATCTGGGATTCGGGTACGTCGCCCAGCATCTGTAGCCGCAGCTCACGACGACGCACCTCGGTGAGATTGGGGAACTCACCCTTGTCCGTCACGCGATACATGTCGCCGGCAAATGCGTATTTGCCGTCGGCGGAAACGTAAGTGACATCGGAGCCATGGGTCAGCTCGAAGATGCCTGGCACCGGAGTGACGCGCAGGTCTTCAGGTTTGGTGCCGGGAATGCGGGCCGCAATTGCGACCCGGGGATCCTTGGCATCAATGGGTACGGCAGCCGCGGGAGGCGCTGCATCCCTGGCGCAGGCGCAAAGCGGCAGCAGCAGGGCAAGCAGCAGGCCGTGTGGGAGTTTCATGTCCGAGATTCTATCAGGGCCAGGACCCGCCTGGCAGCCTCAGCCGCGCGGATGGTGCGTTGCGTGAAGATCCTTCATTCGCTCACGGGCCACGTGGGTGTAGATCTGCGTGGTGGAAAGGTCGCTATGCCCCAGCAGCATCTGCACCACGCGCAGGTCGGCGCCATGGTTGAGCAGGTGCGTGGCGAAAGCGTGACGCAGCGTATGCGGTGAGAGATCCTTGGAAATATTCGATTTGCGCGCGTAGCGCTTGATGATGTGCCAGAAGGCCTGGCGAGTCATGTGGTCGCCGCGGCGCGTCGGAAACAGGTAATCGGTGGAACGGTCGAGCAGGATTTCCCCTCGTCCGGTGCCGGTGAATTCCTTGAGCCAGCGCACGGCCTCCTCGCCCAGCGGAATCAGCCGCTCGCGATCGCCCTTGCCCACCACACGCAGCACGCCTTGATTGAGATTGACCTGCGAATAGCGCAGCGACACCAGCTCCGACACACGCAAGCCGGTGGCGTACAGCACTTCGAGCATGCAGCGGTCACGACTGCCCAGCGGATCGGTGACCACCGGTGCATTGAGCAGCGATTCGACTTCTTCCTCGGTCAGCGACTTGGGCAGCGAGCGCCCGATCTTGGGCATGGCAATCTGCGCCGTGGGATCGTCGCGCAATGTTCCCTCACGCAGCATGTGCCTGAAGAAGCGGCGGAACGAGGAAAGTTGGCGGGCGGTCGAGCGCGGCTGTGCTCCGGATTCCACTCGCCATGCGATGAATCCAAGCAAGTCCGCGCGCGTCGCCTTTGCAATCGGTACGTTGCGCGTGGCAAGCCACCGCGACAACGCCATCAGGTCGGCACGGTAAGCGGCCAATGTGTTTGCAGACAGGCCACGTTCCATCCATGCGCCATCGAGAAAGCGGGTCACCGCAGGATCGACAGCATCTGCGGAGGGACGAATCTCGGCGGTGTTTGCGGCTTTGTTCATAAGGCTGTCAGTATCCTTACCCCGTGCCCAACTCAGCGTGACCCCTATCACAGCAGGGATAGCGCGTTAACATAAAGAGAACGGGTTCACATTATCCGGGGGATAGCTTGGTCACCACTCGACAACCGCGGCTGCCGCGCTGGCTTGCGTTGCCCTACGCGGCGTACGCCACGCTGCTGTTTGCGGTGCTGGCCGTGGGGGTGCTGGTGCTGACCCTGCCCATGCCCTGGCAAGCAGTTCGACGAAAGACCGTGCGCGGCGCGGCGCGGCTGTTCCTGTTCCTGGCGGGCATGCGCGTCACCGTGCTGCACCTGGAACGCATTCCGGCGCAAGCCTGCGTGGTGGTGGCCAATCACTCCAGCTACCTGGATGGCATCGTTTTATTTGCCGCGCTGCCGCCGGTGTTCGGATTCGTGATCAAGCGTGAGATGAGCCGCGTGCCGCTGGCCAACCTGTTGCTGCGACAGATCGGCGCGCACTTCGTTGATCGTGGCCAGGGCAACAAGGGCGCACGCGACACCCGCAAGTTGCTCAAGCAGGCGGCATCGGGCGGATCGCTGGCATTTTTTCCCGAAGGCACATTCCACACCACCCCCGGCCTGATGCGGTTCCGGGCCGGCGCATTCCTGGTAGCGGCGCGTTCGGGTTTTCCGGTGTTGCCCGTGGCCATCCGCGGTTCGCGGCAGGCGTTGCCGCCCGGCACGTTCCTACCCAATCCAGGCCGCATGGAAATCGAAATCACCAATCCCATTGCTGCGCCGGCCTCCACCGATGAAGCAGACACTTCAGCCGTGCGGCGCGCAGCCCGCCGGGCCATCCTGGCGAAGACCAACGAGCCGGATCTTGCTCCAGAAGATCGCGCCTGAAGGCCTCAGCCGACCATCATGGTGCCGCGTAGGTTGTCGCCTACCTGCGCTTATCGTCCCAACTGATAGGTTCGTGAAACGCAAAGGTCTTTAATTGGTTCCAGAGTTATCCCGCTATCCACCAGGAGCGTTTCATGGAACCCATCAACAAATATGCCAGCGATGCCAATGCTGGCGTCGACAAGGTTGCCGGCAAATTGCACAACGGAATCCGCGACACCTACCAGGGCGCGAAATCCGCCGAGTCGGAGCTTGTCGACAAGGCCGATGCCATGGGCAACAAGTTGGCTGACAAGGCCGATAGTGTTGTCAGCGATGCCCGAGGCCGCGTCAAGGATGGCATCAAGACCGTCAGGGATGCCGTGCAACAGGGCCGCGACACAGTCGCGCAGTCTTCTGAAACAGTTCTTGCCTACACCCGGGAAAATCCGGTGAAGGCACTGATGATCGCCGCGGTGTCGGGTGCATTCATCTGGACCCTTGCCAGGGCGTTGGCCTCTTCACGCGATTGAGGCAGTTTGACTGACCATTTGATCTGACCCTAACGGCGCTGGCTCAGGGACGAGCCAGCGTTTTCTCGATGCTAGTATTGCGGACCCGCCTTTATCCGCAGAACCCATCGATGTCTCCCACCAACCCGCCTCCTGCTCGCGACGTCATGGACTATGACGTTGTGATTGTTGGTGCTGGTCCTGCGGGACTGGCCTGCGCAATCCGTCTCAAGCAACTGGATGCGTCGCGCTCCGTATGCGTATTGGAGAAAGCAGCCGAAGTAGGCAGTCACGCGCTGTCGGGAGCGGTGCTGGAACCCGGGCCCCTCGATGCATTGCTGCCAGGCTGGCGCGAAAACCTGCCTTCCATCTGCGTGCCGGTGCTGCGCGATGAATTGCGCCTGCTGAGCTCAACCGCGGCGGTGCGACTGCCCGTTCCACCTCAACAGCACAACCGTGGCAATTTTATCGTGTCGCTGGGTCAGTTGACGCCCCTCCTGGCGCAGCAGGCTGAAGCGTTGGGCGTGGATGTGCTGGCGGGGTTTGCGGCCAGCGCACCGCTGTTTGAGGAAAAAGCCGTGGCCGGGGTGCGCGTGGGCGACGTTGGGCGGGATGCCGACGGCAATCCCGGCCGTGATTTCGCAGCAGGTCCCGATATCAGAGCGCGCGTAACCGTCATTGCCGAAGGCTGCCGCGGGAGCCTGGCCAAACAGTTGATCGCGCAATACCGCCTCGACGCGGACCGTTCACCCCAGACTTTTGCACTGGGCCTCAAGGAACTGTGGCAATTGCCTGCAGGGCGGGTTGAACCCGGACTGGTTGAGCATTCGCTGGGATGGCCGCTGCACAGCAGTGAATACGGCGGCAGCTTCGTGTACCACCTGTCCGACAACCAGGTGTATGTGGGATACATCGTTGGTCTCGACTATCTCGACCCGCGCATGCAACCTTTCGAGGCCTTCCAGCAATTCAAGAACCATCCGCACATGCGACGGTTGCTTGAAGGTGGGGAAATACTTGCGGCCGGCGCACGCACCATTGCCGCGGGCGGGTGGCAATCCTGTCCGCAGCTGGATATGCCCGGCGCGGTGCTGATCGGCGATGCCGGCGGAACACTCAATTTTCCCAAGCTCAAGGGAATCCACCAGGCCATACGCTGCGGCATGGAAGCCGCTGCACACATCGTGGAAACCGGCGATACGGCCGGATTCGATGCGCGCTGGCGCGCGTCCGCCGGTGGCCAGGAGCTGCGCAAGGTGCGCAACATCAAGCCCGGGTTCAGGAAGGGACTCGCCTGGGGTCTGATCAACGGAGCCTATGAAACCCTGACTGCGGGTCTGTCTCCCTGGACCCTGCGTAACCACAGCAACGTGACCATGGGGCGACTGGACAGTTTCGATTCACCTGATCGGCACTGGAGCAGTCGCGTGTTGCCACCACGTGATCGCCTGGCCTCGGTGTACTTTGCCCAGACCAGCCACAACGAAGCGCAGCCAGTGCATCTGCACGTGACTGACACACTGCGCTGCGCCACGCAGTGCGCAACGGAGTTTGGAAATCCCTGCACGCGATTCTGCCCGGCCAGCGTTTATGAAATGGTCGACGACGGCAATGGCGCCAAGCGCCTGCAGATCAATGCCGCCAACTGCGTACACTGCAAGGCCTGTGACATCAAGGATCCTTACGGCATCATCACGTGGACCACGCCCGAAGGCGGCAGTGGGCCAAATTACTCAAACCTCTAGGGCCCGACCGATTTGAGAGAAGCCGCCACCAGACCCCATCGCACCGGTCGACTCGCCGCGCTGCGCACGGCCATCGACGAAGGCGCCGTGCGTTCGGCCGAACGCATGATCAACACGCTGCATCCGGCGGAAATCGCGCAGCTGCTGGAATCCCTGCCGCGTAACCGGCGCGAGATCCTCTGGGAGCTGACCGATCCGGAGCTCGACGGCGATGTGCTCATCGAACTCAGCGATGAAGTGCGCGCGCAACTGATCCGCGAAATGGATCCCGAAGAACTGGCCGCCGCCACTGAAGGCATGGAAGTCGACGACCTGGCGGACCTGATCGCCGACCTGCCGGAGAAAGTCACGCAGCAACTGCTGCGCAACATGGACCAGCAGGATCGCGAACGTCTCTCACAGGTGCTGTCATGGCCCGAGGACAGCGCCGGCGGCCTGATGAACACCGACACGGTCAGCGTGCGTTCGGATGTTTCGCTGCAAGTGGTGCAGCGTTATCTGCGCATGCGCGGCAGCCTGCCTGATCGCACCGATCGCCTGATCGTGGTGGACCGCAACGACCGCTTCCTGGGCACGGTCACGTTATCGAGCCTGCTGACTGATGAAATCGACAAGCTGGTGGGCACCTGCCTTGACCCGGAAGCACCCCGCATCGCACCGGACATGCCGGCGCGCGAGGTGTCGCAGCTGTTCCGCGACCGCGACCTGGTGTCTGCGGCTGTGGTGGAAGAATCCGGTCGGCTGCTGGGCCGAATCACCATTGACGACGTGGTCGACGTGATCACCGAGGAAGCCGCCCACGAGGTCATGGCTGGCGCCGGCTTGCGCGACGAAGAAGACGTGTTCGCCAGCGTTTTGCCGGCCTCACGGCGCCGCATCCTGTGGCTGGGCATTAACCTTTGCACTGCCAGCCTCGGCGGACTGGTGGTGCAGCGCTTCGAAGGCACGATCGAAAAGGTGGCCGCGCTGGCCGTGCTGATGCCCATTGTCTCCAGCATGGGAGGCATTGCCGGCACGCAGACCGTGACGCTGATCATCCGTGGTCTGGCGCTGGGTCAGGTCGAATGGCGCGATGTGCGCTGGCTGCTGCTGAGGGAGGCCGGTATCAGCCTGCTGACCGGCTTTGCCATGGCTTTGGTGATGGGCTTGGCAACTTTCCTGTGGCAAGGCACTTGGAAGATTGCATTGATCATCGCCGCGGCCATGATGGTCAATCTGGTCAATGCCGCGATTGTCGGGGTGACCGTGCCACTTACTTTGCGGCGCCTCAGGATCGATCCCGCCCTGTCGGCCGGGGTGATCCTCACCACATTCACCGACGTTATCGGCTTTGCAACACTGCTGGGTCTGGGAGCACTGTTTCTGACCTGAGTGGCACCGGCCGCACAGCAGCGGTCTTCGCGGTCTGCGCGAACAGCGTGCGCAGCGCATCACTCTTGTTCATGGCGTCGCGATATCCCAACGCGATCAGCTCGCGGGTATAGGCACCCTCGAACATCAGGTAACTCGCCAGCTGCGCTCCGGCGGCTTCGCTGGCACCGATCACGCGCAGCAACGCGCGCAGAGAAGGCGGCAGGCAATGCAGGTGGCGCGCGGCAATGTGCCGCGGATCTTCCGATGGCGTGACCATCACCACCGATTCAACCAGGTGCGTGCCTGGCACCGCCTGGGGCGCAAGGCGCAGGATGCTGTTGGTGCGATTGATCTGCTCCATGTCCGTGACGATGGAGTCGGTGAACAGATTGTCCAGCGCATAGCCAAACAGCTGGCCTGGCGTCGGCGGGGCCGCTGGCCTGGCGCCGCGACTCCACACGCCCTGGCCGCCAGAAGAACGCATGCCCACCACCAGCAGCCGGTTTGCGCCCAGGTGCAATGCCGGGCTCAGGGGCGCGTCCTGGCGCATTGCGCCATCGCCATAATATTCATCATCGATGCGTTCGGCCGGAAAGATCAGGGGCACGGCCATACTGGCCATCAGGTGCGGCAGGGACAGTTGCGCGCGGCGTCCCACATGCTTGGGGCGCGCCCATTCGCCGATGTCAGCGCGCGCCTGGAAATGCGTCACCGAACGCGCGCTGGAATAGCCGGTGGCGCACAGGCCCAGCGCATCCAGATGTCCGCTGACGATGTTGCGGGCCACGCCATCCCAGGGCACGTTGCGCGTCAGCAGCGCGCGCAGCGGGGTGTTGTCGAACAGCGAGCGCGGAATGGGCAGCAGCCATCCGCCGGTCAGCAGTGCGGTGATCCAGCGCAGGCCCGCGCGCAGCATCTGGCGCCGTCCCACGTTGTAAACCTGCTCGACGTGAAAGTTGGCCCACACCTGTTCGATATCGGCCACGGCCACCTGCCATTCGTGGGCGCGTGCGGCCAGCACGCTGGCAGACACCGCGCCGCCTGAAGTCCCCAGGATTATGCGAAACGGATTGGGCTGCCCGGGCAGCAGTTCGGCCGCCGCCTTGAGCACGCCCACCTGGTAGGCCGAGCGGGCGCCGCCGCCGGTAAGCACCAGCGCAGGAACTGTAGAGGCTGTTGGCGGGTCGGAAGGCATAGGCCTATGATTATTGTTCGTTCACCCCGGGGGATTCCATGTTCTCACGCTCAATCCGAATAACGCCGTTTCATGTACTGGTCACTTTTGCCGTCCTGGCGCTGGTAACGCTAGCAGTTTCCGCAGCGGCTCCCGCAATCGTGCCGGCCGAAGGCAACGCGCCCAAACCCATGGCCGGGCAAGTGGCCCCCACATTCTCGCTCGTGGACCAGGACGGCAAGACGCACAAGCTGGCCGATTACAAGGGCAAGTGGGTGGTGTTGTATTTCTACCCCAAGGACCAGACGCCGGGCTGCACCACGCAGGCCTGCAACTTCACCGAGAATGTTTTCGCATTCCGCAAAGCCGGGGCCCAGATCCTGGGAGTCAGCGAGGATGACGCAACGTCGCACAAGGCCTTTGAAAAAGCCCTGTCGTCGAACGCAAAGATCTCAAGTGAGAACCAGAAGTTGATCCAGGAACACGGCCTGCCGTTCCCGCTGTTGGCCGATCCCAGCCACGACACCGCCAAGAGCTATGGCGTGCTGTCGCAGATCAACCTGCCAGATGGCAAGTCCATGACCATTGCCTCGCGCGACACTTTCCTGATCGATCCCAAAGGCAAGGTGGTCAAGCATTACGATGTGACGCCCGACAAGCTCGACGGTCACTCGAAGGAAGTGTTGGCCGACATCGAAACTTTCAAGGCCGCCAAGGGCTGACCCGGTGGCAAACCTCCGTGAGGCGCGGAGGTTTGCCCACGCTGCGAGCCGTCTAGGCTCGCAGCACCCGCAGGATATGCATGGAGTTGGTGCCGCCCTGCACGCCTGACAACACGCCCTTGGTCAGAATGATCTGATCGCCGACATCCACCAGTCCCCTCTCCAGCAACTCGTCGAACACGGCCTGGTAGATATGCTCCGAGCTCTCGTGCGACAGGTCGTAGAGTACGGGATACACACCGCGATACAGCGTGACGCGATTGCGCGTCACCAATTGGCGCGTGAACGCGAATATGGGCATGTCGCCACGGATGCGCGACATCCACAGGGGTGTCAGGCCCGATTCGGTCAAAGCCACTATCGCGCGCACGTGCATGCGGCCGGCGGCGTACATAACCGCCTTGGAGATGGCTTCCTCGGTGTTGGAAAAGTCACCCTCGCTGCGTCCGACAATCGGCCTGCCCAGTGCAAAGCGTTCGGCACCGACGATGACCTCGGCCATGGCCTGCACGGCCTTGACCGGATATTTTCCGGCAGCGGTCTCGGCCGACAGCATCACCGCATCGGTTCCGTCGAGCACGGCATTGGCCACATCGCTGACTTCCGCGCGCGTGGGCACGGGGCTATTGATCATGGACTCCATCATCTGCGTGGCAGTGATAACGATGCGATTGCAGGCCTGCGCTTGCTGGATGATGGTCTTCTGCAGACCAGTCAACGCCGCGTAACCCATCTCCACGCCCAGGTCGCCACGCGCCACCATGACGGCATCGGCCACGCCCAGGATCTCGGCCAGATTGTCGATGGCTTCGTGGCGCTCGATCTTGGCCACCACATGTGCCGTGCCGCGCCACTTGCGCAGTTCGGACTGTGCGCGGCGGATGTCCGCTGCATCGCGCGCGAAGGACACTGCCAGCCAGTCCACGCCCATCTCGGCGGCCAGCTGTATGTACTCCAGGTCCTTGTCAGTGAGCGCAGGGGCTGACAGTCCACCGCCCTGCCGGTTGAGGCCCTTGCGGTTCGACAGTTCGCCACCGGCGCGGGTCACGCACTCGATGCGCGTGCCAACGACCGACAGCACCTCCAGCACGATGTAGCCATCGGCCAGCAGTAGGAAATCACCGGCCTTCACATCCTTGGTCAGATCCTTGTAGGCACAGCCCACCTCGCGATCATTTCCCGCCGTCGGGTCGAGGCCGGTGTCCAGCGCAAAGGGCTGACCCTCGGTCAGCATGATCTTGTCTTTTACAAAGCTCTCGATGCGGATCTTGGGACCAGAGAGGTCTGCCAGGATTCCCACCGGACGCCCCACAGCTTCGGCCGCCGCGCGAACCGCGATCTCGCGGCGGCGCTGCTCTTCCTTGCCGCCATGCGAGAAATTGATGCGCGCCACATCCAGGCCGGCCTGGATCATTTCTGTCAGTACTCCCGGATCATCTGTCGCCGGTCCCAGCGTGGCGACGATTTTCGTACGCCGCAGGAATGCCTCGTTCTTCACCACTTTGATTACCTGTCCCGATGCGCCGGAGTAAATCCAGCGTGTTGCTCAGCCAGCCGCACGTTCCTCAAGCGCGGCTACCGCTGGCAGGCGTTTGCCCTCGACGAACTCGAGGAACGCGCCGCCACCGGTGGAAATGTAAGAGATTCCCTCCTCCACACCATATTTTTCAATCGCTGCCAGCGTATCGCCGCCACCGGCAAGCGAAAACGCATTGCTGCTGGCGATGGCATTGGCGATGACCCGCGTGCCCTCGCCGAACTGGTCAAACTCGAATACGCCCACCGGCCCATTCCAGATCACGGTGCCGGCACTGGCGATCATGCCCGCCAGTCGCTCGGCAGTGTCCGGACCGATGTCGAGTATCAATTCACAAGCGGCAACTTCATTCACGGGACGCACATCGGCGTGGGCGGTGGCCGCGAATTCCGAGGCCACCACCACGTCGGTGGGCAGGGGAATTTCCGCGCCGCGTTCGCGTGCGCGCACCAGCAGCCTGCGGCAGGTGTCCAGCATGTCCTTCTCGCAAAGCGACTTGCCCACGTTGACGCCGGTTGCGGCCAGGAAGGTGTTGGCGATGCCGCCGCCGACGATGAGGCGGTCGACTTTCTCCAGCAGCGACTCGAGTATGGTCAGCTTGGTGCTGACCTTGGAGCCGGCGACAATGGCCACCAGCGGACGCTTTGGCTTCTGCAATGCACGCTCCAGCGCAGACAGCTCTCCCACCAGCAGGGGTCCCGCGCAGGCGATGGGCGCGTAACGCGCCACGCCATGGGTGGAGGCCTCGGCGCGATGCGCCGTGCCGAAGGCATCCATCACGAACACGTCGCAAAGGGCGGCCATGCGGCGCGACAGTTTTTCGTCGTCCTTTTTCTCGCCCTTGTTGAAGCGCACGTTCTCGCACAACACCACGGCTCCTGGTTCGACGTTCACGCCATCGAGCCAGTCCTGGACCAGCGCGACCCTCTGGCCCAGCAACTCTGAAAGTCGCGTGGCCACTGGCCGCAACGACTGCGCCGGATCAAACTTGCCCTCTTCAGGACGACCCAGGTGCGACATCAGCATCACGCGGGCGCCCTTGTCCAGCGCCATGCGGATGGTGGGCAGCGATGCACGGATACGCGCATCGCTGGTGACCTCGCCATCCTGCACCGGCACGTTGAGATCCTCGCGGATCAGCACACGCTTGCCAGCTAACACCAGATCGCTCATCTGCAGCACTTTCACGTGGCGCACTTCGAGACGTATTCCAGCTTGGCCATCTCCAGGACTGTCATGGCTACTTGGCCCGGCTCCAGGCCATCGCAGTGTCGAGCATGCGGTTGGAGAATCCCCACTCGTTGTCGTACCAGGCACAGACCTTGACCAGCTTGCCGTCGATGATCTTGGTCAGCGTGGCGTCATAGGTGGACGAGGCCGGATCATGGTTGTAGTCCACCGACACCAGCGGTGCTTCGGTGTAAACCAGCACGCCCTTGAGTGGCCCCGCGGCGGCGGTTTTCACCAGCGTGTTTATTTCCTCGATGGTGGTGGCCCGCGCCGGGGTGAATGTCAGGTCGACCAGCGACACGTTGATGGTAGGCACGCGGATGGCGAATCCATCGAGCTTGCCCTTGAGTTGCGGCAGCACCAGGCCCACGGCTGCAGCAGCCCCGGTCTTGGTGGGAATCATCGACATGGTCGCCGAACGGGCGCGACGCAGGTCCTCGTGATAGACGTCGGTCAGCACCTGGTCATTGGTATACGAATGAATCGTCGTCATCAGCCCGCTGGAAATACCGATGTTGTCATGCAGGACCTTGGCCAGCGGCGCCAGGCAGTTGGTGGTACACGATGCGTTGGACACCACCGTCATGGCCGACGTCAGGATGTCGTGGTTGACACCATAGACCACGGTGCCGTCGACATCGGCGCCACCCGGCGCGGAAATCAGCACCTTCTTGGCACCACCTGCAATGTGGGCCGCGGCCTTGGCCTTGCTGGTGAAGATGCCGGTGCTCTCGAACACCATGTCGACGCCCAGTGCGCCCCAGGGCAGCTTCGACGGATCGCGTTCGGCCAGTACCTTGATGCGATCGCCGTTGATGACCATGGAATCGCCATCGACGGACACTTCGCCGTGGAACTTGCCGTGCGCGGTGTCATAGCGCGTCAGGTGCGCATTGGTGTTCGCGTTGCCAAGATCGTTGACGGCCACGATCTGGATTTCGCCGGTGCGCTTGGCTTCGTAAAGCGCGCGCAGGATATTGCGGCCGATGCGGCCGTAGCCATTGATGCCAACCTTGATAGCCATGACGTCCTTCCTTCCCTTAGCCAATCGACGAATTGATTGATTCGAGCACTGCCTGCCGCACGGCATCGGCCGTGAAGCCGAAATATTTGAACAGCTCCGGTGCCTTGCCCGAGGCGCCGAACCTGTCGATGCCAATCACGCGCCCAGCGGTACCCACATACTTCCACCACAGCGCGGTGGCTCCGGCCTCGATGGCCACGCGACTGGTCACCGCTTTGGGCAACACGGACTCGCGATAGGCCGGATCCTGGCGATCGAACTGGTCAGTACTGGGCATCGAGACCAGCCGCACACGACGCCCTGAATCATTCATCGCCCTGACCGCATCAGCGGAAATGCCCACCTCGGAACCGGTGGCAATGACGATTGCCTCGGGAGCGCCAGCCGACTCGATGAGCACATAGCCACCGCGTGCAATGTTAACCCCTTGTTCACGGGTGCGCGCCTGTTGCGGCAGGGCCTGGCGTGTCAGCACCAGCGCCGTGGGGCCGGTGCGCCGCTCGACGGCCACCACCCATGCCACCGCGCTTTCCAGCGCATCGCAGGGACGCCACAGCGCGAGGTTGGGAATCAGGCGCAGGCTGGATACATGCTCGATGGACTGGTGCGTAGGACCGTCCTCGCCCAGCCCGATGGAGTCGTGCGTATACACCAGCACCACACCCTGGTGCATCAGCGCCGCCATGCGCACGGCGTTGCGCGCGTAGTCGCTGAAGGTTAGGAATGTGCCGCCATAGGGCTGGAACCCGCCATGCAGGCACAGGCCATTCATGATCGCGGTCATGCCGAATTCGCGCACGCCGTATTCGATGTAGTTGCCGCTGGCATCTGTGGAGGTAATTACCTTCGAATCCTTGCGGAAAGTATTGTTCGAACCGGTGAGGTCAGCCGAGCCACCCACCAGTTCGCCCAACAAGGGCCCGATTGCGTTGAGCGCCACCTGTGAAGACTGCCGTGTGGCCTGCGGCGCAGTGACGGCCAGCGCCGCATCCAGTGCCAGTTGCGTTGCCTTGCTCCAGTCGACCGGCAATTCTCCGCGCGTGCGCCGCGCGAACTCTTTGGCCAGGTCCGGATGCGCCTGTTCATACGCGGAATAACCCTGCGCCCACAGGCGCTGCGCAGCCGTGCCGCGTTCGCGCTGATCCCACGCAGCGCGAATCGGCGCGGGTATTTCAAACGGTGGCGAGGTCCAGCCCAGCTTCAGGCGCGTCGCCGCCACTTCTTCAACACCCAGGGCCTCGCCGTGCGTGGCCTTGGTGCCCGCCTTGTTGGGCGAGCCCCAGCCGATCACTGTCTTGCAGCAGATCAGGGACGGACGTTCGGATTCTTCCATAGCAGAGCTGATGGCGCCGGAGATGGCGCCGGAATCGTGGCCATCCACGCCACGCACCACATGCCATCCGTACGCCTCGAATCGCGCCGGCGCGTCATCCATGCACCACCCATGCACGTTGCCGTCGATGGAGATGCCGTTGTCGTCAAAGAATACGATCAGCTTTCCCAGCTTGAGCGTGCCCGCCAGCGAGCACACCTCATGCGAGATGCCTTCCATGAGGCAGCCGTCGCCCACGAATACCCAGGTGCGGTGATCCACCACATCATGTCCGGGCCGGTTGAAATGCGCAGCCAGCATCTTTTCGGCAAGTGCCATGCCCACTCCGTTGGCCAGGCCCTGCCCCAGCGGGCCGGTGGTGGTCTCGATGCCCAGCGCCGGTTCGTGCTCCGGGTGGCCAGCGGTGCGCGAACCGAACTGACGGAAATTGCGGATCTCGTCGATGCCCAGCGGATAGCCGGTCAAGTACAGCAGGGAATACAGCAGCATCGATGCATGGCCGTTGGACAGCACGAAGCGATCGCGATTCCACCAGGTGGGGTCAGCCGGGTTGTGCGTCAGGAAGTCGCGCCACAGCACCTCGGCAATGTCGGCCATGCCCATGGGCGCACCGGGGTGGCCGGAGTTGGCCTTCTGAACGGCATCCATGGACAGCGCGCGGATGGCATTGGCGAGTTCTCGTCGGGTCGGAGTGGTCAAGATCTTGGGGCGCCTTGGGTATCGGATTGGGGGATGGGAAGGAAAGAGCCGCGCATTTTCCAATGCAGCGCCCAGCATCGCAAATCGGCGACAACGAGCGGACAGAATGCACTGACACCAGAATGGGCTTCACGGTTGTTGCAACAGGCCGTCGGCGACTGCACGGTAGCTTGATGAGTGTCACCCAAGGATGTTTGCCAGCCTATTAGAGTCTGTCGTCAGGAAATACCTCAAAATCCAACTCACTGAATACTTTGACTAAATCAGCTTTCAGCCTGGTTCAAATCACGGATACGCACCTGTACGGGGATCCGGCTGGTCGGCTGCGCGGCGTGCCTACCCTGCCGGCCCTGCGCGCCACCCTGGCTGCCGCCGCCCAGGACATTGCCGCCTGCGAGGCCGTGCTGGCCACCGGCGACCTGGTGCAGGACGACCCGGGGGGATACTCGCATTTCCGCCACGAGTTCGCCGCGCTGGACAAGCCCATCCTGTGCGTGCCGGGCAATCATGATGACGTTCCGGCCATGCGCGCGGCGCTCACGGGCAAACCGTTCCAGCTGGATGGGGTGTTCGACCACGGCAATTGGCGCGTGCTGCTTTTGGACAGCGCCATCGCTGGCGAAACCGGTGGCGCCCTTAGCGACGCGACACTGCTGCAATTGGAACACGGACTCGCGCAGGCGCCCGACAGGCATGTGCTGGTGTGCCTGCACCACCATCCGGTGGCCATGCGCAGCCGCTGGCTTGACACCATTGGCCTCGCCAATGCCGATGCGTTTTTTGCCGCCCTCAAACGTCACTCGAATGTTCGCGCAGTGCTGTTCGGTCACGTCCACCAGTCATTGGATGTCATGGTGGATGGCCTGCGCGTAATGGCCACGCCCTCCACATGCTCGCAGTTCCGACCGCTGTCGCAGGATTTCGCCGTGGACGACGCGCCGCCTGCCTACCGGACGCTCACTTTGCATCCGGACGGTCACATCGACTCGGAAGTGATCTGGGTGGAGGCGGAGGTTCACGCCCGCGTTAGCAGGCCCGCCAGCAATCGGGCGTGAAGACCGCCGAATCCGCCATTGCTCATGATCAGCGCGTGGTCACCGCGTCGCAGATCCCGTAGCAGGCGCTGCAGCAGCAATTCCACGCTGGGCTCGATGACGGCGTTCGCACCGATGGCGGCGGCCACAGCGCCAGCGTCCCAACCCAGGTCAGGTGGCCCAAACAGATAGACGGCATCGGCACCCTTGAGTGAAGGCGCCAGAGTGTCCTTGTGCACGCCCATGCGCATGGTGTTGGAGCGCGCTTCCAGCACCGCAACCAGGCGATTCTTGCCGATGCGACGCCGCAGTCCCTCGATGGTCGTGGCAATGGCCGTGGGGTGATGCGCGAAATCGTCATAGATGTAGATGCCGCCGGCCTCACCAGTAAGTTCCATGCGCCTGCGCACGCCGCGGAATGCAGCCAGTGCCTCGATGGATCGCGCCACCGGCACACCGGCGTGGCGCGCCGCTGCGATCGCGGCCAGTGCGTTGTCCACATTGTGTGCCCCCAGCATGTCCCACTTCACGACGCCCTGCGGCGCGCCATCCAGCAGTACTTCAAAGCGGGAGTGGTCGACACCGGGAAGTCGCGCTGTCCACCTGGCGCCGCCTGCGCCCACGCTCGAGAATCCTTCGCATGGCGTCCAGCAACCACGTGCAATTACGTCATCGAGGTTTGCATCGCCAGTGTTATGCACCACCAGGCCGCCACCCGGAACAATGCGCAACAGGTGATTGAACTGCCGCTTGATGGATTCGAGGTCCGGGTAGATATCGGCGTGATCAAACTCGAGATTATTGAGGATCAGGGTGCGCGGCCGGTAGTGAACAAACTTGGCACGCTTGTCGAAGAATGCCGTGTCGTATTCATCGGCCTCGATGACAAAGAACGGCGTATCGCCCAACCGCGCACTGACATCGAAATTGCCCGGCACGCCACCGATGAGGAACCCGGGCGCCAAGCCCGCGTGATCCAGGATGTGCGCCAGCAGGCTCGAGGTGGTGGTCTTGCCGTGAGTGCCGGCCACCGCCAGCACCCAGCGATCACGCAGCACCGTGGACGACAGCCACTCCGGGCCAGATGCATACGGTATGCCGCGCTCGAGCAGCGCCTCGATCACCGGCATGCCCCGCGACATCACGTTGCCTACCACCACCACATCGGGGGCGGGATCCAGCTGCGCTGCTTCGAATCCTTCGGTGATCTGTATGCCCAGCGCTTCCAGTTGCGTGCTCATCGGTGGATATACGTTGCGATCCGAACCGGTGACACGATGGCCGGCCGCGCGCGCGATGGCGGCGATGCCCCCCATGAACGTGCCGCAGATGCCAAGGATATGAACGTGCATCAGGTGGCCGGCGCGGCGCCGGGAACCGCGGCTGACACCAGCAGCAGGGTGACCAGCTCCTGGCCGATGGAAAGTGCCACGCAGCCAAACGCAGGCCAGCCCGTGGCCGAGCGCAATATGCGCGACAGCACTATCAGTGCCCACACCTCGATGACCAGGCGCACCATTGCCACCGGCAACTGCCAGGTCGTGTCTGCCTGGTATTTGAGGAACAACCAGCCGCTGGCAATTAGTACCGGCGCCAGCACCAGCTGGAACCCCAGCACAGCAGTCACAGTCTGCAGGTAGCGTTCCGGCTTGCGGGCGATGCGCAGCAACATCGCGTACCACGCCAGGGTGACACCGATGTCGATGGCGATCAGCAACACCGGGTTGCCCGGCAGACCTGGCGCCAGCGACAGCAGCAATGCATCCAGCGCTGCGTAAGCGATGGCGGTCAGCAGCAGCAACGTCGTTGAGACGGGCAGGTCTTCCGGCCCACGTCGCAGACGTGCGATGTCGGCGAACAAACCGAGGGTGGCACCGACTCCCGACACAGGCTGGTTCAAAACTTTTCTCTTGCGCGTAGACTGCATGGCATTCTACATGAGCGATATCCTCCTCTCCGACAATGCGGCTATTGCCGAGCTGGCCCAACGACTGTCGCTGGCGCCACATATCGCACTCGATACCGAATTCCTGCGCGAGCGCACTTACCGCCCACAGCTATGCCTGCTGCAGGTGGCCATTCCGGGCGAAGCTGCGCTGGTCGACCCCATTGCTGCACCCTCGCTGGCAGCACTGGGCACCGTGCTTACGAATGCGGCCATCCCCAAGATCCTGCATGCCGCGCGCCAGGACCTTGAAGTGCTGTGGCCGGTGTTCGGCAGCATCGATCCGGTGTTCGACACGCAGGTCGCCGCCGCACTCACGGGCATGCCGGCACAGATCGGTTACAGCGAACTGGTGCGTCGACTGCTGGGCATCGAACTCAACAAGGCCGAGACCCGCACCGATTGGTCACGTCGGCCACTGACCCCGGCACAGCTGCGCTACGCGGTGGACGACGTGCGGCATCTTGCTGCCTTGCGCGATCTGCTAGTGAAACGCCTGCGTGCACTGGGCCGCCTGGACTGGCTCGATGAGGAATTGCGTGACCTGGCCAATCCCGCGCGACTCTTCGTGGATCCTGAGACCGCAGTGGACCGGCTACGCTGGATTGGCGAGCTGGATCCGGATCGCGCGCGCCTGGCGCAGCGTCTTGCCGCGTGGCGTGAACGACGCGCCGCCGAACGCGACCGGCCGCGCAGCTGGATACTCGATGATTCAGGATTGCGTGCCATGGTGTTGCGACCGCCGCGCAGCGCCAACGATCTGGCTGCGATGGTCACCGCCACCGAACTGCCAGCCGGTTTCGTCGAACACAGCGGCCCGGAGATGCTGCGCATCGTCGATGAAGCGCAGCTGCCTGCGAGGCTGCCGCCGCCGGCACCGCGCGCGCGGCCTGACCCGGAGAACCTGGCGCGCGTGAAGCGCCTGGGCGCAGTGCTGCAGCAAAAGGCCGCAGACCTTGAGATCACACCGGAAATACTGGGCACGCGTCGCGAACTCGAATCGCTGGCGCGGGGCAACCAGGAAGTGGACATGTTGCGCGGCTGGCGACGCGCGGTGCTGGGAGAGGCCCTGCTCGCAGCCGTCTAGCGCTTGCGCGCAGCCCGGCGCTTCAGCGCCGTACGTTTGACCACTTTGCGTTTGACCGCTTTGCGCTTGACCACGGCTCGCTTGGCCACTTTGCGCTTTACGACCTTGACCTTGACCTTGACCTTGACCTTGGCCTTGAGCTTGGCCTTCACCTTGGGCCTGGCCACGGCCCTGGCCTTCTTCCTGGCTTTGACCTGCTTCTTCGCCGTGGCCTTCTTCCTGGCCTTGCGCGCCACCACCAGCCCAAGCACCGGTGGCGCCGTAATCACGTGCACCAGCAATGCGGTGATCGCATCGACATCGCCCTGTGCGTCGATGGATTGCAGCAACCCCTGCTTGCCGTAATAGTCCAGCAGCGGGCGGGTCTGCGATTCATAAACCTTGAGCCGCTCGACGACGGTCTCTTCATTGTCATCCGGTCGCTGCAACAACACCGGATGGTCGGCGCAGTTGGTGCAGCGAAGCTGCGCGCCCACCGGCATGGAATAGATATTGAAAACAGACTTGCACACCGGGCAGCTGCGCCGACCGGCAATGCGCCGCGTCAGCTCAGCATAAGGAACATCCAGCTGCACCACCGCTGACAGCGGCTTGCCCAGCTGTGTGAGCATTCCATCCAGCGCACGCGCCTGGGCGATGTTGCGCGGAAACCCGTCGAGGATGAATCCATTGGCCGTGTCTGCATCGGCAAGCCGCTCGCGGATCATGCCCAGCACGATGGCGTCGTCCACCAGTTTGCCCGCCTGCATGGCATCCTTCGCGGCGATGCCCAACGGAGTGCCGCGCGCGACTGCGGAACGCAGCAGATCCCCCGTGGAGATCTGCGGGATGCCGAACCGCTGCACGAGGCGCTGCGACTGCGTGCCTTTGCCGGAGCCTGGAGCCCCCAATAGGACGATATGCATGAGACCAATGTTATTCGTTGAACGTCGGGGCACAGTACCGATACGCTGAGGGCCGGTCAAACCTCGCCTTGCCGGAAGCCACCCATGAAAAAGTCGCCCCGCAAATCCGCGCCCGTCCCACGAAATGCGTTCTACGCGCAGTCCGGCGGTGTCACCGCCGTGATCAATGCCTCGGCAGCCGGGGTGGTAGAGGCCGCCGCCCGATACCCCCGCAATATAGCCAGGGTCTATGCCGGGCGCGACGGCATTGTCGGCGCGCTGACCGAAGACCTCATCGATGTGGGCGCGGAGTCGCGGGCCACGATAAAGGGCCTGCGCTACACGCCGTCGGGCGCTTTCGGCTCTGCGCGCTTCAAGCTCAAGGGCCTGGAGCAGAACCGCGCGGAATACGAGCGACTGATCGAAGTGTTTCGCGCCCACGACATCGGTTATTTCTTCTACAACGGTGGCAACGACTCCATGGACACCGCCCTCAAGGTGTCGCAGATAGGCTCGGCGCTGGGTTATGCAATCACCTGCGTCGGAGTTCCCAAGACCGTCGACAATGACCTGCCGCTGACGGATTGCTGTCCGGGGTTCGGTTCGGTGGCCAAATACGTGGCCGTCTCCACGCGCGAGGCGGCTATGGATGTGGCATCGATGGCGCGCACTTCCACCAAGGTGTTCGTACTCGAAGTTATGGGTCGCAATGCAGGGTGGATAGCAGCGGCCGGCGGGTTGGGCGGTGAAAAACCCGGCGATCCGCCACAGATCATCCTGTTCCCGGAGATTGCCTTCGATCAGGCTGCGTTCCTCGCGCGCGTGCAACTCACCGTGGAGCAACGCGGCTACTGCGTAATTGTGGTCTCCGAGGGCGCGAAATACCCGGACGGGAAATTCCTGGCCGAGGCCGGCACGCGCGATGCGTTCGGCCACGCACAACTGGGAGGCGTGGGGCCGGTGGTCGCCAATCTCGTCAAGGAGCGGCTTGGCTACAAGTTCCACTGGGCGGTGGCGGATTACCTGCAGCGTTCTGCGCGGCACATCGCATCGAAGACCGACGTGGAGCAGGCCTACGCCGTGGGCAAGGCAGCGGTGGAATATGCCGTGCAGGGCATGAACGCGGTGATGCCGGCCATCATCCGCAAATCCTCCAATCCCTATCGCTGGGTGATCAAGCCGGTGCCCCTGGACCAGGTGGCGAATGTGGAGAAAAAGGTGCCCAGGGATTTCATCACCGCGGACGGTTTCGGGATCACCCCCGCCTGTCGGCGCTACCTCACGCCACTGATAACCGGCGAGGACTACCCGCCCTATTCCAAGGGCCTTCCCACCTATGTCCGCATCAGGGGCAAACCGGTGCGCCGCAAGTTGAAGACGGACTACGAGATCTGAAAAAACGAAAAGAGGTCGGGCGATATCGCCCGACCTGAGTGGGTTATCGTGCTGAAGTATCTGTCGCGGGCGCAGGTTCGTCCTTGGTAACTGCAAGGCCCGCCTGGCCGTTCGAGTTGTTGCCCAGGCCAGAAGAATTGGCAGTGGTCGCAGAATCGGTGGCAGCATGAGCCGACGCGTTGTGTCCCATGGCGTGCTTCTGTGCCGAGGCCGAGCCACCCAGCAACAAATCGTCGCCGGGTTGCGCGCCCGTGACGCCAGTCTGCGATGCAGGCTCGCCGGATTTCGCGCCATTCACTGTGGCCGAATGCGCAGCCTGTGCGGTGGCATCGCTGGTGCCGCGAACTGTGTCAACGCGCGAATGTGCGTCCGCAGCCTTGCTTGCCGCAGTATCGCGTGTACGGCCGGCCGCCTGCGAAGCGCGATCGTGCAGCATGCCGAATGAATCGGCGGTTCCCAGCCCTGCATTGCCGGCACCGCTTCCTGCGCCCTGCATACCCGCAGCGCCAAAGCTTCCGCCCAGCATGCCATTGGCTGTACCTGTGAGACCGCCCCCCAGTACCTGTGCACTTGTCGGCAGCGAAGCCACCAGCAGCACGCCGGCGACAATGGTCAATGTATTGCGTTTGATATTCATGTCAGCTCTCCCGTGATTTGGAAAATCCTCTCACTGAGCTGTACGTTGGCCGCGGCCCAATCCATCCCCGACCACGCCAAAAATCCTGGTTTGACTTATCGCGGAGCCACACGCAGATCCATCCCAACAAGCCCTAATCCGCAGCGGCGATCCCGACCGGGTTTTCCGCAATCGCTGGCCGAAGTAGCGAGTTCCTGTACCACGCGCTCGGAAGTGGCCGCGGATTCGCGCGCCATGAGCTCGGCCAGCAACCCGGCAACCAGAGCGAAGCGAAGGAAGTACCTCGCACTACATCGAAGCCACCACCGGGCACCGCCGCCAGCATGTCGGCGCCGGGCGCCGCAAATCGCACGTACTCACCCGCACCGGCTTCCATCAATACCTTTTTGTGCCTGTCCACGGCGGCCACCGCAACTACGCCGGCGTAGGCGGCGGGATACAGGGGAGCCGCGTTGGGCCCGTCGTTTCCAGACGCAGCAACAATAACAATGGAACGCGCGAGCACCTTGCGCACCATCGCGGCAAGGATGGCATTGTCAGGACCGACCACACTCATGTTGATGACGCGCACCTGCGCCGCGACCAGATCAGCCAGCGCCTGCACGATGTCACTGACGCGGCCACCCGGTCCCGCGGTGTCGCAATAAATATCCACTGCGTAAAGCCGCGCACCCGGTGCGCTGCCGCTGAACTGCGGTGAACGGGCCACGAACAATGAGGCTACGGCAGTGCCGTGCACACTGGGTTTCGGGTGCCCATCGCAACCGAAAACCTGGGGCACCTGCGTCGTAAACACCGGGTGCTCCTTATCCACTCCGCTGTCCACGAGACCCACGCGGATGTCCACGGCGTCGGGCATCTTGCCGCTTCCCAGCGCAGCGCTCCGTGACGGGTTCTGCGCCGATGCCGACTCCGTGAACAGATGATCGAAATCGTAATTGCCAGCCGGATCCGCAGCGCGCAGTTGCTGCAGCGCGCGTCGGGTGCTCAGTCCGCGCGGAGCCAGCAGCGTGACCATGCGCTCACCAAGTGGCTGCAGCGTGCGGTCACTCTGGATCTGGAATCCACGCGTCAATGCCTGCTGTAGTGCGGCCTCATCTGGCGACAGCGCGAGGATGACTGAACGGATTACCGCTGCTCCGCGCGGATCGCGCTCCACGGTGTCCGGATATCGACGCTGCAGCAGTTGCGCGCGAAGGCGCACCGAAGAGAGAGGCGGAAGTTGCAGCGCTCCATTAACGTTGTCCACCCGCGGCAGCGGCAAAGGCGCCCCCGGCAAGGGCAGCGTCGGCAATGCGATCTGCGCACGCACCAGGGTCGCGACCAGCAGAGTCGATGCCATGACCGCACCCACGCGCTTCATCCCATTTCTCATGCACTCAACATAGCGCCGCAGCGGCCAGTTGCACATGGATATATTTGCAGCGGGGGATGGAAGATAATGGCCCGCGTGAACGTAGTAACAACGTACGGCCAGGCCGGATTGCGTAGCGATGGCATTGCGCTATTGCGTCACACTCTGCCAGTCGTGCTGCCGCGCCTGCGCCGCTTCGCGCGAACACTGACGCGCGGCGTTCAGGATGCGGACGACCTGGTGCAGTCCGCCCTCGAACGTGCGCTGCAGCGTGCCGCCCAATGGCGCGCGCCGGCGCCGGGTGCGACACAGGAACAGATCGAAGTGGCACTGAGAAGCTGGATGTTTGGCATTATGAAAAACGCCTGGATAGACAATCGCCGCGCCCTGCAGCGCGAACGCGCGCTGTTCGCCAGCGAAGAAGCGGGAACGGACGCCGCTGACGGCACACACACTGCCGTTCAGGATCGGCTGTCCATCGACGCGGCGATGCAGCGCCTGCCTGACGAACAACAGCTCGCGGTGTCACTGGTACTGGTGGAAGGACTTTCCTACCGGGAAGCCGCCGCGATACTGGAAATTCCGGTGGGCACCCTGACCAGCCGACTGTCGCGCGGGCGCGAGGCGCTGGCTGTCGCGCTGGGCCAGGCCCAGGAGTCCAAATGAGTGGGTCCGCGTCCGGCTGGGACGATGAACGCATCCACGCCTTCATCGATGGCGAGCTCGACGCATCGCAGGCTGCGCAACTGGAGCGCGACACTCACAGTGACCCGGCACTTGCCGCGCGTGTCGCGCAGCAACGCGAGTTGCGCTTGCGCTTGCAGCAGCAGTTCGATCCAGTACTCGACGAGGTGATCCCGCAACGACTCCAGGATGCACTGCTCACATCGAGTCTGGCTGCTTCCGTCACTCCCATCGGCGCGGGCCGCATAACGCCAGTGCGCAGGGCCTGGTCATATCGCGAGTGGGGTGCGCTGGCCGCAACGCTGATAGTGGGCGTACTGGGTTCGCTATTGATCAGTCCTGGGTCCGGACTACCGATCGCGACGCGCCAGGGCCAGCTCGTGGCCACCGGTAGTCTCGATAAGGCCCTTTCGGCACGGGTTGGCACCGACCCCATGGACGATGCAGCGCATATCGGTATCAGTGTCCGTACCCAGGGCGGTGAATATTGCCGCACGTTTTCGCTACCCGCGGCGGCAGGACTTGCATGCCGGCGCAACCGACACTGGAACGTGGATGTATTGAGCAGGCCTGCCTCACCCGCCTCAGGGGCTGCCTACCGCCAGGCGGCCTCTTCCATATCGCCCGCGGTTATCACCGCGCTGGAACGGGCCGGAGCCGGGGAGCCGCTGTCAACCGATCAGGAACGTGCACTGATCCAGTCGGGCTGGGACGCCGCTCCTTAGGGTCTGACCCAGACCCTTTACCGCGGAGGTCTGCTATATTTCCGCCCCGCGCGGCGGCGGGGATAGGGCCTGCCGCGCGTCATCAATTACAAGATTTCCTGGAGAACTCTCTGATGCAAGCCAGCGACTGGTTGTGGCTGTCGATAGCCGCGGGTGTGGTAGCCGTGCTCTACGGCGTCGTGTCGATGCTGTCGATACTCAAGCTCCCGGCGGGCAATGCCCGCATGCAGGAGATCGCCGCGGCCATCCAGGCTGGCGCAAAGGCTTATCTCAACCGGCAATACACCACCATCATGGTGGTGGGTGTGGTGCTGTTCGTGGCGCTGGGTTTTGCACTCAACTGGGCAACTGCCGGCGGTTTTGCCGTGGGCGCCATTCTCTCGGGTCTGGCCGGATACATCGGCATGAACATCTCGGTACGCGCCAATGTGCGCACGGCCGAAGCTGCAAACCGTGGCCTCAATGCCGCGCTGCAGGTTGCATTCAAGGGCGGCGCCATCACCGGCATGCTGGTGGTTGGCCTCGGCCTGCTGGGCGTGACTGGCTATTTCTTCCTGCTTGGCGGCATCAGTGATGATCCGGTGGCGCGCGAAAAAGCGCTGCATTCACTGGTGGGCCTGGCCTTCGGCGGTTCACTGATCTCCATCTTCGCGCGCCTAGGCGGCGGCATCTTCACCAAGGGCGCGGACGTGGGCGCCGACCTGGTGGGCAAGGTCGAAGCGGGAATTCCTGAAGACGACCCGCGTAACCCTGCGGTGATCGCCGACAACGTGGGCGACAACGTTGGCGACTGCGCCGGCATGGCGGCGGATCTCTTCGAGACATACGCGGTAACGCTGGTGGCAACCATGCTTCTGGGCGGCCTGATGATGGCTGGCTCGGGCATCTCGGCCGTGATCTTCCCGCTGGCTCTGGGCGCGGCCTCGATTGTTTCTTCCATCATCGGCACATTCTTCGTGTCGACGCGCGATGGCGGCAAGATCATGAACGCGCTGTATCGCGGCGTGGCCGTGTCAGGCCTGATCTCCGCGGTAGCGTTCTACTTCATCACCAAGTCATTCTTCCCCGAACAGGTGGGCGCATTTTTCGGTTGCGCACTGATCGGCCTGGGATTGACCGCGGCGATGATAGTGATCACCGAGTACTACACGGCGACTGAATATTCGCCGGTGCGCAAGATCGCAGAAGCCTCGCAGACCGGTCATGCCACCAACATGATCTCCGGTCTTGGCGTGTCCATGAAGTCCACCGCCCTGCCCGTGCTGGCTGTGTGCCTGGCCATTTATGGCGCCTACACGCTGGGCGGTCTCTATGGCATCGCCATTGCCGCCACCGCGATGCTGTCGCTGACCGGCATGGTGGTGGCGCTGGATGCCTACGGCCCCATAACCGACAACGCCGGCGGCATCGCCGAGATGGCCGGACTCGACAAGAAAATCCGCGACATCACCGATCCGCTGGACGCCGTGGGCAACACCACCAAGGCCGTGACCAAGGGCTATGCCATCGGTTCGGCGGGTCTGGCCGCGCTGGTGCTGTTCGCCGACTACACGCATAACCTTGAGGCTCACCTGACTGCCACCGGTCGCACGATGGTGGCGTTCTCGCTGTCGGATCCGGCCGTGATCATCGGCCTGTTCATTGGTGGTCTGGTGCCCTACCTGTTCGGTGCCATGGCCATGGAAGCCGTGGGTCGTGCAGCTGGCTCCGTCGTCGTCGAAGTACGTCGCCAGTTCCGCGAGATCAAGGGAATCATGGAAGGCACGGCCAAGCCGGACTACTCCAAGGCGGTGGACCTGCTGACCAAGGCCGCGATCAAGGAAATGATCATCCCGTCGCTGCTGCCCATACTGGTGCCAGTGGTTGTCGCGTTCGGCATGAACGCGCTGATGGGCCCGGGCGCAGGCATCAAGGCACTGGGCGGATTACTGATCGGCACCATTGTCACCGGCCTGTTCGTGGCGATTTCCATGTGCACCGGCGGCGGTGCCTGGGACAACGCCAAGAAGTACATCGAGGAAGGTCACTTCGGTGGCAAGGGATCCGAAGCGCACAAGGCCGCCGTCACGGGCGACACTGTCGGTGATCCCTACAAGGACACAGCGGGTCCGGCCATCAACCCGCTAATCAAGATCATCAACATCGTGGCGCTGCTGCTGGTGCCGCTGCTCTAAACACTACGACCAGGCCGTTGCGCTTCCCGGGTTTCATGCTGCTGCTGCTTTCCGCCCTCGCGCAAGCAGCGCAGCCACCCTTGACCGAGTTACCACGCGCGGCTGACCCCGGGGCCAGCGACCGGATCCTGATCGTCGCGCCCCATCCCGATGATGAAACCCTGTGCTGCGCCGGCTATATCCGGCGCGCATTGACCGCTGGCGCTGCGGTGGGCGTTGTCTGGTTGACCGCCGGCGATGGGTTCGAGGTGGACGCCCTGCTCGTGGAGCATCGCCTGCGCCTCAAGGGAAGTGGCATGCAGAAGCTGGGTCAGGCGCGGGTTGCCGAAGCCTTCCGCGCAGCGCAAATCCTGGGCATACCTGCAAACCAACGCTGGATGCTGGGCTATCCGGACCGCGGCCTCAATGCACTGCTGGGCACCAACCTTGATCAACCCTACACATCCACCTATACGCACAGCACGCAGATCTCCTATGCGCAGGCGCTGTCGCCGGGAGCCGCGTTCACCGGGCGCAACCTCACGCGTGACCTGCAGGATGTCATCGGGGAGTTCGCACCCACGCGCGTGCTGGTTGCCGCGCCCGAGGACCTGCATCCGGACCACGCGGCCGCGGGAAAACTTACGCGGCAGGTTCTGGAAACGCGCGGTAAACCCTGGGAGCTTTGGTACTACGTCATCCACGCCAAGCACTGGCCCCAGCCGCGCCGATTGCACAGGGACCTCGAGCTGACGCCGCCGCCGCGGGTAAGCCGCCAGTGGCAGCGCTTTGTGCTCAGTGATGCAGAGCAGGATACAAAGCTTGAGGCGCTCAAGGCGCATCACACGCAGATGGAGGCGATGACCGGATTTCTGGAATCCTTCGTGCGGCGCACCGAGTTGTTTGCGTATTAGTAAGCCTCTGCGCGCGCGGACTACGCGGCCAGTGACAGCGGCCTGGGGCGCGCAATGGCAAAACCCTGCAGGTAGTCGAAGCCCATGCTGCGCGCCACTTCCATGCCGGCAGCGTCCTCGATGTGCTCGGCAATCACCTTGAAGTTGAGCGACCGCGCCAGCTTGATAGTGGCGGAGACCATGGCCTGGTTGACGCTGTCGCGCGCGATGTTGCGCATGAAGGCGCCATCCACCTTGAGGTAATCCATGGGCAGGTTCCTGAGGCTGGCGAATGAGCCGATACTGCTGCCGAAATTGTCCAGCGCAAACTCGCAGCCCATGCCATGCAGCACACCCACAAAGCGCCGCGCATGGTCGAGGTTGGCCACCACTGCGCTTTCGGAAATCTCGAAACAGATCTGCGCCGGCTCCACACCGCTGCGATCAAAACTCTCCACCACGAATTCCAGGAACTGCGTATCGGCCAGCGTCTGGCCCGACACGTTGATGGCGATGCTGCGCCCCGGCGCCAGCTCGATGGCACCGCGACCCAATGCCGTCAGCGTGGTCTGGACCACCCAGCGATCCACCAGACCCATCAAGCGATAGCGCTCGGCTGCCCGCACCAGGTCAATGGGTGCGATTTCCTCACCGCGTTCATCCGCCAGTCGCACCAGCACTTCCATAGCGGGGCCGGTGCCACTCTCGCCGTAGGCCAGCACGATGGGCTGCCAGTACAATCGAAACAGGTTGTCGCGCAGCGCCGTCTGCAAGGTGCGCAGCCAGTGGATCTCGCCGCTCTGCCGCGCCACCGCCTCATCGCGCGCCGAATACACCGCCACGTTGCCGGATGACGCGCCCTGCTTCTTGGCGACGTAGCAGGCAGAGTCGGCTGCGGCCAGCGCCTCTTCCATGGAACCGCTATCGCGCGCCAGTTCCACGATGCCGATGCTGGCACCGATGTTGTGGATGCGGTCGCGCCAGACGAAACGATGATCATTGAGCGTGCGCGTCAGGTCATCGGCAATCTGCCTTCCTTTCTTGAGCGGGCATCCAATCAGCAGCAGTGCGAATTCATCGCCGCCCAGGCGTGCCACGGTGTCCGAATCGCGCACTGCCTCGCGCATCAGCTTGGCCACTTCGCGCAACATGCTGTCGCCGGCCTGGTGCCCGCTGACGTCATTGACGGCCTTGAAGCGGTCGAGGTCGATGTAGCACAGCACGTGGCTGGTCGCGCCCACATAGGCGGCATCCAGCGCATCGGCCAGGCGTCGCTCGAATTCGGGTCGGTTGACCAGTCCGGTCAATGCGTCGTGTGTAGCCTGGTACGACATCTGCCGCGTGATGCCGCGCAATTCGGTCACGTCGTGCAACATCACTACGGCACCGGTGATTTCCTCCGCGGCGTTGTCGCGGGTGCGCACCGGGGACGCCGACAGTTCAATCGACCGTTCGCTGCCTGCATCGCGCGCCAGCAAAAATGCACGCCTGCCAATGCCAATGGTGGTGGTGCCCTGCAATGCCAGGTCCACCGGATGCCGCAGCAGCTTGCGGTCGGTCTCGTCCACCAGCGTCACCACTTCGTCGATGGTGCGTCCGGTCAGCGGCCGCGCACCCGTGGCCAGCAACAGGGTGGCGGCCGGGTTGGCGTAGTCGATGCGTCCATCCACGTCGATGGTGATCAGTGCCTCGCCCAGCGAATCCAGTGCCGTGCGCGCGCGCGATCTACCTCCTTCAAAAAAGGCAGGGTCCAGCGTCTGCACGGTTTGCGTGGGAATGACTTCCACTCCGCTGACCAGCAGCGTGCGCAGGCCATCGTGCTCCACCACTGTGTTGGTAAGTTCCAGTCTTGAGAACTGCCCCTGCATGCCGATCAGGTCTATCTCGAAGCGTCCCGGCGCATCTTCTCCGGCCAAGTATCGTCGCAGGCAATCGGACACGAGTTCGGTCTGGTCCGATGGCACCAGGTCGGGCAAGCGCCTGCCCACTACGTCCTTGCGTTCAACACCCAGCAGGTTGGCGAATTGCGGATTTGCATAGAGTATGGATTCACGATGCAGCAACACCACTTCGTGCACGCGATCTGCAACCTGCGTGAACAACGCGTCGGCCTGGGGAATTTTCTGCGCACTGCCGACACGCAACAACAGGTGATTGACAGCAGTGACTAGCGCGCCCAGTTCCGGATGGTCGGTATCGAAATCGACGCGGCCGCCAAGCCTTCCGCCAATCGAAATCGATTGCAGTTGTTTCGACAGACGCGAGATGGCATTGAGTTCTTTGCGCTGCAGCAGGTACAGCACGAGCAGCAGCAAAGCCGCGAACGCGAACAGGAGGCACAGAAGCCCGAGTACCGACATCAAACGCCTTGCCTGTGAACCAGGTTGTTGTTCAGGGCCTCAGAATAGGGTTGGAGGATAGCTCAGACCCCTCTATAGGCGGTCCCAGTTCAACATAAGCGGCGACCGCAATCAGGGTAAAAAGGTCAGCTACCTGATATTATTGGCACGCGGCCTGAAAAGGCTTACCGTCCCGGATCCTCCAGAATCGCCCGGAATAAGTTGCATGCTGCCTAGCGCCGACGCCCGTGAACAGATGACCTACCAGCAGGTGCGCGCCTGGTCTGCGCTGCCGCCGAAGGAGTTGGCGGTGTTCGACCGGCTGTCGCGCGAGCAGTTCGTGCCGGCGGCCTGGCAGCGTCTGGCCTACGCCGATATGGCGGTGCCGCTGGCCCATGGCCAGCACATGCTGCGGCCTTCCGTGGTGGGCCGCATTGTCCAGGCCGTGGGTATACAACAGGGAGACCTGGCGCTGGAGATCGGCACCGGTTCGGGCTATGTCTCGGCCTGCCTGTCGCTGCTGGGGGCCAAGGTGTTGAGCCTCGAAGTGCATGCGGATCTGGCCGAACAGGCCCGCCATAACCTGCGCGTGGCCGGGTTGGGCGATGTGCAGGTGGAACACGCCGACGCCTTCGCGCTGCCGGCCAGCGGTCCGCGCTATGACGTGATCGCACTCACCGGTTCGATGCCCGTATACGACCCCCGGTTCGAAGCCCTGCTTCGACCAGGCGGACGGTTATTCGTCCTTGTTGGCCGTGAACCCATCATGGAAGCCCGACTCGTGACGCTGGATGCACAGGGCCAGCGCGCCGTGCACAGTCTGTTCGAGACGTCCGCAGACAGGTTATTGCATGCGCCGGATCCGGCGGTTTTCTCATTCTGATGGGCTGGTGGGGCGGAACTTCGCACCACGGTCCACGCTCTCAAAGGGGTTGTTTGCTGTGTCCCAAGGTAGCCAAATGAAACGCGGAATTCTTCACATCGGTCCTGGCCTGATGATTGCAACACTGCTGGTGGCCAATGCGGCCCGCAGCGAGGACCTGCTGCAGATATATGACATGGCGGTGGTCAACGACCCCCAGATCCGGGAAGCCGACGCCACTCGCCTGGCCAACCGTGAGGCCAAGCCACAGGCTGTTTCCTACCTGCTGCCCCACGTCAGCGGCAGCGCAGATATCGGCCGCAACTGGACCGACGGCAACTCGACCAGCTCCTTCCTGCTCAATGGCGTCGTCGTCCCTTCCATATCGAGCACCAGCAACCTCAATGACTCCACGGACTGGAGCTTCAGCCTGCGCCAGAACGTGTTCAACTGGCAGAACTGGGTGGCATTGCGCTCTGCCAGCCACACCGTGGCCCAGGCCGAGGCCGATTACATCGTCGCGCAGCAGTCGCTGGCGCAGCGTGTATCCAGCCAGTATTTCGCCGTGCTCTCGGCCATCGACAACATCGAGGCACTGGAGGCAGCCCGCGTGGCCATTTCGCGCCAGCTCGACCAGGCGGAGCGCCGCTTCGAGGTGGGTCTTATCGCCATTACCGACGTGCAGGATTCACGCGCGGCGCGTGATCAGGCAGCAGCAGCGGTAATCGAGGCCAAACGCGCCCTTTCCACGCAGATTGAACTGCTGCGCGTGATCATTGGCGACAAGCCCGAACGGCTCACCAAACCCTCTGATGACATGCCACTGCAGGCGCCGGCACCTGCCGACGAAGAGCAGTGGGTCAAGATGTCCATGGACCAGAATTCATCGCTGCTTTCGAGCCGCTTGCAGGCCGACATCGCGCGCGACCAGGTCAGCTCGGCATTTGGCGGGCATCTGCCCAACATCGACCTGGTGGCGGGTCGCACCTACGGCGACCGTTCAGGCGACGTTACGTATCGCACGCCCACAGGCAATCAGCTGACCTTCAACGACTCCACGAACTACGGCAAGTCCGTGGCACTGCAGCTGACCCTGCCCATTTTCAGCGGCGGCCTCACCAGTTCGCAGGTGAAACAGAGTCAGTACCGCTGGATAGCTGCCAAGGAACGTCTGGAGCGCACATCAAGAGTGACGGAGGGCAACGCACGCGATGCTTACCAGGGTGTGAACTCTGATATCGCCCGGGTGCAGGCACTCAAGCAGGCTGTTGAATCAAGCCAGACCGCATTGAAGGCAGCCGAGGCGGGATATGAAGTGGGCACGCGTACCACGGTCGACGTGCTGACCGCACGGCGCAACCTGATTACCGCACAACAAAGCTACTCGTCGGCCAAGTACGGTTATCTCAACAACCTTATCCGGCTACAGCTGACCGCGGGTGACCTTGACCGGGCAACTATTGAAAGCATGAATCGCTGGCTGACCATCGACGTGCCGCTGGCTGGAACCACCACCATTCCTGTGGTGCCACCGCCCGCGCCTGCTCCGGCTGTTGCACCACCCCCGGTCAACAACTAGGCCAGGCAGCCCGCGGGCAACTACGCTAGCAGGGCCAGGGCGCGCGCAGCCGCGCCCTGGTTGGCCACCACCGCCGCTGCGGCACGTTGACCCTGTGCTTTTGCTGACACCGGGTCGGTCAGCAACCCGTGAATGGCATCAGCAAGCGTTGTGGCATCGGTCACTCGCGTCAGTCCACCAGCGGCTTCGAGCAGGCGCGCCGCCTCGGGGGAATTGAAGCTGTGCGGCCCGGTGACCGTGGGCTTGCCCAGTGCCGCAGGCTCCAGCAGGTTGTGGCCACCCACTGGGACCAGGCTGCCACCGACGAAGGCCACATCACCGGCCGCGTAAAACGCCAGCAACTCGCCCAGCGTGTCCACCAGCAGCACTTGCCCCTCCATCTGTGCACCGCGCCCGTCAGCGGCACGACTGGAACGCACGAAGCTGATGCCCAGCCCGGTGAGCCAGGAGGCAACTTCATCGAATCGTTCAGCGCGCCTGGGCGCAAGCACCAGCAACGGCGCCACCGTTGCGGCACTCCCTGCCCTCTTCACCAGATCCTGCTGCGCGGCAATACAGACTTCTTCTTCGCCTGGATGCGTGCTGCCGGCCACCCACATGGGACGATGCGGCGCGTAGCACGCGCGAAGATCCATTCCCTTTTGTGCAATCCCTTGCGGCAGGGGAAAATCAAACTTGAGGTTGCCGATGACCTGCAGACGTGACGGATCAGCGCCCAGCTGGATGAAGCGCTGTCGATCCGCTTCGCTCTGCGCGCCGATATTGCGGAACTTCACCAGCGTGCGACGCACCAGCCCCGGCGCATAACGCAGGTAGCGCGTAGTGGATCGTTGCGACACCCGCGCGCTGACCATCGACAGCGGCACGCCGCAACGTGTGGCCACAGCAATCATGTTGGGCCAGATCTCTGTTTCAACGATGGCACCGTACCGCGGGCGATTGGCGGCAAGAAAGCGCCGCGCCACACCCGGCAGGTCAAACGGCGCCAATGACACTGCCACATGCGGCGATTCTGCAAACAGCGCCGCGGCGCGCGCCACTCCCGTCGGTGATCCGACCGTGATCACCAGCGGCTGTGAAGGCTGTTCACGCAACAGCAGCCTTACCAGACCCGCAAGCGACTGCACTTCTCCGACGGAGGCAGCATGCAACCAGAGCGGGCGATCGCCACGTTGCTGCAGGCCCAGTGCCAATCTTTGCCTGAGGCTGCCGCGATGCGCGGGATTGCGCCAGCCGCGCCACTTCATCCAGATGCTCACCAGGGGCAACAGCAGTGTAAGCAGCAGGGTATAGAGCAGTCGCCCCATGCGGCTACAAACAAGCCGCCAGCAGGCACTGCCATTGGGCGTCATCAAAGCGCCGCTGTGGTCGTGGGTCCTCGAGCTTGTCCAGGGAGCGGCGCAGACGTGCAAGGTTTGCATCCACCCACAATCCCGGCGTGCGACGCCGACCGTTGTCGAAATCGATGAGGAACACCTCGTCCGCAGCGCGCAGCAGGATGTTGTGCGCATTGAGGTCAGAGTGGTACAGGCCATATGCCTGGAAACGGCGCAGGCACCGACCTATTGCCGCCCAGGTCGACAGACCCACTTCCCCCTCGTCCAGGCGCTGCGCAAGTGTCTGGGTGTCAGGCAACAGTTCGGTGATCAGGTCACCGCTGTAACTGAAGCCCTGGCGTTCGAATCGTGCCGCCACGGGTAGCGGCACCGGCAATCCTGCCGCATGCATGCGCAGGTTGAGTTTGAGTTCGCGCACCGGACGCGTGCGATCCTCGCCCATCCACAGGTAACGATCTGCGCTGACGCGCGCAACAAGACCGCCGCGCCGGTAATGCCGCAGCACAAAGCGCCTTCCGGAATGTTCGAACACCTGTGCTTTTCCACGGCCGCGCGCCTCGCCCACCAACGCATTGCCTGCCGCCCACTGCGCGGGATCGAACCAGGATGGGTCCACTTCGACACCGGCTTCGGGGTTCACCAGCAGCGCGCCCTGGCCGGCGGAGCCGCGGGTTGCAGTGCGCAATACCTTGATCGGTTCAGGAGCAGGCGACTCATCCCCCAGGAGTGGATCCACTAGGGACTGCTCACGTCAGCGTCGAAGCGTGAATTCAGCGCCGCAATAGGGACACTTGGCGCTGCCGGTTTCCTCGATAGCCAGGTAAACGCGTGGGTGAGAGTTCCACAGCGTCATCGACGGCAAGGGACAGGACAGCGGCAGGTCCGACATTCCGACTTCGTAACTCTGTGCGGCATTTGCCGGCATCTGGGGCGCAGGTGTGGACATGGCCGCCATTATACGGGCTGGCTCATCCAGGTGCTCCAGATCGCAGTCACAGCCCCGCGCTGGGCAAGCAGATCGCCGGCAGCCACTGCGCCGGACAACCCTTCGAGCGAGCGCCGGTGCGACAACGCGCGATACATCTGGTACGCCTGCACCAGCTGGTCCACCTGTTCCTGCGGCACCAGCGCTGCAGACGCCACGGATTCCAGCTGGCGGATGGTGTCGGAAAAGTGCACCAGGGGCGGGAATTCCTTGGCCCAGCGCAGCGCCCAGTACTGTGCCAGGAACTCGATATCGGCAATACCGCCCCGATCCTGCTTGAGATCAAACTCTCCAGGCTGCGCCGCTGACAGCTCGCGGCGCATGCGCTCGCGCATTTCAGCCACGCGTTCGCGCAGGTCGTCGCGGCGCACCGCGTTGCGCAGTACGTCAATGCGCACCGCTTCGATGCGCGTCATCAAACCCGCGTTGCCAGCCACGGCCCGTGCATGCAGCAATGCCTGGTGTTCCCAGGTCCAGGCCTCCTCGAACTGGTAGCGCCGGAAGGCTTCGATGCTGGTCACCAGGAATCCTCCCTTGCCTGAGGGTCGCAGCCGCACGTCCACCTCGTACAGCCGGCCCGCGCCCGAGTGCATTGTCAGCAGGTGGATCAGGCGCTGGGCGAAGCGCAGGAAGAACACCTGGTTGTCCACCGGCGCGGCGCGATCTGTTTCCTGCCCTTCGCCAGTCGAATCGTGCAGGAACACCAGGTCGAGGTCGGATGCATAACCCAGCTCGAATCCACCCAGCTTGCCGTAGCCCAGCGCCGCTACGCGCACCTTGCGGCGCTTGCCATCGACCTCGCAACCGGGCGCGCCAAACTGGTCGATCATCTGCCGCCACGCCAGATCCAGCGTACGCGCGACGATCAGCTCAGCGATCTCGGTCAGCCGGTCACTGACGGACATCAGCGGCAATCGACCCGAAAGGTCCGCCAGCGCGACGCGAAACACCGCCGCCTGCTTGAAGCGGCACAGCGCCTCCACTTCGCGCTCCGTGTCATCCGCCGCCACATCCGATAGCCGATGCACCAGTTCTTCCTGCAGCTCGGCGCGCGACGGCAATGCCTCCAGCCAACGCTCATCGATGAGCTCGTCGAGCAATGCGGGGTTGCGGGCCAGCTGCGCCGCCAGGAAATCCCCTTCACTGCAGATGGCCACCCAGCGTTCACGCGCCTTGCGGTTCTCCACCAGCAACGAGAAATATGCCGAGCGTTGGCCGATGGCCTCGATCACCGTGACCAGGCGCCGCCAAGTCTCGGGATGGCGGCCCACGCCGTGCTCGCCGATCAACAGTTCCAGTAACAACTTGAGTCGCTTGCGACCTGGCTCATCCATGCGTCGCATGCGTCCCGAATCACGCAGCGCCACCAGCTGTTCGATCATCTTCGGTGCGTCGTCACACAATGCGTCCAGCTGCTGGCGCATGACGCCGTTGTCCAGTGCCGCCTCCCCGGTTGCCGCCTCGCCCAAGGCCGGTTCCCACAACGCGGCCAGGTCCAGCTTGCGCGCCTGCCTGCCATTGTTGTCGCCATCGGCGAACAGGCCGGCGAAATGTCCGGCGACAATGGCGCGGTGTCGCGCAAATTCCTGCTCCATTTCAGGAACGGTGGCGAAACCCATGGACAGTGCGATGCGCTGGCGTGACTGCGCATCGTCCGGCAGCGTGTGCGTCTGCTGGTCGCCCAGCATCTGGGTGCGGTTTTCCAGCTGCCGCAAGAAGTCGTAGGCCGCGCCCAGCTCGGCCACCGCATCCGCGGGCAAAAGCTTGGCACCCGACAATCGCGGCAGCACGGTCAGCAATGAAGGCGCGCGCAGCGCCCCATCCTGCCCCCCGCGCACCAGCTGGAATGCCTGCACGATAAACTCGATTTCGCGAATGCCGCCCGGGCCCAGCTTGATGTTGTCCGCCATCTCGCGTCGCGCCACGTCACGACTGATCAGTCCCTTCATCTCGCGCAGCGCATCGAATACGCCGAAGTCCAGGTAGCGACGATAGACAAATGGGCGCAGCACCGACTCACGTTCGGCCGCGAATGCCTCGGCCCCGGACACCGCCCGCGCCTTGATGTATGCGTAGCGTTCCCAGTCGCGGCCATGGGCCTGCAGGTAATCCTCGAAGAATGCAAAGCTGGCCACCAGCGGGCCGCTGTCGCCAAAAGGTCGCAGCCGCATGTCCACGCGGAACACGAAGCCCGTATCGGTCACCGCATCCAGCAGCCGGATCAGCATGCGGCCCTGTCGGGTGTAGAACTCCTCCAGTTCCACCGGTGCCGCGCCGGTCGTCATGCCACCTTCAGGAAACAGAAACACCAGGTCGACGTCGGATGAGAAATTGAGCTCGCCTCCTCCCAGCTTTCCCATGCCCAGCACCACCAGTCCGGAATTCTGCGCAGGCAACGCGCCGTGCCGCTGCACCAGGCACTGCTCGGAAAAGCGCGTGGCCCCGGCGATTACCGCCTCGGCCAGCCAGGAAGTCTCGCGCAAGGTCGCGTGCAACGAGGCCATGCCGCTGATGTCGCGCCAGGCAATGCGCACCATCTCGCGCCGGCGCAGGGCGCGAAGCGCATTCGCATAGCGTGTTTCATCAAGCCCGCACTGGGTCGCGACGGCATCCAGCAGGGCAATGTATTCAGGCAGCCCGGTTGGCTGCTGCAGCCTTGCTGCATCCACCAACGCGGCCAGCAACTGGTCATCCTGGATCAGTGACCGCTGGACAAAATCACTGCCCAGCAACACAGCCTGGCACTGCGCCTGCAGCCGTGCATCAGCTGCGACGCGCTGCCAGGTCTGCGGCGCAAGCTCCTGCACCTGCGCAAGGCGCGCATCGAGCAACTCCCCGCTGCGGCTCAACGCTAAAGCCCGACCACGCCGCCATCGACGAACAGGTCAACCCCGGTGATGAAGCTGGCTTCGTCGGAAGCAAGGAACAGTACGGCCCGCGCGATTTCCTGTGGTTCTCCCATCCGGTGCATGGGGGTGGCGGCAACCATGGCCTGGCGCAGCGCGTCCACTGCCGCCGCGTCCATGCCGATATTGCGATTGATGATGGGGGTTTCGGTGGGACCCGGGCTCACCATGTTGACGCGGATTCCCTTGCCCACCAGCTCGGTAGCGAAGATGCGCGCCACCGCGCGCAACCCGGCCTTGGTGGCGGCATAAATCACATTGCCCGGCACCGCCAGCACACTGCCGATGGAACCGGTAAACACAATCGCGCCGCCGCGACCCATCAGTGGCAAAGCCTTCTGTGCGGCGAAGAAGCTGCCGCGCAGGTTGACGGCATGCACTTCATCCCACAGTTGCGGGGTGACTTCCGGCACATGCGCAAAAGTGCCAACACCGGCGTTGACGAACAGCACGTCGATGCGTCCGTGCCGATCGCGCACCGCATTCATCGCAGCGTCGATGCTGGTCACATCCGCGATGTCAGAACGGATGGCCAGGGTTCCCGCCCCCACTTCCTCAGCTACCTGGTCGAGGGTTTTCTGATCGCGACCGGTAATCACGACGCGCGCACCTTCAGCCGCGAATGCAACTGCCGAGGCGCGACCGATGCCGCTGTTGCCGCCGATGACGACAACCACCTTGTCCGTGAAGCGCATGCTCAGAACAGCGAGTTGGTATTGATGGGATTGACCGGCACATCCATGACCACTTCCCAGTGCTCGAGGATCATCTTGCCGTCGGTGCGGAACATGTCCACCACTGCAAGCCCCGGATCGCCAGCAAATCGAACCACATGCAGGTGCACGGCCACGTGTTCGCCATCGACGAAGGTGCGCTTGATGTATTGCTTCGCGTCAGGGGATTCCCGCTTGATGCGGTCGAGGAAATGCTTGAGCGGTTCGCGGCCCGGCGGGGCCATGGAGCTGTGCTGGATGTAGTCCGGCGAAATATAGCTATCAACCTTTGACGAATCCATGGGCATCAGCACCACGTGATACATCTCCATCACGAAATCAAGATTGCGCTGTTCCTGCGGTGTACGCGACATTCCCCCTCCTGCACAGATTTTCAGGGTCGCAGTGGCAACCCCAGCGCCCTGGCCACCGGCTCGCTGCGGATCTCGCCATCAGCGATATTGAGGCCCCGCCTGAATCCGGGGTCGCCGGTAAGCGCCGCCACAATGCCCTTGTCGGCCAGCGCCTTCACGTATGGCAGTGTCGCATGCGTCAGTGCCGCCGTCGACGTACGCGGCACAGCGCCCGGCATGTTGGTGACGCAGTAATGCACGACGCCTTCCTCCACGTAGCTGGGCGCGTCATGCGTGGTTGGATGGCTGGTTTCAAAGCAGCCGCCTTGGTCGATGGCGATGTCTACCAGCACCGAACCCGGCTGCATGCCGGCCACCATTGCACGCGTTACCAGGCGCGGCGCAGCGGCTCCCGGTATCAGCACCGAACCGATCACCACGTCTGCATGCGTGACCAGCCGCTCCACTGCATCGCGCGTGGAATATTCCGTTTTCAACGCCAGCCCGAATTCCGCGGTGAGCTGGCGCAGGCGCGGCAGGGATCGATCGACCACGGTGACATCGGCGCCCAACCCCAGCGCCATGCGTGCTGCGTGGCTTCCTGCCACACCTCCGCCCAACACCAGCAGGCGCGATGGCGCCACGCCTGGCACTCCACCCAGCAGCAGGCCTGACCCACCCTGGGACTTCTGCAGGCAGTTGGCGGCCACCTGCACCGACATGCGCCCGGCGATCTCGCTCATGGGTGCCAGCAACGGCAGACTGCCGTCAGCCGCGGTAATGGTCTCGTACGCGATTGCGGTGACGCCTGAGCGCATCAACAGTTCTGCCTGCGTGCGATCTGCCGCGAGGTGCAGGTAAGTGAACAGCGCCTGTCCGGCGCCGAGCCTGCGACATTCCTCGGCCTGCGGCTCCTTGACCTTCACGATGAGTTCGGCCCGCGCGAACAACGCACCAACATCGCTCACCATCGTGGCCCCTGCGTTGATGTACGCGGAATCCGCAAAGCCCGCGCCTTCCCCTGCTGACGACTGCACCTGCACATCATGACCAGTCGCCACCAGTTCGCGCACACCCGCCGGCGTCAGTGCCACCCGGTATTCACGGTTCTTGATCTCGCGTGGAACTGCGATGCGCATGGGCTGCTCCTTGCCTCAGGAATAACGAGACGGCGCGTGCCGGACTTGACGGACAAAAAAAAGCCCCGTCAGAGACGGGGCTAAAATATAACGTGGAAACGGGGGGTCTTGTTCCACGACTATCGAGACGCTGGCGCGATAAATCGCTCCAGGCTCGAGTCGTTATCTTACACCTCCGCCTGCGCCGGTTAATGACAAATTGATGTCACGATTCACACAATTGCCGGCAGTACGGCGGTCTCGGTCACAGCTGCAGCGGCTCGCACGCGTCGACGAGGCGTGTGCTGCGTCGCAGCAATCTTCTCCGGTTGAGCGACTTCGCGCAGGAATCTGAGCACTGGAGCCGCCGCCTCAGTGCGAGCCCGGGGCCCCAGCATCAGCATTCGGTACGCCGGGTCCAGCCTGGGCCCGAAGGGCAATACCCGGCCAGCGCGCCGGTGCTCCTCGACCTCCAGGTCATAAAACATGGCAACGCCTGAGCCTGCCAGAACCATCTGCAGCAGCACGTCCATCAGTGGCGGGCGGCCCATGATGTGGGTGGGATGTATGCCATGCCGCGCAAGTTGCTCCAGCGTCCATTGCGTGAAACGGAAATGATCCGGCAGCAGCAGATAGGGAAGATCGGCAAGACTTACATCTCCACGCAGCACCGGACGCACCAGCGCGGGCACGCCATACAGCGAGCAGTTCACGCGCGACAGCACTTCTGTCACTACATTGGAACCTTCCTGCGCCGGCTCAGGCCCACCGGTGAACAGGAGGATGTCGATGTCCCCGCGCTGCAGCACTTCGGAACCGGCCAGCGTCGGATTGAATGACACGAATTCGAGGTCAATTTGTGGATGGCGCGCCTGGAATTTGCCGATGACAGGCTTGATCAGACGTTCCAGAAGCAGTGGACCGACGGTGATGCGCAGGTGATAGCGGGGCGGTCGCGACAGCTTTGGGCGGCTCGCCGCCAATGCCGACTGCGCGTGCACCAACTCCCTGGCGCGTTCAAGAAAGGCCTGCCCCTCAACTGACAAAAGCGATGTCGCCCCGCGCCGCCTGTCGAAAAGGGGATACCCCAGGTATCGCTCCACGGATTTGACCTGGGCGCTGACTGAAGGCTGGCTGATATTGAGTCGTTCGGCCGCGCGGCGAAAATTTCCGTCCTGCGCCACCGTGACAAATACTTCGAGCTTGCGAAATGTCAACGCCATGGACCCCCCCTTAAGGACGCCTTAGAGCCAGACAACAATTGATCAACCCGATCCGATAGGCAACCGGTTTGGGGTTATCACCCAAATATTCTTTTGGTTATGAGTTTGGATCACATATTTTATCTCTTATATTAATTTATATGTTCAATTAATATATTTTCATGGTAGATCTATCCCCCATACGACTGCGAGGTCGCCCACAAACCGGCTCAGAAGATCAGCGTGAGCGATTGGTGGATGCAGCGCGCGACCTGTTTGCCGCATCAGGCTACGCGGCCACTTCACTGCGGCAGGTTTCGCTGCGAGCCGGTGTAACGGCGGCACTGGCGCATTATTATTTCAAGGACAAGGCCGGTTTGATGGATGCAGTGGTGCACGAGCGCATCGCGCCGCTGGTCGACGCCATCCAAGCGGTGGTTGAGCAGCACGCCGATGATTCCGTCGCAGCGCTGGCGGCTTTCGTGCAGCAGTTCACGCGGGCGTCTGCGCGGCATTCCTGGCTGCCGCGCCTGTTAATGCGCGAGCTGGTTGATAGTGACGGCCAGGCGAAGGTGATGCGGCTGCTAGCCGAAAAGTTGCATACGCTGGTTGCCGCCGGCCAGGCCAGTCATGCCATCCGTGCGGATCTGGGCGCACAGTCCGTCGCACTGTCGGTGCTCTCGCTGTGCGTATTTCCGCGGCAACTGCAGATGACAGCAGCCAGCGCCACGGACATGATACTGCACAACCTGGCAGTGCTGCGCGACGGGCTCAAGTCTCGCGCGCGATCTTCTCCTTAGGATTGGCGCCTAAAGACCGCGCCAGGAAGCTTCGTCATAGCCGAAGCTGGCGAAATCCCGCGCATACAGCTTGTGCACGCGCGCCGCCAGGGCCGGTGTATATACCGGCGCCTCATTCTTCGGACTGATGTTCTTCTGTGTGGTGAGGATGCGTTCCATGACCGGGCCGGCGAGTCCGATGCGCTCGAAAATCTGGCGCATCCCCGCAGTGAATTCCGCCTCCATGCGAAAGCACCGCTCGTACTGTATGTAATCCATCAGCAGCACACGATACTGATCATCCCAGTGATGATCGCGCGTGCCTGCCGGCTGGCTCTCGACATAGGCCAGGAAGGTCTCGAATGGAATGGCGCTGTCCTTCGCTGCGCCGGCGAGATTCGCCTCCCTGGCGAAGCGGCGCAAACGGCCCAGTTCCTTGCGGCGGATGCTGCGCGACCAGCCCTGCGTGTGACCGTAGGCGAATTTGTTCTGCCATGCCGAACGCAGCCGCGCGTAAGGATTGCGCACAAAGCAGTAGTACTGGTATTTCGCCGGATAGCGCAGCGCATCCACATAGTCGCGGATGGGTGCGAACTGGAACTCCCGCGCCTTCTTGATGAGTCGGTAGCGTCCGTCGGAAGGGTCGGTGCTGCCGAACACTTCACGCATGCCCTCAGTCAGCGCCTGTCTGAAGCTCTTGGTGCCCACCTTGGGATTGAGTATCACCACCGTGTGGTGCGCCCGGTTCACATAGGTCTTGAACGGGCTGAAGTGCTTGCGCGCCAGCATGGCAAAGAACGCGCCCCAGCCGGACTTGGGGGTGACGACGGCCTGCGATGGACTCATGGGGCAAGTATACGAAAGACCCCAGCATTGGCCCGGGGATTGTTGTAAACAGCAGGACTGACAGGGAGATACTCGTATATGGGATTAGTCATCATTATCGTCGTGCTTGCCGTTTTCGCCTTTCTGGGCGTGGGCATCTACAACCACCTGGTCACGTCACGCAACACTTTCAAGAATGCCTTCGCGCAGATCGACGTGCAGCTCACGCGACGCAACGACCTCATTCCCAATCTGGTCGAAACCGCCAAGGGATACCTGCAGCACGAGCGCACCACGCTGGAGGCAGTCATCAGCGCGCGCAACACGGCGGTCGCCGGTCTCAAGGCTGCGGCAGCCAACCCAGCCAGCGGCGCGGCACTGGCGCAGTTATCTGGCGCCGAGGCCGGACTGGGCGGCGCGATGAGCAGGCTTTTTGCCGTAATGGAGGCCTACCCCGACCTCAAGGCCAGCGCCAACATGATGCAGCTGTCGGAGGAACTGACTTCCACTGAAAACCGCATTGCCTTCGCACGCCAGGCATTCAATGACGCGGTGCTGACATACAACAACACGCGCGAAGTGTTCCCCAATTCCCTGGTAGCTGGCTGGTTCAGCTTCGCAGCCGCACGGGTACTCGATCCGCCCGAACCCGCCGCGCGCGAGGCGCCCAAGGTCAGCTTCGGCTGATGGATTTCTTCGCGGCGCAGGCGCGCGCGCGGCAGCAGTCGCGGCTGCTGTCCGTGGCGTTTGGCATATGCCTGTTCGTGGTGGTGATGGCACTCAACGCCATCTTCCTGCTGGGATTGCGCATCAGTTATGCCACCGGTGCAAACCCGCAGCCCATGCAATCCAGCCTGTTGCAGTGGTCACTGGCACATCCGGGCATCGTCGCGCTCAACAGCCTGCTGATCGGCGGTTTTATCGGTTGCTCCAGCCTGTATCGCATGCTGCAACTGCGCCAGGGCGGCGGCTATGTTGCGCGCAGCGTAGGCGGCGTACGGGTGGAACGCGACACACCTGATCCGCGGCGACGCATGTTGCACAACGTGGTCGACGAGATGGCACTGGCCTCCGGAGTGCCCGCGCCCGAAGTCTATGTGCTCGAAGACGAGGCAGGCATCAATGCCTTCGCGGCCGGCCACACCCCCGCCAATGCCGCTGTCACCGTCACACGCGGCGCATTGCTGCGGTTGAACCGTGACCAGATGCAGGGCGTCATCGCGCACGAATTCAGCCACATCCTCAATGGCGACATGCGCCTGTCGGTACGACTGATGGGACTGGTATTCGGCCTGATGGTGATCGCACTGGCCGGACGCACGCTGCTGCGGCTGGCACCGCGCACGCAGCGCGGCGCAGTGCCGCTGTTCGTGCTGGGCGCCGTGATCGCCATCATCGGCCAGATTGGATTCTGGGGCGGCCGCATGCTGCAGGCATGGATATCGCGCCAGCGCGAGGATCTCGCCGACGCATCAGCCGTGCAGTTCACGCGTAACCCGGATGGCCTCATCGGCGCCCTGGTGAGCGCCGCTGCAATGGGCACCGGCAGCCGCTTTGCCAACGCGTCCATGGAACAGGTGGCGCACATGCTGTTTGTGTCCGGCGGCCTGCGGTTGCTGGCGACGCATCCCTCGCTGCTGTCGCGGTTGCAGGCGCTGGACCCGCAAATCAACCAGGCGCAGTTCGAATCGATGATCCGGCGCGTGCAGGCACAATGGCAGCGCTCTGCGGATGTGGAGTTGGATGCACGCCGGCCCACGCCGGCCACCTTGCCTGCAGCAGTGCCCGCCGCTGCAGCCCTGATCGCAGCCAGCGTCGGCGATCCGCAGCAGCGCCACCTCGACTACGCAGTGGCCTTGCGCCACGCGTTGCCCGAACAGCTGCGCGGAACTGCCAATGCTCCCGAACACGCGCGCAGCATACTGCTGGGCCTGGTGGCGCTGACGGATCCGGCTGCGCGTGAAGCGCAGCTGCAGCGAATTGCGCAGCAATATGGCCAGCAAACTGCCGACGAGGTGCGCGCCCTCGCACCCACCTGCGCAGCACTGTCGGCGCTGCAGCGCATGCCCGCCGCGCTGCAGCTGTTTCCCGCCTTGCGCGCGTTGCCAGCGGCGGAGCGTATCGCGCTGATAGCGCTGCTGCGCGATCTGGCGCGGCTGGACGGCAAACTGACGGTGTTCGAATACTCACTTGAGAAACTGGTGGTGCGCGGACTGGAGGCGCAGCAGCAACCGCGCCCACCCCACGGCGGCGCCGCGCTGGATGCGCGTGTGGCCGAGCTGGGCACGGTGTTCGCTGTATTGGCCCGCCTTGGCGGTCGCGAAGAGATACAGGCGCGGCGCGCTTATGAAGCCGGAGTGGCCCCGCTGTTGCCCCAGCGCCGGCCTGGCTATGCAGTAATCGAAGACTGGGTCACCGTGTTCGACCAGTCGCTTGATGGATTGAGCAGCCTGCATCCGCTGGCCAAGCAGTTGCTGGTGGAGGGCCTGGTACGCACCATCGCGCACGACGGATTGCTGGCGCCCGAAGAATCGGAGCTGCTGCGCACCATCTGCGCGGTGCTGGAGTGCCCGTTACCCCCGATTCTGCCGGCAATCCCAATCCCGGGCTGAGCCACTTATACTGTCTCCTCAGTATGACACTCGAAATCTGGGGAACATCATGACCACCGAAACATTCGGCAAGCTGCTGGGCGATGGCCGCTGGAGCGGCAAGATCTTCAATGGCAAATGGGTGACGGCCAAGGGCGGCGCGCGTGATGTGCCGGAGCCCGCAACCGGCAAGCCGCTGAGCAATGTGGGATTCGCCGACGCCTCCGACATCGAGGCCTGTGCGGCCACTGCAGCTGCTGCGCAGACTGCCTGGGCCGCGGTCGACGCCCGCACGCGTGCCGGCATCCTGCGCAAGGCGGCGGCGCTGATCGAGCAGGACATGGATGCACTGTCCCTGCTGGTCGCACGCGAAACCGGTGGCATCGTCCCCAAGGGTCAGCACGAGGTGCGCGAATCTGTCGCCCTGTTGCAGCATGCGGCAGGCCTGTGCTCGGCGCCGCGCGGCGAGGTGCTGGCCAATCCTCCGGGCCGCCTCAGTTATGCGCGCCGCATTCCGCGCGGCGTGGTGGGCATCATTTCGCCCTTTAATTTCCCGCTGATACTATCACTGCGTGCAGTGGCGCCGGCGCTGGCCACGGGCAACGCCGTGGTGCTCAAGACCGATCCACAGACGCCACTGACTGGCGGATTCGTGATTGCGCGCGCGCTGGAAGAAGCAGGTCTGCCTGCGGGTGTGCTGCACGTGGTGTCGGGAGACGCGGTGGCCGGTGAGGCACTGTGCCTGTCGAAGAACATTCACATGATCCAGTTCACCGGTTCCACCGCCGTGGGTCGACGTGTGGCCGAGCTTGCCGGCAAGACATTGAAGAAAGTGTCGCTGGAGCTGGGTGGCAACAACGCGCTGATCATCCTCGATGATGCGGACCTGGAGCTGGCCGTCAACAACGCGGCCTGGGGCGCGTGGTTGCACCAGGGTCAGATCTGCATGGCATCCAGCCGCATCTTCGTGCAGCAGGGGATTGCCGCGGAATTCACTAAGAAGCTGGCCGAGAAGGCATCGCATCTACCTGTCGGTGACGGTGCTTCAGGCGTGGTCGCACTGGGGCCGGTGATCAGTGATCGCCAGTTGCAGCGGGTCAAGGGCATCCTGGCCGACTCGGTCAAGGCAGGCGCGAAAATCGAGGCCGGTGGCAACCACAAGGGCTTGTTTCATGAGGCCACCGTGCTTTCCGGCGTCAAGCCGGGCATGCGCGCCTTCGACGAAGAAACCTTTGGGCCCGTGGCCAACATCATCGTATTTGATACTGATGAACAAGCGCTGGAACTGGCCAATCGTCACGAAGGCGCGCTGGCCGCCGCAGTGATCTCACGCGATGTGGGACGCGCCATGCGCCTCACCGACCGGCTCAAGGCCGGCATGGTTCATGTCAACGATCAGACCGTCAACGATGACGGCAACAATCCCTTTGGTGGTCCCGGCGTTGCCGGTGCAGGAGCTGCGGTGGGTGGTCCTGCCGACTTGGAGGAATACACCAGCTGGCAGTGGGTGACCATCAAGGACACACCACCCAAATATCCGTTCTGAGGGGCAGCTCAGGCGGTAGCGCTGCGCGCTCGCGGGAACAGCAGCACTGCCGCGGTCGCGCCGATTGCCACGACCACGATGAACAGCGGCCAGCGACCGCTGTCGAGTATGGGCAGCCAGATCTGTGGCGTGGCGAAGGTGGTCAACGCGGCAAGCTGGCTCAACAAGCCCGCCGCTGCCGCCCCTTGCGTGGCATCACGCACCACGCGCGGCAGCGCAGATGTCACGATGGCAATGGCGGCGCCGGAAAGCATCATCCACGCCACCAGCGCAATCAACCTCGGGGTTTGCGCAAGCCCCGGCAGATAAAGCGGAACGCTGACCGCGATCACCAGCACGGTGATCGCAAGGAACAAGGCCTGGTCGCGCGCTCCGCGGGCCAGCAGCATGCCAGCGGCAATGCCGCCGACAATCATCGTGAGATTTGCGGCGGCGATGATCTTCGATGCTGTGCCAATACCCATCGCGTGCTGCATCGACAGCCATGCGGGCATGACCGTGCTGGTGCCGAAGCCAATAAAAACCAGACAGCCGAATGTCAGCGACAGGCGCAGCGGTCCGATCTGGCGATAAGCTTCGAGCAGGTCCAGTCGCGGCCGCACGCCAGGACGGGCTACGGGCCTGGGCAACATGAAGCTCGCCGCTGCGAGCATGAGGAACAGCCCCGCGTGTATGGCATAGCCGCCACGCCAGTTTTCGGTGCCGGCGAAGCTGCCGGACAGCAGCAGTCCCAATGAGATGCCCACTGGCGTGTATGTAGACCACAGTGCCATGGCGCGGCCGCGACGCTGCACCGAGGTGGTGGCCATGATCAATGCCGGCGCCGCCGAATATGCGCAGACCATGATCAGCCCTTCAAACAGTCTTGTTCCCTGGAATGCCGCAACCGAATTGGCCTGCAGATAGGCAATGTTGACCAGCATGCCGATGGTGGCGGCGCCAATCAGCGCCGTACGCGAACCAATGCGATCAATGAAGGAGCCCCCGATGGTGGCAAAAATGGCAGAGGGAAGAGTCACCAGGGCAATCAGCAGGGCAAAGCTTGCGGGCTTGAGGCCCACGTGCATGACGTAATCGCCCTGCAACGGAATGATCTTGCTCAACGATGCAGACGTGAGCACTCCATGCAGATAAATCAGCCCAATCGACGGCCAGCTGCCGGGTTTCACGCCGCCGGTGCCCGACGCCCCACGATGGCTGGCGCCGTCTCACGCAGGAACAATGCAAGGGCAATGATTGCGATCACTATGCCGGTGAGAATCCACAGCGTGGCGCCCAGCCCATGCGCATCGGCGACACGGCCGGCAATCGACGGCGCAAACACACCCCCGACAATTTCGCTGATGCCCATGGTCAGGGACAGCGCGGTAGCGGTCTTGGCTGGACCGACTATTTCGGAGGGAATGGTCGCCATCACCAGCGGAAACACGCCGCTGAGCGCCGCGCCTGATGCCATGCAGGCGATCATCCCCGGAACGCCTGCATTGTTGAGGAACAATATGCCCAGTGGCAGCAGCAACCCAAGCAATGAGGCGACGATGATCACCGGCTTGCGTCCGAAGCGATCCGATGACCCTGGCACCAGGAATGCCACTGCCATCGAAGCGATGCCGAATGCAGACATGATCAGGCTCATCTGCGACTGGCTGAAGCCGCGCACATTGAGCAGATAAAGCGGCGTGAAAGTCACGTACACCAGCAGGAAGGCCACCAGCAGCGTCGAGATCAATATGCAGAGGATCATGTTGCTGTCGGCCAGCATGCGCGATATTGCGCCGGGTTCGGGTTTGGGTCGTACGGCGTCGACCTTGGGCTCGCGCACCAGCCACGCGATGAGAAAGGCCATGACCAGGCCGGGGATGGCGGAAAGGAAGAATGCGTTGCGCCAACCGTAGTGCACGCCCATCCAGACGATGACCAGCGGCCCCAGCGAATTGGCCAGCAGGTTGGCACCGAAATTCTGCGTCAGTCCCTGCGCCAGTCCGCGACGTTCATGCGGAACGTCCGAGGCAATCAGCGTCTGGGTAATGGGCATGATGCCGCCTTCGGCAATACCCATCAGCAGGCGTGCGCCCAGCAGCGCGACGAACCCGGCCGCGAATCCAGACAGCACCGAAGCCAGCGAGAACACTACCGTGGCCGCTACCAGCATCAGCTTGCGCCTACCGTATTTATCCACCAGCGCGCCCATGAACAGCCCGGCAATGGCCCAGCTGAAGGAAAACGCCGCCGCGATGTATCCCAGCTGCGCGTTGTTGAGGCCCAGGTCCTTCTGGATGAAGGAGCCCAGGTAGCTGATCGTGTTGCGATCGAAAAACACCACGCCAAAGTTGGCGCTCAGCAGCCCGATCAGCAGCCACTGGTAGCGGGTCATTTTGACCATCGCTCCCCCCTATTTATTATCAAACGCAAATCAGGAACCCAGGCTTAGTGACGGATAGTACACAAAGCACCGCCGTCGATGGACCAGGCTGCGCCGGTGACGAAGCTTGCAGCGTCGGAAAGCAGGAAGGCGACCACCTCGCCCACTTCTGCAGGCTGCCCGATGCGCTCCAGCGGCGCGATCTTTCCCAGCGTGCGTTTTCCTAGCGCGATATTGCCCCCAAACAACGGACCCAGCACGGATTCCAGCAGTGGTGTGTCGATCACGCCGGGCATCACGCAGTTGACGCGTACGCCCATGGCACCGACCTCGGCCGCGGCGGTGCGCGTGAGACCCACTACCGCATGCTTGGCCGCGTTGTAGGTGCAGGCGCCAGCCAGACCGCGCTCGCTGCCAATGGACGCGGTATTGACGACGCTCCCGCTGCCCTGCGCGATCATCAGTGGCAGCACGTGGCGCAGCCCCAGGAACACGCCCTTGGTGTTGACCTGCTGCACCCGGTCGAATTCGTCTTCATCATATTCGTGCGTGGGCGCGATATGCCCCTCGATGCCGGCATTGCTGAATAGCCCGTCAATGCGCCCGAAGGCCTTGAGCGCGGCTGCCACGTAATCCTGCACAGCCGCGGACTTGCCCACATCGGCATGGCATACCTCGACGCGCGTGCCAAACGCTGCCACCGCGCCGCGCCGCGCCTCCAGCGCATCTCGATCAATGTCCACCAGCAGCACATCCGCGCCCTGACCCGCCAGCACACAGGCAGTGGCGTGGCCAATTGCTCCTGCCCCACCCGTGACAATGATCTTCTTGCCTTTCAAAGTGCTCATGTCTGGTCCTCGATTATCAGATCTGACGCCCGCTCCGCTATCGCATTAACGGGAATATTGCTGTTGCCTGCGATCACCGTGGGGATTACCGAGGCATCCACTACACGCAAACCATTCACTCCCATGACGCGCAGTCTGGTGTCCACCACGTCTCCCATCCGGCAGGTGCCACAGGGATGATGCACGGTGACCAGCGACTTGCGGATATGTGCCTCGATCTGCGCGCGATCCTGCACCTGTAGTCCAGGGGAAGTTTCGGTGCTGTGCAGTGGAGCGAACGCTGGCGCTGCAAGCAGTGTGCGCGCGACTTCGAACCCCTTGACCAGCACCTGGATGTCGGCAGGTTGCGCCAGGAAATTGAAATCGATGATTGGCGCAGCATGCGGATCGGTACTGGCCAGCGTTACTGATCCACGACTCAATGGCCGCAGATTGACGAAGATGATGCCGTAGCCGTGCCCGCGAGGCAGCCAGTGTCCATTGGCATTGCGGTGGGCCGGCATGAAAATTATCTGCAGATCGGGCCGGTCAACCCCGGCGCGCGAGCGCATGAACCCGTTTGCCTCGAACACATTGCTGGCCAGGGGACCGGAACGCGCCAGCAGGTATTGCGCGGCAATCCAGAGGCTGCGCGGTAGCGTTGGCCACGAGAATCCGTACGATTCGGTATTGGACGTACGCACTGATATCGATGCCGCAGGATGATCCTGCAGGTTGCGCCCCACGGCCGGCAGATTGAGCACTGGCGTGATCCCCAGCGACTGCAGCTGCACTGCATCACCGATGCCACTGAGCTGCAGCAAGTGCGGTGATCCATAAGCGCCGGCGCTGACGATGACTTCGCGCGCAGCATCAGCCCGCTTCTGCAGGCCCTGGTGTTCGTACTCCACGCCCGTGGCGCGTCCGTTGGCTACCACTACGCGCGTAACCTGCGCGTCGGTGACAATCGTGAGGTTGGGACGCTGGCGCGCGGCGTGCAGGTATGCGGTGACACCGGACTCGCGACGACCTTTGCGGATGGCGCCCTGGCGCGGACCGAACCCTTCCGGATCCGGTCCATTGAAATCCACACAGCGGACAAATCCCAGGGATTCGGCTGCCGCGAGGAATCTTTTGACAAGCGGATTTGGCTTGGGAATGTCGATGACATTGACCGGCCCACCGCGCGCGCGCCATGGGCCGCCGCCGGCCTCATAGTTTTCAAGGCGCTTGAAGTAGGGCAACAGGTCGGCGTGGCTCCAGCCGGGCATACCCCACTGCGCGTATTCGCGCGGGTGACCACGGAAATACACCATGCCGTTGATGGACGAGCAGCCGCCCAACACACGGCCGCGTGGCACCGGCATCACTCGACCATCGACATGTACCTGCGGCGCACTCTTGTAGCCCCAGGAATTGCGTGGATTGGCGATGGCCCTGGCCACCATGGCCGGAACGCGAATGGCCGGATCGCTGTCCGGTGGACCGGCTTCGAGCAGTGCCACGGTGATCTTCGGGTTGCTGGTCAGCCGATTGGCCAGCACGCACCCCGCGGTGCCGCCCCCAACGATCACGTAATCGAAACGCCCGCTCATTGCGCAGACTTGTGGCGAGACCGGTGCCGTCTAACCGGCGCCGAACAGCGTCACCACATAGTGACTGTCCATGTATTCGCGGATGACAAACACCTTGCCATCGCGCAAGTCGATGCTCCAGCAATAGCGGTTGTTGTACTTGCGCCCATCCAGCAGCGTGCCGGAGCCGCGTGACTCGCACATCACCAGATCCCCGGAAGAGGCGATGCGATCCACCACGTTCTTGGGGTCACCCGGCTCGAAAAGACCGCGCACCGGACCCAGGAACTTGTCGACGATGTAATCACGTGGGCCATGCACACCAGCACCGGGCACGCCGTCCACCATGGGGCGCCAGGTGGCATCTGCATGCAGTGTGCCGCGGATTTTCTCGAGGTCACCCGTGTTGAGGGTGGTGAAGAAATCGAGCACCACCTGTTCCTGTGGCGTGTTGGCCTTGATCATGGCCTGCTCCTACTTTGCCGCGTCGATTTCGGCAAAGGCCTCACGCGCGATGCGCACGCTGTCAATGCCTGCCGGTACGCCGCAGTACACGGCCACTTGCAACAGCACCTCGCGGATCTCGTCGCGCGAGAGTCCATTGGTCAGCGCAGCCTTGACGTGCAGTTTGAGTTCATGCGGTCGATTGAGGGCGCTGATCATGGCAATGTTGATCAGGCTGCGGTCGCGCAGGGCCAGTCCCGGTCGCGTCCATACATAGCCCCAGCAATATTCAGTGGAGAGCTCCTGCATGGGGCGGCTGAAATCATCCGCGCCCTGCATCGAGCGTTCCACGTAGTCCGCACCCAACACCTGCTTGCGCAGTGCCAGGCCTTTTTCGAATCTGTCCTGTCCCATCGCTATTTCTCCTCTTTGCCGCGAATCTCGCAGCCTGCCCAGCCTTCAACAATTCTCACCAGGTCGGTGCAGTCGGCCGCTGGGCCATAGACCTGGTTTGTGATCGAGAGCATCTGGCGCACGGCGGCGCCGACTACCATTGGCACGCCCAACACTTCTGCCTCGTCGAGGCAAAGCCGCACGTCCTTGAACGACAGTGCGTTGGCAAAGCCGAAATCAAACTTGCGATTGAGTACATGCTTGGGGATCTTGTCCTGCGTGGCGCTGTTGCGACCCGAGGATGCATTGAGCACTTCAAGCATCGCAGCCGGATCCACGCCGGCTTTGACGCCCATGGCCATTGCCTCAGCGGCAATGGCCAGCGACGCGGCCGACATCAGGTTGTTGGCCAGCTTCACCGTCTGGCCCAGCCCCGGCTTCTCGCCAACCGCAAATACTTTTCCCAGTAATTCCAGCAGCGGCAGCACCTGCGCCATGGCGTCGGCGGGCCCTGAGGCCATGATTGCCAGCTTGCCGGTGGCCGCGCCGCGCACACCGCCGGACACCGGCGCATCAATCGCCGCAATGCCGCGCGGATCCAGCGTGGCCGCGATGGCCTGGGCCGCGCCTGGACCCGATGTCGAAAGGTCGATGAACACCTTGAGCGTTTTCGAATCGGCGGCAAGCTGCGCGGTCGCGCGCGCCTGCGCCGGGCCGGGAACGCTCACCATCACTACAGTTGTGTCCTTGACCGCATCAGCGACTGAAGTCGCCACGCGCGCACCGCGGCCTGCAAGCGCAGCAGTCGCGGCCGGATCCGGATCGTGAACCGTAACACTGTGGCCCGCATCGAGCAGCCTGGCGGCCATGCCCGAACCCATGCGACCCACCCCGATGAAGGCAATCTTTTGGCCCACTCTTCCCCCTGTAATCAGTCTTTCGACACGGGCTCCAGATCGACGCGCACTGCATTGGCCAGGCCCGCGCGCGCGGGAGGATACCGCGTCAACACCAGCGGATCATGTCCAGGAATGACGTGTTGCGGCGAACTGGCCAGCGATTCAATGGTGGCAAACGCGTCAAGATAGGCCGCCACGTTGTCCACAATGGGAAACGGGCGACGCTGCTGCCAGTTGGCGTAAAAATGCGCCGCATCCGAAGCCAGCACCACATGCCCGCGCTGCGTGTTGACTTGCACCACTTGCAGGCCGCGCGTGTGGCCGCCGACACGATGCAAGGTAACGCCCGGCGCCAGCTGTGCCATGCCGTCGTGATAAACAACCCGTCCGGTAAAAACCTTGCCTACCATGGCCTGCACATCGGCAGCCTCGTAGGGTGCGCGCATCACCTCGTGGCACATGGACCGACCCGTGCAGAACGACATCTCTTCGCACTGCAGGTGGTAGCGCGCGTTGGGAAACAGGTCGTGGTTGCCGGCATGGTCGTAGTGCATGTGACTGATCACCACGTCACGCACCTGGGCAACGTCTATGCCTATCGATGCCAGCCCCGTGGCCACGGGCTGCACCATCTGGCGCCCGCGCGCGATGCCCATGGCAGCATCGAATCCAGTGTCAAGAACAAAGGTGCGGCCGCCGCCCTGGATGGTCCATACGTAATAATCCAGAGGCATGGGACCGTCGTGGGCGTCCCCGCCGATGAAATTGTGGCTGGCGGTCCGGTCCAGATGCGCATAGCGAACCGCACAGATTTCATAGACAGGATCCATGGCAGTATGCTCGCGGGATCCGCCGCAACAAGCAACTCGCAAATAGACTGACATGACAAACGCAGACATCATTGCCGTGGGATCCGGCCACAACGGCCTGGTGGCCGCCGCCTACCTCGCCGCCGCTGGAAAGAAAGTTCTGGTACTGGAACGCAATGGCTGGTTCGGCGGTGGCGTGGTGTCCCGCGAGCTGACCTTGCCCGGGTTCCGGCATGACCAGCACTCCATGAGCCACATCTTCATCCAGGGAAATCCCCTGCTCAAGAATGACGAGCTCAAGCTCAAGTCGCGTTTCGGCCTTGAATACATTTTCCCTGAAGTGCCGATGATGTCGGTGTTCGAGGATGGCGCAACACTCAAGCTGTATCGGGACCGCGAGAAGTCAGCGGCCGAGATAGCTAAATTCTCGAAGCGCGATGCCGCGGTTTTTCTCAAGGTGTCGCTGCAGGCCGCGGCGTGGTTACCGATGATCGCGTCTTCGCTGTATGTGCCGCCGGCGCCCAATGGCGCATCCAACGCCATGCTCGACCAAAGCCGCGAGGGCCGCGAATTGTGGCGCGTGCTGCAGATGAGCAGTCACGATCACCTGTGCGAGCTGTTTGAAAACGAGCGCGTGCGCATGCACTTTGCACGCGTGGCCGGCGAGAACCTGGTGTCACCCGACGAGCAGGCCACGGCCATCGGCATGTATGTGTTCCTGGGCTTCCTCGAAGCCTATGGATTCGGCGTGGCGCGCGGCGGCGCCGGCAAGCTCACCGATGCGCTGATTGCCTGCATTCGCGAGCATGGCGGCGAGGTGCTGGCCGATGCCGAGGTGGCACGCATCAAGGTGACCAACGGACGCGCCAGTGGTGTCGAACTGGTCGACGGTCGTACCTTCGCGGCCAGGGACGCCGTGATTGGCGCCATCCACCCGCACCTGCTGGGCGGCATGATCGATGGCATGGATGCAAAGGCAAGGGCCGATGCCGAAGCCACGCATATCACCAACGCGGCCTGCATTACCGTGCATGCCGCACTGGCGGAGCCGCTTCGCTTCCGCACCAAACAAGACAGTGTCGATGCAGTGATGGTGGAACTGCTGCCCACCAGTTATGAAACCCTGCGCCGCGATTTCGACGAACTGCGCTACGGCCAGTTCCTGCCCTACCCGCTGCTGGGCCTGGGCTCGCTGTCGCAGTTCGATCCCAGCCGCGTGCCTGCCGGCAAAGCCATCCTGCACCTGTGGGACTACGTGCCCTACATGCGGCCTGACGGCCGCAGCTGGGACCAGAGCAAGCAGGAATACGGCCAGCTGATGCTGGCGCACCTGTCGAAGTTCGTGGAGAACATTCCTGCGGCCGTGCTGCAGGCACATGTCGACAGTCCGGTGGACATGGAACGCACATCTCCCAGCTTCAGACGCGGCGACCTGCATGGCATCGCTACCACCACCTATCAAAGTGGCGCGCACCGCCCCACGCCGGAACTGGGCCAGTACACGGTGCCAGGTCTCGACCGTTTCTACCTCGTGGGTCCGTTCCAATACCCAGGCGGCGGCGTGTTCGGTGCCGGCCGCGCCACGGCCATGAAGATGTTCGAGGCGCTGGGCCTAAACTTCGAGAAACAAGGCCGCGTGAAATGAAACTGCAGTCCACCGACGGCAGCGAATTGATGACAGTGACTGCGCTGGAGCGCGACGGCAACACGCTGGTCATCAAGGGCAAGGTGTTCGGTGCCATGCCCATGAATGCGCGCCTGTCCCCGGTGGCCGCGCGCGCCGCGCTCAAACTGCTGTCGCCGCGCATGGTGCTGTTCCTCCTGACGCTGCCGTTTCGCAGGGGATGACGCGCTACGACTATGTGATCGTCGGCGCGGGCACCGCCGGCTGTGTGCTGGCTGCGCGACTGACTGAAGACCCCACCGTGCGCGTATGCCTCATCGAAGCCGGCGGACCGGCGCGCCACCCCTTCGTCAAGGTGCCGGCCCTGGTGGGCGCTGCGATCATGAGCAGGAAGCTGACCTGGGGTCTGATGACCGAGCCACAGCCGGCGCTGGATAACCGGCGCATCCCGGTGCCACGCGGCAAGCTCGTTGGTGGCACCGGCTCCATCAATGGCATGGCCTATCACCGCGGACATCCGCGTGACTATGACGACTGGGCCGCCGCCGGCAATGCGGGATGGAGTTGGCAGGAGGTGCTGCCGTATTTCCAGCGCTCGGAAAACAATGCCCAACTGCGGGATCCATCGGTGCATGGCACCAATGGACCGGTGCACGTCACTTACGTGCCCAGGCCCAATCCCATGAACCGGGACTTCGCCGACTCCTTCGCCTCAGTCGGAGGGTTTGCGCATTGCACGGATTTCACGGGCCTGGAACCTGAAGGCTATGGCCTGCGCCAGGCCACGATTTTTCGCGGATGCCGCGATTCAACTGCCACTGGCTACCTGGCTCCTGCGAGCAATCGCCCCAACCTCACTGTGCTCACACAGGCGCGGGTGCATCGTCTGCGCATCGAGGGCGGTCGCGCCACTGGTGTTGTTGCGCGCACGTCCAATGACAATCAAGCCAATCGTGATCAGATCATCACAGCGCAGCGCGAAGTGCTGCTGTGCGCCGGGGCCATCCATTCACCACAATTGCTGATGCTGTCCGGAATAGGTCCGGCGCAGCATCTGGAGTCACTGGGCATCGCTGTGCAGGCAAATCTGCCCGTGGGTGCCAACTATGTTGACCATCCGGCACTAGCCCTGACGCAGGAGATGCACGACACCTCCTCTTATGGGCTGTCGCTGCGCACCCTGCCGCGCGCTGCATGGAACCTGGTGGAATATCTCATGGCGCGCCGCGGCCCACTTGCCAGCAATGTCTTCGAGTCGACGGCTTTCATCCGCAGCAGGGAAGGACTGGATCGCCCAGACCTGCAGATCGCTTTTCAGCCGGCACGCCGCAACCCGAATCCGTTTCCGCTGCCACTGGGTCACGGCTTCGCGATGAGCATCGTCAACCTATATCCGCGCAGCCGTGGCCAGGTGCGTCTTGCCAGCAGGGATGTCAACGATGCGCCGCGCGTCGACGCCGGCCTGTTCAGCGATGCGGCGGATATCCCACCCATGCTGCGCGGACTGCGCCTGGCACGCCAGTTGTGTACGTCCGATGCGTTTGCCCGCTATAGCGCCCGCGAAATGCTGCCGGGCCGCGCTGTGCAATCCGATGCCGACCTGACCGCGTACCTGCGGCGCGCGGCCGCCACGGCTCACCACCCAGTGGGCACCTGCCGCATGGGTACTGACGAAACGTCTGTGGTGGACCCTGCCCTGCGCGTGCGCGGGCTCAGCGCCTTAAGGGTAGTGGACGCATCCGTATTTCCGGGTATTGTCGGTGGCAACACCAATGCGCCGGTGGTCATGGTGGCTGAAAAGGCCGCTGACCTGATCCGCGCGACTGCAACGGGGGTTTGATGGCAGCAGAGCATATCCGTCACTGGCGCGTCGGCGACGTGGAGATCGCCAGCATTGTAGAAGTCTATGGCTTCGAAGATGACATCAGCATGCTGCTGCCCGATGCCACGCCGCAATTCCTGCAGCAGTTCGGCTGGCTGGTGCCGCATTTCGCAACCCCCGAAGGAAAGATGATCATTTCCTTCCAGTGTTTCGTGCTGCGCTCCGGGGGGCGCACTGTGATGATCGACACCTGCATCGGCAATGACCGGCAGCGCGAATTCGATGTGTTCTGCAACCTGCAGTCTACGTTCATTGAAGACCTGGCCGCGGCGGGATTCCCAGCCGAAGAAGTGACGGACGTGCTGTGCACGCACCTGCACTTTGACCACGTGGGCTGGAACACGCGGCTGGTGGATGGCGAGTGGGTGCCCACATTCCCGCAGGCGCGTTACCTGTTTGGTCGCAGTGAATTCCAGCACTGGAAGCATCTGCGCGATACCGACGGATACCACCACATGGGCCATTTGTCCGACTCCATCGATCCGGTAGTGGCAGCCGGCCTTGTGGAATTCATCGAGCCGGACTTCCGCGTGACCAGCGAAGTGTCACTAATCCCCACACCAGGTCACACTCCTGGTCACGTCAGCGTGCTCATCGAGTCGAAGGGCCAGAGCGCTGTCATCACCGGCGACCTGATGCACAACCCGGTACAGATCGCGATTCCTGACACCGAGGCGCGCTTCGACATGGACAAGGCCCAGGCCGCGCGCACGCGCAGCGAATTCGTGCGGCGTTTCAATGGCACCAACACCCTGGTGATCGGCAGTCACTTTGCCGACCCCACGGCCGGCCACATCGTGCCCGATGGCAAGGCCTGGAAGCTCAAGGTCTGAGGAAGAACCGTGTCCATCACTCCAGACCTTTCGGGTCGCAGCATCTTCATCACCGGCGCGGCGCGCGGCCTGGGCCGATCCATGGCCATCAAGCTGGCCAGTTGCGGCGCAACCGTTGCGGTGGTCGACCTGGATCAGGCCGCGTGCGCCGCGGTTGCCGCAGAAATCCTGGGCAAGGGCGGACGCGCGCTGGCGCTGCAAGCAGACGTTGCGAATAGACAAGTGCTGCTGCGCGCGGCGGCGACATTCGCGGCGCACAGCGGGCACATCGATGCCGTCATCAACAACGCCATGCTGCTCAAGTACGAGCCTGTTGAAAACATCACCGAGGAAACCCTCAACCGAATGGTGTCCATTGGCATCAACGGCAGCGTGTGGGGCGCGCAGGCTTTGCTGGCCCATTACAACCCGGGTCGCGGCGGCTGCATCATCAACATGGCCTCGCCAGTGGCAGAGAAGGGATTCCCCAACACCGCCGCGTACAGCCTGGTCAAGGGCGCAATCGTCACGCTCACAAAGGTGCTTGCGGCCGAACTTGGGCCGCGGGGCATCCGCGTCAACGCCATTGCACCAGGTTCAGTGCCCACACCCGGCGCGCTGGGTCTCAACGACAAGACCGAATACGAACGCCGCACACGCACGATTCCGCTGCGCAGGCTGGGCAGCGAAGACGACAACGCTGAGGCCTGCGCATTCCTGTTGAGCGATTCGGCTTCCTTCATCAATGGCGAGATACTCCACGTGGATGGCGGCATCGCCGCTGCAGGTTAGAACCGAGGTTCCTTCTTCATGAGCAAACCCATCCCCGAGTTTGATACCGATCCGTTCTCGCATGCCTCGGTGCGCAACGCCAACGTCGTCGACGATCGGCTGCGGGAGCTATCGCCGGTAGTGCGACTGCCGGCCGAAAACATCACCATGCTGGCGCGCTACGAACATGTGGCGGCCGGCCTCAAGGACTGGAAGACCTTTTCCTCAACGTCCCGTCCCTGGCACGACCCGAATTCAGTGCGCCCCGAACTGCTATTGACGGATGACCCGCCCAAGCACACACGGGTGCGCGCAGTAGTGGCAAACGCCCTGACCCCCAAGGCCCTGTCGCACATGGCGCAGGAATTCCGCCGCGACGCCAATGCCATCGTCCAGGAGCTGCGCGCACGCGAGGGTCAGCCCATCGATGCGGTCAACGACATCACCCAGGCCTTCGTTTACAAGGTGCTGCCCGACCTGATCGGGTTGCCCGAAGCGGGGCGCGAGCACATGTATCCCTTTGGCAATATGGTGTGGGCGACCATGGGTCCGATGAATGCGCTGTTCCATGAAGCCATGGAGGGCACGGAAGAGGTCATCAAGTGGGCAGGCCAATGCTGCAATCGGGAGAACCTTTCTGCCGGCAGCCTCGGCATGGCCATGTACGAGGCGGCCGATCGCGGCGAGATCACGCAGCAGGAAGCAAACCTGCTGGTGGGCATCCTTCTTTCAGCCGCGGCGGACACCACGGTGCTGACTCTGGCCAACACCATTCGCGCCTTCTGCGAGTTTCCCGATCAGTACCAGCTGGTGCGCAAGGACCCCTCGCTGGTCAAGGCGGCCTTTGAGGAAAGCCTGCGCTGGGATTCCCCTTCACGCATGGCCGGCCGTATCGCCATGCGCGATGTGGAGATCGATGGCTATGTGATTCCTGCAGGCGAGCGCTGTGGCCTGATGTTCGCCGCTGCCAACCGCGATCCAAGGCGCTGGGAATCACCCGATGTTTTCGACGTGCGCCGCAACACCGCGGGCAGCCTGGGGTTCGGCCATGGCGTACACGCCTGCGTAGGCCGGGTGCTGGCATTGCTGGAAGCTGAAGCCCTGCTTGGCGCATTGGCACAGGGGGTGGAAAAGTTTGAATCCGCTGGCAACCCTGAACCGTGGATGACCACCATCGGTCACGGGCCCATCAAGCTGCCCGTCAGGATGTCATTCAACGGCTGAGAAAATCATGTCCGCGTATTTCTGGAAACGGCGTGTATTGGCATTGTGCGGCATGACGCCGGCGGTAAGGCAGACGAAAGTGATGTCGCGCTCAGGATCTACCCAGAACAGCGTGGTGCCCGCCCCGTAATTGCCATAGGTGCCGGGGGACGCCAGGGTGCCCAGGTAAGTGGGACACATTGCCGTGCCGCGCATCGCGAATCCCAATCCGATGTATGCCGGCGCAGGCTCGAGGCCTTCCTCCCGCGCGCGCTGGGCATACAGTTCGTTGATTTTCTCACCCGTCCAATTTCTGGCCGCCATCTTGATCATCTCGGGCGATAACAACCTTGCGCCGTCGAGCGTACCGCCACGGCGCAGCATCTCTGCAAAGCGGAACATGTCGGGAGTGGTCGACACAATACCCACCCAGGGCATCTCTGCAGTCTCATCCTCGAAAGCACCATTGGGACCAGCAACATTGCGGCTCTTGTGCCCGATGGGATAGTTGCCCCGGAAATCGGGAACCACCTTGCGCGACCTCAGGTCAGCACGCAGTCCCACTGACGTGTCGTGCATCTTGAGTGGATCGAGAATGTCTTCCTGGACCAGCTGCCGGTAGCCGCGTTGCCTGGGATCAGTACGCAGCAGGGCCGCAGCCATCAGTACATGGTTGACCAGCGGTGAGTACGACACCTTGGTGCAGGGCTCGTCCACCGGCTTCACATCCGCCATGACGATGCCCGACACTTCCTCGAAGCTGTTGATGTACCAGCCTGGCCTGACTTCGAAGAGAATCGGAAAGCCGGCCTGGTGCGACAGCAGGTGCCAGATCTGGACTTTCTCGCGACCGAATCCATTGAATTCCGGAAGCAGATCCGAAATGGGCGTGGTCAGCGCAAACCGACCCTGCTCTATGGCCCGCAGCACCAGCACATTGGTGAAAGCCTTGGTGACGGAGAAAATGCTGAACACCGAAGACAGGGCCAGCGGCTGCGTCTGCCCGGCATCGGCCGATCCGATCGCCGTTTCCAGCGCCACTTTGCCACCGCGCGCCACTTTGATGACTGCGCCATGATAAAGCCCGGCACTGATGTCCGCGTGTATCACGTCCTGCAATTGCCGCAGCCTCTGCGCATCCATGTTGGCGCTCATGGGTTCTCCAGGGTTCGAGTCAGTTGATGAACGTTCGGCCGATCCGGTAGGCAATCGCGGCCACCAGTGCCGTGGCGGGAATGGTGAGTATCCACGCATACACCAGGTTGGCAGCCAGCCCCCACCGTACCCGTGCGGGATTCTGCACAGCACCGGTCCCGAGTATGGCGCCGGTGATGGTGTGCGTGGTGGACACGGGAATGCCGAAGCCGGATGCGATGAACAGTGTGATTGCGCCGCCCAGCGAGGCCGCCGTGCCACTGGCGGGCGTCAGCCGTGTCAGTTTCTGCCCCATGGTGCGAATGATGCGCCAGCCGCCGAACAGCGTGCCAAAGGCGATGGCGATGAAGCAGCTGATGATGACCCAGGCCGGCAGGTGATCAGGTGATGCCAGGCCGCGCGACATCAGCAGCAGCCAGATGATGCCCATGGTTTTCTGCGCGTCATTGCTGCCATGCCCGATGCTGTACAGCGCGCTGGAGACCAGTTGCGTGCGCCGGAACCAGCGATCCAGTCGCGACGGCGCAATGCGAAAACATGTCCAGCTGATCAACAACATCAGCAGTCCGCCGATGAGCATGCCCAGCACCGGTGACACCACGATGAACACGGCGGTGCGGATGATGCCGGGTGCCAGAAGCGGCGCGAAACCGGCCTTTGCCAGTGCCGCCCCGATCAGACCACCAATCAGCGCGTGCGATGAACTGGAGGGAATGCCGTAATACCAGGTGACCACGTTCCATGCGATGGCCCCGGTCAGCGCACCGAAGATCAGCGCGTTGTCGACCACTCCGGGTGACACGATGCCCTTGCCGATGGTCGCAGCCACTTTGGGCTCGAACAGCCACATGGCCGCGAAGTTGAAGAAAGCGGCCCACACAACGGCCTGGTAGGGCTTGAGCACGCGCGTTGACACCACGGTGGCAATGGAGTTCGCCGCATCATGGAAGCCGTTCATGAAATCGAACGCCAGCGCCAGCAGCACCAGCAGTGCCAGTGTCACGAACGCCGCATCGACCTGCATGGTCAGGCGTTCTGCAACATGATGCTTTCGATCACGTCTGCCACATCCTGGCAGCGATCCGTGGCTGCCTCCAGCAGTTCATAGATCGCCTTCATCTTGATCAACTGCCTGGTATCGGACTCTTCGCGAAACAGTTTCGAGATGGCCGTGCGCATCACGCGGTCGGCGCGCGACTCCATGGTGTCGATATCACGGCAGTGGCGCAGGATCTCGGGCGCATTCTTCATGTCGCTGAGCAGCCCCACTGCCGCCTGCAGGCGCTCGCACCCATGCTGCAACAGGGCCGCCAGTTCCACGGCATGGCTGGTCACGGCCTTCACGTCATAGAGGGTCAGTGACTCGGCCGAGTCCTGCATGAGGTCGAGCACGTCATCCATGCGCGAGATCAGCCGATGGATGTCATCGCGGTCCAGGGGCGTGACGAAGATGGTATGCAGCAGCGCCGCCGTGTCGTGGGTGATGCGGTCCGCTTCATGCTCGAGGGTGTTGATGCGATCGATGCGCCCTGCGCGGGCACCCTCATTTTCGTATTCGCTGAGCAGCAATGCCAGTTCCTGGCTGCCCTGGGCTATGCGCTTGGCATGCTCGTTGAAATAGTCGAAAAACCTGCCTTCGCGCGGCACCAGATTGGCCATCAGACCCATGACATCATTCCCCTTGCTGGCGCAAATCTACCCTATTTTCCCGATACCGGGTTCTTGTAGTGGTAAGGCGGCACAAACACCTCGGGGAACGCCCCGTATTTCACAGTTGGCGGCGCATCGGGCTCAAGGGCTCCGAGTCGCGCGGGCAGGACCACCCCGCCTTTGTTCCAGCCCTTGTCGAAATCCACGTAATAGGTGATGAAGCCGTGGAGCTTGTTGATCCTCCAGACGCCGTCCTGCTTGATGTATTGGTTCTCGTAGGTGGCCTCGCCCCAGCGCGCATCCTTGCCCAGATGCGCCACCTGGATGAAAGCGCGCCACCGCGCCTGCGCCGATTTGCCATCCGCTGCAATATGGATCACCGGCTGCAACTGCATGTGATTGTATAGCGTGCCGTATTTGAATTCGCCCAGCGCGTGCAGGTAGGTGCGGATACGGTCCTGACCCTTGAACAGGCCGCGCCCGGCGATTTCAAGCGTTGCATCCTTGGCAAACAGGTCGGCCGCGTCGTCCCAATGCATCTTGTCGACGTAATAGCCATAGGTGGCCTGCAGATTGGCAACCTGCGTCCAATCGGTTGCGGCCTGTGCCTGGTTCTGCAATTGCGTGACTTGCGATTGCAACTTGGCAAGCTCGGCGACGACATGGGCGTCGGACCCTTGTTGTTGAGCGCACCCGGCAAGCAACAGCGCCGCGCAGGCCAGCGCGGCATTCAGATTTCGCATGGCAACCCCCGTTCCGACTAGTAACGACTCAACACGGCCAGCGTATCGTCGATGCGCTGCACCGACAACGCGAATTCGCTGCTATCGGTGCTGGTGTAGCGCGAATTGAACTGCGCTTCGGTCATTCCCTCGGCCAGCGCCAACGCGCTGACCGGCAGCAGCTCCGCCTGGCTTACACCCGCCAGCCACTGCCTTACCGAGGCGGCCTGGTCTTCTTCCGTGCCGTGCAGCGCGCTATAGGTGCCGGACCTGTCGGCGGCCAGATCGACCAGTGAAAACCCGGAGCCGCCTGCGCCGCTATCGGACACCTCTTTCCATGTGCCGATGGATATGGAGGCCTGGGCGCCGAAGGTAGAAGTCAGGGCGGCCGAAACGGACCAGTGCTTGACCAGGTCTTCACGCCCCAGCAGCTGCACGTGTCCACCGATTCTTCCGCAGCGCTTGATGATTGCCTCGGGACCGACGGGCAGTGAACCCACGTCGGTTCCGGCAAACAGCATTGCAAGGGCCACGAATGCCGCGCGATTGTCCGCAACGCTACCATCCCCGGCGGTGAAGGCGCGACTCACATGCACCGCAAAATCGTTGTCGGGTTGGGCCTTCTGCTGTTTGGCCAATTGGCAATAGCGCAACTCGACACGCTGCGGATCGATGCTGCCTGAGCGCAGCGCGCTCATGGTGCTGAAAAAGCGGAACTTGCGCGGCAAGTCGACAATGGCGCCCATGCCATTTGCATTGACTTCGAAGTGATTCACCATCTGCTCCAGCGGCGGAATCTGCGCGCCGCGCAGCTCCAGCAACTGGCGTGACAGGCCAACCAACGCATGCACCAGGAACGCAGGTAGCGGCAAATGGCCGAGCCTTGCGGAGATCCGCAGATTGTTGCCGCTATCCGATTGCAGGTACGCATGGCCGTTGAGCCAGAACCCCAGCGCCAGCGGCATACTGGCAGCCAGGCGACCGCCGCTGCCATCACGATCAAAAGCCATGCGATCAATGCCCAGCGCCCTGCCCCCCAGTTCGGCCACCGCGCTCAACTCGAACCAAGTGACGTCGATACGGTGCTGGCGAGGTTGCACCTGGGCCACGCGAACCCGACCGTACACCCGGCGCGCCGCATCGACCTCTTCGGAACTGGGAGGCCGCGACACCGGAGTAAGGGGCGTGCGGCTGAGAGTCAACAAAAGGAACAAACCGACCAGCGCAAATACGATGATCGCCGTGGCGCGCAGCCAGCCCCATCGGCCTTTCCTCTGTGCCCACACTGGAACTTCCTGCATGCGAGGATTGTCGCACATGGGAATGGGCCGTCAGCCGTCCCATATCTCAACCGACCAGGGGATGCTCTCGAACCCATGCACTATTTCACCCGCGTCACGACCGGGCTTTTACACAGGGCTGCGCTGGCTTGCCTGTTGCTGACCCCCGTGGCGCGTGGCGCTGCAGCCCCGGCTGACCACATGGATTCCCTTGATGAGGTAGTAGTCGAAGGCTCTCGTCATCAGCTGGACCTGATCCGGCACGAGATGGTCCTGATTGAAGACAAGTTCAACGAACGCTACAACCAGCTCAACCCCAACCACGATTTCGACACGCACTGCCACATCGAATCGCGCATCGGCACCAACACCAAGCGCCGCTATTGCCGCGCCGTGTATCAGGAGCGCGCGCAGGAACGTGAAGGCCAGGATTATGCCGAGGCCTTGAAGAACATGAACGCGGGGCAACCCTGGATACCCCCAACACCCCCGGCCGTCATGATCGAGGCGCGCCGCAAGGACTATCAGCAGAACATCAGGGATGTCGTGAAGAAGAATCCGGAGCTGGTGGAAATGCTGCGCCAGCGCTATGAACTGGGGAAGCGCTATGACGCCACGCGCCGCAAGATTTTCGGCTCAAAGGCGCAGGAAGAAGAACCGGAAGACGACAAACCCGACCCCGCTTCTATCGGGCCCTGAGACGGTTATCGCTTGCAGCTCATGCGAAGTTGAAGCCCAGTCAATGGGCGCCTAAAATCCAATCAGTGGCTACGGCCCTTCTGTTGAGGAGGCGTCATGAAACGGATTTCAAATATTGCGGCGCTTCTGTGGCTGATCTGGATATCGCTGTCGCAGGCCGCGGCCGCAGCCACTTTTCCTGACCAGGATGACTCGCTCGATGAGGTGGTGGTCAAGGGCACGCGCTCGCATCAACTTGACCTGATCAGGAATGAGATGGTACGGATCGAGGACAAGTTCAACGAACGCTACAACCAGCTCAACGCCAACCACGATTTCGATACGCACTGTTACATCGAAGCCCGCGTCAGCACGAGGACCAAGCGTCGCTACTGCCGCGCCGTGTACCAGGAAAAAGCGCTCGAACGAGAAGGTCAGGATCATGCCGAGGCCATGAAGGTAATGATCAACGGGCTTGGGCCGAACGGCCCGGCACCATGGGTTCCACCGGCACCCGCGACCATCGTGATCGAGGCGCACCGCAAGGAATATCAACAGAACATCAGGGATGTCGTCAGAAAGAATCCCGAGCTGGTGGAGATGCTGCGCCAGCGCTATGAACTGGGCAAGCGATACGACGCCACGCGCCACAAGATCTTTGGCTCAAAGGCAGAGCAAGAGGACCAGCCTGAGCTCACAATGCCGCTCCTGCCCTGAACGGAAACACGCCTTGATCGCCAGGATATGCGGCACTTTCATGCCGGCCTTGCTGACTCTGCTGATCGCAGGGCCTGCTGCAACGGCTGAAACATTCGACATCGGACTGTCAACCAGCGGCACCCGGATAGATGCCGTCGCCGGCAAGGCACCATCGAATTCCACCCTCACAGTGGTGCTGGTTGGTGGTCTCCACGGTGAGGATGAAAGCACGGCTGCGGTGCGTGCGGCCGTGGCCGCATATGACCAGAGCCATACTCGCAATATCCGCTTGCTGGCAGTGCCACTGGCCAATCCCGATGGCGTCGCCCTTTCCTTTCCGCCAACCGGCGTCGCGTATCGCGAGCATTCAGAAGCGCACGCCTTGTGGCGCTGGCTGGGAACGCAGGCGCCGGACCTGGTGCTGATAGCGGGCGATGACTACGGACTAGCCGAAGCACTGCGCACGCAGAAGGTTGCGGATATGGGGCGCATTCCCGCGCGGCGCTGGCCCCAGGCTTCGCAATTAAACGGCAACTGGATTTCCCAACTCGGACCCATCGCGAAATCCGAGGCCCACGCCGAGCTCGAGAGTCGCCGCGCGCGTTCACCGCGGCAACTGGCACAGGAACTCGCGCAACAGTACGGCCACGATTTCGATCAGCCCCTCTATATCAATGCCATTGCGCTGATTGCACGCGTCCGCCTGGGCGACGTCGAAGACGTGCGCAAGATCGTTGAACCCTGGGTTGACGGCACAAAAGACAGCCTGGCACGACCCAGTGCGCTGGTCATGGCTGGCCACATCGTGTTCACCGAACTGTACAGACGAACCGGGGACGCGCGTTATCTAGCCACAGTGCGCAAGGTGGCCGACCTTGGCTTCGACGCATCAGGGCAGATGCTCGAGGCCGTGCCATTCCATGGCGAATTCAGCGATTCGGTGTTCATGGGCACTGTGATCGAAGCGCAGGCCGGCAAATTGACGGGCGAGCGCAAGTACCTCGACATGGCCGACCGGCACCTGAGATTCATGCAAGAGCTCGATCTGCGACCCGACGGGCTGTATCGCCACCAGCCTGCCACCGATGCGGCCTGGGGACGCGGTAATGGATTCGCGGCGCTGGGCCTCGCGATGACGCTGTCGGAACTGCCACGCAATTCCGCAGGCTACGCGCATGCGCTGCAAAGCTATCGCAGCCTGATGGCAGCATTGCTGCCCCTGCAAACGCGCGGGCTGTGGCGTAATGTCGTGGACTATCCTGGTGCCTACCCGGAATTCTCAGCAACATCGATGATCGGTTTTGCCATGCAGCGCGGCCTCACCAGGGGCTGGATATCCCGGCGTGACTATCAACGCGCCGTGGACCGCGCGTGGCTGGCAGTCAATTCCCGCGCCTCTTCAGCGGGCACATTTGTCGATGTCTGCGAATCCACCGCGCGCATGACTTCGCTGGATCAATACCTCAAACGCGCCGCCACTCTGGGTCCAGATGCGCGTGGCGGCGCAATGGCCATGCTGTTCGCCACGGAATTGATGGAGAATTAGGCCCATGCGCAACCTCCTGCTGATTTCCTTGCTGGGAGTGGCCTTAATGCCTGCCCTCGTGCATGCAGAAGAGCCCGCGTGCGATCGTTCGGGTTCCAAAACTACGCCGTCGCCGGATGGCCAATGGGTGGCCAACGTACAGGAAGAAGTGTGCGCAACGCCCAACGGGGCGGCCGCAGGCATCACGGTGGTGATTGTCTCCGCCCAGGATCCGGCGCACAGCCAACGGGTTTTCATCATGCCCGTGCCGCGCTCGCGCGACGACTGGCCACATATTCGCTGGGACAGCCCCACCGCAATGCAGATTCGCGTGCCCAACCTCTCGCAACCCACCGCGCCCAATCCGGAATTCGCAGGCATCCATATATCGATGGCGTACTGCGGCGACAATCCGGATGACCGGGCCAAGGCTGCCGCTTACAAGGCAGCGGTACAGCAATGGCAGAAGGACGTCAGCGCCTGGGCTGGTCGGCGCAAACAGGATGCCGATGCCGCTGGCCCGCGACCGCCGCGGCCAGAGGAGCCGGCATTGGCATTCGGCCGCTGCATCGACTGAACGATTACAACTGGGGGGCTCATGAAAAAAACATTTATCGCATTCTTCGCCATGGGAGCGCTGCTGGTCGCGGCGGCGGCCGGCGCCCAGAACTGCAATCGCGATTGCCTCAGGCGGCACCTCGACACCTACCTCAACGCTGTGGCCAGTCACAGCCCAGAGAAGGGCGGATTGTGGGTGGGCTTTCGCCAGACCGAAAACTCAGTGGTGATCCCTGAGGGTCAAGGCCTATGGAAATCGGTCACCGGACTGGGTTCCATACAGCGCCACTACTTGGATCCCGTGCAGGAGCAGGCCGGCTATTTCGGCACCGTGCGCATGGGCGATGAAGAAGCCGTGGTCGCGCTGCGCCTCAAGGTGCAATGGAACCAGGTCACCGAAGCTGAATGGTTCATTTCAAGGAAAAGCGACCCGGGCGTGACAGGTGAACCAGGCAAGACACCGTTCAACATCGACACGCTGCGCGCCACGCTGCCGGCGCAGCGTGTGGTGCCAAAAGCCGAACGCTTGCAGCGCGAAGCCCTGCAGGCAGTGGTCAACACCTACTTCGACGGCATCACCAATCACAATGGCTTTATCGTCAAGGGCCATCCCGGGTGTACGCGTTACGAGAACGGGTTCCCCACATTCAACACGCCCATGCGCGACGGCATGGATATCGGCAACAACGGCAAGACCGATTGTCGAACCCAGTCAGACTTCGGCGTGGCCATTGTCGCCATCCGCGATTTCTACGTGATCGACGAGGAGTCACAGGCGGTGATGGTGTCGGCCATGTTCCGGCGTGATTCGAAGAATGCCAAGCGCCGCAATCACTTCACCGAGCTGTTCCACCTGGATCACGGCAAGATCCGCGACATCCATGCCGCTTTCTATTACGCGCCGGAGGATCGCCCGGTTCCCAACTGGCCGCCGTATGACGGGTTGTATCCGCTGCCCGCCAGCTATCAATAGGCTGGGTCAGGGCTTCGCTTGCCGAGCAGCCAGGTGTTCTCGTGCACCTGGTTCAAACCTCTGAAGCCACCGGGAATTTCCTGGCCGGCGATTTGCACTGGCTTGCGGTGGGCATAGAGACTGCGGATCTCCTCTGCGCCCACCGAGAAGGGTGGCCCGGCCAAAAGCGACTGGTCATAGTCCAGCGTAATCAGCAATTGGGGCGCACCCCCTGTAATCGTATCCAGATGATGGGCGTATCGCGCGCGCATGTCCGGCGGCAGTGCAATCAGCGCGGCACGGTCGTACACCGCATCCATGTGACCCAGCGTTTTGGCTGACAGCGAAAACACGTCGCCGATAAGAACATCCAGGCCCGCGGCGCTCCAGCGCTCGAGATCATCAAGCTGTTCGATGTGGGGCACCAGCTGGAGCCGTTCGAAGAGGGATGCCACGGCAATCTGGCTGAGCTCCGCACCTGCGACGCCATAGCCCTGCGCCAGCAGCCAGTCGATATCCAATGTCTTGCCACACAGCGGCAGGAATATCCGCGCACCTCTTGCGACGCCAAGCGCTGCGAAATGGGCGAGCAGCAGCGGATTTGCCACGCTTTCGTGAAAGCCGATCTGCTGCTTCGACCAGCGCTCATGCCAGAAATCTGCTTGCATGCGAAAACCAGGCTATTCGTGCTTCACGCCTGCATTCCTGAGTGATTCCAGTCGCGCCAGATCCACCGCGGCTGCAGCGGCCTTGAGATCCGCGATACTGGCCGTTCCACCCTGCGCCTCGACCATGAAACGCTTGCCCACCACCACGGTGTACTCACCCGACTTCGAGGCACTGTCCCAGACTTCCTTGACCAGCCGGTCACCTTCGTGCCCCACGCGCTCGGTACGGGTTCCTTCCTCGGAAGAACTTTCGACATTGGCCCAGCCGGCCATTGCCATGAATCCGGCGGCGCCTCCCGTGTCGGTAATTTGCAGCTTCACATCATGCCCATCGTCACCATAGCGGGCGTGTGCGACTGCAAACTGCATTCCCATCGCAGCGTTACGCTCGGCCGAGATGCTTTTGCGCGGCAGGCCTGCAAGTGTTTGCGGCAGGAACGACTTGAGTGTCTCGGTATCGACGGCTTCGACCGTGCCCCCACTGGCGCCGGCAAGGGCACCCATCACCTGGCCCATGGCCTGCGAGGGATCCTTGAGCTTGCCTGCCTTGTCAGCCTGCTCCAGGTTCCTGCCCGCACTCTCAAGCCGCCCCAGCGGACTGTCAGGATCAAAAGTCTGCACATCATGTTGCGCTGTGCGCATGCCACCCAGACCCGCCAGCCCCATACGGGACATCCCCAAGCCGCTACCGATCACAGCCAGAAGTATCGCAATGACTATGTAGGCGACGATGATGACCACCACATAGGTGGTCGCCTTCTCGGGCGGCGCCTTCATGGTGTGGGGCAATGCCAGGTACAGCAGGTAGATGCTGTACACCGCACCGGCCACTCCCAACAGCGTGCCGAGGCCGAAGCCCAGCAACCCACCAACAGCACCGATCCACGCTGCAGTGCTGGCATACACGGCGGTTTTGAAGGCCTGGACCGTGTTCTTGGTCGCACCGAATTGTGGCGCCAGGAAATTGATTACCAGCGCAAAAAGCGCCACGCTGAGCAGCGAGGAAATGTACTGCCAGACGCCGATGCGCAGCAGGATTGCGCTGCTGAACCTGAAGAATCCGGTTCCGCCGCCTCCCAGGATCATGGCCACCGGCCCGATGGCGGCCAGCAACAAAACATACGGAACGTAAAGCGAGCCCACGGTTGCTGGCTCGGCCGCGATTACCGGCCACTCGGTCTTTGGTGACTTGAGGATATTGGTGACGCGCTGGAAGAGATTGCCCATATCGACCTCCCTTTTGGTTTGCGCCTAATCTATAGGAAATCTCCCCTTGGTAGCGGATGATCATTCGCGATGCTCCGCCCCATACCAGGCTCAGGCAGCGGGTGCGTAGCGCTCGAAAGGTGCAAGGTGCGCCGCCAGCGCACGCTGGAACGCGGGCCGCGCCTCGCAACGCTCCTGATAGGCAGCCAGTGCAGGATTGTCCGTGACCATGCGTGTGTGGCGCAAATTGCGCAGTACCGTCGCCATCAAGAGGTCGCCGGCGGTGAACTCCTCTTCCAGGTAGTCGCGACCCGCTAACGATTCAGCGACGGCATCGAGGCGGGATTGGGCCAACTTCTCGGCGGCCGGCCGACGCATCCTGGCCCATTCCTCATTTTGGAAGAACAGATCCAGCGATACCAGGTTCTGCACATTCGGTTCGACAGAATTGAGTGCTGCGAATATCCAGGTGCATGTGCGGGCGCGACGGTGGGCATCCCTGGGCAGCAGCGCCGGGCAACGCTCCCCTATGTGCATCACTATGGCGCCGCTTTCAAACAAGGTGAGGTCGCCCTCCTCGTACACCGGGACCTGGCCAAAGGGCTGCAGCGCCCGATACCGCGCGCTGCTGTGCTCGCCGTGCGCAATGAGCTTCTCTTCATAGGGCAGGCCGGCTTCCTCAAGTGCCCAGCGCACGCGCAAGTCCTTCACCACTCCTTGCGCCAGCGGTGGAACCCATTTGAATGTTGTGAGGCGGATTCGGTCGCTCACTTGAGCGTACCCTGCAGAACGGCCTCATCAAGACGCGACAATCCACTAGTCCAGCCGTTGGTGTGCGAAGGTCGCGCACTTTCCGGCAATTTCTCGTGGGTCACCACCACTTCTGTGCGTTGGCCGCGGGCAAGAAAGTCGACTGTCACCAGCGATTCCTGCTGCTCGGTGCCGCGAGAGATCCACGTGAACACCAGGCGGCGCGGTCGATCGATTACACGGTACACCCCGCTATGCGGATACTGCTCGGTGGCGCCATGCATGACTATTTCATAGCGGCCCCCGACTCGAGCATCGAGCGTGGCTACGGTGCTGTGGATTTCGCCCGGGCGCATCCACGCCCCCAGTGCCTGCGGATCAAGCCAGGCATCAAAAAGGTCTTCAGCAGACGCTGCGATGGTGCGTCGGACAACAACAGCGTCAATTGCAACAGCAACGGAGGCAGTATTCATTTGCGTTTTCCTTTCCTGGAAGTCACGTAGGTATCCAGCTTGGCGAGGCGGTCCTCCCAGAACGAGCGGTACTTCTCTATCCAGGCCTGTGCCTCCGCGAGTGGTGCGGCATTGAGTGAAAGCAAGTGCTCACGTCCTGAAATGCAACGGCGCACCAGCCCCGCCCGCTCAAGCATGCGGATGTGCTTTGACACGGAGTTGAGTGAAATCGGAAATTCCCCGGCGATTTCCGTGACGCGGGCCTCGCGACCCGACAAGCGCGCGAGGATGGCGCGGCGCGTGGGATCGCCCAAGGCGTTGAACACCCCATTGAGTTGCATCGATGAATATTCACCCATAAGGGTGAATATAGACATGAATCATCGCCGCGTCAAGCCGCTCCTGGATTCAATGCGGGCTACAGATCGATGTCGATGCTGACCGGGCAATGATCCGAGCCCATGACATCGGGATGGATCCTGGCTTCCCGGACCTTGTTGCTGATGGATGCAGACACCAGCACATAGTCGATTCTCCATCCCACATTGCGTACGCGCGAGTTGGCGAAATTCGACCACCAGGAGTAATGACCATTGCCCTGCGTGAACATGCGGAAGGTATCGACAAAGCCGCCATCCACAAAATTCTGGAAGCCCTGGCGCTCTTCGTCGGTGAATCCCTTCTTGCCCCTGTTGGGCTTGGGATTGGCCAGATCCATCTCGGTGTGCGCGACATTGAGATCGCCACAGAAGATCACGGGCTTCTTCTGCTGCAGCAACTTGACGTAGTCGAGGAAGGCCGGATCCCAGTGCTGGTGGCGCAGCGGAATGCGTGAGAGGTCATCCTTGGCGTTGGGGGTGTATACCGTCACCGCGTAATGCCCGGCGAACTCCGCAGTCACGACACGCCCCTCGTTCCACGAATCGCGCTTGAGCTCATCGGCAAACGAGAACTTCTTCGCGAAGCTGTCGGGAAAGCCGTTGGTGACCACGAGGGGTTGCTGCTTCGAGAAGATGGCAGTGCCTGAATAGCCCTTCTTCTCAGCCGAATTCCAGTACTCATGGTAATCGGCCAGGTCGACCTCGGCCTGGCCCTTTTCGGCCTTGGTCTCCTGCAGGCAGAGAATATCCGGCTGGTGCTCGGCAATGAATTTCTGGAAGGTGCCCTTCCTGACCACGGCGCGAATGCCGTTGACGTTCCAGGAATAGAATTTCATGACTGCTCCACAGGTGACGCTATCATTGTTGTCGCGGACAAAGATAACACCAGCGGCGCGAGGGGTAGACATGCGTTCATTGCGGCTTGGTTTCTGTCTTGCAGGCATTGCCTTGTTTCCGGCAATCACCGTGGCGCAACGCGCAGTGACTGCCAACGCCAATGGCATTCCCCAGGCTCCCCCGGGGCTTGCGCAGCCGCTGGGCGCAGGGCCGTTTAACTATCACACTGCTGAAGGCCAGGATATTCGCGTCACCGTATTGGCCCGCCTGGCGTGGCCCTACGGTATCGCCTTCCTCCCCAATGGCGACCTGCTGGTCACCCAGCGCGGCGGCCAATTGAAACGTATTGCAAGAGGGACCGCGCAGCTGCTCGAGGTGCCGGGAGGTCCGCAGACCATCCCGACGATTTCCTCTGGCGTACACGGTTACATGAGCATGGCAGTTCACCCTCGCTTCGCCGAGAACCACTTCGTGTACATCGTCTACACCAAGCCCTTGCAGGACAATCGACGCACGACGGCGGTTGCGCGTGCGCGCTATTTCGACGGTCGACTGCAAGACACAACGGATGTCTGGGTGGGAGAAAACATCACCGGCGGTCCGGCTGCAGTTGCCATGACGCCAGATGCCAAATTGTGGATAGGCACCAGTGGCGGAATGGGAAAGATCGCGCAGGATCCCTCCTCGCTGGCGGGCAAGGTGCTGCGACTCAACGACGATGGCACGGTGCCCAGGGACAACCCCTTTGTCGGCAAGGAAGGCTACCGTCCGGAGATTTACACCATGGGCCACCGCACGGCGCTGGGACTCACGGTCAATCCGAACTCCGGGGAGGTATTCCTCAGCGAAATGGGCCCCAATGGTGGGGATGAAATCAACCTGCTGCGCGCGGGACGCAATTACGGATGGCCCATCGTCAGCCTGGGACGCAGCTATCCCGGACCGTGGCAGGCTGAGGGCAATGAACCCACGCACCACGGCTTCGAGTTGCCCATGGTCTACTGGACGCCTTCGATTTCAGTTGCAGGACTGACGTTCTATAACGCCGACGTCCTGCCTAAATGGAAAGGGGACCTGTTCGTCGGCGGTGTGCGTTACGGCGAAATACCAGGCACTGGTCGCGTCGACCGTGTGGTGCTGAGCTCGAAAATGGAAGAAATGCGCCGCGAGTCGCTGCTGACTGACCTGCACCAGCGCATCCGCGATGTAAAACAGGGACCCGACGGCCTGCTGTACATCGCCACTGACGAAGAACAAGGCGCCATATTGCGCATCGAGCCCGCGCAATGAACGCCATGCGCCGGCGCGCTGTCAGCAGTGTTCGCGCGGCTTGTACGTGGCATCAAATTTATCGGGTATGCCACTGTCAGAGCTGATGCAGCGATTCGAGATCAGCCATTTGCCCTTGACTTTGCGCAGGTCGGTGTCCTCGCGACCCTGCTCATAAAGACTGGGCGCCTTGCCCACACCTTCATTCATCACGCCCGTCCAGATCACATGCGCCGTTGCCTTGTCGCCATCCACGCTGATGACCGGGTTGGTCAGCAGCATGTGGCCGCGACGACGCTGTGCTGTGGGCTCGGGTGCCGCGGCGCCTTCCGGCTTCTGGTAAAGCTTGGCGATTTCCTTGTGTCCCTTGGCCACAGTGCCGTCGACATCCAGCACTGCGTCAGCGGTGAAGTATTCAGACAATTCGTGCGCCTTGCCCATTGAAAGGTCGTAGTAGTAACGCGTCAACAGGTCTTCGATCTGGATGCGATCGAGCAGGTTCTGCATGGTGAGCGGCTTGCCTTCAGCCGCCAGCACCGGGATGTTCAATGTGAAAAATGAAACGGCAAGCAGCGCGGCAATGGCTCGCAAGGCTGGCGCCCGCGCGCGCTCAATTTTCAAAATGGTCATGTAACACCCCTCGTTGTTGTGCTTTGCCGTAGCCTGATCTCGAATGCTGACCCTCGCCAGACTTCCCGTCACGCAATCCTGCGAGGCAGGCAGTAAATTCTGCGCCCACCAGGAAGATCTGGGCGGTGTAATACAGCCACAGCAGCAGGGCCGCAAATGAAGCTGCTGCGCCGAAGGCATTGGGTACAGTTGAAGTTGCCAGATACAGTCCCACGGTCCACTTGCCAACGGAAAACAATATGGCGGTGAGCAGTCCGCCGCTGAACACCAGCTTCCAGGGGAGGCGTTGCGCGGGCACGTATTGATAGATGAGCGCAAACAGCCCTGTCATCAATCCAATCGACAGCACCAGATCCAGCGCACTCACCAGCGTGAGGAAAGCAGAGAATCGCTCGGTCGCCCAGGAGCGCATTCCGCCAATCACGGTGGAAACCGCCAGCGATACCAGCAGCAGGAAACTCACAGCCAGGATGAAACCCAGGGAAAGAATCCTCCGACGCACCCAGGTGTGGATTCCCGACGAATGCCTGGGCTTCCCGACCAATATGTGTTCCAGCGCCTGATCCAGCGCGGCCAACACCGTGGTTGCGCCAATCACCAGCGTACCCACACTGAGCGCCGCGGCCAGCACACCTTGCGTCTGATGTGACTGGCGCATTGCCTCCAGCACCACCTTTGCCGTCGAACTGCCGAAGAGCAGCGTCAATTGGGATTGCAGAAAACCGAATGCCGCGACTTCCCCGACTATCCAGCCGGCCAGCGCAAGGATGATGACCAGCAGCGGGGCCAGTGAAAACGCGCAGTAAAAAGCCAGTGCCGCGCCGGTCGTGGAGGCGTTGTCCGCAATCCAGTTGCGCAGGGTGCACGACAGCACCGCAGCAAATTCTTTTCCAAATATCACCATTAAAATCTTACGCCAATAACCGTAGCCCGCTTTACAGAAGCCACGCACCTACCAGGCCCAAGATCAGGCCCCCGCATTGCTGGCGCGATACCCCTCCAGGAACTGCCGCATCGAACGCGCGGGCGCGCCGGTTATCGCCTCATAATCGGCACTGACCACATCGAACTCGCCGGCCTCAACGGCCTGCATGGTGCCCACCGTGCTCTTGGACAGCTCGGCCGGTACGCCCCAGTGCTCGGTCATGTAGCGCGGCCATTCCGCAGACGGCACTGCCTCAAAGCGCACCGGCTTGCCGAAAACCTCGGACATGATTGAAGCCACCTCTACGCCCGAATACGTCTGTTGCATGGTCTCGGTGTATACGTGCCCTGAGGCCTCCTCGCGCATCAACACCTGCGCAGCTGAAATCCCGAGGTCTTCCCTCGAGATGTAGGCACAGCGTGATGTACTGCCTGGCCTGCGGAAGAAGCCAGACTTCAGCGTGTCGCGCAGGTCGCCCACGACGATGTCGGCGTACAGCGCGTGGCGCAGGATGGTGAATCCCAACCCTGAGTTGCGAATGGCCTGCTCGGTCGGGAAGTGAACCAGACGGCTGTGCTCGACAAGTGGCGACTCAGCGCGCAGGAAACTCGCATAGACCACATGCTTCACGCCTGTGGCGCGCGCTGCGTCGATGGCATTGAGGTTTTGCTGCAGCCGAATGTCGTTGACATCATAGGTGGGGATGAAAAGCGCCTTGTTCACGCCCTCCAGTGCCCGTCGCATCAGGTCGGGTTGTTGGAAGTCAGCCTGACGCACACTGACGCCCTGCTGCGCCAGTTCCCTGGCGAACGCGGAGTCCACATTTCGCGTACCCACCACCAATGACGTGCCGCGTCCGGCGGCCAGTATGTTTGCTATGACCGCGTGCGCGAATTGGCCATTGGCACCCGAGACGAAAATCATCTTAGCGCTCCCCGGAGGGCGCGCGCAGCCTGGGCGCCGCGCTGGTCGTGGCCATATCCGGCGAAGGCAGCGCTGGTGAACAGCAGCGCTACGGCAGCTAAGAACGGGCAGAATTTCCTGCGAGTCATGGACGCCCCCTGGTCTGATTTGGGTATTCGAATTGGCAGTAACCGGTGAGGATAGTACATTCGACAAAAATGAAAATGCGAGTCTGGTCCTTTGCCCTGTTGATGAGCGCCTCGATTGGGGCGGCAAACGCCGTGGAATGGCAGATCGTGCTGTTGAAGCCCCACGACTGCACGGTCTGCATCTATGTTGAAGAGATGCTTAAACGCAGCTCGCAGCTTCGCCAGGCCACACTTGAAGATGGCGCCGGCGGCCAGGTGACGGCACCCATCTTGCGCCGCAGTTCGTCTGAACTCTCCGCGCAAGAATGGCAGGAACTACGCGCATTGCCCTGGTTCGATGAGCCGGTGTGGCGACAGCGGGCCGCTGCGCGCTCGGCCCAGGTTCTGCTCAAGCGCGATGGCGTCATCGCATCGGCTGGCGATATCACCGATTCCGCCGACCTGCGTGGTGCGCTTTTTCCGGAAACCATCACCACGCCAGATCTGGGCGGCGACCTGGGGAAGATTTTCAACCAACGCTCAGCGTTCACGACGGATCTGTACATGCGCACCTGGAACCTCAACTGGTTCTACCGGCTGGCGCTGGATCCCGCCATCTTGCGAGCACGCAGCGGCGACTGGATCACTGGCAATCCGCAAACGTTGGCGCCGCCACTGGGGGCAGCCAACGTTATGCTGATGTCCACCGCGTCTGGAGCTGCCGACAACGAAATCTTCAATGCGCTGCGCATAGAAGAAATCCGCGACGTTCTCACGCAATCCCTGGCGCTGGATCCATCACGGTTTCGGATCTTCTATGGTTCAGCCAACTCACTTGGCGCCAACGCACTTGAAGTGCGCGGCGGGCGCCTCGGCCTGGTCCGGCGCGAAGTGACCGGCTCCAGCCCATTTGCCCCGGATGCGGCATTGCGCATTTTCCAGTCCATTCATGCAAGGCCCGGCAGCCGCAACCTGCTGGTACTGGTAGGTCACGGCAACTCCGATGGCGCGGGAATGTGGAGCAGCCCCACTGCGCTTTCACCCTCTGCGTTGCGTACGCTGCACGAATACGGTGGGGGCGACGACGTGCTGGTCAGCGGCAACTGCTTCGGTGGTGTCATGGCGCGCGCGACCAGCTGCGGGTTCTTTGGTGCACGCCCCGATATAGTCGCAACCGGGTGCCAAGCCGACTCAGCCCAGGTTGCACAGAGCCAGGACTACCTGCACATGTTCTTTTCCAGTCTTGCGCCTGCGATGCGCAAGTCGGCGGACACGGATGGCGACGGCGTGATCTCGCTCGCGGAGGCGCACTGGTATGCCAGCACGGTGGGCGATGCACGCAATGTCACCTACACCAGCATCGATGCCCTTGCCGATGCCTGGTTTGATACGCACCCCGAATCGCTTCCGCAAAGCCTGACCGTGCGCGAGATCAAGGCCTTGTCTACGGGGGCGCCCCCCGGGGAAACACAAGCACTTGGAGCGTTGCTGGCTGGATTCGACGCAAATCTCGCAGTACCGCTCTACGATCTTGCCGGTCAGGCAGCGCGCTGGAAACCAGGCGTCACCCCGCGCGCACTTGCCGGCCAATTGACGCGGCGCCTGCTGTTCCTCAAGAACGCCGGCGACCAACGCACCGAATTGACGCGCCTGCAATCCTGCGAAAACCGTTCCGTGGCCGCTTTCCTCAAGCCCTGAACGCGCAAAACACCTCATGCATCAGGTGCTGCTTCTTACCGCGCTCTACAGCGCAATTGCCATCGCCTGATGAGTTTGCGCCGGGCGCTGTTCCAGGTGCATCTGTGGACGGGGCTGGTAACCGGCGTCTACATCCTTGTCATCTGCCTCTCGGGTAGTGCGATTGTCTTTCGTCGCGAGATGGATCACGCGATTTGCCAACGCAATGGCTTCACTTGCGAGCCCGCTTTCGTCACCTGGCTGGCGCGCTTTCACGGAGAACTACTGGCCGGCAAGGCCGGCCTGCGGTGGAACGGGGTTGGGGCAGTAGCCGTGGCGTTGATCTGCCTTACCGGTGCCATCCTGTGGTGGCCCGGAAAGAGCGGCTGGTGGCGCCGGATGTCGGTGCGCACTGCCGCGAGCGGTTCCCGCTTCGTCTGGGAACTCCACCACACGTTGGGGTTCTGGGCCTTCCTGATCATCTTCGTGTGGGCCCTGACGGGCATTTACTTCGCATTTCCCGATGTGTTTATGGGTGATGGCGAGACCAAGGGGTCGTTATTCCTTCAGGACGTTGTCGCCACGCTCACGCGACTACATTTCGGCCGTGCCTACGGTATGTTGGTGAAGGTGCTGTGGACCGTTCTGGGGCTGGTCCCTTGTACTCTTTTCGTTACCGGCGTCATGATGTGGCTGAATCGAAGGTCCAGGAGAGTCTCGACAGGTGGCTGACGTTTTCCTTTCCTACAGCCGCGAAGACCAGTCGACAGCCCGGCGTTTCGCGGAGGGCTTCGAACGCGAGGGCTTGAGCGTCTGGTGGGATCAGGTCCTGGATGTTGGCGAATCCTTCGATTCGGTTACCGAACAGGCACTCGATAATGCGAAGGCCGTGGTCGTATTGTGGTCGAAACGTTCGGTGGATTCCCGTTGGGTGCGCGCGGAAGCCACGCAGGCACAGGCCAAAAAATGCCTGGTGCCGGTGATGATCGAATCCTGCAAACGACCGATCATGTTCGAGCTTACTCACACCGCGGAGCTTTCGAACTGGAGTGGCGATCCCACGGATGTGCGTTGGCAATCGTTCATCGAAGGCTTGCATCGGCTCGTCGGAAAAAGCGCGACCGGCCCAGGCGCCATCTCGAATACGACAGACGCCGGAGCTGACGAGTTGTTCCTGCGCCCGGCGGTGGCCGTGCTGCCCTTCGCAAACCTGAGCGGGGAACCGGAGCAAGAATACTTCGTCGACGGCATCACACAGGACATCGTCACTGCGTTGTCGTACTGGCGCTGGTTCCCGGTAATCGCCAGGAATTCGACGCTTGTGTTCAAGAAGCAGTCCATAGACATCAAGGAAATCGGCAAGAGGCTTGGCGCGAAGTATGTACTGGAAGGCAGCGTGCGCAAGGCCGGGGGACGAATTCGCATTACGGCCCAGTTGATCGATGCTACCAATGGCCATCAGCTCTGGTCCCAGCGCTATGACCGGGACATGAGCGATATCTTCGAGGTACAGGACGAGATTACCGAGAGCATCGTCGCCAGCCTGGAGCCGGAGCTGCAACGGGCCGAGCAACAGCGCACCATGCTCAAACGCCCTGAGAACCTCAGATCATGGGACTGCTGCCACCGCGCCCTAGCGCACCAGTGGAAGTATTCCCGGAATGACTACGTGGAAGCGATACAGTTCGCGCACCGGGCGATAGAGTTCGATCCCGCTTCCAGCTACGCAAGGTCGATGCTCGCCATTTGCCTCTTCGAACAGACCATGGCCGGTTGGTCGGCTGATCCGGCAAGCGCTTTTCGTGAATCCTTTGAATCTGCGAGCGAAGCTGTAGCCCTTGATGAAGGAGACTGGCTCGGTCACTTCATGAAGGGAATGGGCTACCTTTGGACGCAGCGGGCCCACGATCTGGGAACGGACGAGAACCACCGGGCCGTCAGGCTCAATCCAAGTGCGCCTAGCGCGCACCACGGCCTGGCCTGTCTGCTGAGCTTTTCGGGCAAATGGGCCGATGCCATTCCCGCGCTACACAAGGTCTTGCGACTGGATCCCCAATATCGATTCGCTGGTTCAGCGCTGGCCGATCTTTCCCTGGCCCATCTGATGCTTAGGGATTTCGATCCAGCCCGCGAGTTTGCCGAGAAGGCGATCCACACCCAGCCCCGGTTCGTGCGCTCGTACCAGCGATTGGCCTGCTGTCTGGGGCACATGGGCCAAGCGGAACAGGCTCGCGACGTCGTCGGGCAATTGCTACAGCGCCAGTCGGACATCTCGTTGGCCTATATCGACGCAACCTACCCGTTCAAATATGCCGCGGACCGGGAGTTCTTTCTTGAAGGATTGCACAAGGCCGGGCTGGAGCTGCGCTGAGTTGCGCCGAGGTCTAAGATGATTTCCATGCAAGCATCCATCGCCAGAACAATCCTGCCCGCCTGCGCCGCAGCAATGCTCCTGGGTTGCACCCAGTCAGCTGATGTGGCCCCTCATGTGGCCACCAACTTGGCCGCCAATGTCTCCGCGGACCTGCCCGGCGAGCTGGCGAAATTTCGTGAAGTCCACATGCCGTTCAATGCAACAGGATTGAGCGCGCGCCAACAGCAGATGATCGACAAGCTGGCCAAGGCCTGCGGCCTGCTCGAGGAAATCTACTGGGAGCAGAGTGACCCACAGGGATTGCAGCTTTACCGGCAGCTCAACGGCAAGGACACCGTCGAAGCCAGGAACCTGCGGCGTTTCCTGCGCATCAACGGCAGTCGCTTCAACCTGATCCGCGAGCAGCAACCTTTCGTCGGCACTGCACCCATGCCCCCCGGCCGCAACCTGTATCCGCCCGACCTCACGGTCAAGACCCTTGAGCAATACGCCGCGGCGCATCCTGCGCAGAAAGCCGCGCTCTACGACCCGTATACCGTAGTCCAGCGCAAGGGCTCGCTGCTGCAGGCCATTCCTTATCACATTGCCTATGCCAAGTGGTTGCAGCCCATGGCGGCGCTGTTGCGCGAAGCGGCGGACCTTTCGGACGACGCGGCGTTTGCCAGGTACCTGCGCCTGCGCGCTGATGCGCTGCTGACCGATGACTATTTCGAGAGCGACCTGGCCTGGCTCGACCTCGAGAATCCCCAGATCGACCTGATTTTCGCGCCGTATGAGACCTATCTCGACGACCTGGCGGGCGTGAAGGCTTCTTATGGTGCGGCCATCCTGGTGCGCAACGAGGGCGAGAGCCGCAAGCTGGACATCTATCAGAAGTATGTCGCCGACATCCAGGATGCTTTGCCGCTACCCGCTGCTGATCGACCCTCGAAGAAAGGATTACGTTCGCCAATGGAGGTAATGGACGCCCCATTGCGGGCCGGCGATTTGCGGCATGGTTACCAGGCGGTCGCGGATAATCTGCCCAATGACCCGCGTGTGCACGAATTGCGCGGCTCGAAGAAGATCTTCTTTAAGAACTTCATGGATGCCCGCGTAGACAATGTGATCCTGCCCATCGGCCACCGTCTGCTCGAAGAGAAGCAGGCAGCGCAGGCATCAGCCGAGGGCTATCTTGCGACCACGCTCATGCATGAGATGGCCCACGGGCTGGGCCCGGCATTTGCGCATGTCAACGGCCAGAAGCAGGACGTTCGCATCGCCATCGGTGCCAGCTATTCGGCATTGGAGGAAGCCAAGGCGGACATCGTCGGACTCTACGGCCTCAAGTGGCTGGTGGATCACGGCGTGGTGCCCAGGGACAAACTGGACGGCTATTTCCTGTCAGATGTCGCAGGCATTTTTCGCACGGTGCGCTTCGGAGTTGCTGAAGCACACGGCAAGGCCGAGATGATGGAGTTCAACTATCTGGTCGACAAGGGTGTGATCCGGCGCGACAACGCCACCGGACGCTATGTGGTCGAGCTGGGCAAGATGCCCGGTGCCGTTGCCGACCTTGCAAAGGAGCTGCTGGAACAGGAAGCCACCGGCGATCGTGCCCGCACCGAGTCTTGGTTCATGCGTTACGGCACCATGCCTCAGGATCTCGCACAAGCGCTGGAAAAGGCCGGCGATGTGCCGGTGGACATAGATCCCGTTTCGGATTTTTCCGAAGACTAGTCTTTCCTCAGACCTTGGCGGCCTTGAGCGCGGCCAGCACGCGATCGCCGCGGAATGGCGGGCGGCGCAAGCGCACGCCGGTAGCATCATGAATGGCGTTGGCGACTGCTGCGATCACCGGTTTATGGCTGGTTTCGCCGGCGCCGTAGGGAGCCAGGTCAGGACGGTCAGGATTCGGATCGCCGTTGACCAGTACGATATCGATAGTCTCTGGTGTATCCGAATGCCGAAGGCTGGGATATGAAGCCCAGTCGACACTGGTCACTTTTTCATTATCAAATCGAACTTCTTCACATAGCGCCCTGCTCAATGCATGCAGCATCCCGCACTCCACGGTGTGACGCAGACCTTCGGGATTGATGGCGAGGCCGCAGTCGTGCGCGCACACCAGTCGCTTCACCCATACATGACCGGTCTGTTGATTGACCTCGACATCAGCGATGACGGCAGCAATGGTATTGCCGCGATACGTATAAGCGATGCCGCGCCCCGAAAGCGTGCCGCCAGAGGAAGAAGCCGAGCTTGGCCTTGGCGAAGGACGCGCTTCCCAGCCATGGGCCTTCGCTGCCGCATGCACCACGGCAAGCGACCGCGCCTTGCGGAACACGGCATCCTCTTCGGATGCGGCCAGCATATCAAGCCGGAACTGCACAGGATCGGCTCGAGCCGCTGCGGCCAGTTCGTCGATGAATGACTCAAACGCGAAGGTGACTTGCGGCCCATTAGGGTCGCGCAGGTTGCCTGTGCGCAGCGGCGTTTCCCAGATCATCGGCAGGCCGACGACTCGCGTGGTCGTACGCCGGTTCGCAATGCCGTACATCACGGACGGAGCTTCAGTGGAACCACTTGCGGGCCGCTCGGGTCGCCTCCCCATCAATTGCGCAATCAACACAGTTTCAGGTTCGTTGTACCAAAGATGGTTGTAGTCGAGCGCGCAGGCGTCGTATTCCAGAGCAACCACCTTGCCCTTGTCATCGAGACCGCCGCGCAGTTTGAAGACGTGGGCAGGGCCTTTGGTATCCCAGGCGGTCTCTTCGTCGCGCGTCCACTGCACGCGGACCGGGCGCCCGATTTCATTGGCGAGATAGGCGGCTTCGAAACCGGCATCGTCAGCGGCGGTGCGGCCGTACACCTGCGGCCCATCCATGTAGACAACGCGCACTTTTTCCCGCGGCAGTTTCAGGAACTTGGCGACGCCATTGCGCAGGCCGTAGGCTTTCATGTCGTTGGAGTAGATCGTCATCTGGCCGCCGGAAGGATCTGCCAGTGCGTGTGCCGGGCCAATCGCGGCATGCCCCTGGAACGGAACCTCGTATTCAGCTTCGATCACGCGCACGGCAGCAGTAAATGCCGCATCCGGATCACCTTTTATCGCAGGTTCGCTGGTCGAAGTGGGCACCTGTGCACGCATGTAGTTGAAGAGTTCCCCGGAACTCGGGAACGGCGCGCTTGCCGGCCGCTTCCATTCCACTTTTAGCTGGCGGGCGGCACGGATGGCCTGTTCCTCACGCTCGCAGATCACGGCTATATAATTGCCGCTGCTGACCACCCGGACAAACCCCGGAATGTCGGCCACCGATGACTGGTCGATACGCTGCAATGTCGCCCCTGCGAATGGCGGCCTCACATTGCGCGCGTGGACCATGCCGGGCAGTTTCATGTCCACTGCCCATTTCAGCGATCCATCCACCTTGGCGGGAATGTCGTAGCGCTTGATCGACTTTCCCACCACGCGCAGTTCGTTGACTGGTTTCACGGCAGCCACGCCCGTGGTGGCGTCGACGTTGCGACCGGTGAGCGCAACGTTGAAACGCCGTCCGCCCAGTAACTGGGCGTACGTCACGCGCTTTGCCGGATCGGACTTGAGTGCAATTGTTGCGTTGCTGGCCACCAGCATTTCTACCGGCACGCCGAATCGCTGCGCGGCGGTGTCCATCAGCACCCGTCGCGCTTCAGCCGCCACCCGGCGCATGGGCCAGCCGTCGCGCTCCACGCCGTCGGATCCCCCCGAGCCGCCCTGGTCCGGCGTGATGTCTGTACAGCCCATGATGAGTCTGGTCCTGTCATAGGCAATATCCAGCTCGTCGCACATCATCTGCCGGAACGCGGTACCGGTTCCCTGGCCACCGTCTGTCTTGCCGACAAAAAACGTCGCGCTGTTATCGGGGTGGATCACGATCCAGGTGTCGAGCTGCAGAAAGTCTGGATCGGGATATGGGCCGGCGCCAGGAGCTGCCGCAAGCGCATTGGTGCCAGGTAGCGCAGTGACGCCGAGACTGATTACCAGTGCTCCGGAAGCCTGCAGGAAGCTGCGGCGCGAGGCAGGACGCAGCTGCAACAGCGCCTCCTCCACCGCCTTAGGAAACTGCAGCGTCCCGCTCACGCAATCTTCCCTGTTGTTCCGTTCACGACACGTTTGATCGCGGCATGAATCCGGTAATAGGTCATACATCTGCACAGCGCACCTTCCATTGCCGTACGGATTTCGGCATCCGTCGGCGAAGGATTGCGGTCGAGAAGCGCCTTGGCATTCATGATCTGCCCGTTCTGACAATAACCGCACTGCGCGGCCTGCTCGTCGATCCAGGCCTGTTGCAGGGGGTGCAGTTTCCCGTCTTTCGCCAGTCCCTCGAGCGTGGTGATCTCGCCCTTCACGGCCGAAACCGGCGTGATGCACGACCTGATCGCTACGCCGCCGACGATAACGCTGCATGCACCGCACTGCCCGAGCCCGCAGCCGAAACGGGGGCCGTGCAGGTCCAGGTCGTTTCGCAGCACATATAGAAGTGGCGTCGACGGATCGACGTCAACTTCATGAATGTCACCGTTGACCTGCAGCTTGATAATGCTCATGACGTGGGTGTCGCTAGATGCCCGGAATAGTGCGTTTGCGCGTGGCACGCCGATGCGCCGCTTCCTGTGCGTACATGGGCGTGAATAGATAACGGTTGGCGTCGATTCCAGCCTGTACGTTAGCCGGAAACGGGACGTACGGCACCATGGATTCGACAAATGCCGCGGCGCGCGCCTCCATGCCCTGTCGATACTCCGGTGCCGGGAAGATGAACAAGTCGTTGTTGAGGATGGCATTGACCACCAGGCGGCCCACTGTGATCGGGTCCTGCGGCCGCGCCCAGTACGGGCCTGCATCCACTGGTGCCGGCGGACGAGTCGGCGGTGGGCCAGCGGGACGCAGCGCTCCAGCCGGCGGCGTGGCAGCCGGCGTTGCGGCATTGCGCAGCGCTTCGGGTCGATGGGTCTCGCTCTGCCCGATGTTGGTTTGCGTGAGGCCGGGGAACAGTGTGGACGTGCCAATGTTGGTGGCGCGCAGGTCATCACGCAACTGTTCCATTAATCCAGTCGCCGCAATTTTGGAGACGGCGTAGATCCCCACCGGTAGTCCCACCAGGATACCGCTGGTCGATGTGGTAGTGACGATATGGCAGCCCTCATTGGGACGCGCGCGCATGCGCGGCACGAAGGTTTTGCAGCCATACACCGGACCCCAGAAATTGACGCCCATGCCCCAATCCCAGTCGTTGTAGGTGCCGGCAATGATACCGCCGCGCAGGCCTATGCCTGCGTTGTTGACGAGTATGTGCACCGGGCCGAACTTCTTCTCTATCTCATCAGCCTTGGCTTCCCAGCTGTCGCGTTCCATGACGTTGTGAACGATCGTGGCGACCCGCGCATCATTGGCCGGGAACATCTTGAGCGCATCGGCGAACTGCTTGTCGTCGAGATTGCCCAGTATCACTTTCGCACCCTGCTCATGCAGTGCGCGCGCGATGCCAAGTCCGATGCCGCTTGAACCGCCCGTGATGTAGGCGACCTTGTCCTTCACGTCCTTTATCGGCGGTACCTGAGATGCACCCAGGTCGGGTGCCGGGGGAGCGCCAGTTTGCGGAGCGTCAGCGGCGCGCACGTCACCCGCGGCGAGTTGACCGAGCCCTGCGGCACCGGCTGCGGCAACCACACCGCCGAGAATCTGGCGGCGGCTCAGGTTCTGGTCATCCATTGTCTCGCTCCTCATTTACCGAAATTGAATATGGACTCCTCGTCTTCTTTGGGCCGGCTCATTCCCTGTTCGAAGTACTGCTCCCAGATTTTGGCCCATGGCCGGCCGTATATATCTGGAGGCTGGAATTCGATAGTAGTTCCCGGCGCCACGGGCGTAGGCACGCCCTTGACCGGGTAGATGGTCTGGATGCACAGCAGTGAATCAAACGGGGTGCCGGTGTCAAAGCCGCCCGTGCGGCGCAGCGTGCGCACGATGCGGATCGGCTCCACCAGCGCCTCCGGATCGTAGAACACGGCCTCGTGGACGAGCCCGGTGAGCATTCCCCTCGCATCGCGCTGCGGTGAATAGATCTCAATGGTCTGCATCTTGCTTGAAAACTCAAAGGCGCCGTGCACCGCCCACCCCTGGATGTTCGAAGTCCAGGTGATCAGCGAATCCTTGTCCCAGAAGCCAATGGTTTCGCCGAACCAGCGGGGCACGTCGGGCCCCAGGCGCGGCACGGTACCGCTCATGTTGAATGAACGCCCGACATGGATGTGCGTGATGAAGTCCTCGGCCGAACCCGCAAGTATCTGCACTACCTGGGGCGTGAGCATCACATAGTGGTCGCGCAGCACGACGCCCGCGGCATGCCAGCGGCGCATGAAGCCTTCCGGCCAGCAATATTGCGCGGGCCATTGCGCGGCATTGGTGTTTCCCTGGTGATACAGATCCTGCACCATGCGCTTCTGATATTCCGGAGTCAGCAACGACAATAGCGTTGGCACCTGGCTGAACGGCCGCAGCGAATACCAGTCCGCGAACGAGTTGATCTGGTAACGGCCATCCCAGTCATCAGGCAAGGTTGCACGGGTGTACACCGTCGGGCCACCGCGTTTACGCGTCTCCGCCAGGAGTGCCTCGTAATGCGCCTGTGCGGTCTTGAACCCATAGGGGCTGACAATCGCCTTGCGCGGGTAGTCGCGGTCGCAATATCCCCAGGCGGCAACCTTGGGATCGTCGGCAATCAGCCCACCCAGGATGGGACTGCCTGCATAACCGCCGCGCTGCGCTTCGATACCCAGCGGGCTGTTGCATCGGAAATAGCGCGGGTCGCTCCACAGCGCGCGATCAGCGTAAAAATCCTTCGAGGTATACAGATCAATCGGCAGTGCCGTTACACCCTTGGGTGTCGCGCCGTCGCGAGCGGAAAGCAATTCGACAGGAGCGGTAGCGCCGGGAACCATCAGCGGCGCCAGCCGCAGCGGACCAACGATGGGTAGTTTTGCGGGGCTGGCCGCACCATCCAGCGTTGCAAACAGCGGTGCACCACGACCGACACTTGTGAACCCACTCCCTGGGGTCTGCGCAATGCCCGCGCTTGCCAGGACGCCGCAGGCCGCCGCCACCAAAGTGCGCAATGTCTGGTTCATTCCCGCCCCCCTGACGTGGGATGATCGCACAACGAAGTTTCCCGATCTGCGAGCCGCAAGGGCCGGTTCACCCCTGACCCTGGACGCCATGGCTACCGGCGTTTCCGGCGGCCAGGGGCTATATCAGGGCGCAGCACTCCTCCGTGCCCGCAGAATGAACTTCTATGGTCCAATTAATCTAACGAATATAGGTTCGAGGGCGGGGTTAATGGGCAGGAGTGGGGCAATGTCTGATTACGGGCTGAAGCAGGTCGGCTTCTGCGTGCCTTTGGCCTGGCTGGCTATGGCTGTGGCGTGCTATAGCGGGGCTGCGCCAGCCCAAGTGGCGGTTCCGGCCGCCTCGAGCAGCGCAGCGACCACTTTCACCCACCTGGTGGGCACCACCTGCGTGAAGTGCCACAACACCGACGACTGGGCCGGGGGCGTGGCCATGGACTCCCTCAATCTCAACCACGTGGGCGAGGAGCCCGAAATCTGGGAAAAGGCCATCGGCAAGCTTCGCGGTCGGCTCATGCCCCCCTCCGGATCCACCCAACCCACGCAAGCCGATATCGATGCCACCGTCGCCTACCTCGAGGCGTCGGTTGACGCTTCCTCCAAGAACCAGCGCATCGGCCATGTACCCATCCAGCGCCTCAACCGCATTGAGTTTGCGACGTCGGTAAAGGATCTGATCGGCGTTGACATCGACGCCAAGCAGGCCCTCCCCACCGAGGTCGAGGTCGAAGGATTCAGCAACATTGCGGGAGCCCTGGCCGTCTCCCCCTCGTTCATGGAGCAGTATCTGTCAGCGGCGCGGCGCGCAGCACGGCTCGCCGTGGGCGAACCGGTGCCCAAGATGGCCAAGGTTACGATTCCGGCCACGCAGGCCGGTGCGGCCGCCTTCCCCCTTGGCACGCGCGGGGCCTCCAGGAATGGAGGCATTCATTTTGCGCACGTGTTCCCGGCCGACGGGGAATATCACTTCAACGTCGCCGAAGAAGACTTCCTCGACATGGGCCTCTATCCGCGCGGCGCGCAGACGGCGGCTACGCTCATCATCCTGATAGACGACGTCGAAGTGGTACGTAAGGAGATCGGTGGACCGGAATACGTTGATCTCGCCGACCGCGATGGCCCAGACGGCCGCAAGGCCATCCTGGCCAAGGTGGACAGCAAGGCACAGGTCACGGCCGGGCGGCACGACGTAGTCATGACGTATATAGAGCGGTCCCGTTCATTGAGCAACGACGCCACCGCCGGCGGGGGCTTCATCGGTGGCAATTTCGGGGGCAACCAGGGTGGCAGGGTCTCGGATGTGCCCATCATCCAGACCGCTATAGAGATTGAAGGTCCCTTCGCGCCCCACGGGCTGTCCATGAGTGACAGTCGCGCCATGATCTTTGTCTGCCAGCCAAAGAGCGCGACTGAAGAACAACCCTGCGCGGAAAAGATTGCCCGGCACCTGGGTACCAAGGCTTTCCGTCGTCCCGTGACGGATGCTGACTTGAAGCTGCTGATGAAGTCCTATGAGATTGGTCGCAAGGAAGCCGGTGGTTTTGATGCGGGCGTGACCGAGCTGGTCACCGCCATCCTGTCGAGCCCCGACTTCCTCTACCGCGCCATCTCCACCTCCCCCAAGGTCGACGAATCACGGCTGCTCAACGATCTGGAACTGGCCTCGCGCCTGTCATTCTTCCTGTGGAGCACCGGGCCGGACCAGCAGCTCATCGATCTTGCTTCGGCCAAGAAGTTGTCCGACCCAGCGACCATGAAGGCCCAGGTCGCACGCATGCTCAAGGACCCGCGTGCCAATGCGCTGGTAGAGAATTTCGCCCTCGGCTGGCTCAATCTCGACGAGCTGGAAAAAGTGGACCCAACCGATGGCGGCTTCAACGCGGCAATGCGCAATAATTTCGACACCGAAATTCGCCTGTTCCTTTCCAGCGTGCTTCTGGAGAACCGCAGCGTCGTGGACTTGCTGACCGCCGACTGGACGTTCGTCAACGAGGCGCTTGCGCGTCAGTACGAAATTCCCGGTGTCCGCGGATCCCAGTTCCGGCGCGTGAAGCTCACCAACGAAAACCGTTTCGGGCTGCTGGGCAAAGGTGCCTTCCTGTTGCGGACCTCCTATTCAGACCGTACGTCCCCAGTGCTGCGTGGTGCCTGGATACTGGACCGAATCATCGGCACGCCTCCCCACCCGCCGCCGCCCAACGTGTCCTCCGACCTGGCCATCAAGGATGGCGCCAAGCCCACTACCGTGCGCGCCAGGCTCGAAGAACACCGCCGTAATCCGACCTGCCAGGCCTGTCATGGCCTGATCGATCCGCCTGGCCTCGCGCTCGAGAATTTCGACAACACGGGACGTTGGCGGACCATCGACGCGGCGGCCAAGGCGCCCATCGAAGCCACCACAACACTGACGAGCGGCGTAGTACTCAACGGGCCGGTGGAGCTGCGTCATTACCTGACCAGCCGTCCGGACCAGTTCCCTACGACTGTCACACGACGGCTGCTGATGTACGCGCTCAATCGCGAGACCGAGTTTTACGACATGCCACAGGTTCGCAAGATCGTGGGCGACGCCGCCGCAAGTAACTACACCTTCGGCGCCCTTATCAACGGAGTTGTGAACAGTGATGCGTTCCGGCGGCAGGGGCCAGAAGAGCGCAAGCAGGTCAAAGGGACTGTGGCATCCACCGCGACCAGCGGCACAGTCTCGGCATCGCATCCTTAACGGTTTTTTGGGAGTACTGGGCGATGGCGATTTTCCTGACGAAGAAGCATCTGTCCCGACGCACCTTCTTGCGTGGCAGCGGCGTGGCGCTGGGCCTGCCGTTCCTGGACGCCATGGTGCCGGCAGGAACGGCGCTGGCCCAAACTGCGGCTGCGCCCAAGACACGCGCGGGGTTCTTCTACCTGCCGCACGGCGCAATCATGAACAACACCGTCTACGGCAAGGAGGTCGACGTCTGGTCGTCCACCGGCAAGGGTGCAGACTTCACGCTGGGCAAGACGGTTGCGCCCCTGGACCCCTTCAAGAACTACGTCACCACTTTTGACAACATCGAGAACACCGCCGCGGGCGGCTCGGTGCATACGCTCAATCCGGCGACCTGGCTTTCCTGCGTGCGACCCGATACGTCGGCCAAGGGTGCCAGCCTGGCCACCACGCTGGACCAGGTGATTGCACAGCGGCTGGGGCAGCAGACCACCCTGCCGTCGCTTGAGGTCGCCGCCGAAACCACCGTGCAGATCGCAGCGGGAAATGGGGGCTTCTATTCCGTCACCACGTCCTATGCCGCTCCCAACAAGCCACTGCCGATGGAATACAACCCGCGCAAGGTATTCATCCAGCTCATGGGCGAAGGCGACACGGCAGCCGAGCGCGACGCGCTGCTGCGCAAAAACGGCAGCATCCTGGACATGATCAGCGAGCGCACGACTACGTTGCGCGGCAACCTGGGCGCCGGCGATCAGCGGGCACTTTCCGACTACCTCGACACGGTTCGTGAGCTGGAGCGACGGGTAACCATGGCCGGGGCGCGCGACCTGACTGGTGTCTCCGTGCCTGATGCGCCCGTGGGCGAGCTCGAAGACTTCGACAAGCAGCTCTCCATGATGTTCGACCTGATTGCGCTGGCGTACCAGGCAGACCTGACGCGCGTGGCGACCTTCGTGATGGCCGCCGAAGGCACGGATCGTCCCTATCCCAACCTCAAGGTTGCCGGTGGTTTCCATCCAACCAGTCATCATGCCAATCAGCGTGACCGCCTTGCTGAGCTCAGCCGCATCCAGCGTTACCACATGGAGCGCTTCGCGGGTTTCCTCAAGAAGCTGGGCGATACCAAGGAAGGTGAAGGCAGCATCCTCGATCATTCGCTGTTCCTCTATGGCTCGAACATGGGCAACAGCAATCAGCACGACAACTACCCCCTGCCGGAGGTGCTGATAGGTGGCGCCAATGGCAAGCACAAGGGGGGCAAGAACCTCGTGCTACCGGAGCGCACGCCGCTGGCCAACCTGCACTTGACCATCCTCGACAAGCTGGGCATCCAGCAGCCCAGTTTTGGCAACAGCACGGGCCTGCTTGCCGATGTCTGATATGAAGTCGGGTGATCGCAGGTCGTTCCTCAGAACCACCTTGATGGGACTGGGTGGCATAGCCTCGGCACCGTTGCTTGGCTCCCTTACCGGCTGCCAGCAAAATCCCTCGCAATCTCAAGCTCAGCCGCAGGCGCGCGCGCAGCCACGCGCCACGGCCCTGTCCCTGGAAAAGATTTCGGATCGCGTCAGCGTTATCAACGGCGCCCCCGGCAACGTGATCGTGCTGTCATCTACCGACGGCGCGCTGCTGGTCGATAGCGGCTCAATTGCAATGGCGCCGGCAGTGCGCAAGCTTCTGGCAGGCACCAGCGTGCGCACCCTTTTCAATACGCACTATCACGCCGACCAGACAGGCGGCAATGCGTTGTTCGCCAAGGCCGGTGCCGAGATCCACGCGCACACCATTACCAAGCAGTGGCTCGCTACTGATTATTACGTGCCCGCGGAAGACCGCTGGGTAAAGGCGCCACCCAAGGAAGCGGTGCCCACCGTGACATTCCGCGGCAAGGGCGAGATCAAGGCCGGTGCGGAAACCGTCGAGTTCGGCTACCTGCTCGAGGCGCACACGCGCGGCGATGCCTACGTCTACCTGCGCGATTCCAACGTACTTGCAGTGGGCGACGTGGTTTCACCGCTGCGCGATCCGGCGCTGGACTGGTACGCCGGCGGCTGGCTGGGTGGGCGGGCAGATGCGATGGACGATCTTCTCGAACTGGTGAATGACCAGACGCGCATCGTGCCTGCCTACGGCCCGGTGTTGACTCGTGCACAGCTGCAGGCCGAGCGCGACATGATGGCGAAGCTCTACGACCTGACTTCCGAGCTGACGCACAAGGGACACAGCGCCAAGGACATGCTCAACGACGGCGTAATGAACGACGTGGGCCGCAAGTTCGACGACCCCGCCCGTTTTCTTTATGACGCCGCAAAGGGCTTCCAGGCCCACTACACGAATTTCGGGGGCAACGTTGTTTAAGCCACTCATCGCTGCCGGCCTGCTGTTGGGCTCAGGAATTTGCGTTGCTGCCGGTCCGCCGCTGACGCTGGGCGACCTGGTCCGTGAGGGCAAGCGCGACTCGGTGATTGCCGCGATCACCTCGCCAGACGTGAACGTCAACGAGAAGGCGCCTGATGGTTCCACTGCCCTGATGTGGGCGACTTTCAATGTGGATCGCGAAATGGTGCGGGCGCTGCTCAAGGCTGGCGCCAAGGCCGACGTCACCAGTCGTTATGGAACCACCGCGCTGGGTGAGGCGGTCAAGGTGGATGACCTCGAGCTGGTGCGGATCCTGCTGGATGCCGGCGCCAATGTGAACTCGCCCAACCTCGACAACCAGACTGCCTTGATGCTGGCCAACAGCACCGGCTCGTTGCCGATCTCGAAGCTGCTGGTCGAGCGGGGTGCAGACGTCAACGTGGTAGAAACCTTTCGCAACCAGAATGCACTGATGTGGGCGGCGGGAGGCAACCAGCCCGACATCCTGGACCTGCTGCTCGCCCACCGCGCCAAGAACGTCGACCTGCGCGCGAAGTCTGATGACTGGGACCGCCAGATGACCTCGGAGCCGCGCGCGCAGTTCCAGAGCCGGCAGACCGGCGGACTTACTGCGCTGCTCTACGCGACCCGCTCCGGCTGCTATCGCTGCGCCGTTGCCCTCGTCAAGGCAGGCGCTGACATCAACAAGCCCAATCCGGACGGCCTTACTCCGTTGCTCAATGCGCTCGACAACAAGAGCTTCGACATCGCATTGTTCCTGCTCGACAAAGGCGCCAATCCAAACACCTGGGACATGAGTGGTCGTACGCCCATTTATATCGCAGTGGACATGAATTCCTTTCGTGCGGGCAATGGCGGTTTCGGCGGCCCGGTAGCACAGCGTGCACCCACCAAGGAAACTGCGATGGAAGTGGTCAGGCGCCTGCTCGACATGGGCGTCGACACCAATCATCAGCTGACCCGCAAACGGCCCTATGGCGCCGGCAGGGGCCGTTTTGAGGATTACGACCTGCGCGGTGGCGTGGGTCCGCTCTTTGTGGCGACGATGCGCAATGACCACGAGGCGATGGAAGTCTTGCTGGCGCACGGCGCCGAAGTGGACCTGCCCAACGTATTGCAGATGACTCCGCTGATGATCGCTGCCGGCATGAGAGGCACTGGCCGTGCCATTGGCGGTGGCCCTCGCGGTGGTGCCGTTGGCGACCCTCAAGCGCCCGCGATCAAGAGCATCAACCTGCTGCTGGACGCCGGCGCAGACATTAATGCCCGCGTTACGGACTCCCGCACCCACACCGCCAAGATCATGGCGTACGTCCAGGGCCGGGATCAGGAAGGCCGGACTGCGCTCTTCGCTGCGGCCGAGTCGGGCTCAGACAAAGTGGTCAGGCAATTGCTTGATCGCGGCGCCGATCCGAAAGTGCGCGACGCCGCAGGCAAATACGCACTTGATGTCGCGCGCACACCGCCACCAGCAGGACCCGGAGGCGGCGCTCCAGCTGGCGCCAATGCACAGGCGGTTGCGGCAGCGGCTGCAGCAGCGGCCGCCAGTCGCGCCGCTACGGTGGCCATGCTCGAACCTCTTACGCCAAAGGCCGGAGCCAGTGGAGGCGCGGCGCCAGCCAGATAGCGGGCGCCCCTTCAGTTGTTCTGGATGTTTGAGCGCGACTTGGTGATCTTGGCTACTGCGGCATCGACGGCCGCCGCGTCCACTCCGATGGCAATCTGGACGCCCGGCTCGTCGATGGCGATGCTGTTGGCTGGCGCGGCGTTGCGCCCCAATTCCATGGTGATCTTCAATGGCTTGTGCATGCGCTTGCCAGTGGCAACTCCGCTTGCGCGATCGCCCGCCGTTAATACGGTGTATTCCAGGGTTACGTTGCTTGGAATTACCTTGCCCTGCGCATCGCAGACCAAAACGGTGTAGCTGCCCGGCGCCAGCTGATCGACCAGGCAGGATCCATCCGTGCAATGCACAACGCGGGCTTCGCCCTTTCCACTCTCGATCTTCAGGTAATAGTCAGCTGCGGCGAAGGCCTGCAGCGGCAGCAGCAATACAAGAGCGCTGACAAACCAGTTCCTGGCAAGCTTCATTGATATGGTCCTTCCGGAAGTACGGTCGTTGAGCAACTGTGTTCCATTGCCCGCGCTCGCGCAAGGTCCACAATAAACGAACAAAAAAAAAGGCCGGTATTAACCGGCCTTGATTTGAGCTCCGAAGATACGGATTGGATTTCCGGCCTTACTCCCGGTGAGCAACAGCCGGGGGATTCGACACAATGATCTCGACACGTCGATTTTGCTGGCGACCTGCCGCATTGTCGTTGCCAGCTACAGGCACGCCTTCGCCCTTTCCAACCGCGACGATGCGATCTGCCTGAATGCCCTTGCGTACGAGCGCCGCTTTCACCGCATTGGCACGATTCTCAGACAGCGTCAGGTTGTAGCTGTCTGAACCCATGCTGTCGGTGTGGCCTTCAATGACCACCGAGCGGTCAGGCGCCTGGGTGAGAAATGCCGCCAGACGATCCATTGTGCTGTCCGCGCCTGGCTTGAGCGTGGCCTGGCCAGTGTCGAACAACACATCGCCCAGAGTCAGCACCAGGCCCCGATCCGTCTGCTTTGCCTGCAAGTCTCTCAGTTGCTGCGCCATGTCTTCGATGGTGCGTTGTGCAGCGTCCGCGCTCTGTTGTGCCTGCTGTTTGGCAGCTTCCGCCTGCGAACGTGCCGTTTCTGCCTGCGACCGGGCTGCGTTGGCTTCCTGTTCGCGGGCCTGCAAAACCACTTTTTGCCGCGCCGCCTCGGCTTCCTTGGTCTGCTGTTCGGCCTGACCACGCGCGATCTGCTCGGTTGCAACATCAGCATGGCGTTTGGCCAGGTATGCAGCCTGATCAATCTCTTTCAGGGGCTTTTTCTTCTCGACCAGCCGATCGGCTTCGTTAAGGGCCTCGTGAGCTGCGGTGACTTCGGCAGCTGCATATTTGCCTGCGTCCGGCGAAGACTCGACCTGCTGCACCGCAGTGCGAGCCATCGCAAGATTGTCGTTGTGCGGGGGTGCTGAGCTGCATCCCAAAAGCACAGCTGCTACAGCGGCGGATATGGCGATATTCAAATTGCGTGTGTTCATGATCGTGTTTCCTTAAGGCGTCGTACTTGGGGCTGCCGCGCTATGGACTGTTTCGTCCTTGAGGGCTGCGACTCCGTTTTGCACTTCGCGTGCGGAATTCTGCTCAGTCTTGTTGCGGGCCTTGGCAGTTGCGTAATTGGCATCTACCTCAGCCTGCTTGGCGAGCTGTAAAGCCTGGCTATCGCCTTCGCGCGATTTCTTTTCCAAAGCTCTCTTTGCCTCCGCGAATTTGTCCCTGGCGCCCTGCAATTCCGGTAGCGAGTTCACAGCCACGCCGCTGCGCTCGGCTTGTTGAATTGTGGCTTCGGTGCGCGCCATCTGCCCAGTTACTTCTTCCGTTGGGCGATAGGACGCACAAGCCTGCATTAACAAAATTGGCAGGCTGATAGCCAATGCCAGTGCGATGCTACGGTGTTTCATGATTTTTTCCCTAACTGCGATTCGGTGAGACTTTGCCTAAGAGAGAGAATGAACTGAAGCGCATGCGAACGTCAGCGGCCGACGGCCTTATGCATCGTGGGACGTGTCCCACAGTAATTGTCCGAAAGGAGCTACAGACGACGGCAGAGGCCTTGCCGACGGGATCCTGTTTCAATCGTCGCCTACCGGGCCGAAGCTTGCATTCGTAAACTCGTCCATACGGGTGGCCGAACATAAGTGTTCTGGGAGCCATTGGTAGGGAAGCGCGCTTCAATCGTGGCGATTCCCCGCTGACAACGCGATAACACGAGTTGCCGCTTTTTCATTAGTCTAGCGGGACATGACCCGACTGCATTTTCAACTCGATGCCATCACTGCCGGATCGCGCGCTCGCGCAGCCCGGTTCCGCACGTCGCACAACGAAGTATTGACGCCCACCTTCATGCCGGTGGGCACGCACGCCTCGGTGCGCGGTCAGCGGCGCGACGACATCCTGGAATGCGGCGCGCAGGTGCTACTGGCCAATACGTACCACTTGTTGCTGCGCCCCGGACCCGCGCTGTTCGAGAAACTCGGCGGCATTCATGCCTTCATGAACTGGCCACGCTCGGTGCTGACTGATTCAGGTGGCTTCCAGATTTTCTCCCTGCCCGACAGTCGCAATATGGGTGAAGACGGCGCGGTGTTCAAAAGCTATGTGGACGACAGCACTATCTGCCTGAGTCCCGAACTAAGCATTGCCACGCAGAAGTCGATTGGCGCGGACATCATGATGGCACTGGACCAATGCGTGCCCTCCACCGTGGATCATGCCACCGCACGTCGCGCCATGGAGCTGACGCACCGCTGGGCGCAGCGCAGCCTGGCTGCGCGCGGCGATTCTTCCCAGGCACTGTTCGGCATTGTGCAAGGTGCCTGTCACACCGACCTGCGGATCGAGAGTGCCCGCGCCATCACGCAAATGCCATTCGACGGCTTTGCCATCGGTGGCCTGGCAGTGGGGGAAAGTGTGGCGCAGCGTGAAGACTGCACTGCCATCGTGACCGAGTGCCTGCCCGTGGACCAACCGCGTTACCTGATGGGCGTGGGCACCACGCGAGACCTGCTCGAAGCCGTGCATCGCGGCGTGGATATGTTCGACTGCATATTGCCCACGGCGCTGGCCACCCAGGGCGTGGCCTTTACCAGCCTGGGCAGGCGCGACCTGCGGCGCGCGGCCTATAACGGCATGGAAGCGCCACTGGATCCCAGTTGCAGCTGCTACACCTGCAAGACGCACTCCATTGCGTACCTGCGACACCTGCGTGCAACCCACGACTCACAGGCCACGCAACTGGTGGGTCTGCACAATATCCATTTCTACATGCAGCTGATGCGCACCATGCGCCAGCACATTGTGGCGGGCACGTGGTTGGAGTTCTATCACGCGCAGCGTGATGTGCTCGACGCCCGCGACAGTTACGGCCCTCGAACCCAGCATCGCAGCAACGCCGCGCGCAAGCTGTCGAGGCTCACCAGGGGACGCTATGAAATCGTGGTGCGCGGCGATGTCGGCCGAATTCGCGACACGGTTTCTGGCGAGGTGATGCACTCGGTCAATGACCCTGCGCAAGAGGCACGCTCACTTTACGTCGAGCAGTCACGACTGATGGAACGACTGCAGATCGCCGATCCAGCACCCCTGGTCATCTGGGATGTGGGCCTGGGCGCTGCCACCAATGCCATGGCGACAATCCAGGCGGTGGAGTCGATGCAGGCCCCGCAATTGCGGCGCCTGCAACTGGTGAGTTTCGAGAATGACCTGGATTCACTGCATCTGGCGCTGCGCCACACCCAATGGTTCAAGCACCTGCGCCATGCGGCGCCCAATGCATTGCTGACAGCCAATCGATGGGAAAGTGCAGCCGGCAATATCGAGTGGCGGCTGTTGAATGGCGACTTCATGCATAGCAAGCACGACGCGCCCGCGCCCGACATCGTGTTCTTCGATCCATTCTCCTTCAAGACCGACAGCGCCCTGTGGACGCTGCAGGCGTTTCGCGAACTCGCACAGGTTTGCCGGCACAAGGCCACGGAGGTGTTTACCTACACCTATTCAACCCGGGTGCGTGCTGCGCTGCTGGCTGCCGGATTCTTCGTGGCCACCGGTCGCGCCACCGGCCCCAAGCTCGAAACCACTATCGCCTTGTCGCCTTTGGCGGCCGCACTCCCCCATGGTCGCGAATTGCTGGGCCAGGAATGGCTGCGCAAATGGCAGCGCAGTGATGCACAGGTGCCCATGGGTGCCGAAGCTGGCGACGAGTCATGGCGTGAGTCAGTTACGCGACATTCGCAGTTCGGTTACGCATCCCCATGACCGCTGCGGAATTTCCGCGTCTCTCCAAGCGAATGGGCGAGCTGGGCCTGTGTTCGCGTCGCGAGGCCGACAAGTGGATAGAGAACGGCTGGGTGAAAGTGGACAACGTCGTCGCCACGCTGGGCATGCGGGTCTCGCCCCAGGCCAGCATCGAGATAGACCAGGTGGCTCGGCAACACCAGAGCACGCAGGTGACCATACTGCTCAACAAGCCGGTGGGCTACGTTTCAGGCCAGGCCGAGGACGGCTATGAACCGGCCGTGGTGCTGGTCACGCCGGCCAATCGCTGGAGCGGCGACCCCTCGCCCCTGAAATTCCACAGCGATCACCTGCGCGGACTGGCTCCGGCCGGGCGCCTGGACATTGACTCCACTGGATTGCTAGTGCTCACGCAGGACGGCCGTGTGGCCAAACAACTCATCGGCGAAAACTCCGCCATCGAGAAGGAATACTTGGTGCGCGTCGAGGGAAAGCTTTCCGACGATGGCATGAAGCGACTGCGCCACGGACTGACACTGGATGGCGTCACGCTCAAGTCGGCGCAGGTGTCCTGGCAGAACCAGGACCAGCTGCGCTTCGTGCTGCGCGAGGGCCGCAAGCGCCAGATTCGGCGCATGTGTGAAATTGTTGGCCTGTATGTGACCGGGCTCAGGCGTGTGCGCAGCGGCAACGTGCCCTTGGGTGGCCTGCCAGTAGGCAAGTGGCGTTACCTGGGTACCGACGAAAAATTCTGATTACTGCGGCAGATTCATGCGCAGCATTGCGCGCTTGAATCGCGGGTCGCCGCGGAATTTATCGAACTCTGGCTTGAACTGGATGGCTATCAGACCTGGATCGCGCAGTTGCAGCGCGTGGTCGAGCCACCGGTAGGTCTGTTCCCTGTCCCCCTGCCAGGCGGAGGCCATGGCGATCTGTGCCGCGAACACATCAGGAACTTCATTGATCAGTCGCTGCAGCGCACCCTGTGCTTCCTCTTTCTCACCCGCGGACCAGGCGGCCATTGCCACGGTGAAATCGCGGAAATGCGGCTCCTTGATCTGGCGGGCACGGCGCAGGGACTCCTCGTAGTTGCCCGCGTACAGCTCAAGGGTTGCCCAATCCCCTTGTGCGTCCCATTGGCCCGATTTTAACTGGTTGACGCGCTCGAAAGCCTTGCGGGCATTGGGGTAATCGCGCAATCCGATATACGCCTTGGCCAGCATGCTCCACGCGCTACCGGACAGGGGATTACGCTCCACAACGTGTTTCTGCAGTGCAAGTGCCTCGTCAGTCTTGCCAATTGCCAGCAGGTAATTGATCTGCAGGCCCTGCACTTTCATGCTATTGGGGTCTATGCCCAATGCGATGTCCAGGTCCGCTTTTGCGCCCGCAAAGTCCCAATCGTTGTACATGCGCACCTGGGCGCGGGCGATGTAGGCCAGATCCAGGTGTGGCGACAGCTCGATGGCGTGGTCCGCCCGCGATCGCGCCAGCTCATACATGGCGCTATCCACTGTCATGCCGCCGATTTCGGACGCCACCAGCGCCATCTGTGCGTAGCCCGTCGCGAACTTGGGGTCGAGTGCAACGGAGGTTTCAAATGCCCCTATAGCGCGCCGCATGTCGTCTAGCGACGAGCTTTCCTGGTACTTCAGACCCTGAAGATATTGTTCGTAGGCCTGCGCATTTGCAGTGCGCTCGCCCGCAGGAATGTGCTCACCATCCAGTAGTCGCAGTTTCAGCGCTTCAACAACAGCACCTGCAACATCCTCCTGCATTTCGAAAATATCCTTGATCTCGCGGTTATAGGTCTCGGACCACACCACCGTGCCGGTGCTGGCCTGTACCAGCTGCACCGCGAATCGCAGCTGGTTTCCGGATTTGCGTACGCTACCGTCGAGGATATTGGCCACGTTGAGCTGACGGCCAATGGCCGTGATGTCCTTGCGCCGGTCGCGAAACGCAAACGATGAAGCGCGCGCAGTGACACGCAGGTCCGGAATCTTGGTCAACAGCGCAATGAGTTCCTCGGAAAGCCCATCCGAGAAGAACTCCTGGTCCTGGTCCTCGCTCAGATCCACAAACGGCAGCACGGCGATGGTCGACGCATTGGCCGCTGCCGATTGCACCGAGGTCAGGGGCGCGGCCAGGTTAGACGCGGCCGGAACCCTGTTTCGGTCGAAAAGGAAAGCTCCCAGAACCAGGGCTACCGCCACCAGTGCAGCACCCGCGTAGCGCGGGTCGCGCCAGCGGGGACGAGGCCTGGCCGATGTGGCGATGAGCGCCTGGCGCAATGCCATCGCAAAACTGGCGGCGTCCGCATGGCGCTCGGTCGGCGCTGTTGCCAGCGCCTTGTTGACCACTTCGCGCCACACGCCGTGCAGTTCACGGGCACCAGTTGGCGCGGCAGGCGCCAGCTGGCCGGGACGTACACCGGTGAGCAGTTCGTGCAGCACAACGCCCAGCGAGTAAATATCGCTACGCAGGTCGATGTGCACACCACGTAGCAGCTCGGGACTGGCGTATTCAGGAGTCATTGCCCGGCCATGGATGCGCGTTATCGACGGCAAACCAGTCTGTCCTTGCAGTAGCCGCGCCACGCCGAAATCCAGCAAGCGCACTTCGCCTTTTTCGGTCACAAGGATGTTCGAGGGTTTGAGGTCGCGGTGAATGATCTGACGGGCGTGCGCATAGCCCACCGCATCCAGCACCTGCAGGAACACACTGATACGCGCCGGAAAGTCGAGCCCGCGCGCATCGCACCACGGAGTCAGGGGTGCTCCCTGCACATACTCCATGGCGATGTATGGCACGCCGGACCCATCGACTCCGGCATCGTAGAGCCGCGCGATGCCAGGACACTCCAGCGTGGCGAGGATGCTGCACTCGCGGGCGAAACGCTCGACCATCTCGGATGGCAAATCACGCAGGCGGGGAATCTTGAGCGCCACCTGTCTTTCGAAGGCACCATCGGCACGGCGCGCCAGCCAGACTTCTGCCATGCCGCCGGCACCCAGCGGCTGCAGCAACTCATAGGCACCCAGTCGTTCGCCCGCTCGCCGCGTAGTGGTCTCGTTTGCAGCATCCAGATCCCTGATTCGCGGTGGACGGTCCAGCGGGCCGCTGCTTGCGGTGGCAGGATCGTCTGCCAGCAACGCTTCACGCAGGGTTCGCACTAGTGGCTGGTCTTCGCCTGGCAACGACTCCAGCCACACGCGCCGTGCGGCAGGCGCAAGCGGCAGGGACTCATCCAGCAGCTCTCCCAGTCGCGACATCTGTTGATTGGATAATCCCATGCGCTACTCCATCGCCGCCTGCAGCATCAACCGCGCTTTCAACCACAGTCGTTGCACAGTACGTTCGGTCACTCCCAGCGCATCGGCGATTTCCAGCTCGCTGTAGCCACCGAAATAGCGCATCTGTACCACCCGCGCCAGGCGCGCGTCGACCTGCTCCAGCGACTCCAGCGCTTCGTGCACGCGCAGTATCGCGTCCTCGTCATCCAGAACCTGTTCGGATATCCGCTCTGAAAGTGTCACCGGTCGCAGCCCCGAGCCGCGCTTTTGTGCGGCCCGCTCGCGGGCGCTGCTGACGATTACCGAACGCATTACCTGCGACGCATAGGCGAAGAACGCGCGCCGGTCTTCGGCTCGCAGGGCACCGCTCTGTGCGTAGCGCAGGAAGGTTTCGTGCACCAGGCTGCGCGTATCCAGCAACGTGCTGCGTCCGCCATCGCGCAATCGTGCGCGCGCCAACTGCTGCAGCCCCGGGTAGGCAGCCGCGAACAACGCCTCGCGCGCGGCCGAATCGCCCGCGTGGACCTGATGCAATAGCCGGGTAACTTCTGACACCGCCCGATATTAACCCCGGCAATGTCGGGTTTGGCGCGCTGTTGACGTCTTGATTATCAGAAGCGGGTACAGACATGGATTGTGTCTGGCCACAAGTCTGCCCTGGCAATACGGCGATCCGGAGACATCAATGGCGACCTCAAAGGAATTCAAATCACGTGGCGGGCTGGTTGCCGTGCGCGCATTGGCGTTATCGGCCCTGGGAATCGCATCCGCCCACGCCGGGAGCACGGCCGGGAATATGACCGGCCCCGACGTCACGGTCCGCTACTCGGACCTCGACATCGACACGGAGAGCGGAGCCACTGCGCTTCTGAAGCGCATCAAGGTGGCGGCGGGCAGCGTGTGCGCATCGCTCAATCACGGTGACATCGCCTCGCGCGCGAATGTCGACAAGTGCAACGCGCAACTGACGGATGCAGCGGTGACGAAGGTCAACCATCCGGTACTGGCGTCGATTCACAAATCCACGCACCGGAATGCGTCTTCAGTTGCCGCGCTGGCAGAGTAGATAGCGGATCGAAGGCTTGGTGCCGCTCAGCCCGCGGCCAGGGGCGCGGCGCCCTGTGATCGCGAATGCCTGCGCGTCACAGAAGATGCGGTGGAAAAACCACTGGCAAAGGTGGGTTTGGTCTCCAGCGTCACGTGACTGCGTGGATATCGCCCATATTGCCGGTGGAGCAGCGTAACGGCGGCTGGGAATAAGCCTGCCGTCAGCGGGCGGGCAATGCAGCGCCGCTTTCGACCAATTCAAGCTCAATGCCATCGGGTGCGGCGATGAATGCGGACCTCAGCCCTGCCACGGTGGATCGCGGTCGCTGCAGCACCTTTACGCCATCCGCTTCCAATCGGGCCAATGCCCGGTCGAGCCCGTCCACGCTCAAGGCAATGTGATCAATAACGCGCCCGCGCGAGGAAGCAAAGGTGAGGCGCCCTTTCCAAGCCTCGGGGTATGACCCCTGGCCGAATGCCTTGGGATACCACCAGAACTGCACCCCATCCAGCTTCGCGCCCATGTAAGGGTAGATCTGCAGACCATTGTGCATGCGCGCCGCGCGCGGCGGATTGGGGTCGGCGGAAATGGCACCAAAGTGCTTCATGTACCACTGTCCCGCAGACACCGGATCGTCGCTGAGGAAATGGACGTGCTGGAAGCTGTCATCGCTGGCCGAGTTGATCTCGACGATGGCGTGATCCGGGCCGTCCACGTAGGCAAAGAATATGCTGCCCGAGTCCGCCTCGATCACCCGCGAGATATCGGTCAAGGGCGTCTCGAAGGCAACGCCGCGATCCAAAAGTCGCTGGTAGGCGGCCTTCATGTCAGGGGCGCCCCAACCAATGTGATAAAGCGCTGAGATTACCGGCGACGCTGGCGGGGATTTCACCTCATTGAACAGCAGCCACTTGCCCTGCGCGCGCACGGCCGGCATGCCATTGAGCGCGGCCCGCTCAGCATTGAAATTCGTGGCATAGAAGTCGATGGCCGCCGCAGCGTTCACCGTATTGAGGTGCACATGGTGAAAGTGGAATACCTGTGCATCGGCCGCGGCGCCACTTGCCGCGGATACCTGCGCCGCGCTGGTGGTCAGTAGCGCAGCAAGGGCTACCGCAACCAGCGCTCGCGCCAAACGCTTCATGGGGCGATGCGCATGCATGGCTTTAAGGATACAGCCCGCGCTCTGCCCTTGCCTGCAGAACCCGTGTGCAGGCAACAATGAACGCCGCCGTGCGCAGGCTCACCTTGTGCTTCAGGTGCGTATCCCAGATGTACGCGAAGGCGCCGGTGAGTATGCGATCCAGCCGCTGGTTGATTTCGTCCTCGGTCCAGAAGAACGAGCTGAAATCCTGCACCCACTCAAAGTATGAAACCGTGACGCCACCGGCATTGGCAATGACATCGGGAACCACGACTATGCCGCGCTCAGCCAGCACCAGGTCGGCATCTGGTGTGGTCGGGCCGTTGGCCCCCTCGATAACGACGCGCGTGCGCACGCGTCCCGCACGCTCGCGCGTCAGAACTCCCTCGAGCGCCGCAGGCACCAGGAAGTCACATTCCACTTCCCAGAACTGCTCGACAGAAATGCGTTCGCCGCCCTCATAACCTGCAATGCTGCCGGTGCGCGCGACCGCCGCACTCATCTTCTGCACATCGAGCCCGTTGGCATCGTAGACAGTACCGGAGTGATCCTGCACCGCAATGATGCTGGCGCCGTGCGACGCGAAGATTTCCGCGGCCACCGAGCCCACATTGCCAAAACCCTGGATGACCACGCGGGCACCTTCGATCTCCATCTTCAGTCGTCGCGCTGCTTCGCGGGCGATGAAGTACACGCCACGCCCGGTGGCCTTCACGCGCCCCAGCGACCCGCCCAGCATCACCGGTTTGCCGGTCACTACGCCGGTAGTCGTAGCCCCGACATTGGCCGAATACGTGTCCATCATCCACGCCATGATCTGCGCATCGGTATTGACGTCGGGCGCGGGGATGTCGCGTTGCGGGCCAATCAGGATGCCGATCTCGCTGGTGTAGCGACGCGTAAGGCGCTCAAGTTCCTTGCGCGACAGTTTCTTCGGATCGACGCGGATACCGCCCTTGGCGCCGCCGAAGGGCAGGTTTACAGCTGCATTCTTGACGGTCATCCACGCTGCCAGCGCCATCACTTCCTCGAGTGAGACATCTGGGTGATAGCGCACGCCGCCCTTGCCCGGCCCACGCGACAGGCTGTGCTGCACGCGAAATCCCTCGAAATGCGACACCGAGCCGTCGTCCAGTTCTATGGGCACATCGACAATCAGGGATCTCTTGGGACGGGTCAGCGTGCCAACCCAGCGGCTCAGCGGCCCCAGGTAAGGCAGCACACGTTCCACCTGGGCCAAGTAAGTACCCCAGGGACTCACTGGCGTCGGACTCACATAGGTGAGCCCGGAACTTGCGTCAGGGAACATGCCGATTCAATCGAGGCAGGCGCTGGGTATCGCCAACGGGCTTGCGAATGTCGATTTCCCCCAGCAACCAGGTGGCGCGTTTCGGGTAGTCGAGTATCGCATTGCGCAGTTCATCCACCTGAAGCCGCAGCAAGGGTAACAACGCCTGTTGCGCCGCTGCCTCAGCCTCATCAAGAAAATTCACCGCGCAGTACACTTGGAAATAATCTGCGTACAACCCTTGATAGCGGCTGACGGACTGCGAAAAAATGCTGTCGCCGAATATGGATTCGCCGATATGCGCCGAACAGACCAGGCTGCAGGTGTTGCGGATGTAATTGCGATGCTCCGCGATCATCGCCCGTGCATAGCTTTGCCGGTTGTGCAGTCCACTGATGACGCGCCGGCGATTATGGCCACGCAAACGGCGGTCGCGAATATGGCGGAATGGCGTGGCGCGGTGTATCGAAGAAAAGCCCACCAGCCGCAGCGCACGCACCTGCTCTTCAAGGCGCCAGGGCAACGTCACCGCCCGTAGCGAACTGCCAAACTCGGATTCCCAGGTACGCCAGGTGCCCACGTCGCCCAGCAGCAGGCTGGCCGCGTCGGCGATTTCTCCAGACCCATTGCGGGCTGTGGCGGTCAGCAGGGATTCGGACGAATCCATGAGATTCGTCCACAATCGATGGTGCCGGCTTCCTGCCTGACTGGCCATTGGGCCGCCTCCGTTGAAGGCCCGATTACCCCCGTAGCGCACAACGGCCCCAACAGGGCCGCCTGCTTGGGATCCTACCAAATTTCCTGCGAAATTCGCTATTTATCCAGTTGCGCCCACAGCGCATCCCACTCCATTTGCGTGAGCTGGCCCTTTAGCTGGAATCGGGCATCCAGAAAGGCACTATCCATCGCGCGGATTGATTCGTCCGCCTGTTTCGCAATTGCGTCGGCTTCCGATCGTGCCGCATCGTGCCGCTTGACCAGTTTCACCATGCTCTTGCGTGCCTTGCCAAGACCCTTGTCCTGCGTCTTCAACGCCTTGGCCCATTGGTCGATGCCCGACCGGACTGCATTTCTGCGCGAGTCTCGTGACTACGTTTTGAACGGCCTTCTTCAATTCGCGTGGCGAATTGCCATGAAGATAAAGCAGCGCGGTGGAGGCAGCACCGCCGAAGAAAATATATGCAGCCAGCAGTATCAGCACCTGGCCGCGGTGCCTCGAGAAGGCATTCACGTTGTGCCTGCCTGCCGTGCGCGGGCTATTACCAGTTCGTCGTATATCTTCGCTTCAACCCGTCCGATGCGCGCCCACTCGTCGGCTGTCGCGAGCGCAGCAAACCGGAAGTGCAGATCAAGAATCCTGTCGCGCGACTGGATGCGTTGCACCTGAAACTCGGAGAACAACTCGTCGAAGCTGGCCCGGGGCGCGTCATAGTTCGTATTGAGTTTGCGAAATTTACCGACGAATTCCAATGCCACCGCGCTGAAGTCGCTCTGGTTCGATTCAATCTGGTCTACCAGGGCCAGCATCTGCTCCTTGCGATTGTGGTCAGGGATATTGCTGGCTACCGACTCCCTGAGTTCCCTTGCAGTTTCCTCAAGCGCTGCATCCGGCGTGGGCTTGGCGCCTGCGCAGCCAGAAGCCAGAAGCCAGCGCAAAGACTCCCAGCACAATTGCCGCAATGGCGCCGCAGGTTCCGTGCAGCTCGCCGAAGTGGTCGGACCCCCGCAACAATCAACTGCGGACAACATCCAGGCGCGGTGCGATGCGCTGCGTCCCAATGATCCGCGCAAGGTTCCCTGCAACAATTTCTCGGCGAAAATCCAGGACTGGGCGAACGGCAACGCCCCCGATACATCCATTCAATACAGTCTCCTCAAGAATCCAGTGGACATATGGAACATGCTTGCGGGCGTGCAGTATTCGCTCAACCACACCTGGCATTTTCGCGCCGAAGCCAGTTTTATTGGCGGCAGAACCAGCCTGCTACTGGGGACGGAATACCGCTTCGATTGAGCATCCATACTCGTCGAACACACACGGGCAACCCTGAATGTCCGGCCTTCAGCCGGACCCTTCCCGCAATAGCCGATAGCCTCCGAACGAGCCGACATCAACCAGGTGGGCACGGGCGTCGGGCGGCAGCGCTTCTAGACCTTTCGCGCGAACAACGACGAAATCGGCAGTGCCGTCAGTGAGATAGCGCTGCAATCCGGCGAAATCGGTCACCAGAATCGCCTTGCCATGCGAGTAGAAATCGGCGGAGATCGGCATCTTCTCGACGTAGACGAGGCGCTGATCGGCGCTGGCTCGAACTGCTTCGTAGGTACGGACCAGCTTGCGTTGCGACAACTGTGTCTGGAAGGTAGTCCCCATGGCCGCTACTACACCAACAGCCACGATCGAAAGGAACGCAGCGGCGGCGATCCCATGGCGTGGCGGCACCCGCACCATCCGCGCATCAGCAGCTGGGGTACGCCAGATTGCCGCCAACAGCAGCGCAAAGGCTGGTATTCCAGGCAGCACGTAGGTCGCGAGTATGTTGCCCGCCATCGTGAAAAACAGCATCGGCGTCACTGTCCACAGCAACAGGTACACTTGCCACGAGTCCCTGACGAGCGTACGCAAAGTGTCACGCCGGAACGTCACCACGCGTACCAGCCAGCCGATCGCTGGCAACGACCACGGCAACGCAGCCGCGATCCAGAACAGCCAGATCAACCCGTGCGGCTGCGAGTGAGCCCCACCGTAGAGGTCACCTTTCCAGCCTGGCTCGACGAAACGCTTCCAGTGCTCACCGACAATGAAATATTCCAGAAACCCGGGCGTCGCACGTTCCGCGGCGACGTACCACGGCACAGCAAGAATTGCTGCGAGCAAGGTGCCAGTGACCCAGGGCAAACCTGACCACACCTTTCCCCATGACCGTGTCCACAGGGTCCAGGCTCCGATCGGGACGAAGGTCAGTACCAGGGCGACAGGCCCCTTTGCCATCATGCCGATGGCCAGGCCCACGAAGAACGCGTATCCGGCAATTCGCCGCGGTGACGCGTAAGAATCCACGGCAATCCAGAACCCGGCCATTGATAGCGTGGTGCCAAGCAGCAGGGCCGCGTCCGTCATGACGGCCCCGGCTGCAAGGAATACGCTGAGTGTGGTGGCGAAGAATGTGCCCGCCAGCAACGCAGCGTCACGACCGGCACGGAGGCGAGCCAGAATGACCACGAGTGCTCCACACCCCAGCAGCAACAGCAGCGACGGCAGTCGCGCCGCGAATTCATTGACGCCAAATGCCCACATCGATGCTGCGGAGAGCCACGTCGACAGCGGCGGCTTGCCCCAGAACGGGACGCCATATGCGAACTGCGGCATCAGCCAATCGCCGGTCTCAAGCATCTTGCGTGCGATCTCGGCGTAGCGTGACTCTGTGGAGTCCATGACCGGGTACGCTCCGAGCGTGGCAAGGCGCACGACTATGAGCAACGTGATGCCTATCACGAGCCCGCGCCGTTCCCGGGATGTCAGCGCGATTGCCATGACTCTGTCTTGCGCGTCGAAAGAGGCAACGGATGTGCTGATGTCAGGACGCGCTGGACGAGGTAGAGAGGCCGTGCCTTGACGTCAATGAACACGCGCGCCAGGTATTCGCCGATGATGCCAAGCGCCATGAGCTGCAGGCCGCCGAGCGAAAGCACCACCACAAGCAAGGTCGGATAGCCGCGCACCGGGTCTCCGTAAAGAAGCGTCTTGGCAACGACATATGCGCCATAGGCGAAAGCACTGACGGCTGTAAGGAAACCGATATAGCTCGCAAGCTTGAGGGGTCCGACAGAGAACGACGTTATACCTTCGAGCGCGAAATTCCATAGCTGCCAGTAGTTCCACTTGGATTCCCCCGCGAAGCGACCGTCGCGATCATAGGTAATCTCCGCCGTCGGAAAGCCGATCCAGGCATACAGGCCTTTCATGAACCGGGTGCGCTCAGGGAAGCGCATAAGCGCGTCAACCGCGCGGCGGGACAACAGGCGGAAGTCGCCGACGTCAGGTGGGATCTCGATTTCACTGACGCGACCGATCATCCTGTAGAACCAGCGCGCCGTCGTCTTCTTGAACCAGCTTTCGTTGGCCCGGCTCGCGCGGCGCATGCGTACCACGTCGCTGCCGGACTGCCACGCCCGCACCATGTCGGGCATCAGCTCCGGCGGATCCTGCAGATCGGAATCGATGATGATGATCGCATCGCCACGCGCATGGTCCAGCCCGGCGCTGGTGGCGGCTTCCTTGCCGAAATTCCGCGACAAGTCGACGACAGTCACTGGCGCGGCGGATTGATGGAGGCTCACGAGGAAATCGATACTGGCGTCATCGCTGCCATCGTTTACGTACACGATCTCGGTATCGAAATCGGCGCCGAGCGTATCCAATACTGCCGATACCCGACGATGGAACTCTGGCAATACTTCCGCCTCGTTGTACACGGGAACCACCACTGAAAGTGATTGCCTGGCAACGCGAGGTGTGGGGGGCGTCAGAATGTCCATGCCCGGTTTGCAAAAAAACCCGCAACAAGCACTGCGCCAGTGGCGACAAGCTGCGCTAGAAGATAGTGGGCACCGAGATAGGTGATCATGCCGGTCATCACTATAGCATTGAGGCCAATTCCGGCCAGCGCAACGGTCGCGAAGCGCGGCAGCGCAATTCTATGAGCGTGGCCGCTGCCGAATGTCCAACGACTGTTTAGGTAGTAGTTCACAAGCCCCCCAGCGATCGCGCCGGTGGTCGAGGCTGCGACTGCAGGCGCCAGGCCCGCCCGCACCAGAGAGACGAGGATCGCATATTGCACTGCCGTGCCAACCGCGCCGACGAGTGAATAGCGGAGAAACTGATGCATGTCTTGGCTGGAAAAGTCCGGTGGATCCCGACCTGATATTTGCCGGCGGCTCAGGGGTTACTCGCCCCTGGGGCGACTCTCACTCGAATTTGCCGAGGATGCTCTGGTATTTTTCGACGTACCAGCGATTCTCGTTATTGTACTTGGGGATCGACACGGGCCGCACACCAGTTGCGTCCTGTTGCCAGAAGCACGGGCAGGTGACGGGCTGGTCTTCAGACTGCTCCCCGGGGCGGCGCAGATCTTCGAGCTTCACCCCGGTTCTGTTCATCACCCCATAGAGCTTGTTCACGTTGCGCGGACCGCCGTTGTATGCGGCCACGGGAAAGATGCCAAGTACCGTGGGGTTGGTACGGTACGCAAGCTGGATGTCGGGACGCATCTGCGACAACTCGATGTCCATGAGGCAGATGGCCGCTTTCATGGAGTTGAGCAGATTTGTGGCGCCGCGTTCGAAGTTGGGATCGAGCCTGGCCCCCGGGCATCGCCTGACCACCAGTGAATAGGTTCCTTTGCCCCGCTTGTTCGTGAACTGCATGGGGCCAATGGCGGCCGCCTTCGAGACACTGTAACGGTACGCCTCTTCGCGCTTGAGTCCGTACTGGCTCAGCACTTCGTTGACTGCTTCCACACTCTTCGCCACGTAATCGGTGTCGTCAGTTTGTTCGATGACCGCAAGGGTGGTGATTACCTGGGCGGGAACCACATCGGCCATCAACTCCCCGGAAAATGCTGCGCTGGGTACCCCCGCCGTACGCAACTCGTCTATAGCCCTGTGTGCCGTTGAAAGCAGGAACTCCCTACCGCCGCTGACGAACAGGGGATCGAAAGTATCTTCGGTGAACGGCAGGTAGACGATGGGTTTCGCGGTCTGGGCGACGGCCCGCCATTGCTTCTTCTTGAGCAGGGCGCTGTCGAATACCGGGAATTTCCGGCCGTAGACCTTCAATTGTTCGTCACCGCTGGAGAAGGCAAACATCAGCCGTTCGGCGCCGGTTCCCTTGACGTGTCGCGCCTGGATTCCAGGTGTGCGCAATATGAACGGCAGGGGCTTGCCACCGGGTTTCCACTTGATCGGCGGCCGCGGGATCTCGATCTCGGCCACCTTCCATTCTTCCCTGGCCTCATTCCACAGGGCAAAGGCCACGGGCCGGCCGCGCAGCAGTTCCCGCTTGCCCTTGCCCGTGAACACATATTTAAGCTCGACATCCCGTAGCAGGGCCTGCGCCTCGGAGACCAGGTCGTGGATCAACTCATGTCGCGCGCGAGCACGCACCACCACTTCCCCGAGCTCCTCACTGGCAGGGGTGGATTCGCGATGCTCGGACTCGGCCACGGCAATAGCAACCTCCCCCTCTTCCTGCACCGCCCCTTCTGCGGCTTCCGGGGCCTCCTGGGTTTCCAGTTCTTGTGGGGATGGCTGTTCTTCCGCTACCAGGGTGGGTTCCCCCTCCTCCACCAGAGTGCTCGTGGTGGTGCAGCCCGCACACACCAGCAGCCCCAGGATAAGGATTCGGCGCACCGCGCTGACGTGACTGAGCTGAAAATAATCGTCTGGCATGTCCATGATCATAACGCGGACATCGACACGCCGCCGGGCGCAGGCCACGCTTTCAATCGCGCGTGCCGATCAGACGCGTGAGCTTCTCGCGGCGCAGATCGCGCCACAGGACAATGAAGTCCGGTGCGTGTCGCATGCCTAGCGCCAGGGGATCTTGCTGGAACTGCCATCCATGTGCTGATCCCACAGATCCTGCCCGCAGATGTACTCCCCCAGCTCCACGTCAGGCGCCGCTTTGTATGTCATTTGCACGACGATCGGCTGCGTGTAAACCAGCGGGTCGCGGACCGTCACCCGAACACGCAGTTGCTTGCCAGTCCCGCCCTCCACGAGGCTGAAGCGTTCCACCATGCTTTGCGCACGGCTGCTGGGAAATCTGTGACCTACATGCAAGGGCAGCAGGTGAGTGGTTTCAACGACGAGTTCAGAGCCCTCCCAGTGCCCATGTGAAAGCCCCATGCGGCTGGGAAGCTGGTCGCCCTGCTGCGTTGCGCCCAGATCGATGCGTCGTACCTGGCCAAAGACCTCTGTCAGAAGGTAGATGCGCTCAGGTGTGGAGATGATCTCGAAAGGATATTGGGTAATGGTCGTCATCACGTAGGGCAGCGTGTAGGGTACGCAGGAAATATTCTCATCGTCCCGGGTGAGATCGATTGGCGTATACGTACGCGTCCATAGCGCCCGGGCGGCAGCCATCGCGGGCGTAAACGGACGTTCTGTCGGCCAGCGGCCGCTGGCCTTAGGGTCTGGAAACCACACACCGGAGAAGTCAGGTCGCGGCTGCTTCCCGGCACTGAGAACCAGGGGCATCTGGGCCATGCAAATCGTGGCAACCGCCAGCGCTGATAGGTAGCGGTTCATCGCGGCGACTCTCCATGCGCGGGCTGCGCATGCTCCTGCAGCCGGTCGCGCCACAGCTTGTCGATCCACAGCGCTTCCACGCAGGTGCCGTCGTGCAAACGGGCATTGGGTGCCCATGAAAAATAGCGGCGTGTCCTCAATGGCTCCAGATAGGCCTGCGGATCGTGCAACTCGATGTCATCGATCAGGACCTTGCCGTGTGCGCCATCGTTGACGATGCGCAATCGCTCGATGACCCGCAGCTGTCCGCTATGCGGCAGGCCGTTCTCACTGATGATCGCATCCTCTCGCAAGCCGGAGGTCTCGATGCGCAGCGTGGCACCCTCCCAGCGGCCGCGCGATGTTCCGTACCAGGAAGGATCCGGCGCTGCAGGCAACTCGCGCCCATCCAGCGGTATTCGGCGCACCTCCGCATTGGCAAGGTTGGGCTGCAGCACAATGACGAGACGCTGCGGGGTTTGCACGATCTCGAGCGGATAAGCAGTCTGCAGCATGTTGCGTGGTGTGCCCATGGGCATGCAGAACGTGGTGGGGTCGCTGGCATCGGGATCAAAATCCTGCATGAACCTGCGTGCAACCGGCGCAAGCGGAAGGTCTTTAGGCCAGGCATCAGCGCGACGCGCGTCGGGAAGCCAGGTCCCTGCGAAATTCGCAGGCGCGGTAGTGCGCGCGGCCTCCTGGGCATTGACATCATGCACTGGGTGAAAGCTCACCAGGGCCGCAACCATGATCCAGGCCTTGATCCTCATCGCTGCAATGCCGGGTCGCGATCCCAGACTTTGCCACTCGCGAATACGATCTTTGTCAGGTACATGAATTCTGGAGTGTTGCGATCCGGGTTGCCGGTGATGGTGATCTTGTCGCCAGCTTTGAGGTCATCCACCGCCCACCCGGAACGCATCATTACGACCCTGGCGACGGTGAAGATCTTGTACGCCTGCTGCGCACCCTGCGCATCGGGGACCTGCAGGTCGATGAACGAGTGCGGGTTCGTGAAGCTGAAGTACTGCACCGTCCCGCTGACCGTGGTCGACTTCGTGAAATCGAAGTTGGCGGTGGAATGATGCGGGAGTGCAGGCAGGGCGATAACCAGCGCGAGCATGGCCACGCCTGTGAGGATGACTGATCGCATCGAGGACTCCCCTTCCTAACCATCTGCCGGATGGCGGATAGTACATGAGCAGGAAACAAGCATAGAATCCTCGCGCGAATCCGACTTACAACAAGAGGAACCGTCATGCTTATCGGAAGAACGGGAAAACTCGCCGCAGCCGCCGCGACGGCTGCCGTCGTCCTGACGTTCGGCGCCTGTAGCAAACCTACCGGGCCTGCAGCGGCAGCACCTGCAACTCCTGCACCGGTTGCCTGCAATCGCCAATGCCTGATCGACGCCACTGATACTTACGTGGCCGCCCTGGTGGCACATGACGTTGCCAAGGCGCCGCTGTCCGACCAGATCGTTTTCGTCGAAAATGCCGCAAAGACCCGGCCGGGGGAAGGGCTATGGAAAAGCATCGTGAAAGGTCCCAGCACCTTCGCCATCCACGTGCCTGACGAGGTCAACCAGACTGCCGGACTTCTCGCGATGGTGACATTCATGGGCCCACCGCAGGCGCCGCAGGGCGCATCGCCAGAACAGCGAGCGCAGATCGCCAGACAACCTCCCGTCGAACAGCCGGCGATCATTGCCATCCGGCTCAAGTTCGACCCCATGGGTAAGATCCAGGAAGCGGAACATCTGGTGTCCGGCGTGCGCGATGCGCAAATGGTCAACCTTCAATCACCGCGGCCGGGCATATTCACAGAGATACCAGCTGCGCAGCGCAAGTCGCATGACGAGCTGATCAAGATGGGTGCGTCTTACTACGATGCGCTGGACGACAACAACGGCGAACTCATGCCCTTTGCGCCGGATTGCGAACGCCATGAGAATGGCATGATCACGGCCAGCGGCTCGACGTCCACCGCGCCCGCCATCCCCGGTGCCGCAGCTGCCCCCAAGGTGGCTCGTGATTGCCGCGGTCAGCTCAACAGCAATTCCTTCCAGTACATCGCCCACATCGAGAACCGTCGCGTGTTCGCAGCAGATCCGGAGTTGGGCCTGGTGATGGGGCTGTCGCATTTCCGCCATCCCATGGACAACCTGCCCTACAAGGTAAAGGCACTCGACGGTTCCAGCATCGAGCGCAACAAGAAGAACATGCCTTTTGCGCCGTTTGACCTGCCGGCAGCGCATATCTTCAAGATCGGCGCCGATGGCCAGGTGCATGAGATCGAAGCCATGGGCTTCACCGCGCCGTACAACTCTCCCACTGGCTGGGAATGAGCCGCGGTTTTCGCGCGCACGCGATCCGGGCGACACTCGTCGCCGCGGGTCTGCTGCTGCAGAGCTGCGCATCCACGTCCATCAGGGATGAAGCGCCGTTGGTGCCGATAAAAGTTGCCGGCGCCCGCTGGATCGAGTTGTCGCCGGTGCTGGTTGCAGCCATCAAGTTTTATCCGCAGAAGCTGGAGGTGCCTTCGGGAGGAGTCGTCAGCATCACTTCCGGTGCGGCGGATATTGCTACCAATGCGGAAACGCAGCTGTTGCGTGAATCGGTCACCAATCCAGACCTGCGCATCATCATGACGGTGTCTGAAAGCTACTATCGGCTGGTCGCGCGACGCTCGGCAGGCATCAGCAAGCTCTCCGACCTCAAGGGCAAGCGGGTACTGGTTCCGCGCCTGACCTCTGCACACTATTACCTGGCCGCGATGCTGCGCAGTGCGGGTTTGAAAGAAGAAGACGTCACGCTGGTCAGCATGCCGGCGCCCGCCCCGGCGCAGCCAGCTCAGGCTGCGGCCACTGCGCCCAGCAGGTTCCGATCCGCGCAAGCGCTGGCGCGCGGCGATGCGGATGTCATCGCCACTTTCGAGCCCGAGCCGGAACTCGCCGTCCATCTTCTGGGCAAGGATGCCATCGTGCTGCAGAACCGAAAGGTGTACCGCGAAGCATTCAACCTCAATGCACGCGCGACGGACCTGGCCAATCCCGAAAAACGCCGCGCCATCGTCAGGTTCGTGCGGGCAGTCGCCGATGCCAGCAAGGCGCTGCAGAAAGACCCCGAGCCTTACCTGGAGCACATTTCAGGTGTGCTGGGTTTTTCGGTGGAGCAGATCCGTTGGGGCTGGCCAGAAACCAGATTCCCGGTGCGCATCATTCCGGACATGCTGGATGTGCTTGAGGTGGAGGAAGTCTGGCTTGCAAAAGTAAGCAATCGCGCACCACGCGGCCGCGCTGAGCTGGCAAAGCTCATCGACCGCAGTGTTGTCGAGGAAGCACTCAGTCTGAAATAGAAAAAAGACTTCCGGGGGGAAGCACCATGTCGTTGCCACGTTCGATTCGCATCATCATGGGCACCGTTTTGCTGACCTGCGCCCAGGCGCAGGCGCAGTCCGGCGCCAACGTCGACATGAAACGCCTGCTTGGCGCCGACAGCGAAACCGGCCAGTGGATGAGCCACAGCCGCACCTTCGACGAACAGTATTTCAGTCCGCTCAAACAGATCAACGACCAGAACATCGGGAAGCTGGGGCTGGCCTGGTTTGCCGACCTGCCCACCAACCAGAATGTCGAATCCTCGCCGCTGATGATCGATGGCGTGCTCTATCTCACGCTGCCCTGGAGCAAGGTGGTGGCGTTCGACGCCAGGACCGGCAAGCAATTGTGGCTATACGATCCCCAGGTCGCCGGCGCCTGGAACATCAACCTGTGCTGCGGCGTCGATAACCGTGGCGCAGCGGCCTGGAAAGGAAAGATCATCTACGGGACGCTGGACGGCCGACTTATCGCGCTCAGTGCAAAGACCGGCAAACCGGTGTGGTCGGTGAAATCGACGCCCGACGAACGCAGATACTCGATTACAGGGGCACCCCGGATTGCCAACGGCACGGTGTTTATTGGTTCTGCCGGCGGCGAGTTTGATGCGCGCGGCTACATCGATGCCTACGATGCCGAGAACGGCAAGCTGCTATGGCGCTTCTGGACCGTGCCCGGCGATCCCGCCAAGGGCTTCGAGAACAAGGCCATGGAAATGGCAGCAGCCACCTGGAAGACGCCGGGTTGGTGGCAAGGGGGCGGCGGCGGAACCGTGTGGGATGCAATCACCTACGATCCGGTCACTGATCTGGTGATCTTTGGCACTGGCAATGGAACTCCGGGCGACGCGGTGAAGCGCGACGCGGCTGGCGGCGACAACCTGTTCATGACCTCGATTGTCGCCGTGCATGCCAAAGACGGCAGCTATGCCTGGCACTACCAGACCACTCCCTGGGAAACCTGGGACTACGACACCGGCCAGCAACTGATGCTGCTGGATATCGAGATCGACGGAAAGAAGCACCACGTCGTGTCGCAGGCCTCCAAGAATGGATTTTTCTACAACCTGGATGCAGCCACGGGAAAACTGCTTTCCGCCAAACCTTACACCGATGTGAACTGGGCCGATGGCGTGGACATGCAGACCGGCCGCCCCAATGTAGTGGCCGCGGCGCGCACCAACCTCACCAACCAGGTCTTCAATCTCGCGCCAGGACCTGCCGGCGGCCATGCATGGCAGTCCATGTCCTACAGCCCCATCACCAAACTGGTCTACATTCCCGCGACCACGCACTGGCAGCTGATGGGTCCTTTTGACGCGCGCCAGAAATTCCTGGCCGAACATCCCGACACCAAAACCGGATTCACCGGTCGCCTTGCCGCGTGGGATCCGGTGGCCCAGCGTGAAGTGTGGCGCACCGAGGAATTCATCAATCCCACCGGCGGCGTGCAGGTGACCGCGGGTGCGCTGGCCACCGCGGGTAACGTGGTGTTCCACGGCAACCTGCCCAAGCGGGAATTCGTCGCCTATCGCGCCACCGACGGCAAGCGCTTGTGGAGCTTCGACACCAAGACGGCGGTGCTGGCCGGCGCGATCAGTTACGCCGTGGGCCGCGAGCAATATGTAGCCCTGGCGGTGGGGGGCCCGGTACCCGGCGGCTACTACGCCCCCAATGGCGCGCGCCTGCTGGTTTTCAAGCTTGGCAGCAAGACGATGTTGCCTGACCTGCCCCCCTTCACTGAACGGCCAATCTCTGCAGCAGCGCAGTTCGCCGATGCGGACACCATCCGTCACGGCGCACAGCTGTTCGAGGCGCAATGCCAGACCTGTCACGGCCGCAATGGTGCTGCGCGCTCCACCTTCCCCGACCTGCGTCGCTCACCGTCATTGCAGAGCCAGGAACTGCTCGATGCCATCGTGCTGCAAGGGGCCCTGTCCCAGCGCGGCATGGCATCGTTTCGCGACTACCTCAAGGAAGGTGACACGGTAGCGTTGCGAGGCTACCTGATCTCGCTGGCCGAAACCGCCAGGAAATGACCATGCATCTGCGCGGCGGACGACCGCTGGAACGCTTTCTCAGTCTCTTCGCCGAAGTCCGGACCGGCGAGGCGCCGGCGGTACTGGCGCTGACACTCAATGTGTTCCTGTTGCTCAATGCCTATTACCTGCTCAAGCCGGTGCGTGAAGCGTTGATACTTTCCGTACCCGGCGGCGCAGAGCTCAAGTCGTATACAGCCGTCCTGCAGGCGGTACTGTTGTTGTTCGTCGTACCTCTATATGGGTGGCTCGGCAGCCGCGTTCGCCGGCGCCAACTGATCAATATTGTCTCGCTGTTCTTTGTTGCCTGCATGATGGTCTTCTACTTCCTTATCAAGGCGCACGTCCATGTCGGCGTCGTGTTCTTTCTTTGGATTGGTATTTACAGCCTGATGATCGTGGCGCAATTCTGGTCATTCGCCAATGACATCTACACGCCCGAGGCCGGCAAACGCCTGTTCGCCATCGTGGGCTTCGGCGCTTCGCTGGGTGCAGTGGTGGGCAGTGCGGTTGCCGGGTCGCTCATCCGGGCGCTGGGCGTGGAACAGATGCTGCCGCTGGCCGCCGTGCTCCTGGTCGCCAGCCTGGTGTTGACGTACTGGGTCGACACCCACACGCGCAGCGCGAACAGCTCTTCACCGCGCGCGGAAATTGGGCCATTGCGCAGCGGCAGCGCATACAGGCTGATCACGCACAACCGCTACCTGCTGCTCATGGCCATCATGATCCTGGCCTACAACTGGGTGAATTCGAATGGCGAATATATTCTGAGCCACATGGTGGCCGAGCGATCCGAGGAACTGATCAGGAGCGGGCAGCTGGCCGAGGTCGACCAGATGGGGTACATCGGCGAGTTCTTCGCGAAATACTTTGCGGCCGCCAGCGTGCTCAGCCTGCTGCTGCAGCTGTTCGTCGTTTCCAGATTGATCAAGTATTTCGACATTCCCGCCGCTGTCTGCGTAATGCCGATACTTTCGCTGCTGGGGCTCACCGTAATCGCCATCATCCCTTCATTGGTAGTCGTGCGCTGGATGAAGGTCACGGAGAACGCCACCGACTATTCGCTGCAGAACACGGTGCGGCAGATGCTGTTCCTGCCGCTGACGCGCGAAGAGAAATACACCGGCAAGCAGGCCATAGACACGTTCTTCGTGCGGTGCGGCGATGTTCTCTCCGCCCTGCTCGTCTATGTTGGCTCAGGCATGTTGTTGTGGCAAGCGCGAGACTTTGCCATAGCCAACCTGTTTATCGCTGCCGTATGGCTGGCGCTTGCGGTCCTGGTGGGACGTGAATATCGCAAGCGGGTCCACCTACCTCAGTCGTAGACCGTGTGGCACACTCGTTCCGTGGACTTTTCCGTCGCGCCATTCTGGACGCTTTTCTGCACGCGGTTACCCGCGTAGCCACCGGCAACGGCGCCGACACCGGTAGCGATGTCCTGACTGGTGCCTTTGCCGCCGACTTCGTGACCAACCACTCCACCAACCACCGCTCCAGCCACTGTTCCCAGCACCTGGTTCTTGTCCTTGACGGGCTTCGCCGTCGTGACCACTTCATCAGTACAGACTTCGTGCGAACGCCTTTCGGCAGTGGGAGCTGCAGTAGCAGCCATGGCACTGGTTTGGGCCACCTTTGCGTCTTCATTGCACGCGGCAAGCAGCACCAGGGCAATCCCCCCCAACACCACGCTGATCTGTCTGGTTGTGTTCATAAACCGCTTCCTTGAAAAAGAGCTCATATTCATCCTGCAGCACGCCGTGCCACAACGCACCTAGCGGCGGCCGCGAAATGACGTCGGCGGCCTCCCACAGCAAAACCAGCCGTTTTCACATAAGCAATTCAGTGGGTCATCGCATAGATCGCGATGTCAGCGCCGATACGTAGCGCCTTGTTGGCCTTATCGGCGGGATAGCGCGAATCGTCGGCCCACTGCCACGCATCTGCCACGTCGTTGTTGAAGGCGATCAGCACCATCAGCCGCCCCTGGTCATCGAAGACACCGCGCCAGCGCGGTACTGAGCCGCCCGAAAGGTAGCCCGAGCCACCGCGCATCAGCGCGTTCATGTTGGGAATCTGCGTGGTGGTCATGTCCTTGAGGTCGAAGGCGACATGAAACACCACTTCATCGTCCTTGAGGTCGACGATCTCCCGGTCTGGAAACACGTGGCGCAGGCTTTCCGCGTAGTACTCCCAGTTCTGTTCGCCATAGAAACTGTCGCAGAACAAAAAGCCGCCGCGCAGCAGATACTCGCGTAGCTTCGCCGTCTGCTCGTCAGTGAGCGACCATGATTGCGCCAGGCCTGAAATGAGAAACGGCCAGTGAAATACATCGTCGCCGTCGTCCAGATTCACGGGCTGCTCGACGGCGCGCACGTTGGCACGCGTAAACCTGCGCAGCATCTGGATCAGCGCGCGATCGCCGCGCGGATAGTCGTCGGTCCAACCCGTGCCGCCCTGGCGCCAGTTGCCCCCGCCGAAGAAACCCCGACCGGCACTTGGATACATGAGGCGACCGATTACCAGTTCGCCCGGCACGTTCCAGTCCGCAGGCAGCGGGGCCGCGGCATCTTCACCCTCGAAGCTCGGATACTCGCGGAAAGGTTGTGGCGAGTCATTGCCCACGAAATTCGTGGCCGCGCCCATGACGGTGAGCGCGAAGACCGCGAGCGCAGCGATAGGGAGGTATCGAATTTGTCTGGCCACAGCGCAACGGTAACCCCGTACACGAGCTGCGCGCCAGTTACGCTTTCAATCCTTGAAGAAAGGTTCGACAGTGCCTTTGAGCTTGACCGTCAGGGGCTTGCCATGGCGATCCAGCGTCTTGCCCACCGCGCAGCGAATCCACCCTTCGGACACGCAGTATTCCTCGACGTTGGTGCGCTCCGCGCCATTGAACCGGATGCCAACGTTGCGGGCCAGCAACTGTTCGTCGTAGTAGCGGCTCGAAGCGTCGACGCAGAGGCGGTCGGGCAGTGTATCGTTCACTTCACATCTCCAGGGTTTGGAGAAATATACAAGAACACCCAAGGGGGCTACGGTGAAACTGCAATTCATTCTCGCAGGCATCGCGCTTGCAATGCCAGTCGCGGGCGCGCTGGCACAGACGCCCCCGGCGCCGGCCGCAACCACTGCGACATCCGCCGCGGCAACCACGCCCAAACCGATGCGCCCGCCGCTGTTCCTGCGCGAGGAGTGGCAGCAGACGGCCAAGGGCGGCGAGCATCCGGCCAACGCGCAGTCAGTGGCCAACAGCGACCTCGAATTGCAGCTGCATGTGCCAGCGGGCGAGATGCTGCTAACGGGTGCAGCCGGAGACGAAAACAATCCGATTCATCTGTGGACCGGCATGTGCACCACACCCTGCGCCGCCAGTTTCAGCAGCCGGACGCGGCTGGCTGACCTGTCAGGATTGGCCCGTATCCGCTTGAACACCAAGATGTCGGGCTATCACCAGATCCGTCCCATTGTGAAACTGGCCGACGGCACGTGGCTGGTGGGCGACCAGACGACAGGCGGAACCCGGGACTGGCTTTTGAGCGAACTTTTCTTCGCCGACCTGCGCTGGACCAAGTTGGATATAGCGCGCGTGGTGGCCACCGGTCCGGTGCTCGACAAGGTGGATCTCACGCGCGTGGAAGCCATTGGATTTGCCGACCTCATGCCAGGCAGCGGCCACGGTCCTGGCGGGTGGTCGGATGTGGCGCAAGTCGAGGTCTATGCCAAATCGATCTCCAGGTGATTCAGGATTCGAGCCAATCCTGCATGGCGTTGGCGATGGCTTGAGGTCTTTCCATGGTGCTCATGTGCCCGCACTCGGGCACACCAACCAGATGACTTGCCTTGATGAGTTGCGCCATGACTTCATGACGCGACAGCGGACTCCAGTTGTCGTCACGTCCGCAAAGCACCAGCGTGGGCATGCGCAGCGTTGCCAGCAATTGAGTGCGGTCCGGGCGCGCCAGCAACGCGCGGATCTGCGCCTCGAATTGCGCCAAGCCCGCACGCACGATCATGGAATGGATGGCGTCCATCAGCGTCGCATCGGTGAGACGCGCAGGATGGACCATGCCCCGCGCCCAATCCCTGGCCATGGACAGCATGCCATCGCGCTGTGCGATTTCGAGCAGCCGGTAACGCCCGGCTTTTTCGCGGTCGCCTGGCTCGCCCGGCGCCAGGGGTTCATATCCCGTGTCGAGCAGCGCCAGTCGGGACACGCGCCCGGGCGCGCGCGCCACCACTTCGAGCGCCACGCGACCGCCCATGGAATGACCGGCCAATGCGAAGCGGGGGGGCGCCTGGTCAAGAATGCGTTGCGCCATCTCATCCAGCGAGTCACTGAGTGCGTGCTCGGCCACCTGGATATCACGACCGTCACTCAACACCGCTATCTGGGCGCGCCAGACGGCGGCGTCGCACATCAGTCCCGGTACCAACACGAGTGATTCTGCGGTCATGACAGTCCTGTCCGGCGCGCCTATAGTGAGGATCACATTAGACCAGAGGCCCACCGTCATGCGCACGCGGCTTTATTCGCTCGACGAGCTGGACGACATTCCCGGTACCACGGTGTTCACAGCCAAGCGCAGTCGCCAGGCGTATCACCTGCATAAATTCTGCATGTCCCTGATGGAGGCAGCCAACCGCGAAGTGTTCAAGCAGGACGAGCGCACCTATCTGGATCGCTTCCGCATGAGTGAAGAGCAAAAGCAGGCCGTGCTCAGCCGCGATTTCAACCAGCTGATCGAACTGGGCGGCAACATCTATTTCCTGGTGAAACTTTCCAACACCGATGGTTGGAGCGCACAACGGGCAGTGGGATCAATGACGGGAATGACGCCCGATGCCTATGCGGCGATGATGCGTTCGGGCGGACGGCCCATCAAAGGCAACCGTTCCATTCGAGGCAAGAACTGATGGCGCGAATCACGGCAGGCATCGGGAGCAGCCATGTGCCGGCCATCGGTGCGGCCATTGATCTCGGACGCACACAGGACGATTACTGGAAGCCCGTCTTTGACGGCTATGAATGGGTCAAGGAATTCCAGCAACGCGAAGATCCCGATGTAGTGATCCTCTGCTACAACGACCATGCCAGCGCCATGATGCTGGATGTGGTACCCACCTTTGCCCTGGGCTGCGCGGAAGAATTCGCGCCTGCCGATGAAGGCTGGGGCGCAAGGCCCGTGCCCATGGTGATGGGGGATCCGGTGCTGGCCGAACATCTGGCCGAACAGCTGGTGATCGACGAGTTCGACCTGACGTTGATGAATCACATGGATGTGGATCACGGCCTGACCGTCCCACTGTCGCTGATGTTCGGCACGGTTGAGCAATGGCCGGTGCGCGTGATTCCGCTGGCGGTGAACGTGACGCAATTTCCCACGCCTTCTGCCGATCGCTGCTGGCAGCTTGGCGCAGCCATCGCCGATGCCGTACAGTCTTATCCCGCGGGCCTCAATGTGCAGATCTGGGGCACCGGCGGCATGAGCCACCAGCTGCAGGGTCCCCGCGCCGGCCTCATCAACCCGGAATTCGACAACGCCTTCCTCGACAAGCTGTCGAGCCAGACCGACGATCTACGTCGCATCACGCGGCTCGAATTCCTGCGTGAAAGCGGGTCCGAAGGCATCGAGCTAATCATGTGGCTGATCATGCGTGCCGCGCTGGGCGAGAAGGTGCAGGAGCTGCGCCGCTTCTATCATGTACCAGCGTCCAATACGGCAGTGGGTCACATTGTGCTGCGCCCGGTGCGCTGAGCGCCCCTTAAGGGAAAGCCTGACGTCGCCAGCGCCCGACGCAATGACAGGGCCACGATTGGCCTTTACCTTGCGCCCATGCACTTATCACCTGCCAATCGTTGGTGCCTCGCCATGGGCGTGGCGCTTCTTGCCCTGGGTGCCTGCGGCGGTGGCGGTACAGATGTAATCCCTGTGCAGACCACCCCCACGCCGGTTCCAGTCCCGGTTCCCACTCCGACGCCAACACCGCCCGCCACTTCGCCAACACCAACGCCAACGCCAACGCCGACACCCACGCCGGACCCGCCCTCTGCCGCGCTGACGAATCCGGCTCCCGGTTCCGGAAAATTCGTGGGCGCGAATTTCTGGAACATCGACTGGGAAGGATCGCAGGACTATTTCCAGTCAGGCGTGAACTTCGCGACTGCCACCAATCCCTGGCGCGCCGAACTGATCCAGGACCTGAGCCCATACCGCGTGCTGCGTTTCATGGAATGGAACGACATCAATTTCGCGCAGACCATCCAGGCTCACTTCAGCACCCGCAAGGCCAGCACTGCGAATCAGAACCAGCCTGTGGCATATGAATGGCAGATCGACCTGTGCAATCGCACCGACAAGGACTGCTGGATCAATCTCCACCATTTGTCCACGGCTGACGACTGGCGCCAGGTGGCGCAGCTGTTCAAGGACCGGCTCAAACCTTCGCTGCGCCTGTACATCGAATGGTCCAATGAGGTCTGGAACGGGGCATTCCCGCAGAGCAATTACGCTGCAGGCGAGGCAGGCAAACTGGCATTGCCCGGCTCCAGTGGTCCCGCCTCCTATTCCGTCTATGCGTCGGTGCGCATGTTCGAGGAATTCGGCCGCGTATTCGCAGACGCACCGCAGCGACTGGTGCGCGTGCTGGCAGGCCAGTCCGTGTGGAGCGGACCCTGCGAAAACCAGCTCGAAGCCCTGTCGAACAAGCAGATCAATCCGTCGCATACCTGGCCGGATGTCTACGCCGTTGCGCCGTATCTCTATGGAGCATCCACGCAGGAACTGCGCAATGCGATTCCCAGTGCAGCCGCAGGAGTTGCCGAGCATCGCTCCTGCGCGCAGCGCATGGGCGTGCCACTGATTGCCTACGAAGTCGGATCAGATTCCTATTCGACGGGAACAGGCTGCGTCACCATCCAGCAGGATCCGGCCATGCGGCCTGTGTACCGCGACTTTCTCAAGGCCCTGTTTGATACAGGTTTGAACGGACCTGCAATGCAGTACGCGCACTCAGGATCCTGCTGGGGGCTCAAGCTCAACACCGGCGACACGGCCGCAGCCGCTCCAAAATACCAGGGCATGCTGGACTGGATGGCTTTGTAGCTCAGGAGTGGTCGCGCTCGTGCTTGCGCAGATACTCCGCATGAGCCATGTCCTTGTCTTTTTTCTCGACGCCTGCCTTGCTGCGCGCACCGGCCAGTGAAAGGCCACGCGTCCGGCTGGTGCTGACCGCGGCGGAAGTGGGAAATAGACGCTCCAGGCGCCGGCCGCCACATCCCGGACACACCGGCTTCTGGTTAGGCATCACCAGCAGCTCGAAGCGCTGCTTGCAGCGCTCACATTGGTAATCGTGGATGGGCATCTGACCTCCGCCGCAAATCGATATGTATACTTCTGACATGAAGCGTATCTGGCTACTGGCCGCACTGGCCACAACTCCCGCATTGGCGCAGATCAATGCCGGCGCCCTCGCGCCTACTGACGCCAAACCTTTCGCAGTGACCAGGGTTGCCGAATTCAACCTGCCCTGGCGCATTGCCTTCCTGCCCGACGGACGCATGCTGATCACCGAAAAGGGCGGCAAGATCTTCATCGCGACGCAGCAGGGCCAGAAGACGCAAGTGACGGGTGTTCCCGCCGTGCAGTTCGGCGGGCAGAATGGCCTGCTGGGCATCTACCTGTCCCCCACCTTCGCCAAGGATCGCGGAATTTACCTGACCTACTCGGAGCCGGGCGCGGATCCTGCCACCTCGAGCCTTGCACTGGCGCATGCGATACTGGATGTCGACAAGCCCGCCCCTGCCCTGGCCAAGCTCAAGGTCATCTGGCGCGATCCCATCAAGGGCAAGGGCGGACAGGTGGGCGCAGCCATTGCCTTCTCGCCCGACAACAAGCTTCTTTACCTGACCGTCGGTGAGCGCCAGCGCTTCACCCCTGCACAAGACTCCAACCAGCCCGCGGGCAAGATCCTGCGCCTGACGCTCGACGGCAAGCCAGCGCCGGGCAATCCCATGGCCGGCAAGACCGGCGCGAATACCGTGGATGTAATCGACCCTCCCAAGAACACTGAAGACGCCAAGACGGCCAAGCCGATACGCACCTTCACATTCAGCGGTCCCAACCTGACGCCTTCCGAGACCTGGAGTACGGGCCATCGCACGCCCTACGGGCTTGCGTTTGCGCCCGATGGAAAATTGTGGGAAGTCGAGCATGGCCCGCGCGGCGGTGACGAGCTCAACCTCATCGAGCCGGGCAAGAACTACGGCTGGCCGCTGGTTTCATATGCGAACAACTATGACGGCGTGCCCATCCCCAGTCCCGACACGCGCGCCGATCTCGCCAAGCCGGTGATCTACTGGACCCCGGTCATCGCACCGGGCAATTTGATGTTCTATAGCGGCAACCTTTTCCCGCAGTGGAAGGGCTCTGCATTCGTCAGTGGCATGGGCAGCGGCACGCTCAACCGCATCATCGTGGACGGTGTCAGTGCAAAGCCCGCCGAACGCTGGGTGATTGGCTTCCGTGCCCGCGATGTCGCGCAGGCTCCGGATGGTGCTCTATGGCTGATCGAAGACACGGCGACCGGTGGCCTGTATCGACTGGCGCCAAAATAACGCGGGTCAGTAAGGCAGCGCGGGCACTTCGGCAACGACTATGGGTCTTGCGCCCGGCGGCAATGCGGTCGCATTGGCGGATTCTTTGTTCGCACCCATGTTGCGCAGCGCCTCGGCTATCTTGAGCTGTGGCGCCGGCTGGTTCTCAAGAAAGCCCAGGCGGTAACGTCCCATCGCGTAGTCCAGCGGTGTCTTCCCATCTGCGTCCCGGGCATCGAGGTTTGCGCCCGCCTGTTTGAGCACTTCGGCAAGATTGATCCAGCCATGCAGCGCTGCACCGTGCATGGCAGTCTCACCCTTGTAGCAATCCTGAATCACTACGTAGCCCGTACAGCGCAGTGCCTCACCGCGCGCGGTATCGCTGTGGTAGCCGGAGGCGTTGGCATTGGCTCCCGCAGCCAACAGCAATTTGACCGCATCGATGGCCTGGGCTTCGGTGTAATTACCGCCGCGTGTTGGCGTGGCGCGCCCGCGCGTGGCGCCCGCAGCCACGATCAGTGGTGTATGTCCATACGCGTTTGGCAAATCCACCAGAGCGCCGGCATCCAGAAGTGCCTTCATGACGGGCAGGTCCGCGGCCTTGGCGGCGCGCAGCAGGGGCGTCGCGTCATAGTCGATGGCAGGATCGGCCAGCCGATCCTGACCTACATTGCGATACGGCGGGCGCAACTTGAGCCGTGAGTTGACGTTGGCGCCCCTGGCGATAAGCAGATTGATGATATCCATCCCCGTAGCCTGATCCGTGGTCGGCAGCTCGATGCGCGCGCCTGTGGGCAAGGTATTCATGTCCACCGCCATGTACAGCGGCGTCTGCCCCCAGAGATCCCAGGTGTCTACATCGGCACCCGCGTCCACCAACAATGCCGCTGCATCCCAATGGCCATTCATAAGGGCCACTATCAATGCAGTGCTGCCATCAGGATCTGCAAAGTTGGGATCGGCTCCGGCCTTCAACAGGGTGCGCAGGGCTTCCATATGCCCCTCGCGCGCCGCGAACATCAATCCCGACATGCCGCCGCGGTTCATGTCCTTGGGTCGCTCTTCGGCCGTCATGCGCCGCGGCCAGTCGCGCACTGCGGAACGCGCATCCACTTCGGCGCCCTTTGAAACGAGGAAGCGGATCATCTCGGGCTGGTTCTGCGCTGCTGCCCAGATCAGCGGGGTCTGCCCGCCCCAGTTCTCGCGCGCGTTGACCTTGGCGCCTGCGGCAACCAGCAGCTTCGCAGCCTCCACGTTGCCGGTGCGCGCCACGGTCATCAACGCGGTCTCGCCATCGGCGTTGGGCGAATCCGCATCGGCGCCGGCCTTGAGCAGCAGTTTCAACACCACGGTCTCGCCGCGCTGTGCGGCCTGCGACATGGGCGTGACGCCGAACATGTTGGCCTCTTTCACGTTGGCGCCAGCGCTGATCAGTTTGGCGACGCTCTGGGCATCGCCTTCGTAGGCGGCTTGCAGCAGCGGTGTGCTGCTTTCGGCTGCATGCGCCAGCGCGCAGCAGGCCAGCAGAAAATACGGCAGATGCTTCAATTTCAATATTTCATCCTGCGAACTGCGCCGCAAGATGAATCAGGTCACGCGATGCGCCACCTGCTCGCCTCATCCATGCGGACTACGATATGGACCGTGACATATTAGACCCTGAGCGCAGCAGCCGCTGCGCTGCCGGGAATCACCGGGACCAGCAGATGCGAATCGTAGCGACCGCCGGTCCAGATCACGTGATCGCCGCGGTTGCGCAGCTCACCATGCAGCGCCAGCGGCGTGCCGACAGTCCGGCTCGGGTAGGGATAGATATCCGAACCCTTGACCAGCACGCGCAGCTTCTCTCCCTTCGCGAAGGAGGTGGACGATGGCCAGATCTCTATCTCGACCGGCACGATCTGGCCTGGACCCAGCATCTGTTCTCGCAGATGTGACTGGACTGGCTGCTCCGGCTTGGAGCGCCGTGGATCCAGTTCCCGGTGGCTGACTCGCAGCCATCCCAGCGCGGCAGGCCCGGTGTCAAAGCTTGCGTAATAGTGGAAGCCGACCAATTCCTGATTGCGATCGATTTTCTGAATTGCAATGAACAAATCCATGTCATCGGCATCCGCGGCCGCCACCCACAGCTTCAGCTTCATGTGACCGGTTATCTCGGTGTCTTGGGCAAACACGTGATCGAAGTGTGCCGACTGGTCTGCATCCGTCGAGAGGTAGCGGCGCTGCGACTCACTGCCCGGCATTGCCCGCTCAGCCGACTCGCCGGCGGCATTCAGATAGAGCGGTACCAATTGCTGGCGCTGCAGAGGCCACTCAACCTCTTCCCGAAGCACCTGCACATAGGCGCGCTCGCGCACCTCGATCTGCACTTTCGGCCAATCCAGCACGGCGTCGTCGACTCCCTTGAGGAAGTGGTCGAAAAATGTCTGCAGCTGGCGCACGTGCCTGGGGTCGAAGAAATGTCCCCACTTCTTCTGGCCATGCACCAGCAGCCACTTGTGTTTGGAACTGATCTTGCGGAAGCAATCCAGCGTGCCGCGGGTGTGGAATCCCTGGTCGGTCCAGCTGGCGACCACAAATGCCGGCACCTCGATGTCTTCGAGCCGGGTTTCCTTGCTGCGCCAGTAGTCGTCGTACAGCGGATGTGCCTTCACATTGGCGTCGGTATCTTCCGAGAGGTTCTGGCCCCAGGTGATGCTGTTTGCGGCGTACGGAAGGAATCCGGTCTCGCGGATGCCACCGTGATACGCGAACTCGCGATACCAGTCGTGAAAACCTTCCCAGGGGTTGATCGCCGCCAGATGCGGTGGACGCAGCGGCGCCACTTGATACTGGATTGCTGCCAGATACGACACACCGCTGAGTCCCACCTTGCCGCTGCACCAATCGCGGGTGCCCACCCATTCGATGAGGTCATAGCAATCGTGGCTCTCGATGATACCGCCGTGGTGCATATCTCCCTCGGACCACCACAGCCCCCGCGGATCCGGATAGACGATGGCGTAACCGCGCGGGCACCAGTACAACGGATCATTGCCTTCAAAGCCTGTGTACTTGGAAATCCAGCCTGGCTTGACACCCGACTCTGGCGAATAAGTGCGGCCCACTGTGTGCTTGCCATATGGCCCCCAGCCCACGATGGCTGGCAACTTTTCTTCGGACAGCGGACTGTCCGGCCGATAAACGTCGGCGTAAATGGTCACGCCATCGCGCAACTTGACGGCCGCGTTGCGTTCGATCAGCAGGCCATCGGCACGTTCGACCGAATGCACTGGCGCCGGGGGCTTCGACGGCGAGTCGCCCGGGGGGCGCCCCTTGCGCATGATGCCCCCGAACACAGGTGGTTCAGCAGCTTGGGCACTGCGCAAGGTGGATGCCACCGCCGCCGCCACCAGCGTCTTCATCAGGTCGCGCCGTTCAATACTGACCATCTGTTCCTGTGCTCCTCGATGCCCAACGACGAATGCACGTCCTCACGCTGCGCCAGTGAATTGCTGCTGTCTTTGCGGTATTCCGCCGACCGGATTCGCCAGAACTTCCCGTTCTTGAGCTCATACAGAACGAAGGTGTTGATGAATATCCGGCCCCCCTTCTTCATCGGTCCCGCCGTGAAGTCCGGGAGATCCTCGAGGGCCAGGAACTCTGATTGCAGCTCTACTGCAATCTGACCCGGAGCCGTTACGAAACGGTTGATCTGGATGGTCCTGTGGGTCTGCGCCTTGACCTTGCGATAGAAGTCAAAAATGGCTTGATGGCCACGCAACTCCTGCTTGCCAGCGATCACGAGCACGACGTCCTCGTCGTAGTAATCCCCGAAAGCCGAATAGTCGTCCCGATTAAACGCATCAATATACGTAGCGAAGCGCTCAGCGCTCATCGACGGTTGCGATGCATCGGGCAGCACGAAGCGCTGCGCGGGATCGACCAGGGGCACGCTGGCACTGTGCCGGGCGGATCGAACGCGCTGGAAGAGGCCCTTCTCGCGCTCATACCAGATGAAATTCTGCGACCGCCGCGTGTCACCCTTCATGAATCCGCCGGTGGAAAAGTCTGGCCAGTCTTCCAGCGCATGCAGTTCCGTCACCACGTCGGCCACCCATTGCCGCTTGCCGATGACCATGTGGCGCAGAAACAGGGTCTCTCTTATCCGCGCCTTCACGCCGCGATAGAAATCCAGCACTGCATCGCGACCCTGAAACGTGCCACCGCGACCGCGGAAATCGATGTCGGGAGCGTATAAGCGGCTGAAACCGTCGAAATCGCTGCGATTGAATGCGTCTATGTACTCACGGAAAGTTTGCAGCGCGCGTTCGGACTCGACCGGACCAGGAGTGGAGTCGACGTCAAAGGACATGCGCGGCCCCGGCTGCATGGCGATGGCCGGGCGCCAGACACCGGCACACAAGAAGCCCAGACTGGACAACGCGCCGAGCCCAATCTGGCGGCGCTTGGGACTGGCCAGCTCATCCTGACCCTGAAACTCCTGAGGATATCCGGACACGTTCCACCCCCCGAATGCCTTGACGTAACTGCCCCATGCTAGGGGCTGCGTGTACGTGTGTCAGGTGGTGAGGATGGGCCGGGGGCGTGTCAACAATGGAACACGTCAGCGACGGACTGAAAGGCCGGCGCCTTCGATGGCCGCCGCCACGGCGTCGATGAACATGCGGATGCGGGCTGGCAGGTGGCGCCGCTCAAGGTACATGGCAGAGATCGACACGGGAGGTAGTGCCCGATCCGGAAGCACGCGCACCAGCCGACCCTGGCGCACATCACACTCACAAACTGGATCTGTAAGCATTGCGATGCCCGCGCCCGCCAGAGCCATATCCCGCGCCAGGACAATGTCGGTGGTAGTCAGGCGGGGCGTGACGGATACCGTGCCACATCCAGGCGCGGTGACCTTCCACAGTCCATCGGCGATCTGGGTCTCGAGCGCTATGCATTCGTGTTCGAGGAGGTCCCCATCGACCAACGGGGGATCCCGCCCTGCAAGGTACTCCGGCGCTGCGTAAAGGCCGCGCGGCAAGTCCGCGAGACGGCGGACCGGGAGGTTTTCGTTGCGTATGCGGCCTATGTGAATGGCGACATCGCAGGGTTCCTCGCTTACATCCACCCAGCGGTTGGTCACGTTGACATTGAGCCTGACTTCGGGGAAGCGCAGCACGAAGCTCGCCAATGCCTGGGTCATCCACGCGTTCCTCAATCCGAAAGGCATGGATACACGCAGCGCTCCCCGCACCTCGGACTGCATTTCAGAAGCGATCTGGCTGACATCTTGTGCCACCGACGCGATCCGTTCGCAGTGTTCGTGCAGCGCGCGACCGATTTCTGTCAACTCCACGCGGTGCGGCCCACGCTTCAACAGCACGGCGCCAACCTGCCCTTCTAGCTGGCGCAACTTTCGACTCAGGGTTGCCTTGGGAATCTGCGTGCGTACCGCTGCGCGGCCGATGCTCCCGGCGTTTACGACCTCCAGGAACACCATCAACAGGTTGAGATCCAGATTTGCTGCGACACGCGGTATCGGAGTCTCCGCTGCCGCACCTGCCATGAAGCCGATCAGCACATGCTTCCCCTAACCTCCAGGATTGCCAACGGAGTCAGCGATTTTGGAACAGGGCGTCCCAGTCGCCATCTCTGGCCTTTCCGAACTCAACGCTCTAGCTTGAGGGGACCATAGCATAACGGCCACCGGGCGGAACTTGGGGCCGGAACGAGGGGGAATCATGACCGAAGTGATCAGCAAGCAATTGAGCCTGAAGCCAATCCGGGGCACAACGTTGGCCCGTTACATCGCCGGAGCATGTGCAGGCCTGAGTCTCGCATCCCTGGCCCTCGCGGCAGAACCGCCTGCCAGCGACGATACGGCTCTTGCCGAAGTGACTGTGACTGGAACACGTATCCGGCAGGATGGCATCACGGCACCCACCCCCGTCACTGTCGTAGACGCGGCCCGCATGCAGGACCTCGCCGCGACCAACATTGGCAACATGCTGAATACATTACCTTCTTTCCGCCCATCCGCAAACCAGCAAACCTCGAATATCCAGCCGCGCGGCGCAGGCACCATTCAGGCCGACCTGCGAGGTCTCAGTCCGGTTCGCACACTGGTGCTGGTCAACGACCGTCGATTCATCCCGTCGACGCAGGAAGGCACCATCGACCTCAACCAGATTCCTACCCTGCTGGTGGAACGCGCCGAGGTGGTCACGGGCGGCGCCTCCGCTCAATACGGCTCTGACGCCGTTGCAGGCGTGGTCAATATCTTTACCAAGACGAAGATGCAGGGAATAACCGCTGAATTGCAATATGGCGGTACCGAGCATGGCGACGGCCAGGACTTACACGCAGGCGTGGCCGGCGGAACTTCATTTTCGAACGAGCGCGGGCACGTGGTGGCCGCGATCGAATACGAAGACAACCAGGGCACCGGCAGCTGCTATACGCGCGACTGGTGCGCCAAGGAATATCAGGTCATTGCCAATGCGCTTTCCCCCGCTGCGGGCCACCTTAGCAACTACCCGGTCAACAATATCCTGTCGCAGGCGCGCACCGTTACCGCCGTGCAGGGCGGCCTCATTCTCAGCGGGCCACTGAAAGGAACTGCCTTCAACGACAATGGCACGCCGCGCGCTTTCCAGTATGGAACGGTGTTCCCCAACAACCCTACGTTCATGCAGGGCGGTGACGGCGAGGGGAAAAACGGCTTCATTGGTGCGCCATACTTGGTCATCCCGTCCGACCGCACCATTTTGTTCAGCAGCGCCAGCTTCGATTTCACGGATAGCCTGCAGGGCTTCGGGGAACTTTCCTACGGGCACACCGCGTCTAGTGGGCGAGGCGCGCAGACGCGCGACTTCTTCGCCGCTGGAGGTAACGCGATCACAATCCGCGGCGACAATCCCTTCCTGCCTGCCGGCGTGAAGACGGCCCTCCTGGCCGCAGGCCAGCCATTGACCAGCGCAACATCGTTCGTATTGGGCCGCATGGGCGACGATTTCGGCTATGCCGAAAACCATAACACTACTGATGTATACCGAATTCTCGCCGGTCTCAAGGGATCAATCGGTGGCGGCTGGACCTGGGACGCTTCCGCCCAGTACGGCAAGACCAGCTACGACCAGACCGTAGACAACAACCGCGTTCAGCAGCAGGTGATTGGCGTTACGAATGTGACCGGCCAGGCTGCGCGCATCCAGCTGGCAGCCGATGCCACGATCAATGGAGCTGGGCAGGCCGTATGCCGTTCCACGCTGACCAACCCCACCAACGGCTGCGTGCCTGTGAACCTGTTCGGTTTGGACAACTGGTCGCAGGCGGCCAAGGATTATTTGTACGCTGACGGCTGGCTGAAGCAGGACTTCACGCAGACCGCCTTGGCCGCCAACCTCCAGGGAGACCTGTTTGATACCTGGGCGGGCACCGTGCCGCTAGCCGCAGGTATCGAATACCGCGAGAACGAGACGGTAACGTCGGCTGACCCTATCTCCGCCAGCAGTGGCTTCTATGTATCCAACTCCGGAGTGGTCTCCGGCAAGATCCATGTGACCGAGGGTTACCTTGAGACAGTGGTGCCGCTGGCCAAGGATCTGAAGTTCGCCAAGGACCTCTCGCTCAACGGCGCGGTCCGCTTCACCGATTACAGCACCAGCGGTTCTGCTACAACCTGGAAATACGGCGCAATCTACGAGCCCATCGCAGGCCTGATGTTCCGCGGCACCCGCTCCCACGACATCCGCGCACCCAATGCTGCCGAGCTCTACAGCCCGCAGGTCAGTGGATTCCAGACGATCAGTGGCATCCTTACGCCATCGGTCAGCGGCGGCAATCCCGACCTGCAGCCCGAAGAGGCCGATACGACCACCTACGGAGTTTCATTCGTTGCCAGCGGTGCACTGCAGGGCCTGCGCGCTTCGGTGGACTACTACGACATTGACGTCAATGACGTGATCGCAACGCTGACTGGCCAGACTCTTCTGAACCGCTGCCTGCAGTCAGGCGTTTACTGCGACCAGATCGAGTTCGTTCCCGGGACCAACACACCGGCGAAGGTCAGCGTCGTATCGCTCAACCTCAATCGGCTGCGCACCACCGGCATCGATTTCGAATTGGGCTACGCGCTGCCGTTGAACGGATTTTCAACGCCGGCTTCACTGGACTTCCGGTTTCTCGCCACGCACGTCATGGACCTGACCACCACGGATGCGACGGGGCTTTCCGTCAATCGCGCGGGCGTGACCGGGAACAACGTGTCCGGCGGCGGCGCGGGTCTGCCCAGCTTCCAGCTCAACGGCCTGATCACCTACAGGCAGGGCGGCTTGTCGCTGACGCTGGAGACGCGCTACATCGATAGCGGCCTGTACGACGCGACCCTCATCGGTCCGGAGCAGGCCGGCTACACCATCAACCTGCCCAACAGCATCAACACCAACAAGGTAGACGCAGCAACGTACTTCAATCTGGGCGCTCGCTACCGCCTCCCCAATTTTGCGGATGGCAAGCTGGAGGTCTTCGGTGCGATACAGAACCTGTTCGACAAGGATCCGCCGGTTGCGCCGAGCAACCAGGGCGCGACCAACCAACTGCTCTTCGACCCGCTGGGTCGCAGATATAGTGTTGGTGTCCGGATGAACTTCTGATGCGTTGCTTCCGGGTACTGGCGACGTGCGCCGTGCTTGGAGGCGTGTCGCTGGCCACCGGCGCCTTGGCGCAGGGTACCGAGTCGCCGCCGGTGGCGGCGACTCGCCATGGGCCAGTACGCGGCAGCCAGGACAGTGGCATCCGGGTCTTCAAGGGCATCCCTTATGGAGCCCCAACTGGAGGCCAGAACCGCTTTCGAGCGCCGCAGCTTCCGCCCTCCTGGACGCAGCCCCGCGACGCAACGCACTACAGGCCGCGTTGCCCGCAGCTGCCTGACCCGCCCCACGTCGATGCAGACGAGCACTCGCAGGCTGACGTTTCGCCAATGAGCGAGGACTGCCTGACCTTAAGCGTCTGGACGCCGGGTCTTCGAGACGGGCGCAAACGGCCGGTTATGGTGTGGCTGCACGGCGGCGGCTACTCGGTGGGTTCGGGCAACAGCCCGGTCAACGACGGCGTCCGGCTTGCCCGCCGCGGGGACGTGGTCGTCGTATCGGTGAATCATCGGCTCAATGTGTTTGGATACCTCTACCTGGCCGATATCGGCGGCGCGGATTTCGCCGACTCGGGCAATGCCGGACAACTGGACATCATCGCGGCGCTCAAGTGGGTACGCGACAACATCACCGAATTCGGTGGCGATCCGCAGCGCGTTCTGGTGTTCGGCGAGTCAGGCGGTGGTGGCAAGGTGGGCACACTGCTGGCGATGCCCGCCGCACAAGGGCTGTTCCAGCGCGCGGCAATGCAAAGCGGGTTTGCCGTCACCGTGAACACCCGGGAGCGCTCCAACGCCTTTGCAAAAGACCTGATGAATGCGCTGGGACTGGGGCCGACTCAGGCCAGCCAGCTACGCCGCCTGGATGTGCAGCAGATTCTGGACGCCTTCAACAAGGTGACGGGCGGCTCGCCCATCCTGATCAATCCAGTGGTTGACGGCCGCAACCTGCCTCGCCACCCCTTCACGCCCGGCGCACCCGTCATTTCCGCCAATGTCCCACTCATCGTGGGATACAACGCCACCGAGACAACGGTGCTGTTTCCGCCACCCGGAGTGTTCGACCTCGACTGGCCCGGGCTTGAACGGCAACTGAAAAGCGAGTTGCCCGATGCCGATGTGGGCAAGCTCATCTCGGAAATGCGCCAGTTGCGTCCAAAGGCGACGGCCAGCGACCTGTATTTCTTCATCACCACTGAACGCGGCATGGGAGCCAACGCCGGCATCGTGGCGACACGCAAGACGGCGCTGGGCGGCGCGCCGGTGTTCATGTATCGGCTGGTCTGGCCCACGCCCGTGCTGGGCGGAAAGATGCGAACGCCCCACGGGCTGGATGTGCCGTTGGTGTTCGACAACGTTGCCGCGGCAAAATCGCAAGTGGGCAGCGACACATTCGGGCCGCAGAAGGTCGCCGAAGCGATGAGTTCAGCCTGGATTGCCTTTGCGCGTACTGGGTCGCCCAATGGTCCGGGCCTGGCTAACTGGCCGGTCTTTTCCCCCACGGTTCGGCCAGTGATGACTTTTGACACCACCAGCCGCGCCATCGAGGATCCGTTGCGCCGCGAACATCAGGTGCTGGCTCCTTACTTGCCAGCACCCAGTCCCTGAAGCAGGAGTACGGCCATCCGTACTCCTGCCGATCGGGTCTAGAAATTGCGACGGACAGTCAGTGCATATTCCCGCGGACGACCGGGCTGGCCGTCGGAAACACCTGTGTTCGAGAACTGGTCGAATCGCGTGATGAAGTAGTACTCGTTGGTCAGGTTGGTCGCTTCCAGTGACGTCTCCCAGGCATGGTCGTTGGTGCGCCAGGTCACGCGGGCATTCATCAGCGTATAGGCCTTGATAAAGTTCGTGGGCCGATTGGCACCGTTGGTGTAGATATCACCCTGGTAAGTGACGTCGAGGCGCGGCGTCAGGTTTCCCCGGTCACCCAGGCTGATGTCGTACTGGATTCCGGCGCTCCACTTGTTCTTCGGCGTATATGCCTGCGTATCCGTTAACTGTGGTCCGGTTGGTCGAGTAGGGCCGCCAGCTGCTGGGTTGATGTCCGTGTATTTGAAGTCCAGGTAGCTGTAGGAAGCGTCGATCTGCAGGGCCGCAACGGGTCGATAGTAGACCTCGAGCTCGGCGCCCTTTATATCGGCATCACCCGCGTTTGCCACTACCGCGCAGGGTGCACCCACGCCATATTGCGGACAGGACGACAGCGTCAGCTGCAGATTGGAGTATTTGCTGTAAAAGATCGACGCGTTGACTCGCAAGGTATTGTCGAACATATCCGACTTGATGCCGAGTTCGTAAGACAACAGGTCTTCAGGATCAAATGGCACTGCCTGCAGGGCGGTGAAAGGACGCGGTGAAACACCGCCGCCCTTGAAGCCGGTGGCCACCTGCAAGTAGGTCATCAGCTGATCGGTCCAGTCGTACTGGAAATTGACGCGATAGTCGACTTTGTTGCCATCGTAGTCGGTGGTCAATCCGTCAATGGGCGCCAAGGCCGGAACTGTTCCGCCGGAATAGGACTTGCGCGAGAAGGTGTAATCCTTGTGCTCATCGGTATAGCGCAGCCCAAGGTTTGTCGACAGCTTGTCCGTGATCTTGAGCGAAGCATGGGCGAAGAATGCCAGCGTATCTGCATTTATCGGATCATCGCCAACGAACTGGGTCAGGGCGGCTGGCGAGTAGCGCAAATCCTGCGTGGTCGCGTAGATGGACGTCTGATTCATGTAGAAGGCGCCCAATGTGTACTGGATCCGGTCGTTTTCCAACAACGCGCCGTTGAGGCGTAGCTCCTGGCTGAACGAGTGGAACGACAGATCTCCGGAACCCACCGAATTAGCCAGTGGGGAAAAATCGTTATCGTTGGCGAAGTAACTGTCGTATTCGCGATAGGCGCTGATGGACTTTAGCGAGACCGAGTCAGAAAGCTTCCAATCCATGTTGACGGAAGATCCCCAGCCCTCGAAATCCACGCCGATCACCGGTCTTGTCTCCAGCATCGGGGTGGTTGCCCCCGCCGGTGGCGTAAGTTTGGTGAACGTGCCCTTGGGATTGTAAAACGACGCGTAATTCTTGTAGGAACCCTTGGGAAACAGGAATGCCGACAGTGGCAGGTTGGTTACACCCTGCACCGGTTGCACGTTGGGGTTCACGGTAGTCGTGACGTCCACAAGCACTCCGGCCGCGGGCGTGCGCTGGTCCGTTGTGTAGTCCATCGCAGCGCTGACCTTGAAATTCTCGGTGGCATCCCATGCCAATTCGCCGCGCAAGCCGGTGTAGGCAACGTCGCCCATGGTGCCAACCTCGCAGTCGCTGCCCACGGCCTTTAAGATCGGCACACCGCTGGTCGGATGAGTGCAGCCATAGTCGATCCGCTTTACGTAACCATCCTGATGCTTGCTTACGCCAGACACGCGGGCGAACAGATTGTCCGCTATGGCAAAATTCCCGCTGGCGCGGATGTCCGCACGATTATCCGTGCCGTAAGTGGCAGCAACATAGCCCCCCTCGGCCTCGGGCTTGCGCGAGTAAATCTTTATGGCGCCGCCGATGGAATTCTTTCCGGCCAGCGTACCTTGCGGGCCGCGCAACACTTCGACACGCTCAACATCGAGCAGGTCGAGAATTGACCCGGTCAAGGTGGCGTAATAGACGTCGTCCACATAGAGACCCACGCCGGGTTCGAGCGCCGGGTTGAAATCGAACTGACCGATGCCGCGAATCGAGGCACCCATCGCCGGGCCGAAAGCCGCGCCCTGGGTCTTCAATGTGACGTTGGGGGCCTGGCTGGCGACCTCGGCAATATTAGTCTGGCTACGGGAATCAAGCATGTCGCCGGAAATGGCGGTGATGGACAGCGGCGTGTCCTGAACACTTTGTTGCCTGAACTGGGCGGTCACGACCACCTCTTCCAGGGTTCCCTGATCCTCGGCAGCTGCCGCGGCAAGCGTCGCTCCGAAAAGCAGTCCACCCGCCAGAACTCCACGAACGGCAGACCGCACGGCAGTCCGATTGAAATGCAGATTTGTCATCGCCCCCCCAACAGAATATAGATATATGTAAAGATCGGGCTGAGACCCGACCTGAGTATCATAGTCCGGAAATGTAATTTCGCTAACCGAATGAATTCGGTACACCCGGTCTCACTTCCATTATCCCGGTCTGTCGTCCGCTGCCGCGACGTTGCGGTACTTGATCAGCCACTTTCCGTCGATCTTCACCAGGTCGTCTACGCCATTGCCCGCCGCAACCACTGCAGGTGCATCGGGTGACCCAGCGCGGCCACCCGTACCGAACACTGACTGGTGGTAGTAGTGGTAGCGCGCGGTAGTGGGGCCGGTGAACTCCAGGTACTGGTTCATCGTGAAATGGCGCATCACGCCCAACTTCTCGCCTTTGGCCCTGCGCGCTGCGTGATCTGTTCCCAGGTCGGCGACCATCTTGTGCAGGGCCTCTTTACCCTTGGTCTGGCCAAAGGCCCCGTCGCTCGTGAACTTCGCGGCATACGCGTCGGCGTCATATGTATCGAGCGCGCGATCATAGGACCACATCAACCTTTCGATCGCGGCGCGATCTTCGGGTGTACCGAGGTAGCCCGCGGGCTTTGCCGAGGCCGCGGCGGGTGCTGCCGCGGGAATCGTAGCCGGATCCCAATGCTCGTCGGCCTTGCCGTTGACGAAGCGCCAGGTGTCGAACCAGGTGCTGGTGTAGGACTTCGACGGATCGTCGGCATATTTGAACTCGCGCACTGCCAGCACCGTCACGAAGTCCCCCTCTGCCTGCACGGCGACTACCGGACTTGTCAGCTTCGTGCACGTGGGCGTGGGCACGCGCTTGGCCACGTCGATGAAGTAATGCTTGACGCCCGCAAGGCCCGAGGCGGCCAGGGGGTTGTGCTGGATATATTTATCGGTCAGCCATTCACCGGCACGGTCCCACTGATTGCACTGCAGCAGTTCGCGCATGATGCGCAACGCCGCCTGCTTGTTGCGGTTGAGCTTCGGGTCTTTGCTGGTGAACAGTGATTCGGGATCCGGATGTGCCACGACCGGATCGGAGAGCGCGCGCATCTGCGCGGTGGCGGGCAGCGCCATCAGCGTGGTCAGTGCGACCGCAACAACCAGACGAATGCAACGTTTCATGACTCCCCCTTGAATGACTTCCTTATGCGGGGAATCATGGCTGGTATATAGCGGGAGCGCAAGAAAGACGCATGGTCGAGGGGCAGCGAAACGCCCCCCGCCATGCGCAGGTCAGATCAGAAATTATGCTGATAGGTGACTCCGAACTCGAGCGGGCGCGCGCGCGTCACGCTCACCATGTTGCGCAGTGGCGCACCCACACCCGGTGCGACGACACCGATTCCCGGGTTGAATGAATCCCAGAAGCCGCCGCCGAACTTCGAGGCGAAGGTTGCGTAGTCATTGTCCAGCAGGTTGTTGGCGAATAGGGTCAGCAGGTTTTTCCTGTCCGACGAGGTCCATTGCATTCGCGCGTTGACCACTGAATAGGCGGCCAGTTCATAGGCGCCGTCAGAGAGAGCTGCCGGGTCGGTCGACTCTGGATAGGTCTGCTGCTTGGCCGTGTAGGAGTAGTTCAGATTGAATGAGAATCCGCCGACCTTGGTCTCCCGCAGCGTGTAAGTGGCACCGAGGTTGCCCGTGGGCGAAGCCTGTGGTGGGAACAGGTTCGGACCACCGTTGGCCGCAACGTCATGGATGATGGACTTGGTGGTGCCGAAGGCGCCATCAAACATCAGATTCTCCGTCGCGGCGAACTGGGCATCCAGTTCCATGCCGTAGAGGTCGATGTTACCCGTGCTGCGCAGGAACACATTGGAACCCGTCGGGCAGTCCGCGCTAACCACGCAAGCCTGCCGCACTGCCGTCTGTCGATCCGTCCACGCCATGTAGTAGCCGGTGGGATTGAACCGCAGTCGATTGTCGAGGAACGACATGCGTAGCCCCCCTTCCATGTTGGTGACACTCTCTGGCGGGATGGATTTGTAAAGCAGCGACTGTTGATCTCCGGTGAGACAGGTTGGGCTACCCGGCGTCCCTGGCGTCGTGCAACTGATGAAGGTATATGCGGGATACGCGCCGGCCTTGTGGGCCTTTGACCCAGTCGCGTAAGCCATGATATCGGGGGTGAAGTGATAGTCGATCGTGGCGCGCCAATCGGTTGAATTCCAGCTGTCGTCCGCATGCACGGTAGTGGACGTCGTCCCCGGAACCGGCACAAAATCAACAGGATTTCCCGGCACCCGCTCTGATTGAATATCTTTCTTGTCGAGGGCGAATCGCACTCCGCCGGTAAAGTTCAGCTTGTCTGTGATGTGCCAGGTGGCACTGTTGAACCAGCCATACGAATTGCCCTTCTGATCCGTGTTCGAATTATTGGTAACACGGACAAACGCTTCCCCAATATTGCCATTGGCTGTGCCGCCGGCCGGGCTGTAAACACTTGTGCCGCGGCGCTGGAGGTTGACGCCGGAAGAGTTGGAGTCCTCGTGGAAATAATTGAGGCCGGTGACCGCATCCACCTTGCCGCCGAAGAGTTTCATGTTGAGTTGAAACTCCTGGTAGAACGTCTTCGACCCGACGTGGTCTTCCTGCACGTTGAAGCCCAGCAGCGGCCCGTCGGACAGCGAATCGTGGTTGAGGTCTGTATATCCCGTGATGGACGCGAACTGCAGGTTGTCGTTGATGGCCCACTGCAGGTTGGCATCGTATTGCTGGTACTTGTTATCGTCTTTGAGGGCGCAGGCCTTGTCCCAGTCAGGATTGAAGTCGTCTATGAAGCACAGCGCCGGCATCGTGTGGTTGTCGAGCACGATGCGCGGATCGTTGAGCGCGGCCAGCGGCGGCTGTCCGGCCAGCACGAACGCATCACGCAGCCAGTCCGCGTAATTGCCCTGATAGTTGAGGTTGGGTTGCAAATCGAAGCTGGTGATGTCCTGCGGCGAGCCGGTTCCAATGGAATTGGAGTAGAAGCCACCGAGCGTGAGCTTCACATTGTCTGAGAATTTGTAGGCCACCTGCAGTCGCACCAGGCTGTCCTCGTTGCCGCCGAGTTCCTGCGTAGCGCGATTGACAAAGCCATCCTCGCTCAAGTACGCGGCCTGGGCGCGCACGGTGAGCTTGTCAGTGACGGGGATGTTGACCATCCCGCTGATGTCTCTCTGGTTGAAGTTGCCGACCGTGCCGCGCACGTAGGCGTCGAACTCGTCTGAAGGCTGCTTCGTAAACAGGCGGATGGCACCACCTTCGCTGTTGCGGCCGAACAGTGTGCCCTGGGGCCCGCGCAGCACCTCGGCGCGATCGATGTCGAACACCTTGAAAATCGAGCCGCTGGTGCGCGGCACGTAAATGCCGTCGATGTACAGCGCCACGCCGCGCTCGCCAGTGGCACCGCCGCCGCCGCCGATACCGCGGATCGAGAAAACGGGCGCGTTGCTGCCGCCGGTGCGTCCAGGCTTGATGCTCAGATTGGGTGTGAAATCCGCCAGGTCCGCAAGGTCTTCGACGCCCTTGGCCTCCAGGGCCTCGCCGGTGAGCGCGACCACGGATATTGGCGTGTCCTGCAGCGCAGTCGCGCGCCGCTCGGCCGTCACCACGATCTCTTCGAGTTCCTGGGACACTGCTGCCGTAGCACTCAATGCCGCGATCACAGCCGCAGCGACCTTTACAGACCTAGTATTCATGTCATTCCCCCGTATATGGGAGCGAGCCTATTGACACTGCCGCACCGAGTCTCCAGTGTCGCGGTACTAGACATGCAAGCACGCGGTAGTCGGGCGACATGGCCGGCGCGGTTACGGGGGTGGCATGAGGCAGTCAGTGCAGGTTTATTCAACGCGGGGCGTTCCGGCACTGCGTCGGGCGGCGCTGTGGAACTCTATTCTCAACGAGTTCTCGCACACCCTCCATGTGCTGCCGCGCGACCCCATGCAGTTCGACGGCACCCTGATTCGTCAGCGTGTGGGTCGACTCACGCTATTCGAAATCCGCTGCTCCGGTGTGCGGGTGCGTTATACGCAGGCCAATGTCTCCGGATCGAAGCGTTCGTCTTATCAGGTACTAATGCCCATCCAGGGGGAATTCGCGCTCACCCATGACGTCAAGCCGTCGGTGGCCGTAAGCACAGGTTCGATCTGTCTTGTCGACCAATCGCTGCCTTATGAAATGGTCCATGGCGATGGGTTGCGGGCAATCGGCGTGGAATTTCCGCGCGCGGTGCTGGAGAGCTGCCTGCCCAACGCTTCGCGTCACGTGGGATCGGTGGTGCTACCCGTTGCGGCGGCAAGCCGCGTACTGGGAGAGTTGCTGCGTGCGCTGGGCGCGGAGCTGCATTGCGAACCCCGGGCTGGCATTTTTCCCTCGGCGCTGGCGCGCTCCATCACGGGGTTTGTGGCCGCAGTGTTCGCGGATGCAGCCGTGCCTGCGACTGGCAGGGGACTCAATGCGCGACTCGTCGCCTATCGCGAATTTGTCGAGTCGCATCTTGGCGAAGGGGATTTCCGTCCGGTTGACCTCGCGGACCATTTCAACGTCAGCGAGCGCTATGTACGCACGGTGTTCCAGTCAGCGGGAGAGCCGCTGTCGGCATTTCTGCTGCGGCGCCGACTGGAGCGCGCTGCGTCCCTGCTGGGCAGCGCCGAATACGCCAACCGCACCATCATGGAAATCGCGCTGGAGTGCGGATTCAACAGTGCGTCGCACTTTGGCCAGAGCTTTCGCAAGCACTATCGCGTCACGCCCCGCGCCTTCCGCAGCGCCTGAAAGAAAAAGGGCCACCGTCTTGCGACGGCGGCCCCTTAAGTGACGAACCTCAGTCAGATCAGAACTTGCGTTCCACCGACATCAGGAAGGTGCGCGGCAGGCCGGGCACGCCGCTGACCGTGCCGAGTGCGGTTGTGGCGTCGCCCTTGGTCTGGAAGTAGTACTCGTCGGTGAGGTTCCGGATCTCGAAAGACACCTTCCAGGCGTCTTTCAGATCGGACCAGGTGAGGCGGGCGTTGGTCAGGATGCGGCTGTCGATTTTCGACCAGATGGTGTTTTCGGCATTGGTGTAGATATCGCCCTGATAGGCAGCATCCAGGCGAATGCTGAACGTGCCGACATCGGACGGGTGATCGTATTGACCGCCCACCGAATAAGTCAGCTCAGGCGTATACGGCGTTATGCTGTCTTTCGGGATGCTGGTGTTGACAAGGTTGCCTGCCGCTGTGGTCGGGGAGGTGTACTTGAAGTTGAGGTAGCTGATGCTGCCATCAAACGACAATCCATGACCCGGATAGATCGAGGCCTCCAGTTCGGCGCCCTTCACATCGGCTGCACCGATATTGTCAGGTCGCGCGCACGGCGCCGGCAAAGACGATTCCGGACACACGGCCTTGTTGAGCTGGATGTCTTCGTACTTGTTGAAGAACACCGCGCCGTTCAAACGCATGTGGCGATCAAACAGGTCGGACTTCAATCCAGCCTCATAAGTGGTGAGGGTTTCCGGCTTGAATGGCAGGCGCTGGTCAGCAACAAACGGTCGCGGGTTGACGCCGCCACCCTTGAATCCGGTCGCGGCCGAAACATAGGCCATCAAATCCGGCGTAAAGCGGTAATCGCCGACGAGGCGCCAATCGGTGCGATCGCCCTTGAAGCTGCCGGTAATCCCGTAAATGCCCGCGAGTATGCAATTCGGCGCGCTGAAGACCGTACCGCCCGGACCGAAACACGCGCCAGCGTTCACCTGGCTGCCATCAGGGTTGGAACGGAAGTAGGTGTAGTCTTTTTGATCCTCGGTATAACGCAGTCCACCGGTGAAGCTCAGAGCCTCAGTGGGGTGGATGGTCGCCGTGCCAAACACCGCCTTGGTGGTGCTGGGTGTGAGGTCCGGGCCATGCAGGAAGTCAATGGTCGGATTGACGTAGTTCAGATCCACGCGGGCGGTGTACGTGCCCTGCTGGTCAAGATAGAAGAGTCCGGCAGTACCTTCGAGAAAGCCGCCCGAAGTCTTGAAATTGAACCGGGCTTCCGAAGTGAACGCATGGTGGTTCAGTTGGTTGTCGAGCTGCGCCACCGGAATAGGAGTGGCATCCTGATCCTGCCCGAACTTCGACTCGTACTCGCGATACGACCCGATATACACCAACTCCATATTGTCGTTGAGGTGGTAGCTCACGTTGGCCATGACGCCAGAGCCCGTGAACTGGGCCAGTGGCAACGAGAAATAGGGTTTAAACGGAGCCTGGACGGTCGGCTGCATGCCATCGAGGAAGGTTGAATAGCTGACGAAACCCTTCTTCCAGCCCTTCAGATCGCCGCCGGTATCGCAGCTATAGGGGCCGTAAGGAACGAAGGCGCAGGACATGTTGATTTGTTGACCGTTCTTGCCGACCAGCCAGGGAGTAGTGGAAGGCGACGGGACAAGATTCGTCGATTGCGAGACACCGGTCGAAAAGGGATCGAAGGTACCATTTGCGGCGCGGACCTTGCCCCCAGCGATCAGGACATTGGGAATGACATCGTCGCTTTCGCGGGTGTAGTCGGCCGAAACATTAACCTCGAGCTGGTCGCTGGGCGTCCAGCGCAGAGCCGCACGGCCGGCAACATGGCTCTGTCCGCCCATTGTTGAATAGTCGGAATTCCCGTTTCCACGCGCCGTGTTCTGGGGCACGTTCGAACCAGGATGCGTCTGGCCATAGTCGAGGTTACCTACATAGCCATCCATCCCGTGGCTCATGCCCGAAATGCGCAATGCCAGGGTATCGGTGAGCTTGAGGTCGGCCATTCCGCGCAGGTCCACTTCGTTGAATGAACCGTATGACAGTTTGAACGAACCTGAGTCGTCGCCCTGGGGCTTGGCACTGAACAGCTTGATCGCGCCGCCGATGGAATTCTTGCCTGCCAGCGTGCCTTGGGGGCCGCGCAGTATTTCGACGCGATCGAGGTCCATCAGCTCAAGCAGCGAACTCGACAGTGTCGGGATGTAGACATCGTCGACATAGATGCCAACGCCCGGATCAACCGCAAAGATGAAGTCGGTTTGACCCACGCCGCGGATGTAGGCGATAAGACCTGTGCCGCCGCCCTGACCCTGCGGCCGCAGCGACACGTTGGGCGCCTGAGCGGCGATTTCCGTAATGCTGGTCTGGCCACGCGCCTCGAGCATCGCAGCGTTGACGGCCGTGATCGCGATGGGAGTGTCTTGCAGCTTCTGCGTACGGAACTGTGCGGTAACGACGACCTCTTCCAGTTCTGTGCCAGCCTGGTTTGCCTGCTGGGCCAATGCGGGCAGGGCAGCGAGCACTGCCGCGGATACAAGCGACAGCTTCATGCCATTCGACTTCATGAGATCCCCCAAATTGAAATTATGTAGTGGTTGTTACCACTCCGGCCCGCATTGACGCATGAACCTGCCCTAGACAGCAAGTAGGGCGGCTCGCGGAGTTGATTTAGAGTGATAACGTGTTGCGCATCAGCAACGCGCGCCGGACCGCATACGCCCGATAAAGTTGCCCCGGCAGCTTCTCGCTGGAACTGAAACCTGTACTTCCTATATGAGCCCGCTGCGCAGGCTCAACGAGGCACAAATCATCAGCGCGGTTTGCGCGCCCGAATCACGAACTGATCCGTCTTGCCTCTGACAGCCGGATCAAACACGTTCTTGGTGTGGTCGTCCCCGGAATGCGCCAGCAGTGGCGACTGCGCCTCGATGGTGAAGCCTGCCTTGGTGATCATATCGCGCGCCTGTTGCGGCAATATTCTATGCAGGCTCTTGTTGTCCTTGTCGGCCACACCTACGTGGTCGATCACACCAAGCACGCCGCCCGGCTTCAGCGCAGCGTAAAGGGTACGCAGGAATCCTACCGCTTGCGCCTCGCCGCCAGGCTGATCGCCATAGCCATTGTAGACATCGTGCAGGTTGAGCGCCGTGACCACGGCATCGACCTTGGCAACGATGCCAGCCTCAGCGAGCGGCACATGCACCGCCTCCGCGTTGCCAAGGCGGGCGAGCAAAGCCTTCTCGGCATCTGCCTGCACGAGAAATGCCGGATTCTGCGAGTACACCTTGCCGGTTGGACCCACGGCGGCCGACAGCACCTCGGTGAACCAACCGCCCGCGGCGACCATATCGATTACAGTGTCGCCGGTCTTGATGCCGAAGAACTGCACGGTCTCGACTGGCTTGCGGTCAGCATCGCGCGCCTTGTTTTCCTGGGGGCGGTCGGGTGCAGCCAGCGCCGCGCGCATCCGCGCAACCTGCGCGTCCTGTGCGTGTGCGGCTTGCGCGAGCGCTGCAACAAGAACCAGCACGAACACCTTTGACAGTCTATTGATGAGTCCCATTGCAATGCCCTCCCCCGTGTAGATTTTCCCATGATGTTCCATGTCGACGAACGGTGCCGTGGGATAATGGGCGCAACCCACCGCAACGAGCGTCCCATGTCAAAAGCCTACTGGATCTCCTGTTATCGGCAGATCACCGACCCGACCAGACTTTCCGCTTATGCAAAGCTTGCCGGCCCCGCTATCGAAAGCGGTGGTGGACGAATCCTGGCTCGATCTATCGCAGTCATGGCCTATGAGGATGGCAAGCTGGACCGAACCGTGGTCATAGAGTTTGACTCCGTGGAGCAGGCCATCGCTGTTCACGACAGCGCCGCCTACCAGCTTGCGCTGGCGGCGCTGGATGGCGGGGCAGTGCGGGACATGCGCATCGTATCGGGCGTCTGACGAGAGCCTCGACAGGCAGTTTCCCGGCACTCAGTAGAACTCCAGCGATCCCCGATCCGGGCCGTAGTCCGTCGTCGGCCATCCCGTGTCTTGCGCATCAGGCAGATTGAACAATACTGCCTGAATGTGCGAGATCTGCCCGTTCTTGACCGCAAAGAATTCGCCGACCAATCGGTCACTCGCGGTCGCAACGCTCTGGCTCTTGGCCCCGTCCTTGAGGCCGAAGCGCGCTATGCACAGCACCACGCCGCGCTCCTCATCCACCACCGCGTAACGGCGGCCCCAGATGTTGCGGCCGAGGAATGCGCCCTGGTCGAAGCCGCGTGCTGGAAAGCTGCCTCCCCAATGCCTCGCGTCTTGTCGGGTCGGTGGTACTACCGGTTACGGCGGCAAGCCGCGTACTAGGAGAGTCGCTTTCGGCTTTTCTTCTACGGCGCCGACTGGAGCGCGCTGCGTCCCTGCTGTGCAGCACGGATTACGCCAACCGCACGATCATGGAAATCGCGCTGGAGTGCGGATTCAACAGTGCCTCGCATTTTGGCCAGAAATTTCGCGAGCCCTATCGCGTTACGCCCAGTGCCTATCGCAGCTTGATGGCTCAGCTCCGCAGCGACAGGTCGTCCGCGACTATCGAGCGGAACAGCCGCTCATAGGTTGAGACGTCCACCGGTTGCGGATTGGTGCCCCCTACTTCAGGTGCAATTGGTGGATTGCCCCGAACCTGCCCCTGACAAAAGCATTGAACGCCAGCGACCACCTCGCCTCGTCCGAATTGTTGGGTTGCACAGAGTGCGAGAGGATGGAGGGGAAGATGCAGATGTCGTTAGTCTGGGGTTTGTAGCCCCAGCTCCTGCAGTTATAAATATTCTGCGATACCACCTCAGGATCGATAGCCATTGGAAACGGCACCTGGCTTTGCATGTCCTTGTGGAAGACGATTTCGCCGCCTGTGTCCGTGGCTTGCAGGTACAACACCCCGGAGAGCAGTGAATTGTGGTGCATGTGGGGGCCGGCCTGGTCGCCGCGCCCATAAATGTTCACCCACGAGTTCGTGATGTAGAACTGAACATCCCTGGTCAGGGCATAAAGATCCCGCGCGCAGAACTCGATCTCGCTCTCGATCAGAACGCGGATGTGGCCCAGCTCCGGCCGGTCCAGGACGTTCTTGTCGACAGAGCTCAAAAAGTTGAACGACTCCCCCGATGGAGTGGTGTGCGTGTAGTCCAGGTAACGCAGATCCGGTTTGTCGAAGTTCCCCAGGTTGTTTACGTACAGAGGCGTGGAAAACAAGGGGAAAGTGCGCCGACTATTCATGTCCAACTCCGCGGGGACCTCTGCCTGGGCACCATTCTATGTCCACAGGCCGCGGCAGATTTGCTGTGGTTTAGTCGCAACATACGTTGCTTTTTACGTAATCACAGCAGTATAACCAACCCGGTATCGGGGGAGGCGCCAGTAAAAGCGTAGGCCCTGCCATACGGGTCGAATGAGCAATCTCAACGGGGGAATCAATGACGTCCACTAATTCGGCCGCAAGGCCTGCCCGCGCTTCGCGCTGGCTCGTATCCGCAGCCGTCGCGGCTGCCTTGGGCAGTTCTGCTGTAACACCACTGGCCTTTGCCGCCGAAGAGGAGCTTGCAGAGGTCACCGTCACCGGCTCACGTATCCAGCGACCCCGGGATCTGGACGCCCCCAGTCCCATTGTCACGGTGGAGGCCGAAGCCTTCAAGAACACCTCGGGCACGGGTATTGAAACCGTCCTCAACAAGATGCCCCAGTTCGTTCCGGGCGGCACGCAATTCACCTCCAGCATCCAGAGCGGCGCGGCGAGCAGCCCGGGTGCGGCAACGGTCAACCTTCGCGGACTTGGACCCAATCGCAACCTGGTGCTGATAGACGGTCGGCGTGCCCAGCCCGCCAATGCGTCACTGGTCATCGATATCAACACTATTCCTTCGGCAGCCATTGAGAACGTCGAAGTAATCACCGGCGGCGCTTCGGCCGTGTATGGCCCCGATGCCATTGCCGGCGTGGTCAACTTCCAGCTGAAGCATGATTTCCAGGGTCTGGATATCAACATGCAGACCGGAATTTCCCAGGAAGGAGACGGTTCGGATTCCCGTGTCAGCGTCCTCATGGGCATGAACTCTGCGGACGATCGCGGCAACATCATGGTTGGCATCGACTGGACCAAGCGCGACGGCGTTCTGCAGAAGAATCGCGACTTCTACGTCAACGGCTGGATGGATCCGGGCAACCTGGGCGGCGGCTTCATCGTACCGCGGGGCTACAACACCGGGCAGACTGCCAACAACCGGCCGACGCAGGCAGCGGTTGATGCGCTGTTCCCCACCGTGGCACCGGGCACAGTGTCGAACAGCCAGGTGATCTACTTCAACAATGACGGCACGCCCTTCACTGCGGACCATGGTGGCCTTGGTTACAAGGGCCCCTTGAACAGTCTGGACGCCGGCGCTTTCACCATGATCAGGAAGCTGACGGGCAGCGGTAACCTGGATCAGATCTTTACGGATGGGTTTCTCTCGAGTCCGCTGGAACGACATTCAATTTTCGGCAAGGCCACGTACGACATCACGGATAACGTGAGCGCATACGTCCAGACCAATTTCAGCAATGTGGTGGTGAGGCAGCGCGGTGGCCTCCCGCCGGCCATCACGGTCTGGCAGGCACCGATTCCCGTCAATGCGGCGACGCCGCTGCCAGCGGCCCTGCAATCATTGCTCAATTCGCGCGCAGTCGTTACGACTGGCACCCCGCCGCCCGCGGCCGGCACCACGGGCCCGACCTCGCCCTGGAGCCTGTTCCAGGTGCTGGACTACAACGGAGCCATCAACACCACCAACACCAACAATGTCTGGCAGATCCTTGCCGGGTTGAAGGGCAACGTCGGCTTCCGTGACTGGACCTGGGATGCCTATGTGTCGCGCGGTGACACGAACATCATCGCCGAGACCTCGCACCTGCCCTCACTGCAACGCTACCAGTTCCTGGTTGCCAAGCCGGGCTTCGGCGCTGGAACTAATTTCACCAGTTCTGGCAGCGGCTATCGGATCGATTGCCCGTCAGGCCTGCCGGTATTCTCGGAATTCTCACCATCGGCCAGCTGCCTCAAGGGCATAGAAACCCGCATGAGGAACGAGACCGATCTCACGCAGGAGATCATGGAAGCCAACTTGCAGGGCATGGCCTTCACGCTGCCGACGGGCGACGTCCGCTTTGCAGCGGGCGTGTCATATCGCAAGAACGACTTTGTGTTTGATCCGGGCAATTCGGTCGAGCAGGTGCTCGACAATCCCGTTGGCCTGTTTGCCTCCAATGGCACGAACGGCAGCACCAACGTGAAGGAAATCTACGGCGAAGCGCTAGTTCCGGTGATCAAGAACCTGGACCTGGAGCTTGGCTACCGCTTCTCGGACTTCAACACCGCTGGTGGCCACAGCACTTACAAGGCCCTGTTCACTTGGAAGGCAATGAATGAGCTGTCCTTCCGCGGGGGCTACCAGTTCGCGACGCGCGCGCCCAATACCGCCGAGTTGTTTACCGGGCCCACGCAAGCCGTGGTGGCGTTCCCGAACCTGGATCCCTGCTCGGTGAACACGCTGTCGGCCTGGGGCAACAAGGCCAGCAATCCGAACCGCCTGAAGGTCCAGGCCCTGTGCCGCGCCCTCATCGGGAACAGCACCTCGCTGTTTGACACGGGACCGGGTGGCCCCAATGCCTGGTTCCGCCCAGGTGGACCCGCATTCTTCCCGCTGGAAATCGAGATCACCAAGGGTAACCCGAACGTCGGACCAGAGACCGGCAAGACCTATACTTTGGGCGCTGTCATCAGTAATCCGTTTGGTTGGGATCGCCTCAATATTACCGTCGATGCCTACAAGATCGATCTGACGGACACGATCTCGCCAATTTCATCGACCATCGTGTACAACAATTGCTTCAACTCCGACGGTGCCTCGAACCCGACTTACGACGTCACCAACTCATGGTGCAAGCTGATCGCAAGACATCCAGTGACGGGTGACCGTGCAACAGTCGACGCGCTGTATTCAAACCTCGGCAACCTGACCACTCAGGGACTCGACGTGGGAATAGCCTGGTCAGTGCCGGTTGGTCCAGGCAACCTCGGTCTGAACACGAACTTCACCTATCTGGACAAGTTCGAGTACCAGACGTCGCCAACCTCTGCGCTGGTGGATTCCAAGGGTACTGCCGACCAGATCGGCCAGCTGGGTGGCATGTTCACGTTCAGGGCTTATTCTACTGCCAGCTACAGGTGGAACAGTTTCGACCTGAACCTGGGATGGCAATACTATTCGAGCCTCAAGAACCAGGCCGCGGCATTGAACCCCGCGACCACGGTGCAGGGCACGCCCTCCTACAACCTGTTCAACCTCAGTGGCGGATATCGCTGGGACAAATACACCTTCAGGGCCGGCATAGACAATCTGCTCGACAAGAAGCCGCTGGTCTATGGAGCCAACCCCGGCGTTGACACTAACACCGACACGACGTTGCCACAGTTCTACGATCCGCTGGGCCGTCGCTTCTACGTGGGAGTGGAAGCCAAGTTCTAAAAAGCCAGGGAGGCGGAGTTGAGTTCGCTGCCTTTTATCACCAACTAAATAGCCCCGGCGGTTTCCCGCCGGGGCTTTTTTTTCAGATAAGCGACGCCAACAAACTTTCCTCCTACGCAAAGCTTGCCGTTCCCGCAATCGAAGGAGGTAGTGGACGCTTCCTGGCGAGAGCCTCCGCGGTCACGGCCTACGAGGATGGCAGGATGGAAAGAACCGTGATCATCGAGTTCGACTCTGTGGACCAGGCCATTGCCGTTCACGATGGCGCCGCCTACCAGCTTGCACTCGCGGCACTCGAAGGCGGGGCCGGGCCGGCAGGTAGCGCCGTTCCAGGTACATGGCAGAGATCGAAACGGGAGGCAGCGCCAGATGCGGCAGCACGCGCACCAATCGCCCCTCGGACAATCGCCTTCGCAGACTGCATCCGTTAGCATCGCGATGCCCGCGCCAGGACAATGTCAGTGGTTGTCAGGCGAGGAGTAACGGATACGGTGGCACATCCAGGTGCGGTAACTGCTGGCGCTTTCCCGTCTGCGCTGGCGCGCTCCATTACGGGCTTTGTGGCCGCAGTATTCGCCGATGAAGCATCGCCCACCACTGGCCGGGGACTCCAGGCACGACTCGTTGCCTATCGCAGCGCCTGCCTGAATCCCACGCGTGGAGTCCATTTGCAGGGCCAATTGCCGGCATTGAGAACCACTGCAGCATCTTCGCCTGCGTTCTCGACGATCTAACGCAGCGGCTCTTTGATCAGGGTGGTCAGATGAACAGTTGTTTCAATAGAACTCCAGAGACCCCCGATCCGGGCCGTAGTCCGTCGTCGGCCATCCCGTGTCTTGCGCATCAGGCAGATTGAACAATACTGCCTGAATGTGCGAGATCTGCCCGTTCTTGACCGCAAAGAATTCGCCGACCAATCGGTCACTCGCGGTCGCAACGCTCTGGCTCTTGGCCCCGTCCTTGAGGCCGAAGCGCGCTATGCACAGCACCACGCCGCGCTCCTCATCCACCACCGCGTAACGGCGGCCCCAGATGTTGCGGCCGAGGAATGCGCCCTGGTCGAAGCCGCGCTGAGTGTCGTTGAATACGCCGTTGCGCACGAAGCCGGTGGTCTGCTGCCCATTCTCGAAGCGCTGCGTATCGGGCGCAATGCGCGCGCGGCGGTACAGCGTGGTGCCGTTGGTCTGGAAGGCGCGCCAGTAGCTCTCGGCCGTACCGATCAGGTCATAGTAGGAATCACGATCCTGCTCGCGAATCGAAAGGGTCAACAGTGGCGACACGGTGGTGAGCTGGTCCGGTCCCCACAGCGCACCCGCCTGCCCCTCGTTGCACTTGATGATCTCAATCTCGGTGATTCGGCCAGCCTTCACCTTGAGGCGCAGCAGGTGCAGAGTCTTGCTGCCGTCGGCATTGCGCACCACGGCCTGCGTGCCGGTGTCCCCGCGTTGCACATTGGCGATGTCAAAGCGCCACACCACTTGCTCTGCGCTGGCCCAGAACGTGTCGGCAAGTTTCTTCACCTTGCCGTTTTCGGTGATGCGTGCGCTCGCGGCCTGAGGCAGGCCGGCGGGATTGTTTGCAGTGAGAGCCGCGTACCAGGCATCGACCTGCCTCGTCAGGCAACTGCGGTCACACTCGGGAGCGGGGATTTGCGGCACCAGAGGCGCCTTGGGTTCCGTGGTCACGGGAGGCAACGCCGGCGTGGCGGCCAAAGTCACCGTGGAACCCATTAGCAGGGCCAATAACGCACCAGACATGATCTTCATTACGCCCCCGGAATTCTTGTTGTCACATGGGTACGAGGCTAGCACGCGGACGACGCGCCCGAATCGAATGCCCCAACATCAGAAAAAAGCCCCGGCAGTTTCCCGCCGGGGCTTTTATTCGAACGATGGTCAAGTAACGCGATGCGTTACATATCCATTCCGCCCATTCCACCCATTCCGCCACCACCACCGCCGCCATGGCCGTGGTCAGCTTCTTCCTTGGGGGCTTCGGCGATCATCACCTCGGTGGTCAGCAACAGACCGGCGACCGAAGACGCGTTCTGCAGTGCCAGTCGCGTGACCTTGGTCGGATCCAGGATGCCGGCCTCGAGCATGTCGCCATACTCGCCGGTCGCTGCGTTGTAGCCATAGGCGCCCTTGCCTGCCTTGACGGCATTAAGGACCACCGCAGCATCTTCGCCTGCGTTCTCGACGATCTGACGCAGCGGCTCTTCCAGCGCACGGGCCAGCAGGCGGATGCCTACGGTCTGGTCCTCGTTCACGCCTTCCAGATCCTTGAGCGCCTTGAGCGTGCGGATCAGCGCCACGCCACCGCCGGGAACCACACCTTCTTCAACGGCGGCACGCGTGGCGTGCAGCGCGTCTTCAAGACGGGCCTTCTTTTCCTTCATCTCGACTTCGGTTGCGGCACCGACCTTGATCACGGCAACACCACCGGAGAGCTTGGCAACGCGCTCCTGCA
>JBDTPN010000001.1:0-213958 GCA_039932715.1 Pseudomonadota bacterium | reverse complement strand
CGCCGGTGCCCAGCGTCAGCACCAGCACCGTGGAAGATCCATACATCACGTAGCCAGCTGCGACCTGGCGACTGCCGGGCTGCAGCAGGGAATCCTCGATTTTCGCCGAGCGCCGGTCCTTGCGCAGGATGCTGAATATTGTGCCCACCGAGCCGCAGATGTCGAGGTTCGACGAACCGTCCAGCGGATCAAACATCACGCAGTAGCGCGTGCTGCCATCGTTTTCGGTGCGCAGGATTACCGGCTCTTCGTTTTCTTCCGAAGCAACCACGGCCACGCCCTCGCGCCCGCCAAGATTGCGCATCAGGATGTCGTTGGCGATGACATCCAGTTTCTGCTGTTGCTCACCCTGCACGTTGTGTGCGCCGGCGCTGCCCAGCACGTCTTCAAGGCGTGCGCGGCGCACCTGCGCGGCGATCATCTTGGCGGAAATGGAGATGGCCGAGAGTATCCAGGACAGGTCGCCGGTGGCTTCGGGGAATCTGGCCTGCTGCTGCAGGATATGGGACTGGATGGTCACGATGGGACGGTTGCTCATTGGCTTATTATGCCGCAATGGGCAACCTGACCGACTTCATGAACCTGGGCGAAGCGGAAATTTCCGCGCTTAAGTTAAGCCTGGCAGTAGCCGCGCGCAGCGTGGCCATGAGCCTGGTCCCCGCCATCTGCATTGCATGGCTGCTGACGCGACGCCGCTTTCCGGGCCGGACATTGTTCGACGCCATGGTGCACTTGCCACTGGTATTGCCACCAGTGGTGGTCGGTTACCTGTTGTTGCTGCTGCTGGGCACCCGTGGGCCGCTGGGCGGATTCCTTGACCGGCACTTCGGAGTGCAACTGGTATTCACCACACTGGGTGCCGCAATCGCCACCGCGGTGATGTCATTCCCGCTGATGGTGCGATCCATGCGCATTGCGCTGGAAAATGTGGATCGCGGACTTGAAGACGCCGCGCGCACACTTGGTGCTGGCCCCTGGGATCGATTTGTTACCGTCACCCTGCCACTGATGATGCCTGGTGTGCTTGCGGGCGCAGTGACTGCTTTCGCCGCAGGACTGGGTGAATTCGGTGCGGTAATCACGTTTGTCTCCAACATTCCGGGGGAAACGCGAACCTTGCCGCTGGCGCTGTATACGGCGTTGCAGACTCCCGATGGCAATGCCACGGCAGCGCGCCTGGCAATGTTGTCACTGGGGCTGGGGCTTGCGGGGCTGCTCATCGCCGAAGTGCTGGCGCGCGGCCTGCGCCGATGGCTGGGACGCTGATGCTCAGCGTCAATGTCCAGTTGCAGCGCGGCGACTTCACGCTCGATGCAAGGTTCGACGCGCCGACACCTGGTGTCACCGCGCTGTTCGGTCGCTCAGGTTGTGGCAAGACCTCGCTGATCAACGTGATTGCCGGCCTCACCGCGGACGGTGCCGGCAAGGTGTGTCTTGATGATGAGTGCTGGCTGGACACCCCTGCGGATATCCGTCGCAGGGCGGAGCAGCGTCATGTCGGCTATGTGTTCCAGGACGCGCGGTTGTTTCCGCACTACTCGGTGCGCGGCAACCTGGAATACGGCGCAAGGCGCGTTAAGGGCACTGTCACTGCCGGCCTGTTCGATGACGTGGTCGCGTTGCTGGGGCTATCTGCGCTGCTGGCGCGGCGTCCCGGCGGGCTTTCAGGCGGCGAAAAGCAGCGCGTTGCCCTGGGTCGCGCGCTGCTGTCCCAGCCACGGCTGTTGCTGCTGGACGAGCCGCTTTCGTCACTGGATGCCGCGCGTCGCGAAGAAGTGCTGCCTTACCTCGAGCGACTGCGCGATCACTTCGCCATCCCCATGGTTTATGTCAGCCATCAGTTCGATGAAATCCTGCGTCTGGCCACGCATGTGGTGGTGATGGACGCGGGTCGCGTCACGGCCACCGGCGAGCTGGGCAGCGTGAGTCGATCATCGGCCCTGCAGGCAATTGTGGGCGCCGACGCAATGGGCGCCGTCATCGACGGCAGAGTCACGTCCGTGGATGCCGCCAGTGGCCTTGCAGAAGTGGCGATTGGACAGGGATTGCTGCGGGTGCCGGCCGGCTCGCTATCGCCGGGACAAGATCTGCGCGTGCAGCTACTAGCGCGCGACCTGATCCTTGCAGTGACTGAACCGCACGGACTCTCCGTGCGTAATCAGCTGCGCGGTGTGGTGCGCGGCATTGCGTCCAGCGGTGGCAACGATCTGGTCGAAGTCGAATGCGCGGGAGTCACGCTGCTTTCACGCGTCACCGGCGCAGCCACGCGCGAGCTGGAGCTCACCATTGGCACGCCGGTGTGGGTGCTGGTCAAGGCCGTGTCCGTCAGCGGGCTGGCACATTGAAACTGGCCCGATAGACCAGGCGCGCTAAACGCCCGCTTTCAACCCCTGCGAGCTGCGCGGCGTGATCAGCAGCTTGTCGATTACCAGCCCGTCCATGTCGACTACCTCGATGCTGAGGTCACGCCACGCCAGGCGCTCTCCGGCCACTGGAAGGCGGCCGAGATGCCACAACACGAATCCGGCCATGGTGTTGTAGTTGTCGCCGCGTGAGAGGTCGCGACGGGCCAGCGCGCGTTCCGCTTCGTGAATGGGCAGGTGTCCGTCGATGAGCCAGCTGCCGTCATCGCGCGTCACCACGTTGGCTGCATCGCGCGTGCCCAGCTCCGGCATTTCCCCGGCAATGGCCTTGAGTATGTCGGCGGGCGTCACCAGGCCCTCGATACCGCCGTATTCATTGGTAACAACACCCAGGTGCACGCTGGAGCGCCGGAAAGTTTCGAGCAGCTTGAAGATGGAGATGCTTTCCGGCACGTGCAGGGGCTGCTGCACATCGAGATCCGGATCGATCTTGCCGCGACGCAGTGCTTCACCCAGGTTGGCCAGCGAGATCACGCCGATTAATTGTTCCAGTTCGCCCCGACACAGCAGGAAACGGGCATGCCCGCTGCGTCGCGCCTCATCCCACAGCGTGGTCACCGGTTCATCCACATCGAGCCAGAGGATGTCGCCACGCGGCACCATGATGGCATCGATGTTGCGATCAGCAAGACGCAGCACTGAATCGATCATCTCAGCCTCGTGCCTATGCAGGGCACCGGTATGCATTCCCTCGGTGGCTAGTGCGCGCACATCGTCGTCTGTCACAGCGGTCTGGGCACCGCCACCCGTCGGCATCAGGCTAAGCAATGCATCGGTGGACTTCTGGAGCAGCCACACGATCGGCGCACCAATCACCGCGATGAACTGTACGGGAATGGCGACCAGCGTGGCCCAGCGGTCGGCATGCGCCATGGCCATGCGCTTGGGCACCAGTTCGCCCAGGACCAATGAAAAATAGGTCATCACCACGACAATGGCGCCATACGCAAGCTCGCGCGCATAGGGGGCCAGCAGCGGAAACTGCGCAATCCAGTTACCGACCTGATCGGAAAATGCTGCGCCGCTGTATACGCCGGTGAGCACGCTTACCAGCGTGATGCCGAACTGAGCGGAAGACAGCAACCGCGTCGGGTGTTCAAGCAGCTTGAGTGCCACGCGCGCGCCGGGGTTGCCTTTTTCGGCGAGCGCTTTCAGGCGCGGCTTGCGCGCCTGCACCAGCGCCAGCTCTGCCGACGCAAACAAACCGTTCAGAATAATCAGGCCGAGGATGACCGCGGCTTGGTGCATGTTGTTTCGAGGCCGAATCCTGGGCCACGCCGGGTTACTAGAACTGGCATCATACCGCGCAAAAGGAGCCCCCAGAGCATGCGACCGGCAATAAATATGCATCAGCCCATGTGGAAGACATTCCTGATGTTCCTTGTCCCCATGATGCTGGCCAACATCCTGCAGTCCCTCTCTGGCACGCTCAACAACATATTCCTGGGAAAAATGATTGGTGTTCAGGCGCTGGCTGCGGCCTCGGCGTTCTTTCCGCTGATGTTGTTCCTGATTTCATTCGTGATGGGCCTGGGATCAGGCGCATCGGTGCTGATTGGCCAGGCCTGGGGCGCCAAGCAGCCGGAGCGCGTGCGCGCGATTGCCGGCACCACGTTGACAGTGGGTGTAATCGGCGGCCTGGCGGTTGCACTGTTTGGTGGCACCTTCGCGCACCTGCTGCTGGGCAAACTCAACACGCCGCCCGACATCCTGCAGGAGGCCACGGCCTATTCGCGCGTGATGCTCTATGCCATGCCCGGGTTTTTCGTGTTCATGCTGCTCACGTCCATCATGCGCGGCGTGGGCGATACGGTCACGCCACTGTATGCGTTGATCGTGTCCACCATTGTCGGCCTCATTGTCACACCCATGCTCATCAAGGGCTGGTGGGGCCTGCCACAATTCGGTGTCACCAGCGCCGCGATCGGTGCCGTCGTCGCGTTCAGCACCACGCTGGTCTGGCTGTGCTTCTACATGTACCGCAAGGGCCACGTGCTGGCGCCCAGCGCCGAATTTGCGCGGCATTTCCGTATCGACGGCGCCATCCTCAAGTCGGTGCTGCGCATCGGCATTCCCACCGCAATGCAGATGGTGGTCATGTCCCTGGCGGAAGTCGCGCTGCTTTCCATGGTCAACGGGTTCGGCTCGCATGCCACTGCTGCCTACGGGGTCGGCAACCAGGTGCTGGGTTACGTGCAGTTCCCCGCCATGTCCATCGCCATAGCCGCATCCATATTGGGCGCACAGGCTATTGGCGCCGGCCACACGGAAAAGCTGGGGTCGATTACACGTGCCGGCATCATGATCAACTTCGCCATCACCGGCACCCTGCTGCTGCTGATGTACATTTTCGCCCGCTCGGTCATCGGCTTGTTCACCAAGGACGTGATGACCACCGAGATCGCAATGAACCTGCTGCACATAGTGTTGTGGAGCACGCTGATCTTCGGCGCAGCGGCGGTGACCTCAGGCGTGATGCGTTCCAGCGGCACGGTGATAGTCCCCACCCTACTTTCGATAAGCGCCATCGTCCTGGTGGAAGTGCCTTCGGCGTACTTCCTCAGCCGCCAATACGGCACCAACGGCGTGTGGATGGCCTACCCGATCACCTTCGTTGCGATGTTGATATTCCAGGCGACGTTCTACCGACTGTACTGGCGCAAGCAGAAGATACAGAAACTGGTGTAGCGCGGCGCGCTGCTGTGGCGCGCCTCGGCGTCACGTCAGCGGATACCGAACAGCGGCAATGCCTTGGTTAGCGTTGTCCATATGCCCCAGGCCAGCGGTATTCCCACGGCCAGCCAGGCAAGCACCACTTTCACAGTCGCAGTTGGTGCCGCGCCGACCATCGCGGCTACCAGTGCGCCATCACCGCCGGGCGCTGCAACGACCTCGACCTCATGTGCCTTGCGCCGCTCAGCGGCCAACTCAGCATCAGACATGAAGTGTCTGTCGGCCACCGGCCGCACCAGCAGGTTGCAGGTCAATCCACCCAGCAGCAGCGCCGCGAGGATGTAGAGCGTGGTGTTGTACGCCTGGTAAGGTGGCACGCCTGCGTGGAGCTGGAATTCGCGGATGTAGTTCACAACCACTGGGCCGAGTATGCCGGCCACTGACCAGGCGGTGAGCAATCGTCCATGGATGGCGCCCACGTGCTGCGTACCGAACAGGTCCGCGAGATAGGCCGGGATGGTAGCGAACCCGCCGCCATACATGGTCAGGATCACGCAGAAAATCGCCACGAACAGGGCGACGGATCCCGCTGCACCGGCAGAAGGCGCAGCTGCGTAAAGCGCGATGCCCAGCACGAAGAACACCGTGTAAGTGGCCTTGCGCCCGATCACATCGGAAAAGGACGCCCAGGCAATTCGACCGACGATGTTGAACAGCGACAGCAGGCCAGCGAATGCAGCGGCGATGGTTGCGACCTGCGCGCGGGCGTCAGGCATCAGTTGCCCCAGCTGCTGCGTGCCACCCAGCAGCCGGCCACCGAACACTTCCTGCAGCATGGGTGATGCCATGCCCACCACGCCGATACCTGCGCTGACATTGAGGCACAGCACTGCCCACAACAGCCAGAACTGCGGCACGCCCAACACCTTGTCGACATTCACATGTCGGGAGGTCTTGAACCTGGATGCCGTGACCGGCGGAGGTGTCCATCCGGCGGGTTGCCAGCCAGGTGGTGGCACGCGATATCCAAATGCACCGCACATCATGGCCACCAGATAGACGCCGGCCATCACCACCAGCGTTGGCGCGACCCCAACGGATGTCGGCGACGCGAAGTGCTTCATCAGCAGATCTGCCAGGGGCGCGCCGATCATCGCGCCGCCCCCGAATCCCATGATGGCCATGCCCGTGGCCATGCCGCGTCGATCCGGAAACCACTTGATCAGAGTGGACACCGGGGAGATGTAACCCAGGCCCAGGCCAAAGCCGCCGACTACGCCGCATCCCAGCCACAGCAGCCACAACTGATGCAGGTGCACGCCCAGCGCGCCCAGCAGCAATCCTCCTGACCAGGCCAATGCCGCGACTACGCCCGCCTTGCGCGGACCTGCCGTCTCGAGCCAGTGCCCCAGCACTGCAGCGGATGAACCCAGCATCACGAAGAACAACGTATACGTCCAACCCAGGGTGGACACGGACCAGTCGCCGGGCGCGGACCTGTCGATGCCGATGGCATGCGACAGCGGTAACCAGAACACCGAGAACCCATAGGCCATGCCAATGCACAGGTGGATGGCCAATGCCGCGGGCGGTATCAGCCAGCGATTGAAGCCCGGCCGCGCGACGATGCGCTGCCTGTCGAGCAGACCACTGGTCACTGACATGACAATCCCCTTTTGAGTTCTTATAAAATCATTCTATATGAAGGCCAGAAAATGAAGGTCAGGCATACATTCCGCGGCGTGGTGATGGACAAACCGGTCAAGCTGCCGGCCGCGCGTCCTGCCGCAAACGCAGGTCCGCCGAAGATCCGCGTTGGCCGCGAAGTGGCCGGGCGCGGTGGCAAGGGCGTGACTGTCATCACCGGCTTGCCCCTGACCCCCGACGCGCTGGAGGCCCTTGCCGGCAAGCTAAAGCGCAGTTGCGGCGCGGGAGGCGCCGTACGTGGGGATAAGATCGAGATCCAGGGAGATCATCGCGACAAGCTGGTTGCGGAACTTGCACGACAGGGGTTTGACGCAAAGCGATCGGGTGGATAGGCAGACACCGGAGGCGTAGAGTCGCCTCATGAAACTGCGCATGCTGATCCTGTCTGTTGGCATTGCGGGCCTGCTGGGTCCAGCGACAATTCTGGCAGCCGACACCGAACCAACGAAGCCGGCCCCCACCGATCAAGCCAGCGCCAAACCCAAAACCAAAACCTACGTGGGCTGCGACCGGGTTACGGGCACTGCCATCCGTCCTTCAACCAAGAACGACTGCAAGTCATCGGTGCAGCCGTATCGGGTTTACACCCAGGACGAACTCCAGCGCACCGGCGAGAGCAACATAGCCGACGCCTTACGCAAACTCGATCCGATTTTCCACTAGTGTTTTGAGTGGTCCATGGTGGCGTGATCCATGGGCATGCCCGGCATATCCGCCATCAGCGGCCTGATCTGCAGCTGCACTGTCAGCGGCTTCTCATCTTCGAATTCAAATGTCACAGCCACAGTCTTGCCCGCCACCAGCGGGCTGGTCAGGCCCATGAACATCATGTGCTTGCCATTGGGCTCGAAGCGCACTTCCTCGCCGGGTTTGAGCTCGAGCTTTGCGATGGGCCACATATGCGCAACACCATTGGCATCCACGCTGGTGAGGTGCAATGACAATTCATCGCACACCGGCGTGGTAAGGCGCAACAGGTTGCGCGCTTCGGTGCCCTTATTGCGCAGGGTGATGTAGCCCGCGCCCACCGTGGTGCCTGGCACCGTGGCTCGCGCCCAACCGTCCGTGGCCACGATATCCGCGACTGCTGGCAAACTCATCAGCAAAGTTGCGGACGCAAGCAACGCAGCAACGCCGCGCATCAGGCGCTTTGGTCTATTCATGGGGACAATTCTACCCGCCGCTTGCCCTTGGCGCATGGCTTGCCTACGCTTCGCGCCCCATGATCAAGCTTGATGCCGTCACCCTGCGCCGAGGCCCGCGAATCCTGTTCGCCGAGGCCAGCTTCAGCCTGTTCCGCGGCGAGAAAGTGGGCATCACGGGTGAAAACGGCAGCGGCAAGACCAGCCTGATGGCGCTGGTCCAGGGCCACCTGCAACCCGATGCCGGCCATTTCGAGATGCCAACTAATCTCGAGGTGGCGCATGTGGCACAGGAACTCGACGCCACCGACCAGCCCGCATTGGAGTTCGTGCTCGACGGCGACTCGGCCCTGCGCGCGCTGCAGGCGCGCATTGCTGCCGCGGAGGCTGCCACCGACGAGAATCACGATCACGGCACGCGCCTGGCCACGCTGTACGCCGAGTACGCCAGCAGCGGCGGTTACGACGCCAGCGCCCGCGCTGCGCAGCTGATGCACGGCCTGGGATTTTCTTCGGCCGACGAAGCGCGTGCCGTGCGCGATTTTTCGGGAGGCTGGCGCGTGCGCCTCAACGTGGCGCGCGCACTGATGTGCCGCTCTGACCTGTTGCTGCTCGACGAACCGACCAACCACCTCGATCTCGACGCCATTCTCTGGCTCGAAGGCTGGCTCAAGGAGTATCCAGGAACGCTATTGCTGATCGCCCACGATCGTGAGTTCCTCGACCGCGTGGTCAACCGCATCGTCAACATCGAACACGAACGCGCCCTGCTGTATCGCGGCAATTACTCGGATTTCGAAGTGACGCGCGCCATGCAGCTGTCGCAGCAATCGGCGCTGTTCGCCAAGCAGCAACGCGAGATTGCGCACATGCATTCGTTCGTCGAGCGCTTTCGCGCCTCGGCCACCAAGGCACGCCAGGCACAAAGCCGCCTCAAGGCGCTGGAGCGAATGGAACGCATCGCCCCCGCACACGTGGATTCGCCCTTCGAGTTCAGCTTCGCGCCGCCTGCGAAACTGCCGCGCCCGCTGCTGGTCATGCGCGAACAGTCCGTTGGTTATGGCGATCACATGCTGCTCAACAAGGTGAGCCTCACGGTGTATCCGGGTGATCGCATCGCGCTGCTGGGCCGCAATGGCGCGGGCAAGTCGACGCTGGTGAAACTGCTGGCCGGGGTGCTGCAGGGGCGCGGTGGCACACGCGATGATGCGCGCGACCTGGCCATCGGCTATTTCGCACAGCACCAGCTGGAACAACTGGACCCTGCCGCCTCTGCGCTGTTGCATGTGCAGCGCCTGGCGCAAACGCTGGGGCAGCGACCCGGTGAACAGGAACAGCGCGACTACCTGGCCGGTTATGGCTTTCGCGGCAATCGCGTATTCGAACAAATCGCGCCGTTTTCCGGTGGCGAGAAGGCGCGCCTGGCGCTGGCACTGGTTGCGTACACGCGCCCCAACCTGCTGCTGCTCGATGAGCCCACCAATCACCTTGACCTCGAGATGCGCCAGGCACTGGCAATGGCGCTGCAGGAATACACCGGCGCGGTGGTATTGGTGTCTCACGATCGGCATCTGCTGACCACTGTCAGCGACCGGTTCCTGCTGGTCAGCGACGGGCGCGTAAGCGACTTCGATGGCGACCTCGACGACTACGCGCGCTGGCTGTCCACTGGCGATTCTGCTGCGCAGGCTGCGCCCGGCAAATCAGCTGCAAAAGCCAGCCAGGAGCCCGCAGCAAAACCGGCCGGCACGAAGGCGGACGCCCAGCAGCGCCGTCGTGAGACTGCCGACCAGCGCCAGGCAACCGCACCCCTGCGATCGCGCCTGGCGCGCTGCGAAAAGCGCCTGGCTGAGCTTGCCGCCGAAGCGCACCGACTGGATGCTCAACTGGCTGCACCCGGCACCTATACGCCGGGCCAAGCCAAACAATTGCAGGAGCTCACCGTTCAGCGCGCGCGCATTGCACAGGAAACCGAAGCGGTTGAAGCCCAGTGGCTGCAGCTTACCGACGATCTGGAGCGCGCCGGCTAGCCTTGAGCCGGATTGGGCGAGCCAGGGCGACTCAGGACTTGGGGATCAGATGCCCGACGCGATCACGCTTGGTGCGGATGTATTTTTCGTTGTGTACGTTGGGCGTTGTGGCCAGTGTCTCGATCTCATGCACATCGATGCCGCGCGCCCGCAGTTCACGCACCTTGTGCGGTGAGTTGGTCAGCAGCTTGATGCGCGTGATCCCCAGTTGCCGCAGCATCGCCGCGGCAATGGCATAGCTGCGTTCATCGGCGCTGAAACCCAGGTGCCGGTCGGCGTCCACGGTGTCGAGCCCTGAGTCCTGCAATTGGTAGGCGCGCAGCTTGTTGGCGAGGCCAATGCCGCGACCTTCCTGCGCCAGATACAGCAGCACGCCACCACCCGCGTCGTGCAGTCGTTGCACGGCTGTCTGCAGCTGTTCGCCGCAGTCGCAGCGCAAGCTGCCCAGCAGATCACCGGTGAAACAGGATGAATGCGCGCGCACCGGAACAATTCCGGAAGGATCCGGCGTACCTACAATGACGGCCACATGTTCACTGGCATCGCGGCGGTCGCGGAACAGCACCAGCTGCGCTTCGCCCGCATCGCGCAGTGGCACGCGCGCCTCGCTGACCCGCACCACGTCTTCTTCCGTGGGCTGCGCATAGCGACTGATCTCGCCGATGCTCACTGCCATGGTGTTGTGCGGCAACCTTCCATGGTGCAGACCCGAGACCAGCAGTGCCGGAAGCAACTGCGCGCTCTTTGCCAAGCGCACACCGGCCACGCCCAAGGAATCCGCGCACACCGCATCTGGAACCGCAGCACCCAGCGCAGTGCGCCACCCGTCGGCTTCCCAGTGATGCCCCAGTTCTGCGACCCGCGTCGCGTCGAACGCGACAGGCAGCGTCAGCATCAGGACTTCATCTGATTCGCAGGGCACGCGCAGCGCGGCTGCCCGTTCGCCAGTTACCAACAAGCTGGCACCCTGCGACAGCACGTGCTCCACCAGCGCGGCAGCGGCGGTTTCAATCGGAACAAGCAGGCGCCAGCCGCGCTCGGGAGCCGCGGTGTCGTGCACCACCACTGCCCGCCCGCGGCGCATTTCGCCCAGCGCGCGGTCAACGGCAACCAGGGCCGGATCACCTTGTGGTGGTTCAATCATGTGCTGCAGATTACCGCAAAAAAGCGAAAGCCCCACCTCGCCAGGCGCGTGGGGCTCTCATGACCGGAACCGCTTACGTGCCTATTTGGCAGGCCTACATTGAGGCGGGCGAGCACCGCACCGGTCTTGTGCTCAAAAGTACTATCGGCCGGTTGCAGCGAATTGCCCAGTACGACGCATCCGATCTGTGAGGTCAGTCACCGATGGTGCGCTTGAGGAACGTCACCACCCGGTCGGCCGGCTCGCCCTCGAAGAAGGGTCCGCCCACGTGCCCCACGCCGTGCAGCACCATGAAATCCACATCCAGTCCCAGCTTGCGGTAGGCACCCTCAAGTTCGTGCGACTGGTTAATGGGCATTTGCACGTCCTGGTCACCGTGCAGCAACAGCAGCGGTGGGTCGCCCTTGTCCACCTGGAAGAATGGGCTGGCCAGTTTCGCAAGATCCGGAACCCTCTCGGGCGGCGCGCCCAGCAACTGCACCAGTGCCGGCTGGCGAACACTTATTCCAAATGGCGTCGACTGCGCAAGGATGGTCGTGAGATCCGACGCGCCGAAATAGCTGACGATGGCCTGAACTCGAGAAGACTGGGCGGCATAGTCGCCCAACGTACCTTCCAGTTGGGCATTGCCTCCGGACATGCCCACCTCGTTGGCCAGATGCGCGCCGGAAGAAGCGCCCGCCAGAGCGATGCGCTGGGGTTTATACCCGTACTGCGCAGCCTTGGCGCGCAGGAAACGGATACCTGCCTTGATGTCCTGCACATCCGCGGGGAAAGGCGCGACGTTTGTTGACCGAAAATCCAGGCTTGCCACCGCAAAGCCGCGCTCCACCAGGAACGCAGGATATTGAGCCTTGTCGCCATCCTTCCAGGCCCCGCCGTGCAGATAAACCACCAGCGGCGGATGTTGCACGTTGGCGGGCATGTAGAGGTCCAGCGCCAGGGGCGTGCCGTTGGCCGTGGCATAGACCACGTCCTTGAATGACCGCGCCTGCTGCGCGCTGGCCACGCCAGCGGCAACACAGAGCATAAAGCACAGAATTCCCTTCATCGTTATTCCCTTGTCAACGGTACAACGCCGCGCCGGTGAAAATACACCAGGGCTGCCGCCTCCCGCATGGGCTTTGTCGCCAGCAGCAGGTTGAATGCCCAATCCGTCTGGAAGTGATCGAACAGGAACCGCAACAGCCGCTTGAGCCGGAATGTCGGATAAGTCTGCGCCAGGTGCGAAACCGGGTCGGGTCCGCGCCCTGAGAGGAAATCGGCGATGGCGTGTCCAGTCAGCAGTCCATGTTGCAGCGCCGTGTGGATGCCGCCAGCGGTGACGGGCGAAACCATGCCAGCCGCGTCGCCGACCAGCAGCACGCGCTGCGCCGCCGCCGGCTTCACCACACCGCCACAGGGAATCAAGCCGGCGCGTATGCTCTGCGGCACGTGACCGCGAAAGTCGAACACCGGCGCGATCTTTTCCAGGAATGCCGCCATCGCGAGCTTGAGCGAATCTTCGCGCTGCCCAAGCCTTTGCCTTCGTGCCAGGCCCACCTGCGTAACGCGCACGCCCTGCACCACCCAGCCGATGTAACCGGGCATATGGCGCTTGTCGATGAAGCAGTGAAGACGCCCAGAATCGGTGATGGCGGCATCCGCAAATTCGTGCTCGATGCCTTCGAGGAATTTCCTGCACTGCCCAAGACCCAGCGCACGTGCCACCGAAGAGCGCGGTCCGTCTGCGCCTACGAGATAGCGCGAGCTACCCACATCTGCGCCCAGGTCAAAGCCGGCGGACAATCGTTGCGCACCGGTGAACAAGGTATTCCATCGCATCTGGGCCCCAGCGATTTGCGCTTTGCCGGACAGCCAATCCATCAAGCCAGGTGTTTCCGTGGCAAGGAAGTAATAACCCGGCGCGTTCAAGTCGACATGGCGCATGTTGGGTGCGTACAAACGCACGCCATCAATGCGCCGCACCAGCGCGGCAGGCAAACCGTCGAGCAATGGAACCTGGTCGACGACATCGCGCACCAGAATGCCGGTGGTGTGCAGCTTGTCGCCGGCGCGCGCCTTGCGTTCGATTACAGTGACGCGCGCACCGGACTGGGCCAGCGCGGTGGCGCAAGCGAGGCCAGCGAAACTGGCGCCGACGACGACGCAATCGTGATTCACGCGACAACAGTATCAGGTGTTCGTCGGCTAGACTCTGGCACATGGATTCCCCGCACGTGGTGATCATCGGGGCAGGATTTGCTGGCCTGGCCTGCGCGCGTGGCCTGGGGCGCAGCAGCTGCCGCGTGACCGTGGTGGATCGCAGCAACCACCACCTGTTCCAGCCCCTGCTCTACCAGGTGGCAACCGCAGGGCTTGCCGCACCGGCCATTGCCGCACCCACCCGCTTCCTGTTGCGCAAGCTGCGCAATGTCACGACGCTGATGGCCGACGTGCGTGCAGTGTTGCCCGCTCAGAGGCGAGTGGTGCTGGATGATGAATCGATCCTCGAATACGACTACCTGGTAGTGGCCAGTGGCGCCACGCACAGCTATTTCGGACATGATGAGTGGGCGGCACACGCGCCGGGGCTCAAGACGCTTGCCGATGCGCAGGAAGTGCGTCGCCGCGTGCTGCAGGCATTCGAGTTCGCCGAGCGCACCTGCGATGCCGTGGAGAGGGCAACCTGGTTGCGATTCGTCGTGATCGGTGGCGGACCCACTGGCGTGGAGCTGGCCGGCACGCTGGCGGAGATCGCGCGGCACACGCTGCCATCGGAATTCCGCAACATCGATTCACGACTGGCCGAAGTGCATCTGGTGGAATTATCGCAGCGCGTGCTGGGCAGCTTCCCGGAAAAACTCTCCATGAAGGCGCTGCTGCAATTGAAGCAGGTAGGTGTGACCGTACACACCGGCACGCGCGCGACTGGCATCGATGCGCAAGGTGTGAGCCTGCAGGGCGAGACACTGCAGTCTGGATCAAGAATCGCGAGTCATACCGTACTGTGGGCAGCCGGTGTGCAGGCCTCGCCGCTGGGAGCAATGCTGGATGCACCAGTTGATCGCGCCGGGCGGGTCAGCGTATTGCCCGACCTGAGTCTTGAAACCCATGCGGAAATATTCGTCGTAGGCGATCTGGCCAACACCTCTTCGGGCGGCAAGCCCGTGCCAGGCGTGGGTGCCGCAGCAAAGCAGATGGGCAGGACCGCCGCGCATAACGTGCTTGCCCGGATCCAGGGCCACGGGACAATCCCTTTCACCTATCGCGACTACGGTCTGCTGGCCACCATCGGACGCAACGCCGCGGTGGGGACAGTGGGTGGTGTGCAGTTGTCAGGGCGCATGGCCTGGTGGTTCTGGATCTGCGTGCACCTGTTTTATCTGATTGGTTTTCGCAATCGCCTGGTCGTATTGTTTGACTGGGCATGGGCCTATGTCAGCTTCGCAAGATCCGCGCGGGTGTTCATCAATGGACGTAACTGAACTGACGGCGCCGGGCGCCATTCGGCTGACTGGAGCGCAGACAGCAAAGGTTCGGCTGCTGCGCAGCCACCCGATGGAGGATTTCTATCCGGTGGAAGCCAGACGCAAGGGACTGGACGGCATCGTGACCGTCGACCTGTTCATCAATGAGCTGGGCCTTGTCGTGGAGGCCGAGGTATTGACCGAATCGCCCAAGGGTCAGGGCTTTGGACTGGCCGCGCTGGATGTGGCCAAGACCTATGAGTTCGACAACTCGCTCAAGAAGCCCGTGTTGCTGTCAATGACCATTCAGTTTCAGCCGTAGGTTCGACATTCACGCAAATCATGATGGGCTGGCAGCACACCTGGCAGTCCTCCACATAAGACTGCGACCCTGCAGACAGGTCTGCCCGCACATTGATCGTTTCAGAGCAGTAGGGACAACTCACGTCGACAAACTGCTCCAGCGCATCGCTGCCTGGATCCTGTCCCGGTTCAAATACAGGTTCCAACCCGTAGAGCCGATCAATGTCCGTGTTCCTGGGTTTCATGCCCGGATTCTATGCCTATAATCCGACAAACAACGCGATAAGGGGTCCGTCATGAAACTGCGCAACACGCTTTGCCTGCTCATTCTTTCTGTTGGCAGTGCGCATGCATTTGCCGCGGAGGCCGATGCCAGGACGGTCATCGCCAACGCGTCCAAAGCCATGGGTCTCGACGGCGTGACCTCGCTGTATTACTACGGCTCGGGTGCCAGTTACGCCCTCGGACAGAACAACAATGCCAACATTCCCTGGCCGCAGACTCCGCTCAATGAATATATGCGGGCGATTAATTTCAGCGTGCCGGCATCGCGCGCCACGTGGAGCACCTATATCACCCCCGTCACCGGCGGCGCGGCTTCGCTGGTCAATGCGCAGCAGAACATAACCCCCGCCACGCCCGGTGGCTGGGCGCAGCAGCTCGAGATCTGGACCACTCCCTGGGGGTTCCTCAAGGGCGCCGCAGCCAACAATGCCACTGTGCAACACCGCACGCGCGACTCGCATTACGAGATCCTCAGCTGGAATGCGCCGGTCAAGTCACCCGGCGGAGAAATCTATCGCATCGTGGGGTACATCAACGACGCTCACCTGGTCGAGAAGGTGCAGACCTGGCTTGAGAACCCGGTGCTGGGCGACATGCTGGTGGAATCCGAATACAGCTTTTATCGCGACCATGACGGCCTGATGTATCCCACCGAGATGGTGCAGAAGCGCGGCGGCTGGCCGGTGTTCAGGCTGCAGGTTCTGGGCGCGTTTCCGAATCCCGCCAAGCTGGCGCAGCTGATGAGCATGCCTGCTGCGCCAGCGGGTGTGCCTGCCGCTGGCGGCCCGCCTGCCGCTGCACCGCCCACCACATCAGAGCAACTCGCCCCGGGTGTATACCGCATCAAGGGCGCATACAACTCCATGGCCGTGGAATTCTCGGATTACGTGGTGCTGTTCGAACCCGGTCCGCAGAACGAGGCACGCGCATTGGCCGGCATCGCCGAGACCAGGCGCCTGTTCCCGGGCAAACCCATCCGCTATGGCGTGATCTCGCATCATCACGTCGATCACACCGGTGGACTCGAGGCCGTCGCTGCCGAGGGCATCACCATCGTGACGCCCGAAGTGAACAAGGACTTCCTGATGAAGGCACTTTCTGCGCCGCGCACGCTGGCGCCCGATGCGCTGTCCAAGTCCGGAAAGAAGCCGGTGATCGAGGGTTTCAAGGGTGACAAGCGCGTATTCCAGGATGCAACGCGCACCCTGGAGATTCATGTGATCAAGGGATTGCCGCATGCCGACGGAATGGTGATTGCCTGGCTGCCCAAGGAGAAGATCCTGGCCTATGCCGACATGTTCAATTTCCAGCCGGCTGACAAGCCGGTGGCGGATCCGCCGGTAATCGGCACCAGGGTTTTCTACGAAAACATGCAGCGCCTGAAGCTGGATCCGGAAAAGATCCTGTCCATTCACACCATGAATCCTGATCGTCTTGCCACGCTGCAGGACATCAAGGGTTCGATGGGAATCACCAACTAGCCATGCGAAGTTCAACTGCTATTCATCGCCAGTTGTTTTCGCTGCTGCTGGCATTCGAGTACGGCGTTGCCGCACTCGCAAGATCCACGTTACTGATGTACGGGTCGGGCTGCAGAACCCGCCCGGCTCGGTAAGTGATTTCGTAGCGCTGGGTTGCGAACGACAGGCCATGCGGGATTTCACGCCATGAAACCCAGGTTGCGCTGCGCGAAGTTTCCAATGCTTGGCGCAACCAGGCCCAGATCAGGATCTGCGACGCCAAACCAACTAGCCAGCGTGGCCGCGTATTGATCCACTGACACCGAAGGAATAAAGCGGCCAGCACCCACATCCTGCGTACTGCCAATCTGAAGCAGCGGGTAGTCGCCGTAAATCGTGCCGCCGCGCACGGCACCTCCCACCACGAACTGCACGCCACCCCAGGCGTGATCTGAGCCGTCGCCGTTGGAGGTCAGCGTACGACCGAAATCAGAATGCGTGAACAGCGTGGTGCTGTTCTCCATACCCATCTCGGTAAGCGCATCGTAAAAGGACTTGACTGCAGTGCTGACACCGCCCAGCAAGCCCGGCTGGTCCGCTACCAGATCGTCGTGCGTGTCGAAGCCACCGGCAGAAACAAAGAACACCTGGCGCGACATCGACAGTGACGTTCGTGAAGAGATCATCTTGGCGACTGTGCGCAGCTGTGTCTGTAGTGGCGACAGCGTGACGCCACTGTCGGGTAACGCCGTGAAGGAGCGGGCCTGCGCCAGCGCACCATTGACCAGGTCTGCGAATTGAACGGCACGCTGCTGCACTGTGGCGAAGCTGCGCTCATAGACAGTGTTGCTGGTCGAGGCCTGCGCGGCATTGATTACACTCTCGAAAGCCTGGCGACGCGCGAAGTTCACGCCACTGCTACCGAAGCCCGCGAATGTGGTCGCGCCGTTCGAACCCATGACATAGGGACGTGCGTTGACGCCGGCCTGAAAATAGGTTTGTCCGGCGAGTGAGACGTTCAGCGGCAACTGTTGCGATCCGATCTGCGCCGCGAGTACGTCGGCAACCCTGCCGCCCCAACCGGACTTGAGCAAAGCCTTGCCACGAAGTGAGTGCCACTGGTCCTGCTGGTCGTTGTGCGAGAACAGCTGCGGCGGCAACTCCCAGCCCGCAGTCTGGTACTGCGCCTTGGTGGTGGGTCGGATCAATGGGCCGACATTTGCGATCACCGCAGCGCGCTGTGCCGTGAACAGGCTTTGCATGCCGGTCATGCTGGGATGCAGTCCGAACCCCGAGTTGATGGGCAACAGGGATGCCAGTGGAATCGCGAGGCCCGAACCCACACCGGCATCGCCGCCACGCGAGGTGTTGTATGCATTGTATTCCGCAGGTGTCGTCGGCACGACCATGTTCCAGCTGTCATTGCCACCGAACATGAACAGGCACACCAGCGCCTTGTAGTCACCGAACCCGCCGACGCCCGTGGCCTGCGCGTACACCGTATCTGGCGTCCGTCCGAACGCATAGAGGGCACCACCTGCGGCAGCGGCCTTGAGGAATCTGCGGCGTTGGTTGTTCATCGTTGCAGCATGTATTCCGGTGAGGTGGCCACGAAATAGATTGCATCGGCCACCCGTGTGTTGACGTTGGTCGAGCGATCCACCTGCGCCTTGGTTTGCGCCTTGAGCTCGGCACCCATGCGTGCGGGGCTGCCCAGCAATCGGTCGGCTACGCGATTCACCAAGGCCTCCGAGTCTGCGGCCAGCGCGATTTCCTCGGTGGTGTTGATGAACATGTCGTCCACGTTGAGCGTCGGCGCCTGCGTGATCGTGCGGGCAATCGCCTGCGTCCAGAAATAGTTGGTCGCCTGGGTGTTGAGGTATTCGGTCGCCAACTGCAGCTCCGGAGCCACCATGCCCTGGTTGGCGATTTCCCCTGGGGGCGCATAACCCGGGCTGTAGAAGTTGAACACAGAGGGTGAAAGTCCCGGTCCCTCACCGAACACCGCGGTAACGCCGCCGGCAAAATTGCGCGCGACACCACTCTTACCGCTGGCTGATTGCGCGTTGTATGCACGCCAGAACTGCGTAAGGCGCAGCAACGGCTCCTTCACCTTGCCAGCAGCCGCCGGTGCGACCCCTGTGGTAGCTGGATGCGCTTCTGCATCCAGTAGAATGGAACGCACCACCGCAGCAAGATTGCCGCGCTTGCCTGAGCCATCGTTGTTGAAGGTCGCGGCGACCCGTTGCACGTAGGCGGGGGATGGATTGCTGGTAACCAGCTTCTGGATGAGTTGCTTAGAAATGAAAGGACCGACGTTAGGATGGTTGGCGATATTGTCCAGCGCATCCTGCAGATCGCGTGTGCCCGTCTGGTTCGCCGGAATCAGCGCACCTGAAGGCAACGCCCCGGCATAGCTCAGCACTTTCTTGGTGCCCGTCTCGTGCTGCGCGGTGTAGAGCTGCATGGGCAGGATCTGGTTGTAACCTGCAACGGGCGCGAGCTGCGGCCGAGTGTTCGTGAAGGTGCACGTAGGATTTGTGGAGGGGCACGCCCACTTCCAACCCGTGAACACGCGCGCGAAACCTTCAATAGTGTTCTGGTCGTAAGTCGGGATGGGTTGACCGCCCGCATCCAGCTGCGCACTGCCATCCGTGTTGAGCTGCACCAGGCCAATGGACATCAGCTGCATCACTTCGCGCGCGTAGTTCTCATCGGGTCGCAGGTTGGTGCCAGTCACCGCCTGCTGGTTGCCGAGCATGGAGAGATACACACCCATGGCCGGGTGCAGCGTCACGTCTTCCAGCAGCTTGCGATAATCGCCAAGCGCATCACGCGCTAGCAGATCGTAAAAATCGGCCGTGGCACTGGGCAGGTTTTGCAAGGCGCCCACCTGCGACACCACGAAGATCTGCGAAAGAGCCCAGGCCACGCGCTGGCGCAACTGGTCGTTGCCCTTGAGCGTGTTGTCGAACCATTTCTCTACGCGCGGAGCATTGAGCGAAGCAATGTTGAACCCGGTGGGCACCGGATTCGGATAGGCCGCTTCCACATAGGGCAATAGCGTGGACACAGGTTTCGCCAGCTCGGCGTCGATCCAGCGGGAGTAGGAGTTCGTCACATCGCCCAGCGCAATCAGCCGCGCCGCTTCAGCCTCGGTGGCGCCGAAGGTCGACTGGTTCAGGAAGCGAAACGCCTCGTCCTTGGTCACGGCCACGGGGACAGGGGCCGGAGGCGCGGGAGAGACAGGTGGGAGTGGGGCCATGCCGGAATCCCCGCCGCCGCAGGCCGACAGCATCAACGCTGTCGCGACACTCAGCCAACCGGCCTGCCCTGTGCCTCGCCGCTGCATCGCTCCTCCCCTGAATGGCAACACCATAACCAACGCACCAGGGGACATTCGGTTGACAGCAGATGGCCTATTTGCGGTGACTGATGGCCCAGACATAGGCCGCGACGGCATCCACGTCTGCAGGCTGCAACGGCGCGCCGCCCAGCGGCGGCATTCCACCGATGGAAGCCTTGGGCGCTGCCACGCCCTTGACGATGGTGGCGTGAATGCCCGCGACGTCGCCCTTGCCCCACAGCCAGGTGGCATCAGTCAGGTCCGGACCCACCATCGTGCCGCGACCATCCGATCCATGGCAGCCCATGCAATTGCCGCCCGAAATCCTGCCGTGATAGACGCTGTCGCCGTGTGCCAGCTGCTCTGCGCTTGAGCCCGGCGGCGGCACGAGATCGGCCAGCACTGTTGACTTGGGATTGGCAGCCGGCACTGCTGCCGGCGCCGCTGCCACAACGGTGCTCGAGCCTGTGCCCAGATGCGTGACTCGCCAGATGCGGCCCTTCATGTCGTCACTGATATAGAGGGCACCGTCGGGACCAACTGCCAGGCCTGCGGGCCGATGATCGGCGCGACCCGGTGCTTTTTCGACACCTGCAAATCCGTCAGCGAAAACCACGTAGTTGCCTGACGCCTTGCCATCCGCGAGCGGTTGGTACACCACGTTGTAGCCACCTTGCGGTCCCGGCGCGCGATTCCACGAACCATGGAAGGCAATGAACGCACCGCCGTGCCACGAATCGGGAAACTGCTTGCCGCTGTAGATCAGCACATCATTGGGGGCCCAGTGCGCGGGAAACGCGGCCACCGGACCACTCTTGTCGGCACACGGCCCCACTGTCTTGCCGTCACCACCGTATTCTGGTGCCAGCACCAGCGTCTTGAGACCACCATCGTAGTAGCAGGTGGGCCAGCCATAGTCGGCACCCTCCTTCACTTCGACCAGCACTTCCGCCGGCAACTCGCGGCCCGCCTCGGGCGCATAAAGCTTGGGCCAGCCATCAGGCAACTGGTCGCGCCCATGCTGCACGGCATAAAGACGACCCGTTGCATCGAACGACTGACCGCCCGAATTGCGCAGGCCTGTGATGTAACGCTCCTTGGGCGAGAACTTCTGGCCCACTGCATTGGCGTCGTAACGCCAGATGCCAGCGCGCGTCGCCAACTCCTTGCAAGGCTTCTGGCCCTTGGCGCCGGGCTGACGCGCCGGAGACTCACAGGCGTTGCTTGCGGAACCCGAGTTGATGAACAGCTTGCCCTGTGCGTCGATGACGAATGGATGCATCATGTGATCGCCAGCCTGCGGCAGGCCGGTAATTACTTTCACCGGATCGCCCTGCGGCACAGGATTGCCCGGTGTCAGCGCGAACTTGAGGATGTAGTCATTCTGCTCGGCATATACCGCGCCGTTGAACAGCGCGATGCCGGTACCGCCCGTGGCTTTCTGCGGCACGCCGGCGCCGAAGCGCTCGATCATGTCCGCCTTGCCATCACCGTCCTTGTCTTGCAGAGCGACCAGGAAGCCACCAGCCGGCGGCGTATCGAATCCGAAATATTGGCCGCTCCAGGTGTTCACATACACCACGCCTTCGGGCGAGATCGTCATGTGACGCGTGTGCCCAAGGTTGTCCGCGAAAATCGTGGCACAGAAACCCGGTGCCAGCGAAAGGCCGCCATTGTCACCGGGGCACGTGGGCGCGGCAGCCGGCGTTGCTGCAACGGGCGGCGGTGCGCCGCGGCCGCAGGAAGCCAGTGAAACCAATGCTGCCAGGCCCAGGCCCGTGAATCCGGCCAGGGTTCGAAGATTGAGATGATTCACGATGGTGCCCCTGTGTATTGGAGGGGCGTCACTTTACTCCGGATCGCCGCGATTTTCCGGAGGGTAGCTACCGCGTCGCTATTTCGGCGGCGGTGCGGGCGGCAGCAACGCGGTCGCCGGATCGGCCGAATTCTCCATCAATCGCCAACCTTTCCACTTGCCATCAGCTTCACGCCTGAAAATGTGGATGTGACGGGCCGTAACCACCGGCACCAACGTGTCGGCTTTAGGGTCCTTCGCCTGGATGACGAAAGTACCGCGCTCATAAGCCATGTCACCGTCGATCTCAAGTTCCGTGGTATCGAAGCGCATGTTCAGCGTCACGCCCTTGGGCAGCGCACCTAGTCCCGCACGCCAGGCTTCCTTGCCCACGATGTCTGGCTGGCCGGGTGATGAGACCACGACATCGTCGCGGTACTGCGCAAACATCCCTTCGTAGTCTCCCGCATTGAATGTGCGGGATACTTCATCCAGTACCTGACGGATCGCTTTTTCATCGACGGCCTTGTCTGCAATCGCGACATGCATTTCCGATTTGCAGGCGCTCATCGAAACGCACATCACCAGGAATGCGGCTACCAGATATCGAATGGCGCAACTCATGACTCCAGCATACGCGCAATCTTGCCGGCCAAATTGCGGCGGTAATCAAATATGGGGGCTTCACCTTGCAAGCCCCGCTGGAGATGGGAAGGAACGCCACGCAGGTGCGAACCCTTGAGGTGCGGATTCGACGCCGGCGTTTCCCTCCAGCGGGACTGCAAGGGAAGCGTGGTGAAAATACCCTGAGTCGCAATTGCGTTCATCACGGCGCGGCTCGCTATCCAACGTCAGAAAATGCTGACGCAGAAGGTCAGGTCGGCAGCTTCCAGTCCGGCCGCACGTAGTGACATGTGTAGCCGTCGGGATATCGTTCCAGGTAATCCTGATGCTCAGGTTCTGCTTCCCAGAAATCTCCCGCCGGCGCCAGCTCGGTAACCACCCTGCCTGGCCACAGGCCTGAGGCATTGACATCGTCAATGGTATTTTCGGCCTCGTGCTTCTGCGCATCGCTGGTGTAGTAGATGCCGGAACGATAACTGGCGCCCATGTCGTTGCCCTGACGATTGCGCGTGGTCGGGTCGTGCACCTGGAAGAAGAACTCCAGCAGCCGGCGGTAACTGAGCTTCTGCGGATCAAACAGGATTTCTATGGCCTCGGCATGCGTGCCGTGATTGCGATAGGTTGCATTGACCACATCACCGCCCGAATATCCCACGCGGGTTGCGACCACACCCGGATGCTTGCGGATCAGATCCTGCATGCCCCAGAAGCAGCCACCTGCCAAGATGGCCCGCTCCGCACTGGCTTGTTCCGGTTTCATTTCGCCTCCCTTCGCACCGTGAGTATCTTAACCGGCTGGGCCAGCATCTGACCCACCATGCCCGATTCCTTGCCTGCAACCGGATCACGCGGGAGACCCATGATCTTGTGCACTACATCCATGCCGGATGTGACATGCCCGAAGACTGCATAGCCTGGATCAGTGCCATCAGGCTTGCCATCGAGCGCCGTCAGGTTTCCCATCACAATGAAAAACTCTGCTTTTGCCGTGCCCGGCGCCAGGCGCGCCATGGAGATGGCACCGTCGACGTGACTCAGACCGGTGGCTAGCGGCGACTCATGCGCGATGGGCGCGAATACCTTCTTTGGATCAGCGCGCGGACCTCCTTGCAGCATGCCGTACTTGCCTTCATCACCAATGGCCACGGCACGATAGAAGTTGCAGCCGTCAAATCGCTTCGTATCCACGTAGTGCAGGAAGTTCTTCACTGTAATGGGTGCGCGGTCCTTTTCGAGGGCCACCGCGATGTCGCCCATGGCCGTGTGGATGACCACGTTGTCCAGTGCGGGGGCCGGGGGCGCGGCGGGTTGCGGCGGCGCTGACTGCGCCTCATCAGATGGCAGTGGCGTCTCCTGCGCAAGCACAAGCCCTGAAATCAGGCAGCAGAAGACAAGCAACGCCTTGAACATGGGATTTCCTTAACTAATGCCGTTTGAAATACTGCACTTCCCGCTCATGCTTTTCAGCCCCGGCGCGGCTGCCAAAAGTGCCCAGGTTGCGACGCTTTCCTGTTTTTGGATTCAGCTTGCGGGAATACAGGCGGTACTGGCCGTTGGCGAGCTTGCGGATCATGGCGCAACCTAACCTCGGCGCGCCGCCTCGATGGCAGCGATGTCGATGTTCTGCATGTCCATCATCGCCGTGAATACGCGCTTGCGTGCCTCCGGATCCGGATCCGACATGCCTTCGGTAAGCGCAAATGGCGTGATCTGCCAGGAAATGCCCCAGCGATCCTTGCACCAGCCGCAGGCGCTCTCCTTGCCACCGTTGCCGACGATGGCATTCCAGTAGCGATCCGTCTCGGCCTGGTCGTCCGTGCCCACCTGGAAAGAGAAAGACTCATTGTGTTTGAACGTTGGGCCACCGTTGAGTCCGATGCAGGCAATGCCCAGCACGGTGAATTGTACGACCAGAACATCGCCCGCCTTGCCATTGGGGTAGTCCGTTGGTGCGCGTTGAATGCCGTTCACGGCGCTCGACGGAAAAGTTTTCGCATAGAAATTTGCTGCCACCTCGGCATCGTGGTCATACCAGAGACAGATGGTGGCTTTGTTGCGCGTGCTCATATATCCCTCATTCACTCTGTACCGACCACGCCGAATGGCGCGCCCTGCGGATCCTGCGCGACGAAAATCCATTCTCCGCCCGGCACCTGGTGCACGTCATTGAGGATCTTGCCGCCGCCCGCCTCGACTGCACGCCTGGCCGCGCTGATCGAGGGAACGCCGAAGTAGAACAACCAGCCTGACGTCGGGTTGGCATCGGCCTTCTGCATCATCGCGCCGATGCGGCGACCGCCCTGGTCGATAAAACAGTATTCGCCCAACTCGCCCATGGGCATCGACTCTTTGAGCTCGAAGCCAAAGTGTTTCACATAGAACCCCTTGGCACGCGCCAGGTCGGAGCTGGCCAGCTCGTTCCACCGCACCCGCTGCAGGGCAGCTGTGTCAAATACGTCGCTGACGGAATCCGGATTGTCGGCGGGTGGTATGGGATGCATTACGTAGATAGGCGCGCCTGCGGGATCGGCCACCATGGCGATCTCGCCCACGGGCAACGCGCGTTTTGGCATTAGCGGGCGCCCGCCATCTGCCTCAATGGCCTTTAGCGCCGCATCGACATCATCCACATGCAGATAACCCATCCAGGTGCTGCGAGCGCCGTGTTCACACATTTCCTGCGTGAGCTGCAACACACCGCCCGCGGAGCCGCCATCGCTGCGCACAATCGTGCGGTAGTCCTGCCCGGTCGCGGCAGGATCCGCGCGCTCGGCAATCTTCCATCCCACTACCGTGCCGTAGAAACGCGCGGCCGCGGTAGCGTCGGTGGTCATCAGTTCATACCAAATGAAACTGGCTGATTTATTGGCCATGGGCTTTCTCCAGCGGCAACCACGATGGTCTTATCCGACGCAGCGCCTTGTCAATCAGGGGCGGTGGCGTCCGGATACGGGGGATGATGCGGCTCATCGTCCTCGAATTCCTCAGGCGCTTCTGTGCTGTCGGTGGGGGCGCCTACGGGTATCTCATTCTCATCCTCGCGCTCGTCTTCGGGCTCGTCCTGATCATCAACGGTGCCGGTGGAGGGTGGTGGGTTGACGAATTCTGGAGGCGTTTGAACGGGGAGATTGCTCATGGGAGCATCAAACCCCTGTTTACCGAGGCTGCACAGTCGGATAGAGCCGGTAAACGGCGTAGGACGCGGATTTATTCAATGGCGGCGCGCTGCTGGCGATAATTTGCTAATGTCGATCCGCTGGCTTGCGCCAGCCGCGCCGGATTTACCAGACTTACTTGCCTGGGCGCGCAACAAATGCATGGCTAAAGCGTCGTACTGCGCCCACCCCTGCGCAGCAGACGTTCACACCGTCTGTGGGGAATGGAGCCAGTCATGCGAACCACTATTATCGATCGTGCGGACTTCGTTTACATCGCCGATCTCGACCCCGTTGCGGCACCCGCCGGCCACTACAGCCTGCTGCTGTCCACGATCTGGCGCCACGCCAGGAATCCGCAAGCGGAGCACCTGCGGCTCGACCTCGTCATAGACCGCGAAGGCCTGCTGGCACTGCGAAGCCTCATAGATCAGGCAGTAGTCGATCAGGCGATAACCGCATGAACCTACCTGGGTAGCGGATCCGAAGATGGCCAGAACCGCGAGGTGGCAATTGGCATGCCTTTGAAAAAGGCATTGATGGCGTGAATTTCCCCACCCCACACCTTGAATGCCTCGAAGGTCACCAGCGAGTTGCCTTCGCCATACGACGAACCGGTGTGCCCGAAATTCATTCACAGCAGAACGATGCCGTTGTCCTCATCGACAGCGGCGACGTTGCCAATGATGCTCGGGTGCAGCAGCAGTCGACGTATTGGGTGATCAGGCTGGCCAGGCACGTCCGGTCACAGGTCTGCTCTGCTGCTGTTGCTGACATCGCGATAAGGAGTAACGAAACGGGCGCAGCAAATGCTCGCATGAAAATGCCCCCTTAGGTTTCCTAAGGGGGCGAGCGTACCTCAGTTGTGGGCTCGGCCTCGATCATCGTGCCCATGATCGTCATGCCCGTAGCGTCGATAGGCGTACGGTTGGCCATGAGGCTGGGCCGGACCATGCGCAGGCGCCCGGTAATAGCGCGGCGCGTAAACATTGCGATACCAGTCATCGCGCACGAAATACACCGGCCGGGCGCAGGCGTTGTATAGCCCGCAATACCGACGCCAGTTACTGTACTGATACGGGGGAACCCGCACGTAAACAGGCGCCGGATAAAAGTTGCGCCGCTGGACAAGCACAGGCTGTCGATAGACCACCTGCGGTCTGCCGACGTTGCCCAGATCCAGCTGGCCGTAAAAGCCCGGCTGACCAATCGAGATCGAGACTCCCACGTCCGCGGCCTGTACTGATGCGACGTATGCGGCGGAAACAAGTGCCAATGCAGCAAACAACTTTTTCATGATCTTTTCCTCTTGCCTGGGGAGAAGATTGGCACGCGGCAGCTGAACGGCAGCCCAATCAGGACATTAAGCTCGCGTTCAGCGTGATGGGCGCACGTATGACTTTTGACAGCGGACAATTGGCCTTCGCAGTTTCGGCCAACTCCAGAAAACGTTCCGCCGTGGCGCCCGGCACGCGCCCGCGCAGCGTCAAACTTACGGCCGTGATTTCAAAGCCCGACACCACCTTTTCAAGCGTCACTTCCGCACTGGTTGCCAATTCATCCGGAGGCAACTGCGCCTCGGTGAGCATCAGCGACAGCGCCATGGTGAAACAACCTGCGTGTGCGGCCGCCAGCAGTTCTTCGGGATTGGTGCCTGGCTTCCCTTCAAATCGGCTGCTGAACCCGTAGGGATAGGCTTTGAGCGCACCTGAACCGGTGGTGATTTCGCCCTTGCCTTCCTTGATGCCGCCGCTCCACAGGACGTCGGCCTTGCGAGTAATTTTCATGATTGATATTCCTTGTAAAGATGTTCGCGTGACGATATCCCTGATGCAGCGTGCTCATTGCGCATACACGCGTAAGAGTCGCCTGACGCCGGCTGGGAAGTATCGCTGACTTACCTAACTGGCCTTTATTAAGCATGCTTCGTCCCAACAGAGGTGCGGCATGCTTTATTACGCCATCGTCTTCCTGGTCGTCGCCGTGGTCACGGCGGTGTTCGGCTTCACAGGCCTTGCCACTGAGGTTGCAGGAGTGTCGAAGCTGCTATGCGCCGCTTCCTTGATATTCGCGTCGCTGGCGTTTCTTGATGTTTTTACAAATCGAGCGCTGTAAAGAACAACGCTGCAGCTGCGGTCAAAGCCTGAGGCTGATCCGCCGGATATTTATCCGCATATGGGTGACCAGCAGCGGCTGACCGCTGGCCCCGCTTCTGACTACTCGAGCTAGACAACCACCGCCGGTGCCACCCGCAGGCGCTGGACTTCCAGCACTTCGGCCAGGTTGAGGCCGGTCACTTCTGCAACCCGGGCCATTATGGGATGGGCAGGATCCTTGGGTAAGCGCACCTGGTGCAGGCGCTCCCAGATCCGCACGCGAACCTCGGGCGAGTTCTCCGGCGAGCGCTGATCTATCAGCGACCGTTCGCGCCGCGCTGCAGCTTCAAACTGCATTTGCTCAAGACGAGCACGATGATCAAACAGTGGCTCGAATGTGGTCATTTGCTACTCCGGTGTGCGTTGCGTGGCGCTGACGCGAATACTGGCACCGATGGGGCAAGCAACACGCTCGTTGATGTCCAGAGCGCGTTGCCCTGAGCAGGAAAGTTTCAATTGCCGATTGCGCTGCGGCTTGTCCGCCTTGCGGGCCAATTCGGCGACATGAGTGGAAATATCAAATTCGCCGCTGCAGCTATGGCAGGGACAGGCGTAGCGGAAGAAACCGCGCGCCGCCGGAAAGTAGGAGAATGCTTGCGCTGAAGGCGCCCGCAATGTGCCGTCCTGGAATTCAAATTCGACGCGCACTTCCGCCAACTGCGGATATAGATCACGCAAAGGTGCGGCGCGCGTGAAGTCGTACGCCAGCCGTTCGCGTGTATTCGTTGGTAGCACATGGCGCGATGGTCGACTCACGTTGTGCTCCCTGTAGGTTTGGGTTCTGTAATCACGAGCGCGGCGGACGCCTCTTCTGGAGGACGTTCGCCGCGTCGTGTCAGGCGCGAGGACTGGCGCTCTTTACGCGCCAGTTCCTTTTGCCGCTTGTTATGGCGGAAGTTTACTTTCGCCATGCCAAGCGCTGCTTAGTAGCGTCCGCCGCCACCGCCGCCGTAGCCACCACCACCACCGCCGCCTCCGCCGCCGCGATAGCCACCACCGCCGCCGCCGCCGCCACCGCCGCGGGGCTTGTCCTGCGCTTCATTGACGCGCAGTGAACGACCGCCGAGATCCTTGCCGTTAACGGCCTGGATTGCGCGGGCAGCATCAGCCTGGCTCATCTCGACGAAACCGAAGCCGCGTGGGCGGTTGGTCTCACGATCCATGGGGAGGGCGACCGATTCAACGGCGCCGTGCTCTGCGAACAGCGCGCGGACCTGGTCTTCGGTAGCAGTAAAGGGCAGGTTGCCCACGTAAATCTTGGCCATGTAACTCTCTCTCTAAAAATAAAAATGAAATGACAGGAAAAGGCAGGGTCGATGGAGAGCCAAGTTGGCAGCCCGCGAACCAGAAGTCCTGACACCTGATCGGCAGGCGTGTCGGTTCGAGCGGGAAACGCCTAGATGAAGGCGCACGGGACGATTCGGACGGAAGACGATCTGTGCCAGCATATCCCTTTATTGGCCGCACCGCGCACTTTTCTGCGACAGCGCTCTAATGAGCGACCGACGGCACTGTTGTTCGCGGGGAACCCTTCTTCAAGACAGCCAGGGCAATCAACACCGCCAGGATCACAAACGCGGCCCCGGCGCCGAAGGCCAGGTGATATCCGGAATTGAGGGCCGCCCCTGCCTCCAGCCCCTGGGCAGTCGCCTGCTGCGTTCGCGCTGCCGCAAGGCTGGCCAGTACTGCCAACCCCAGCGCCCCACCCATCATGAACGAGGTGTTGACCATCCCGGAGGCCAGCCCCGACTCCGAACTGGGCACGTCGTTCATGGCCGCAAGCAGCAAGGGGTTGAAGGCTATGCCCGCGCCGATGCCCAGCAGGCTCATGGCGGGGATCACATCCATCCATACGCTGCCCAGGGTGGGCGCGCGCGCGAACAGCAGCAGGCCTCCCGCAGCCAGCAGCAGCCCCACCGCCAGCGGGCCGCGTATGCCAAATCGCATGACCAGCCTGGCCGAGATGCCCAAAGAACAGATGGCCATGATGATGTTGGCCGGCAGGAAGGCCAGGCCCACCTGCATGGGATCCAATCCCAGCACCAGCTGCAGGTACAGCGCCGAGATGAAGAACCAGGCGAACATGCCCGCTGCCCACAGCACCGCAACCATGTTGGCGATCGAGACACTGCGCAGACGCAACAGCGACATGGGCATCAAGGGTACATGCACACGCGACTCGATCACCAGAAATGCGGCCAACAGCGCGATCGCCGCGCCCAGCTTCCATACCGTGGCTGCGGACAGCCAGCCGGCTTCGTTGCCGTTTATCACGGCGTATACAGCAAACATCAGCGACGCCGTCACCGTGATCGCGCCGGCCACATCCAGGCGCGGCGCATCCTTCATGCCGCGATCATCCGGCAACAGCGCGCGGCACAACGCATAGACGCCAACACCGATGGGTATATTGACCAGGAATATCCAGTGCCAGCTCAATGCGCTGGTCAGCCAGCCGCCCAGCAGCACGCCGATGCTGCCGCCACCCGCAGAGACAAAGCCGAAGACGCCCATGGCCTTGGCGCGCTCCCCAGGTTCGGTGAACGCATTCATGATCAGCGCCAGGGCAACTGCGGATACCACAGCCCCTCCCAGGCCTTGTATGGCGCGCGCCGCGACCAGCACTGCCTGGGTGGTCGCCAGACCGCAAACAAGGGAAGCCAGCGTAAACACAGCCAATCCGAACAGGAACACGCGCCGATTGCCCAACAGATCAGCCAGTCTTCCACCCAGCAGCAGAAAGCCGCCAAAGGTCAGCAGATAGGCGTTGACCACCCAGACCAGGCTGGTCTCGGTGAAATGCAGGTCGGTGCGAATCGATGGCAATGCGACGTTGACGATCGTGGTATCGAGCACGATCATCAAGTCGCCGAGGCACAGAATATACAACGCCAGCCAGCGTTGGCTGGCGGTATGGCCAAAGGACATGGAGGCTCCGCGATGGGCGCACCATGTTACTTCATTGGCTTACCTCATTGGATAACGCCACAGGCGATACGATCACCGGCGTCGCCCGAGGGCTGAGTGGTGTAATCGTCGGGCTTGGCATGCACGATCATCGCCTTGCCCACAAGGTCATCAGCCGCGCCATCGCGCAGCGTTGCACCCGGGATGGTTGCGCTGACTGTGACATGACCCGCCGAGTCCGACTGGATATTGGGGATGTCCCCCAGATGGCGCACGTCGGAGGTGGGTCCACCGTGCGCAACGTGGGCGGGATTGAAATGTCCGCCCGCGCTCTTGGCGTCGGGGGCAGAACAGTCGCCAGTCTCATGCACGTGAAAACCGTGCTGGGTGCCGGGTGTCAGGCCCGTGATTTCGCCAGCGATTGCTACGCCGCCATCCGTAGCTGTGAGTTGCAATTCGCCAGCCACGGAGCTGCCCGACGCGCCAGCGAGTTTAACCGTGGCGCTAACAGGCTGAGCGGCCGCAGGTTCAGTCGCAGTTGGCTGGGGGGCGGGCGCCGCCGCGGGAGGGGGGACATCTGCAGTGGGAGTTTCAGTGCGGCTGCAGGCGGCCAACACGGCCAGGGGAATCAGCAATGCAAGAAGGGGCGCTTTCATTCTGGGAGTTCCTTGTCGACAGATGGGGTGAGCCTGATGCGATTAGTAGCTTGCGCCCCTACGCACGCAAACGCAGCCGCTGGGTACGGCGGTGGGGCGTAGGAGCTGTCTGACGTATCATTCCCTGACGAATCCAATAACAAAAGGGGGAGTTATGCGAAATTCGGTTGTCGCGGTCCTGCTTCTCTTCATCGGCACGAGCGCCTTGGCCGAGGAATCCGTCTCTGGCCCCGCAGGGCAGATTGAGCGGGTCGTGGTCGCGGGCAAGAGCCTTGCCGGCAATCTCTCCGGTGACCCGGCGCAGCGCGAAGTCCTGGTGTACACGCCGCCGGGCTACGCCGCGGATGCGAGACACCGCTACCCGGTGGTGTATTTCCTGCACGGCTACGGGGTAACTGCGCAGTTCTACGCAAACACGCTCAACTGGCCCACGGCCATCGACCGCGCCATCAACGACGCGCATCTGCAGAAGATGATCGTGGTGATGCCGGATGCGTTCACACCCTTCGGCGGTTCGATGTATTCCAACTCGGTGACCACGGGCAACTGGGAGTCGTTCGTGGCGCGCGATCTGGTCGGCTATGTCGACTCCCACTACCGAACCATTGCAAAGCGTGAGGCTCGCGGGCTCTCCGGGCATTCCATGGGCGGCTACGGCACGCTGCGCATCGGCATGAAATATCCGGACGCTTTCGCGGCTCTGTATGCCATGAGCGCATGCTGCCTGGATCCTCGTGGCGTGAGCCCTGTTGATGCAGCGCTGGAGAAAATCAGCAAGCCCGCCGAGGTGGCGGCCATGCCGTCGCTGGGGCGAACGACGCTGGCAGCTTCAGCCGCCTGGGCCCCGGACGCCAAGCGCCCGCCATTCTTCCTGGACCTGCCCACCACCAATGGCGTGACGCAGAAGGATGTAATCGCCAGATACGCCGCCAACGCGCCGCCGCAAATGCTGTCGAAGTATGCAAAGCAGCTCAAGCGCTATGCGGCCATCGCGATGGACGTGGGGACCAAGGACTCGCTGATTGGCGGCAATGCGGCCATGGACAAGGCGCTGACGCTCAACGGCGTCAAACACACCTACCAGACGTATGACGGTGACCACGTCAACCGGATCGCGCAGCGCTTCGAGACACAAGTGCTGCCATTCTTCTCGGAACAGCTCAAGGCAAAGTGATGCGGTCGACACTTGCCCTGCTGGTGCTGCTTTCAGCACAGCTTGTGCTGGCAGCTGCGTTTGCGGCCGCGGCGCCTGCTCCTTCAGCACTGACTGCAACGGCCACCCAGCTGGAAGGTGAACTGGGGGCCAGGTACGGCGAGGCGCAGCGCGCTCGTGCGCATCGGGGCATCGCACAGGTGGCCGCGCTGTGGCGAGTGCAGGATGGTGACAACAACGCGTTCGCCGCCTTCGTGCGCGACAACTTCGCAGGAGAGCAGGCAACGCTGGATGCCATGTTCGCGCGGTATCAGCACAACATGGAAGTGATCCTGGGACATGCGCACGAGATCCATCGTGCACTCCTCGAGCCATCGGAACTTGATGTCGGCCCCATCGCACCTTATGACGAGGTGTTTGCGGGCTGGGATCCCAAAGCGCATCTGTTCGATGACTTCTTCGGGAACAAGCTGGCGTTTACGGCCCTGCTCAATCTGCCGCTCACATCACTGGAAGAACGCACGACCCAGGGAGCCCAGTGGTCGCGCCGCCAGTGGGCGGAGACGCAGCTGGCCGAAGCATTTCGCCAGCGCGTGCCCGCCGCGGCGCGTCAGGTTGCGGCGGACGCCTATGCCGCCGGCAACCGCTATATCGCCGGCTACAACATCTGGATGCACCACCTGGTCGATTCACGCGGCCGACGGCTGTTCCCCCCGGGCAAGAGATTACTGACGCACTGGAACCTGCGCGATGAACTCAAGGCTGACTACGCGGACCACAAGGATGGCCTCGCCAAGCAGCGCAGCATACAGCGCGTGATGGAGCGCATCGTGGCGCAGGACATTCCGGCCATCGTCATCGACAATCCCACCGTTGACTGGAATCCGTTCACCAACGCGGTGACACAATCCACGGTAAACGATGTGCCAGCGGGTACGCCGCCGCACCCTGCTCCGCCAGGCCCCATAAGCGCCGCGCGCGAAGATGACGAGCGTTACTCACGAATACTGGCCAATTTCCACGCGCAGCAACAGATCGACAACTTTTCTCCAGGGCAGAACACGTTGATCCAGCGATCCTTCGAACGCGATCGCCAGCTCTCTGAACAACGCGTGCAGGCCATGTTCGAGCAGGTGCTGGGTTCGCCACTGGTTGCGCGCACCGCGAAGGTGATTGCAAAACGGCTGGGACGCAAGCTGGAGCCGTTCGACATCTGGTACAACGGCTTTCGCGTCGGCGGCACGCAGAACGAAGCGCGGCTCGATGCGCTGGTGGCAAGCAAGTATCCGGATGCCGCGGCATATCAGCGCGACATTCCGCAGATACTTCGACACCTTGGCTTTGCTACGGATCGCGCCGACTACGTCGCCCAGCACATCGTGGTCGAGCCGGCGCGCGGCTCCGGACAGGCGGTTGGCGCTGAAATGCGCGGTGAACCCGCGCACCTGCAGACGCGGGTGGAGCGCGGTGGCATGAACTACAAGGGTTACAACATCGCTGTCCACGAGATGTGCCACAACGTGGAGCAGACCTTCTCGCTGTATGACATGGACTACTACAGCCTGCATGGTGTTCCCAATACGGCATTCACCGAGGCGCTGGCGTTTACCTGCCAGAACCGCGACCTGGAACTGCTGGGACTTGGCAAACCGGATGCCAGGACCCACGCAATGGCGGCGCTGGATACGTTCTGGGGGACTCATGAAATCGCGGGTGTCGCACTAGTGGATATGCAGACCTGGCGGTGGATGTACGCGCACCCCGCCGCCACCGCTGCCCAGTTGCGCGAGGCGGTGCTGGGGATTTCGCGTGACACCTGGAACAAATGGTATGCGCCGGTGTTCGGGGTGCGCGACGTGACGTTGCTGGGTATCTATTCGCACATGATCGAGGAGATGCTCTACCTGCCTGATTACCCCATCGGCCACATGATCGCTTTCCAGGTGGAGGCGCAGATGGAAAAGGCGGGCACCTTCGGCAGCGAGTTCGAGCGCGTGGCGCGCATCGGCAATATCGCGCCGGATCTGTGGATGACGCAGGCTACGGGGGCGCCCGTGGGGCCAGATGCATTGCTGGCGGCCGCACAAAAGGCGCTGGGCGAACTCTAGTGCGCGGCGTTGCGCTGCTGCTGGTCATATGCGCCACGCTGGGTGGCGCGCAACAACTGGCACGGGCGCAGGACATTGCGCAAAGCGACATCCGCGCCCGGCCTTTGCGCGGCAACTTGCTGGTGCTGTTCGGCTACGGGTCCAATGTGGTCGTATCCATTGGGCCAGACGCGACCCTGCTGGTTGACGACGAATACGCAGTGCTGACGGAAAAAATGCGGGCGACCTTGAAAGGATTGCCGACGCCCAAGGTAAAGCTGGTGATCAATACGCACTGGCACAATGATCACACCGGCGGCAATGAATCCTTCGCCCGGGATGGCGCACTCATCATTGCGCAGGAGAATGCCGCGCGGCGCATGCGCAGCGACCAGACGATGTCGCTGTATGGGCGCCAGGCCGCCTACCCTGCGATTGCCTGGCCCAGGATAGAAGTGCAGCAGTCCCTGCGCCTGCACTGGAATGGTGACGACATCGACTTGATCCACATCGAACCTGCGCATACTGACGGCGATCTGGTCGTGTTCTTTCGCAAGCAGAATGTGCTGGCCACGGGCGACCTGTTCGTCTGCGACGACTATCTCCCGCCGTACTTCGACGATTTGAACGGCGGCTCCGCGCAGGGAATGATCGCCGCGGCGGACCAGTTGCTGGCGATTGCCGACGATCACACCATCATCGTGCCCGGGCACGGCGGACTGTCCGACCGCAATGCGCTGCTGGCGTATCGGCAGAAGTTCGTGGCCGTTCGCGATCAGATCCGCGATGCCATTTCACGAGGCCTTACCGAGGACGCGGTAGTCGCCCAGCATCCGGCCGAGGGATTCGCAAAGGCCGGCAAGGGCACCGATCGTTGGGTGCGCATCCTTTATCGCGAATACCATCGCTGAGCCTGTCGGCCTACTCAGATCCGCGCGAAAAACCCCTGCAGCGCATCCGCCTCGGCTGGCCCGTCAAAGCGCTGTCCATTGACGAAAAGGGTCGGTGTGCCGTTGACGCCACTGCGCACGCCACTCTTGAAGTCCTGGCGTATTTTCGGCTCAAAATTACCTTGCAACGCAGCTTCGACTAATCCGTCATCGAGCCCCACCCGCTGGGCGTATTCCACGAGATTGCGATCATTGAGGTGGCGCTGGTTCTCGAAGATCACGTCGTGCATTTCCCAGAATTTTCCCACTGTGGCCGCGGCCTCGGCAAAGCTGGCAGCGCGCATGGCCTGGGGGTGCAGGTTGGTCAACGGAAAATTACGGAACACGAAGCACAGGCGATCGCCCATGGCCTGTTGCACCGCCTTAATCTGCGCATAGGCGGTGCCGCAATAGGGACACTGGTAGTCCCCGTATTCCAACAGCACAATCGCCGCATCGCGCGCGCCCTGCACATGATCGGCCGCGCCCACCGGTGGTTTCAATTCACTCATTGCGTCAGCTCCTCAAGCGCCGCGAGAATTCCATCAGCCCCGGGGTTGATCCCGATGGGCGAAATGTATTTCCAGCGCACAACACCCTTGCCGTCGATGACAAACAGGGCCCGCTGGCAGATGCCCGCACTGGCCTCGTATACCCCGTACTGTCGCGCCACTGCGCCTTTTGGCTCGAAATCAGCCAGCAACGGAAACTGCAGTTTGCGATCCTGTGAAAACGCCGCATGACACCACACGCCATCCACCGAGATGCCCAGCAGCTGCGCGTTGTATTCGCCGAACACGGAAAGTATTTCGTTGTACAGCGCGACCTGGTCGCCGCACACCGGGCTCCAGTCCGCCGGATAGAACACCAGCACAACCGGCTTGCCGCGTAGTTTCGAAAGCGTGACGCTCTGGTCCGGTGTGGTCGGCAATGTGAAGTCCGGGGCGGCGCTGCCCACTTCACCTGCGGATGTGGCGTTTGGCATGTGTCTGAACCTTCCCCTGGTTACCTATCGAAGCTGACTGTCCTTGCTGCCGCGCCGGTTGTAACCCGACACGGCGGTGGTCTCGTGGTCCACGATCTGCTGGCAGGCAATGCACAGGCGCACGCCGGGAATCGCCGTGCGGCGCGCCTGCGGAATCTCCTGTCCGCAATCGGCGCAGTGCATGAGGCCCGGACCCGTGGGCAACAGGCTCTTGGCACGATCAACGGCGTCCTTGACGGTCGCGTCGATCTGCTCCTGAACAGCGCCTTCTTTTGCCCAGCCGGTAGCCATCGCGGGAATATTGTAGTCTTTCCGCATGTTCCCGCGTCGCAGGTCGCTGCTTGTAATTGTCACCGCAGGGCTGCTGCTTGGCGCCGCGGCGGTGTACGCGGAGCGCGAATTCCGCGTCTATCCCGGTTTCGAGGGTCAGGCCGATGAAGAAGCCCTGCCACCGGACTGGAACAAGCCAGCCGGGTTCGTCATTGCCCGATTGATGTATCCCTCCGCTTTCCGCGGTTTCGGTCGGTTTGGACGCTTCGGTGGGGACTGGCGCCAGGGCGGCACCACCTGGGCGGTGGATTACCCACGTGGCGATCGCAACTACGCCAGCCTCCTGCGCCGCCTGACTACCATTGATGTGCGCTCGGTGGAGCAACCGGTGAACCTGGAGGACGGCGATGATGTGTTCGACTGGCCGTACATGATCGTTGGCCTGCCCGGCTTCTGGGAACTCACCGACCAGCACACCGCCAAGTTGCGTGAGTATTTGCTGCGCGGTGGATTTCTTTTCTGCGACAGTTTTTTTGGCAGCGACCAGTGGGAAGGTTTTGTCGCCGGGCTGCGCCGTGTATTCCCGGACCGCGAGATCATCGACCTGCCCGACAATCATCCGCTGTTTCACGTGGTGTACGACGTGGATTCCAAGGGCCAGGTGCCCAACATGAACTCGCTGATGGGTGGCGGCAGTGGTTACCTGGGCGATGGCGCGGTACCCCACTGGCGCGGAATAGTTGATGACAGCGGACGCGTGATGGTGGCGATTGCGTTCAACAATGACGTGAGCGATTCATTTCAGTGGGCCAACTACGCAGATTACCCGGCTACGGGGCAGGCCCTGGGGCTGCGCATCGGCGTGAATTTCGCGGTGTACGCGTTGACCCACTGACCCCTGATGAACGCACCTGACGATCGGCACCGCCTCGACAAATGGCTGTGGCATACGCGTTTCTTCAAGACACGTTCGCTGGCCACGACTGCCGTCGCAGGCGGCAAGGTCAAGGTCAATGGCGAGCGTGTCAAACCTGCACATGCAGTGCGCGCAGGAGATCGCCTCGCCCTTTCGATGCAGCAGCAGGTGCTCGACATCGATGTGCTGGCCTTCCCTTTACGCAGGGGAACCGCCGCAGAGGCCCAGGCCTGCTACGCGCAGACGCCCGAGAGCCTGCAGCGCAATGCGGTTCTGCGCGAACAGCATCGTCTGGCAGCGCTCAGCCGCCCGCACACCGACACGCGGCCCGACAAACGCGAACGGCGCCAGCTTGACAAGCTGCGCCGCAACCAGGGCTAGGGATATACTCCTCGTTTCCGATACAACAACTTGCAGGGGTTCTCATGCACACGAAGAAGTTTCGTTCACTTTCCACGGTGCTTGCCATTGCGATTCTGGGCACCAGCGCCGTGCTGGCACAGGGCGCGCCCCCTGCTGGGGGTGGCGGTGGTTTCAAACTTCCGCCCCTGCTGATGCAGACCGATGCATTTCCGGATGGCGGCGTGGTTCCGCCCAAATACGTAGGCAGAACGGGCGTGCAGCCGGGCTTCACGTTCTCGAATGCGCCGGAAGGCACGGTCACCTACGCCATCATCTTCCACGATCTTGATGTGGCATTGCAGGGTGGCACCGATGACGTGCTGCACTGGGTTGCATGGAACATCCCGGCTGCGGCAAAGGGCATTCCCGAGGGCAAGCTTCCCGAAGGCTCGGTCACAGGCAAGAACCTGATGGGGCAGAACGCCTACATGGGTCCGGGCGCCCCCGCCGGCCCGCGCCTGCATCACTACGTGTTCGAGCTGTATGCGCTCAACGCCAAGCTCGACCTGCCCGCGACGGCCAGCCGCACTGAGTTGCTTGCCGCCATGAAGGGCAAAACGGTAGCCAAGGCTGCATACGTCGGACGATTCGTGGGCTCACCGCCCGCGGCTGCTCCGGCCAAGTAACTCCGGCGCTACTGCGCCACGTCGAACACCACGTCCCGCTCCGGCCATCGCAAGGCCGCGAGCCGGGCGTGGAACGACGATGCCCTGCCTTGCTTGCGCTCTTTGTAGCGCGCGCCCACGCTGTAGTCGATGCAGATTGCGACTTCGCGCCCCGCGTAATTGCGGTGCCAGCCCACCGGCGGCTCGTCGACGAACAGATCCGGTTCGCCCTTGCTGTAATGGGCATGCGCTGCCGGATCCCACCAGCGCCAGTAATGACCGAACACGACGGGGATTTCGTCGTAGTGCTTCCACCACGGCACCCGTTCGACAAAGCGCCACTTGCCACCGGCAAGAAACGGCACTCGCGCGGGATGCTCGATGCCTGATGACAGCACGCGAATCGGATTGCTGTCCTGGTAGAACTCGTCGTACTCGGCCACGGCCTGCAGGAACGGCGGCTCATTCTCGCGATCCCTCAATAAATCGTGATTGGCCGCATGCTCGGCGCGATGTGCGTCGTGCAGGCGCCGACCCTTGGGCGAGTCGATACCTATGGCGTCGAAGGCGCGATATGCGTCCATCAACGGACCCCGCGCGGCGCGGCAGGCGGCAACATCTCCCAGGCTCCAGCAGGCATGAACCACACGAAGGTCGGCGCGCTCCAGCGCAACGGGCAGCGACGCGAAGAATGCGCGGATCTCACGCGCCTGCTCTGGTGTGGCATGGCGCGCGGGTCCAAAGGTGATGGCGTGGTCACCGTGGTGGTCCGGAACTATCCAGTGATTGCCGTGCCGGGGTTCGCCGCGCAGCACATTGATCTCGTGATTGCCGGCAACGCATTGCGCGCGCCCGCTTGTCACCAGGTCGCGCACCAGCAGCACTACAGCGGGGCTGTCCGGCCCGCGGTCACAGATGTCGCCGACAAAAACCAGGCGCCGCCCGTCCGGGTGCTGGCCGCGCTGGTCATACCCCAGCCGCGCCAGCAAGTGGCGCAGCGCGTCGATCTCACCATGCACGTCGCCGATAACGTCGATCGGACCTTCGAACAGCGGACGAATGAGCGCATCGGTTTGCAAGCGACCTCCTGCCTGGGTTCATTGTAGCCCCTTGTCCCGGAGTTTCACGGCGAGTAGAAGCTCGTCATGATTGCGGTAACGGCCAGAACCGCGACCATCAGCAGGAACTCCACCAGCAACGACCGTTGCAGGAGATCGCGCGCACCAGGCCTGTTCGCGGCAACCGCTGGCAGCAGTATCACCTTGTTCCATGCCGCCAGCCCCAGCAACAGCGTAAATCCCGCAATCTTTGCGAGAATCAGCTTTCCATAGGGCGCACGAAAATCCGGAAGTCCGTGCGCGATGCCCAGCAGCAGACGTACGCCCGCAAAGGCGAGCAGTGGCACCAGTAATATCGCCTTGCTCGAAAACTGTCGTAGCGCCGCTGCTGCTACCGCAGTGGTTTCCTTGCGCAGCATTGCATGCAGCGGCAACAGCGAGCCGAACCAGAACGCAATGGTCGACACGTGTATCAACAGCATCGGTGCCAGCTCCGGCCGCCACTCACCTGCACTGGTATGACCGGTCAGCAGGAACGCAGCCAACGTGGTGAATGCACCCGTCATGCCCACCCATCGACACACCTTGCCTTGTCCGGATGTGCCCGACGCAATCGCAGCCAGGCCGATGAGCTGGACGGCGCAAGCCCTGGCGCCACTGGCTCCCCAAACCACGTCCCACATGGCCGGGTCGAACACGCCGGAATAGGTGCCCGCCAGTCGCGCAGGCTGGAGGCACAGCTGCACCGACAGAACTGCGATTGCCGCCGCCGCAGACCACAGCTGCAGCCTGCGGATGGTGCCAGCGCTGCGATCAAGCAGCCCAGAGACAAGGGCAGTGAAGAACACTGCCCCCGCTGCCTGGAACAGCAGCACGAACCCGAGGCTGCGCAGCAGCGCCGAGGCGCTGTCCGGTGTCATCGCGGCTTACTTGCCTGTCACGGTGAAGCGTACGGTGCCACTCATGATGTGACCATCGTCACTAAGGCCACGCCAGTTGAGCAGATATGCGCCTGCGCCCAGACTGGGTGACTCCACTTGCACCATGGACTTGGCGGCTGCCGGCACCTTGAGGTCGATCTTGTCCTTGCCGCCCTCTTTCTCGATGCTCATGGCCGTCATTTTTACGGCCTCGGAGAAGTGCAGCATCAGCTGTGCTGGCATTGCCGCAATCGAACTGCCGGCAGCAGGAACAGACATTTCCAGCTTGGCATGGGCCATTGCGAGGCCCGGCACCAGCGCCGCGGCCAGTAGTAACTTCCTGATCGTCTTCATTTCCATCTCCTGTTAAAACCAGATGCGCAGGCCGGCAAGCGCCCGCAATTCGTGAACGTCGTTGCTGTAACCGCACTTGTTTACCCAGGCAACGCCTGCGTAAGGGGCGAACTCACGGCGAATCTCGTATCGAAGGCGTAGTCCGACCTCGAGACTGGAAATGCCGGACCTGATGTCGCGTTCGGGATCATCCTTACCGTAAGCGTCGAGCTCCACGCGCGGCTGCAGAATGAGCCGGTTCGTCAGCAGCATGTCGTACTCCACCTCGACACGCAGCGCCGTTCGTCCGGCGTCACCGAGATAGGCCGTAGCCTGCACATTGAACCGGTATGGCGTCAGGCCCATGACACCCGCGGCAAGCCAGCCGCGCGAATCGCCTGGACGGAAATCTTCGCGAACACCCAACGCCAGGTTCCACCAGCGTGAGACGGGACGCGCCCAGAATGCCTCCACTGTTGCCTCCTGGGTTTTGCCGTCGGCGATTTCTCCACCGCTGCGCAGGTAGAGTCGATTGAGGTCGCGTCCCACCCACGCTCTGGCATCCCACGCGAATGGCGCTGCCGCGTTGGTGTCCTGAAATTCCAGGCGATCCAGCAACACCAGGTATTCGACTGGGTCATCGTTCATGTGATCCATGGTCATGCCGGCATGCGATTGCTTTTGCGATTCCTGGGCGTGCGCGCACACCACTGCAAAGCAACCGAGCGTGACCACACAAGCGGCTCGCAGAAATGTCACGTGACGCGCACCTCGCGGAACATGCCCAGTGCCATGTGGAACACCAGGTGGCAGTGATAGGCCCAGCGTCCGGGCGCGTCGGCAGTCACGCGGTAGCTGCGCTTCGTACCTGGCGGAATGGTCACCGTGTGCTTGCGGACCAGGAACGCACCGTCTTCATCCTCGACATCGCTCCACATGCCATGCAGGTGGATGGGATGCTCCATCATCGTGTCGTTTACCAGCACGATGCGCAGTCGCTCCCCGAGGACCATCTCCAGTGGCGTGGCATCGGAGAATTTCACGCCATTGAAACTCCACACGTAGCGGTCCATGTGACCAGTCAGGTGCAGCTCGATGGTCCTGCCCGGTTCGCGCCCATCAGGGTCAGGAAAGCTGCTACGCAGATCTGCCAATGCCAACACCTTGTGCCCAGGAACGTAGCCAACTCGCACGGCCTGAAGGTCCCATTCGCGCAAGCCGATTCCGGGACTTGCGAGACGCGGCTTCGGATCCATGGACTGCATGTCGACAAAGGGATTGTCTTTTTCTGTAGCCGGGTGCTCAGCCATTGAGCCATGGTCCATGCTGGGCATATCTGGCATATCGGCCATGCCCCCGTGCCCCATGTCATCCATGGTCATCAACACCTGCCCATCAAGCGGCGGTACTGCCGCCTGCATACCGGGCGCGGGCGCCAACGTGCAGCGCGCAAATCCGGATCGATCCATGGATTGCGCGAACACCGTGTATGCCTGGCCCGCGGCAGGTGTGACGATCACATCCAGCGTTTCGGCCACCGCAAGGCGGAATTCATCGACAATAACCGGCTCCACATGCTGCCCGTCCGCTGCAACCACCGTCATCTTCAGCCCGGGGATGCGCACATCGAAATAAGTCATGGCGCCCGCATTGATGAACCTTAGCCGGATGCGTTCACCCGGCGCATAGACTCCAGTCCAGTTGCCAGCCGGTGTCTTGCCGTTCACAAGGTAGGTATAGGTGGAAGCGCTGACGTCGGCGCGATCCGTCGGCGACATGCGCATCCTGGCCCACTCTCCGCGTTCAGTGGACATGGTCTTCGACTTGTTGAAATAGTCGGACTGCTTCTTGAGTAGTCCGACAATGCGCTCCGGCGACAGATCACTCCAGTCCGAGAACATCACCACGAATTCGCGGTCGTAAGTAAAAGGCTCCGGCTTGCGTGGATCAATGATGATGGGCCCGTACAGTCCTGTTTGTTCCTGATATCCCGCATGAGCGTGATACCAGTAGGTGCCGCTCTGCAACGCCTTGAAGCGGTATTCGTAACTCCCACCGGGCGCGATGCCGGCAAAGCTCAGGCCGGGAACGCCGTCCATCTCAGCGGAAAGCTGCAGTCCGTGCCAATGAATGGCGCTCAGGACCTTCAGGCGGTTGGACACCGCGAGAATGACTTCGTCGCCCTCGCGAAATCGCAGCAGAGGCGCGGGCAAGGATCCATTGACCACCGTGGCCATCCGCGACCGTCCGGTAAAGTTTACCGGCAGCTCGCCAATCTCCAGCGAGAATGCCGAACCGCTCGAAGGGCGCACGCCCATGCCGGCGATTACGCCGCCGGCCGCAAGTCCAGTGACAAACTGGCGACGCGAATAGAAATCCATGAGAACTCCAGATCAACAGGCAACGATCAGACGCCAGACCCTGGAGTTATGGGATTGGAGGTCGAAACAGGCGCGGCAGATCGGGCGCAGGGAACACGCCCTGTCCATTTGGAGAAATCGACGCCATGCGCAGCAGTGGCGCGCGCAAGGGGACCGCAATGAAATTGCTTGTCGGCGCAGGCGGCGCGCAATGACAGGTACCGGGGGTGCAGCAGCCATCTGTCGTTGAATGCTGATGCTGCGACCCGGCAGGCGCCTCTGGAACACTGGCCATGTCCGCCGTCTGTTCCATCGAATCGCCGCAATGGGAATGTTGAGCAACCGGTTGCTCGGACGCTGTGACTGGAGCGTTCATGGCCCAACCCGTCCCACTGACCGCCGTGTTTATCAACAGGACGATCATCAAAGGCACGCGGAACTTCAGGCGATTGCGCTTGGTCACTAACCTCTAGACTCGCGCCAAAACCGGAAAGTATCAAGCAGAACCGCAAGGTTGGATGGCGCCCGGGGCTGGCTGAGGGCGATCCCGGTTTATCGCCCTACTTAGGGGCCACTGCGAAGTTGCCGGCCACGAAAGCCGAGAGTACACCCAGCTAACAGCGTGGCCTCGGCGTGTCGATCATCAATCAGCACGTTGTGATATCGCGAAGCGATGTTATGGAACATATCGGGCTGGCGCGCTGGCCCTGTCGACACGCACACGGAATACGGCTATATGGATAGCTCACAGGGAGTGCGCTCGCATGAGCAAAGTCGTCCGCATCTACCAAACCGGTGGCCCCGAGGTCCTCAAGATAGAGGACATGGCCGTTGGCGACCCGGGTCCAGGCGAAGTGCGCCTGCGCATCGAGGCCATCGGACTCAACCGGTCAGAGGCCATGTATCGCAAGGGCGGCTACCTGACTGCGCCGCAGTTGCCGTCCCTGATGGGCTATGAAGCTGCGGGTGTGCTCGAGGCCGTGGGCGCAGGCGTCACGGGTTTTGCGCCAGGCAATCGCGTAGGCGTGCTGCCCAACTACCGGATGGGCGATTACGGCACTTATGCAGAACGCGCCATCGTTCCCGCGAAGAGCCTCATCGCCTGTCCGCCGGACCTGACCTCCCTGCAGGCAGCTTCCATCTGGATGCAGTATTTCACTGCCTTCGGAATCGTCGAGGCGGGACGCGCGGCGCTGGGCGACTACGTGCTCATCCCTGCTGCCTCGAGCAGCGTGGGACTCGCCGCCATCCAGATCGCCAACTGGGTGGGCGCTGAACCCATCGCGCTGACGCGCACCAGCGCCAAGGCCAGTGCACTGCTTGAGCTGGGCGCACGCCATGTGATCGCCAGCACCGAATGCGATGTCATCGCAGAGGTGATGCGCATTACCGGCGGCAAGGGCGCGCGAGTGGTGTTCGACCCCGTGGGTGGCGCCTATGTCGAGACGCTGGCCAAGACAATGGCAGACGAAGGCGTATTGATGATCTATGGCGGACTCAGTGGCGAAGCGACGCCCTATCCGCACTGGTCGGCGGCGATCAAGGGCCTCAGCCTGCGCGGCTGGGTTGCGTCGCAGATCTGGAACAAGCCGCAGCGCTTCGAGGCATACAAGAACCTCATCCTGCGCGGACTGGCCGGCGGCCGTCTGAAACCGGTAATCTCAAAGACGTTTCCGTTGAGCAAGATTGTCGAAGCGCACCAATACCTCGAATCCAACCAGCAGGTGGGCAAGATCGTAGTTACCACGGGAATGGAGTCCTGAATGAGCATTGGTGGCGGTTGCGCCTGTGGCGCGGTGCGATTCGAAAGCGCCGCGGCGCCGTTGACGGTACGCGTGTGCTGGTGCCGGGTCTGCCAGTACCTGGGAGCGGGCAGCGGCACTGTCAATGCCATGTTCAGGACCGAAGGGTTTTCCGTGCAGGGCGACGTCGCCAGCTACCGCTTCGTTGCCGACAGCGGCAACGTGATCCATCGCGAGTTCTGCCCACTGTGTGGCACATCGCTGTTCAGTCGCGCCGCAGTGCGGCCGCACATGGTGGGCGTACGAGTGGGTGCGCTGGACGACCCCGAACTCGCGCGTCCGGAAATGACGATCTGGACTTCATCCGCGCCTAGCTGGGCATGCTTTGCAACCGATATCCCGCAAATGCCTGGCCAGGCGCCCCCGCCCAAGACTTGAACAGGAGTGCATCAATGAAATCCGCCTTGCTCGCCACCGTAGTGCTGATGGCCTCAACCCTGCCACTGATTGCCACACCTGCTGCGGCCGCACCCCCTGTGGCTGCATCTGCCGCGGCACAGGCGTGCCCTGCCTATCTGGATCAGGATTTCCGCAAATTGCATTCCTCGCAAAGCGTGAATCTGTGCAAGGCTTACGCAGGCAAGCCGCTGTTGATCGTCAACACCGCAAGCCATTGTGGCTTCACTCCACAGTTCAAGGGGCTTGAATCACTCAGCAACAAATACAAGAGTCGTGGATTGGTGGTGGTCGGCTTTGCGTCGGATGATTTCAATCAGGAAGCCAAGGACGAGGCCGAAGCGGCCGAAGTGTGCTTCCTGAATAACGGTGTCACATTCACCGTGCTCTCCCCGACTCATGTCAAAGGCCCCGACGCGAATCCGGTCTTCAAGGCGATCACTGCACAAACCACTGAGCCCAAGTGGAACTTCAACAAATACGTCGTTTCTGCTGACGGCAAATCCATCCAGCACTTCGATTCGAAGACCACGCCAGACAGTGCGGAGCTGACTGCAGCTATCGAAAAGGTGCTCAATTGAGCAACGCCGTGAGCCGCTTCTGGCGGCTGTCCGGGCCCTGACCCCGTACGATCTAGCAGGCGATCGCAACCTGCGCAGGCGAGTGCCAGAATCGGGCAGGCGCGTGATTTTCCAGGTGTCCGCGACGAAAGTGCCGCGGTGAATCGCCATAGCGATCCCGAAAGCTGCGCGTGAAATGCGAAGCGCTGTTGAATCCCCAGCCGAATGCGATCTCGGCGATGGAGTGCCCACTCCAGTGCGGGTCGGACAGCTGCCGGGCGCACTCCTCGAGGCGCCGCCGCAGGATATACGCGGACACCGTTTCGCTGCTGGTGGCAAAGATCATGCGCAGATAGCGCGACGACAGCTTGAGCTGGCCGGCGATGGAGCAAGGGGTAAGATCCGGATCACGCAGGTGCTGCTCGATGAACAGTCGCGCCATGGCATGGCGACCACTGATGATGGATGAGGAGTTGACCTGCGAGTCAAAGGCGACTGCGTAGGAAGTGGCAATCAGGTCCAGCAGGTGACGCGACACCCGATCGTGAACACCAGGAGCCAGGCCGCGTTCAAGCTGTGCGCACACGCTGACTACCACGGCAGCCACAGTGTGCGTGAGCCCCTCGGACGCAGGCAGGCGGCGCCCGCAGAAATACTCTGGCGACGGCAGATGCTCCTTGAGCAGGCGAGCCGGGATTCTCAGCATCACCACCTCCGAGCCCTCGCCCAGTCGCAGTGAATGCGGAGCTGCGCTGTCGCAGAGCGTGACGTCGCCCGTGCCCAGCAGCGTTTCATGCCCATAGTGCGCGAAGGCCCCGGTACCTTGCACCTGCAAGATCAGGGAATAGTAGCGCGCAGCATCAGCACCGATGTGCTGCGACTGGCGATCGATGCGGCTGCCGCTGCAAGTCAGGCGAACCACCCGGATGGGGCCTAATTCAGCCACCCGGAACTCGGCATTGAAGCCGTCGCGATCGGCTTGGGTTACGCTAGCCTGGTCAAGTCGTGAGGAATACAGCCGGCTCCAGTCAGCGGCCTTAGCCCGCCCGGTCAGGCTCGACGCCTTGTAGGTCTCCATGCTCCCTCCCCCGCCTTCTTATGCCTATATCCTATAGGAAATGGTCGGCTGCATGTCAAACGGCGCGGGCAATTGGGAACCGATAACCGATCAGGCGTTGGTGAAAGGCTCGAGTCGCTTGTACGACTTCTCAATGTGCGCCCGCATTGCTGCCTCGGCATCTGCCGGGCGACGTCGGGTGAGCGCATCGATGAGACGCGCGTGCTCAGCATAGGCTTCCTTGGTGACCGCGCTGTGGAACCGCAGACGGAAGATATGCAGGTGGGAATGCAGTCGCGCGAGTGATTCCTGGATCAGTTTGTTGCCGCTGCCCAGGGCGATGATGCTGTGCAGTTCGGAATCCTGGTCGGCAAACCGATCGTACGAGGTACGCGATTCTCCCGGCTGCATGCTTTGCGCCAGCGCGCGCAGTTTGCGCAGGTCGCCATCGCTCATCTTCTCGGCCGCGCAGCGCGCGGCGTAAGGCTCGATCAGCAGCCGCACCTCATAGAGCTCATCAAGCTGCTGCCGGTTGAGCTGCGGCGCGCTGCAATAGCCGACGAAGTGCCGCTTGGTGACCAGGCCAATGGCCTCGAGCATGCTCAGCGCCTCGCGAATGGGTGTTTGCGAAACACCGAGCTCGCGCACCAGGCTGTCGATTGAAATGCGGGTGTCGGGTGGAATGCGCAGCGACATGATGTCCGCGCGTATCACCTTGAATACTTCCTCGACAAAGCCCCGCGAACGCTGCAGACGGCGGGCGCCGGCACCCTTGACCGCCCCGCTGCGGGGGGGCGCCTTGGTGGAGCGACTACGGCGAGCAGGGCTGGGCATGCGTGACAAATATACGCATCCCGATCTGATTGCGCGATCAGGAGTAGTGACGCAATTCAACTTGATGTGCCGTTGTGGTCAAGTTTCTGTTGCGCTGCGCCTCTACTTTCAATGCGATCGCCACCTGCGGATCACCAGTGATAATTGGAGTGGGAATTGCATTGCCTGTTCTGATCCGGACCGGCGCTGCGTCAGCAACCCCCGCTGGCGCGGCGCCCGGGAAGGGCCCATGATCGCGCCCGTGGAAGGGGTCACCACATCACCCTTGCAGTCGTTGATCGACCGGGGCCAGATCACTGCGCTACAGATTCGTGTCGTGGCGCTGTGTGCACTCGCCTTCGTCACTGAAGGCGTAGACCTCAATCTGATTCCTCTGTTGGCGCCCACCATCGAGCGGACCTGGGCGTTGCCGGCTGCGGCATTCGGTGCAATTTTCGCCGCCGGTCCCGTGGGTCTGGTCATAGGAGGATTCATTGCCGGCTACCTGGCTGACCTGGTGGGTCGGCGCTGGTCGCTGATCATCGCCATGTCGGTCATGACGCTCTCGACCCTGGCGACGGCGTGGGTGCACAACGTGCCTGAATTGCTGGTTTTCCGCATCCTCACCGGCATCGGCTTCGGCGGAGTGATCCCGGCTGCAACCACGCTGGTGTCGGAGTTCATGCCCGAACGGGTGCGCACCAGCATGGTCGCGTTCGTGGTATTGGCCACGGCGCTGGGCACATTCCTGGCCGCGATGTTCATGAAGCTGCCGCTGGTGGCCAACAGCGAATGGCACAGCATCATTCTCTATGTCGGCACGTTGTGCGCATTCACGACGCTGTTGTTGTTTGCCTTCCTCCCGGAATCGCCGCGCTATCTGCTGCTCAAGCATCCAGGCAGTGCGCGCCTCAGCAACATACTGCAGCGCCTGCGGATTACCGAGCAACCGGCGGCGGATGGCGTGGCGGATGGCACACGCCTGGGCGGCAACCAGATCGTGGAACTGTTCAAGGACGGCAAGGCCCTTGGCACCTGCCTGCTGTGGATCATCTTCATCGGCGTGTGCTGGACAGTGAGCTTCTTCAGCACCTGGCTGACACTGATTTTCACGCGCGCCGGCATGACCGAAGCCGATGGAGTCAGCGCCAGTGCCTGGTATTCCCTTGGCGCCATGGTCGGCGGCCTGGTGTTGCCGCTGTTCTGTGTGCGCTGGAACGGAAATCGCGTCTTGATGCTGGTCATCCTTGCGGGTGCGGTCAGTTCCGGTGCACTGGGATCGGTGCTGGTGCTGGGGTCGTCTGCAAGTCTGGCGCTGACCTTCGTGTGCGGAGTGTTCATCTCCGGTGCATTTTTCATGCTTTATCCGCCGGCAGTGCGTTTTTATCCCACAGTGATGCGTTCGACAGGCATCGGTTCGGCAGTGGCTTTCGGACGCATCGGCAACATCCTGAGTCCCAAGTCAGCCGGCTGGATGCTGGGCGCGGGCTACACGCCCAATATGGTGTTCTGGGCCATGGGCGCGCCCATGGTCCTGTCGTTTGTCGCGTTGCTGGTTTTTCACCGGCTGACTATGAATAGAGCGCCAGCGGGTTCTGTACCAGTATCTGTCGGCGCATAGCGGCGTCAGGCACCCATTCTGCAAACAAGTCGAGCAGGTCGCCGTCATTGGGCATGCCGCGTCCGTTCATCTGCACATGCGGCCAATCCGATCCCCACAGCAGTCGTTGCGGAGCATGGCGCACGAGGATGTTGGCGAACGGCAGCATGTCGGAATAGGGATAGTCGCGGTCCGAGCAGCGCATGGGCCCCGACAATTTGAGCCATACCTTGCCGGTGTCCAGCATGCGCAACAGCGTGGTGAATGCAACCTGCCCTGTGCCCAACGCCGGATCAAATGCGCCGCAGTGATCGATGACCAGCGGTGTGGGCAGGCCCAGCAGTTGATCGGCCACATTGACCAGGTGCCCGCGCACCAGGCTCTGGTATTGCACATGCCAGCCGACTTCGTTTACCAGTGCCGCCAAGCCCGGGTTGATCTGCGGCAGATGGCTCCACTCATGTCCCTTGGGACCTGCGAACATGCGCACACCGCGCACGCCCAGCTTGTGCAGCACCTGCACTTCGTCGGCGCGCAGATCGTCACGCGGCAGAATGATGCCGCGGAAGTGCTCGCCGAATCGCTCGAGCACTGACTGCAGGTGCCGGTAATCCTTGCCATAGCCACCGGCGCTGACAATCACAGCGCGCCGCACACCCAGCACTTGCTGCATCCGTAGATAGTCCTCGGGCAGCGCATCGTCGGAAACGTAGGGGCTCGAACCCTCGAAAGGAAACTGGCTGGCCGGACCGAACAGGTGGATGTGACAGTCCCAGGCCACGTCGGGCACGGGAAATCGCGGCGTGCGCGGATTGGGGTCAGGCGGCTGATTGTGCAGACCGCGATGCGGGGGCATCGATGCGGACATGTGGGCTAGACTAACGCCGCGACGGCAACAAAGCTTGCCCCAGGAGGCAAGCATCTTTGCCATTTCAATCAAGTTTGCCCAGGGTCTGCGCCGTAGCGTTGGCGCCGTTAAACAAGACAGGTGAGTATGGCCGCGCCAGTATTTCTGATCACCGGTGGCAGCAGGGGCATCGGCGAAGCCATTTCCGTTGCTGCCGCAGCCAAGGGCTATTCGGTGGTATTCACCTATGCCAACAACAAGGATCGCGCCAATGCTGTGCTGGCGCGTATCCAAAATGCCGGCGGACAGGCTGTGGCCATCCAGGCCGACACCGCCAAAGAGGCCGACATCCTGCGCGTGTTCGAGGAAGTCGACGCGCACGGCGCATTGGCAGTGATGGTCTACAACAGTGGCGTCACCGGCATGAATTCACCGCTGGCTGATGCCAGCACCGAAACCATCGATAATGTACTCGACGTCAACCTGCGCGGCGCCGTGCTGTGCAGTCGCGAATCCGTGAAGCGCATGTCAACGCGCCTGGGCGGCTCCGGCGGCGCCATCGTCCTGATCTCTTCACGCGCCGCGTTCTATGGCTCACCCAACGAATTCGTGTGGTATGCGGCATCAAAGGGCGGCATGGACAGCTTCAACGCCGGATTGGCGCGCGAGGTGGCCACCGAAGGCATCCGTGTCAATGCCGTGTCACCGGGACCGATCATCACCGAGATGCACCGTCCCGGGAAAATCGAAGTGGGCGCCAAGCGCGCGCCCATGCAGCGGGCAGGCACTCCGGAAGAAGTGGCGTCCACTGTGCTGTTCCTGGCTTCAGACGGCGCCTCTTATGTGACGGGCGCCAATCTCGTGGTAGCAGGCGGTCTCTAAGGGGAATACATGCAGCGCATCCGACAGTTTCTGATCGTCCCGTTTTGCGCTGGCCTTGCGCTGCTTGCACTTGCGACGCCTTGCACTGCGCTGGCCGCCGAAGGGCACGCCGTTGCAGATCACGCAGCCAAGCCAGGCCTTGCGCAACTCGAGGCCGGCGTCGACGCCGAGGAAGCCGTGCGCGCAGTGAAGCGATTGCAGCACACCTACGGCCATTACCTTGAAGCCGGCATGTGGGACGACCTTGCGGACCTGTTTACAGACGACGCCACGGGCCAGTTCGGCACTGAAACCGTCAACGGCAAATCACAGCTGCGCGCGCATTTCATGCAGCAGGCCAATCGCAAGTCAGCCGGCCTTGCCAAGGGGCAGCTCAATGCGCATTTGATTCTGCAGCCAATCATTACGGTCAGCGCGGATGGCAAGACGGTCAAGGGCGCCTGGCACGAGGCGGCCCTGCTGGGCATTTACGGCAGCTCCGCCACCTGGTGCGGCGGCATTTACGAAAATGAGTACACGCGTATCAACGGCAGGTGGAAGATCAGCCGCCTGCATTTCTACGAACAATATGCCGGCGCCTACGATGACTACGGTCACAAGGCGCCCGCCCGCTGGGATATCCCCTATCACTTCGAGGCCAGGCACGTCGGCGTGACCATCCCGGCAAGTGCACTGCAGGCATCTTCATCAATTACGGGCAAGATCTCCGACGCGGCGCGCCTGTCGAGCCTTGCGACGCGGGTACAGCGCATGGATGATTCGACGGCTGTGGAGAACCTGCAGCACAGCTATGGCTATTACCTGGATCGCAAGAACTGGGATGACAGTGCCGACCTGTTCGCCGATAACGGTACATTTGAAGTAGGGCAGCGCGGCGTATATGTGGGAAGGGAGCACATCCGGCGCGCGCTGGAGGATTTCTACGGCCCTGCCCCGCTGCGCTATGGCGAATTGTTCGACCATATCAACCTGGCTACCGTGGTGACCATTGCCCCCGATGGCATGACTGCCTCTGCGCGCAGCAGCCAGCTGTCACAGCTGGGCCTTAATGGTCGGTACGCCCAGTGGGAACTGGGCGCGTATGAAAACCGGTATGTGAAACAGGATGGCGTGTGGAAGTTCCAGGTGCTGCGCTATGTGCCACGCTTCAACACCGACTACGACGCGGGATGGGCGCGTGATGTGCAGCCGACTCCCGGCATCAGCAAGACCTTGCCGCCGGATCACAAGCCCACGCAGGTGTATGCACAATATCCGCAGTTGCAATACCTTGGTTTCAGCTACAGCAATCCGGCGACAGGCAAGCCAGTGCGTAACCCTGGCGCGGTCGTTAGGGTGGCTGTGATAAAGGATGCGCCCGCGAACAGCAAGAACGTCGTTGCGGACATCGCGGCCGTGCAGAAGCAGCTGGACGCGGCGATTGCAGTGGACGCGGTGGAAAACCTCAACAGTTCCTATGGCTATTACATCGATGAGTCTGCGTGGGACAACATGTCGGACACGTTCGCCAGCACTGGCTCCAAGGAACTCACCGGCGCTGGCGTTTATGTTGGCACCGAGCGCATCCGCACGGCGCTCAACCTGCGCGGACCCAAGGGTGGTCGCTCGGCGAATTTCTTCACCATCCACCAGCTCACCCAGCCGGTGATCCATATTTCGGCGGATGGCAACAGCGCCAACATGCGCGCGCGCTTGTTCCAGGCCGGCGGCAACGCCGATGGATCATCCGGCTCCTGGATTGGCGGCATCTACGAGAACACTGCCATCAAGGAAAACGGCGAATGGAAGTTCGGCAGGCAGGACCTGTTCCATATCTTCAATGCTTCTTATCGAAACGGCTGGGCACGTCTGGGCAAGGCGGCGGGCCAGCCGCTGGCGGGTCGTGCGCCTTCACCACGTGACTCACGCGGCGGTGGAATTACCCAGGGCTTGGGCGCCGCCGCGTCGCCCAACAAATTCGCCACCGAGCTTCCGCCGGATCACGCCATCCGTTCGAAGCAATACATGTTTCCGGAGATCATCGAGCCGGCGTTCCACTACAGGAACCCGGTCAGCGGTCGCATGCCGGGGGAGCTGCTGCCCTGATGGCAGCGAATGGGCATCATCACGCAACGTCGATGGCCGCGACCAGCCGACGCCGCACTTCCTGTGCAGTCGTCACCAGCAGCGGATTACCCGTCTTCTCCATTGCGACTACGGGATCCACGCTTGCGACCTCGACCTTTCCGTCCTCGGTTTCACGCACGATCACATTGCAAGGCAGCAGCACCCCTAACCTGTCCTCCAGCTGCAGCGCCTGATGTGCGAATGAAGGGTTGCAGGCTCCCAGGATCCTGTACTTGCGCATTTCAATGCCCAGTTTCCCTTTCAGTGTTGCCTGGATATCGATATCCGTGAGCACGCCGAACCCCTGGGCCTTGAGGCGCTCGACGGTCTGCAGAACGGCCGCGTCAAAGGGCAGATCTGTGAATCTTGATATGTAGTAGTTCATCGAAAACCTCCGGGGTGTCTATCCCCGTAATTCAATACCTGCCCGGATCGCCACGTACACCGCAACCACGAGAACGACCGCCGCGAAGGCCCTCTCCAGCACGCGACGATGCCCAGCCAGTCGGGTCGAGATCCTGATTCCAAGGAAGCCGCCGATGATGCCGCCCGCAATCAAGTGCAACGCAATGGACCAGTCGACAAGACCGGAAAGCGCATAGCTGACTGCAGTGGTGAATCCAAACGCGCTCACCGAAAACAGGGACGAACCAATCGCGTTGAGAATCGGCATCCCGCTGCCCAGCATGATCCCAGGGACGATCAGGAACCCGCCCCCGATGCCAAAGAATCCCGAGATTATCCCGGTCAGCAGTCCGACACTCAGCAATCGGACCGCGATCGCGGGATTGATGTGAACTGAAGGATCGCCGGCGCTGGATCGGGGCCGCAGCATGGCCAGGCCCACCGCCACCATGACGAAGGAGAACAGGAACAGCAGTTTCTGGCCGTCGAGACTCTTTCCGAGCAGTGAACCCACCACGGTACCCGCCACGCCTGCGACGGCAAATGCGGCTGCGCAAGGCCACTTGACGTTACCGCGACGCCAATGCCCCAACAAGTTGGCCAGCGCATTGACGCCGACAGCAAACGCGCTGGTTCCGATCGCAACATGGGGATCTGGAACGCCCACGACGTACATCAACAACGGCACGGCAAGGATGGAACCACCGCCGCCGATGACACCGAGGGAGAGCCCTACGATCAGTCCACAGGCCAGTGTCAGGATTTCGTGCACCGGCAATTTCACCCAAGAAAAGTAAGTGGTACTGCTTGAGCAGACGTGACCACCCGCTCCGATGGCGTCACGATCAGTATAGGCCGCACCGTCTCGGAAAATGCAGACTGCCGCGAAACATAGCTTCAGTGCGGTGCCTGGATCGCCAATCAGTCGCACCGGTCCGGGTCCGGAACAGAGTCGCCGGTGTAATCCGCGGCTTTCATGTCGTCCAACAGATGGCTGTTGGCTTCAGGCAGGTCGTCCAGCGCACAGCCGAAAAATCCCAACCCCACCGCGCAGCGCTTGCCGAGGCGGACATAAGGAAGGGGCCCCGCCATGCCCACGCGGCGATCCTGTTTGCCATTCCACTCCATGCTGGATTTTCGTTTCGCGCAAGGCTGCCGCGCGGTCTTTGGCGGCGCACTGAAGCTGGCAGCAGGTGGCGCCGTGAGCGCACTGTGGCCGACCACGGACAATTCGCGCTCCAAGTCGATGCCTGCGGCGCCTGCGGCGCCTGTGGCCCTGGTCTCCAGTGAGTCAGGCGTGTTCGATTTACGCACTGTAATCGGCGGTTCGGCAATGTGCCCTGCACTGCTGCGCGTGGAAGAAGTTGACGTTACCGGGCGCACCGGTGGCAGAAGCGCCGCGTCCGGCGGCGGTGGCGCAGGCAGGTCCAACCAGACACTGATGAGTTTCGATTGCGGCACCGGCTCTGTGCGCGTCTCACGTCCACCGACGATGAACAGCCACAACAGCGCGGTATGCGCCAGTACCGCCAGCGCGATGGCCATCGCGCGGATGCGGATCCCGGTTCGCGCGTATCGCATCTGGAATCTGACACGTCCTGCGTCGCGTGGTTCCACCGCTGATTACGCACTGATAGCTGCTGGAGCAAGCAGCGCGTTGGAACAAACAGATTCATGACCGTGGCCTCAGCTTCCCGGCGCACCAGCATCCTTTGTCCGCCCTTCGTCATTTCACGCATCCAGAGACTACGGGTACCCTAGTGCAAGGCGCCATGCAATGGGGAAATCGCTCGTGGCAAGTTCTTCCCGGATACCGCTTCTGCTGGTGCTCTGCGGCCTTGCGATGTCGGGCGCAGCGGCGGTGGCAGCAGGCGTGAGCAAGGAAGGCGGCCCACCGCCGCCCGCCGAGTCGGCCGTGCAGCTCGACGAAATCGCCGTCAATGGCAAGAGGTGGCGCGAGTTGAAGCGCGAGTTGATCGAGGCAGAGGACCGCTTCTACAAGCGTTTCAACAAGCTCAACACCAATGACGACTTCGATATCCACTGCAGGATGGACACGCCCACGGGCACGCTGATCCCGAAGCGCCAGTGCCGTATCCAGTTCCTGGCGAATGCGGAGGCGATTAACGCCCGGGAATTCCTGATGGGTCTGACCAGTGGTACTGGTCCCACGGTGCATACGCCCGTCGCCGCGTTGATGCCGCAATGGGTAGAGCGCCGCGAGGAATATCGGCAGACGCCCAGGGCCTTGCTGGAGAAGGATCCCGAACTGATGGCGCTGGCAACCAATTGGGTGCGGCTGCAGGAGCAATACGACCGGGCGGCCAGGTAATGCCCTGAGGGTAGTGTCATGCAGTAAGGAATGGTGCCCGGGGTCGGAATCGAACCAACGACACGCGGATTTTCAATCCGCTGCTCTACCAACTGAGCTACCCGGGCACGGGACTCGAGGGGCCGGTATTAGACCGGTCGCGGCTTCCGGGCGTCAAGCCTCCGGAGCCTTGAAATCCGCGGGCTTTTCCGAGCCCTCGCCAAAGAAGAACTTCTCCATTTCGGCCTCAAGGAACTTGCGTGCCTTGGGGTCCACAGGCGTCAGCCGGTTCTCGTTGATAAGCATGGTCTGGTGGCGCACCCAGCTTCCCCAGGCCTCTTTGGAGACGTTTTCGAAGATCCGCTGCCCCAGGGCACCCGGATACGGGGCGCGCTCCAGGCCTTCGGCCTCGCGCTTGAGCAATATGCATTGGACGGTTCGGGTCATTGTGTCCTCAGGCGTTGGATCAGGCCTTGGATCAGCGTGGTCACGGGTGCCGGCAAGCCAATGGCCTGCGGGCGGGCGGGGTTATACCACATCGACTTGACGGGAGAATCTGCGACGCCGGTGGCAATGCCGATCACATCTTCACCACCAGTGACGACATCCAGTCGCAGCGGCCTGATCACCAGATCGAAATGCGTGAACGCGTGGCGCAATTCGTCCAGTGGCTCAAGCGTGGCACTGCCACTCGTGTTCTGCTCCACCTCAAGCTCCACTTCGCGTTGCGACGCGAATTCCGGCGGCGACCACAATCCGCCCCAGATGCCGCTGGCGGGACGCTGTATCAATCGCACTGCGCCGTCTTCACGACGGGCCAGTAGCATCCACACTTGGCGCAGCGGACGTACGCGCACTTTGCGTGGCGCGGGAAAATCTTGTGGCCGCCCCAATGCGTGCGCCAGACAACGGTGTTGGAAAGGGCACTGCGGGCAGGCAGGCTTGGCAGGAATGCACACCGTGGCGCCCACATCCATGATGGCCTGCGTATACCGCGCAACTTTCCCTTTCGGCACAAGATCCGCGGAGCGCTGCCACAGCCGCTCTTCCAGGGACTTGTCCCCACTGCGCCCCGGTTCTGCGAACACACGCGCCAGCACGCGCCGCACATTTGCATCGAGTATGGGATGCGACTGATCGCATGCCAGTGCAAGAATGGCCCCCGCAGTGGAACGTCCAATGCCCGGCAGCGCGACGACGCTGGCGAACTGCGTCGGGAAACTTCCATCGTGTTCATCGCGGATCACCTGCGCTGCGCGCTGCAGATTGCGCGCCCGGGCGTAGTAGCCCAATCCGGACCACAGATGCAGCACTGCGTCTGCAGGCGCGTCTGCCAGCGCGCGCACGTCGGGAAAGCGCGCGATGAATCGCTCGAAATACGGAATAACCGTGCTGACCTGCGTCTGCTGCAGCATCACTTCCGACACCCAGACGCGATACGGCGTGCGCTGGCGCTGCCATGGCAAGTCATGACGTCCGGCACGGGCGTGCCATGCCAGCAGCTCATCGGCGAAGGAATTATTCGGCATCAATGCGCAGCTCCGTCGCCTTTGCACCCATGAGGGTTGCGGATTTCATGCGCAACACGCCCTTCACGTTAAGGCCCTTCAGCTGCGCCAGTGGCAACTCGAAGGGCTTGCCCTGATAGTCAGCCGGTTCGAGATAACGATCGAAGTCCATGCTGTCGCCCGTGAGATCGAAGCGCAGCGCCGGCGGCGAGAATTGAACCACCGCTAATGTACCGCCCAGCCGGGTATCGTCGAGCAGTGCATTCAGCGCAGTGATCTCCAACGTTGAACCCCCGAGATCGAAAATGGCGTCGACATCGAGTTTGCCCAGGGTGTTGGGATCCGCCATGGGTGGCAGTGAAACCTTGAGCAATGTCAGCTGCGAACGAATCGAGGGGACGCGCAACGACAGCTTGCCTTGCGCCGTTGGCTGCGCACCCAGCACCGCATCCACGGCTCCCGAAAGTTTCGCGTCATCCCACTGGGCCTTGAATGCAGGCACCGCCAGGGTCGAACTGTCCGAATTGTGCGTGAGTGTGGCCGCCTCAAACTCGACAGGAATTCCCGCTGCAGGCAACGACCCGCCCTGCAGGCGCCCGTGCAAGGCCACTTCACGCAGTTGTCGCGAGGACGCATTGAGGTCGATGGGCAGCTTAATATCCAGCGCGAGATCCACCAGTTGCCACGTCATCGGAGTTTTTGGAGCGGCTCTGGCATCCACGAATGTCAGCTGTGAATTGCGCAGCTGCACTGACGACACCTGCAGGGTAATGGGCTTGTCGGCGGCTGCCTTGCCACCAGTGGCCAGCGTGAATGACCAGTTGCCTTCTCCCGCGGCATTGCGCTGCAGGTTGACCTTGAGCCCGTCGATTGCAAGCTGATCAATCACGATGCGCTTGCCCAGCAGTGACCGGACATTGAGCCCCAGTCGCATGCGCTGCCACTGCGCGAAGGGTGTCGCATCGAACCCCGGGGCGTTGGCGATGAAGCCGCCGTCACTGGCGATGGCGATATTCCAGCCGATATCCCAGCGCAGGTCGCCGCCCAGGATCAACTGGCGGCCCAGCGCGGTACTTGCCGATTGTGCAATGCGTGCGCGCCAGACGTTGGGATTGACAAACCACACCAGTGCCAACGTCGCCAACACAACCAGCAGTGCCAGTGCGATGACTGCCCCGCCGGTCCAGGCGATCAGCCGGCGGGCGTGCCGTGCCATTTGATCGCGTACTGCACCAATTGCGCATTGGTATCGAGCCCCAGTTTGCGCTTGATGGTCAGGCGATGTGTCTCGACTGTCTTCACGGAAAGCGAAAGGGTGTCAGCAATCTGCCGTGTGCCGATGCCGCGGCCGATGAGGCTGATCACCTGCAGTTCGCGTGCCGACAGGCGGGTGCTGCCACCACCGTCGAATTCACTGCGCGATGTCAGGTTCTGCTGGATGGCGTCGCTGACGTAGCGCTCGCCGCGCAGCACCGCGCGCAAGGCATTGATCAATTGTGCGGCCGCCGCCTGCTTCATGATGTACCCGGATGCACCCTCGGCCAGCAGCCGTTGTGCATAGATCAGCTCATCGTGCATTGACAGCACCAGGATGCGGATCTGCGGAAAATGGGCATGCACGTCACGCACCACATTGAATCCGTCACCCTCTTCCAGAGACAGGTCGACAACGATTGCGTCGGGCTGCAACGCGCGCACCTGGCGCCGCGCCTCCTGCTCGGTCTGTGCCTCTCCGCATATCTGCAGGTCGTGCTCCGCGTCGATCATCAGCCGCATGCCCTGGCGAACAATCGGATGGTCGTCGACAATCAGAATCCTGCGCACGTCCTGCACGCTGGTGTTGCTCATGCGGCGGCTTCCTCCCGCTTCAAAAGGCAGCTGCAACGCAGCGTGGTGCCAACGCCAGGTCGTGACTCGACCGCGACATAGCCGCCGATCATCTGTGCACGGAACCGCATGATGCGCAGCCCCATGCCGCGCGCCACGCGCGACGGATCAAAACCTTTGCCGTTGTCGCTGACCAGCAGATCGATGTCGGTGCCGATGACCTTCATCTGTACCTGCACGGTGTCAGCCTGCGCGTGGCGCAGGGCGTTGTACACGCCTTCCTGCGCGATGCGATACAGGTTGGTGGCCGTGTCTTCGCTGAGTTCCAGGTCCTGCGGCAACTGCAGATCCATGTCCACCCGCGCGGTGAAACGGCCGGACATCTGCTGCACCAGCTCGTGGAATCCCTCGATCAGCCCTTCGCGTCCCTCGCGGACCGGTGACAGGCCACGCGCCAGAGAACGGGTGCTGCGTGTTGCGGCGTTGACCAGCTCAACGATTTTTTCCAGGTCCGCACGCAGGCCCGGCTTCTTGAAGCCGCCGGCGCTGACCAGCCCCTGCAGCATCATCGCGATGCCGGCCAACTGCTGGCCCACTTCATCATGCAGGTCGCCGCCGATGCGTTGCTGGATGCGTGTGGCAACCTGCAGTACCTCGCGCTCCAGTTCCTTGCGCTCGGAGTTGTCGTTGAACACGCAGATAATGCAGTCACGGTCCCCGTAGACCATGCGCGAGAAATGCGCCTGGATCGGGCACAGCGTACCGTCGCGGCGACGCGCGTCCAGGTCGATCACGGACATCTTGCCGTTCTCGGTACCGTTGAACACGGCATCGACCAGGCGTTGGAAGTTGGCGGGCGTGCGGAAACTCAGTACGCAGGCATCGCGGCCCCGCAGCACGCCGGTGTCGTAGCGGAACAGGCGTTCCAGCGCCGGGTTGGCGAACTGGATCAGCCCCTGGCGATCGAGCAGCATGACCCCTTCGCTCATGCGCTCGATGATGTTGGCCTGCAACTGCAGCTGGTTGCGCTGGTGCTCGGTTTCGGTGATGTCCTCGACCAGGCCAAAGGAGCGGATGGCCCTGCCGTCCGAGCCGATGTTGAACGTGCCCCGATGCAACACGTTCATCAGTCGCCCGTCCCTGTGACGGATGCGGTAGGTCATTTCGAAATTCTTGCCCGACTCGCGACTGGCACGAAACGCGGCGGCCACGCGTTCGCGATCTTCCGGATGCACTACGTCCATCCAGGCGCTGTGCCCGTCAACGTCCGGCAGGTCCTCGTAGCCCAGCATCTGCTTGAGGCCGTGGCGCACGGTTTTCGCTGTAATCAGGTCGCGGTCATAAACCAGGCCGCGCAATGCGGACAATGACAAGCGAAAACGCTCTTCGCGCTTGCGCAGCAAGTCGAACTCGGTGTGGCGGGCGGTCACATCGACCACGTAACCCATCAACTTCATTTCATCTGCTGGCGCGTCCGGGTCCACGCGGCGGGCACGTGCCAGCACCCAGGCCCAGTGACCGTTTTCATGCCGCACGCGGTAGATTTCTTCAAGCGTGGAGGACTTACCGCGTGCGAACGCGAGATATGCCTCCTCCTGTGCAAGCAGGTCATCCGGGTGCACGCGGCGGACCCAGAAATCCCGCTCCTGTCTGCCTGCTTCGGGATCCACCCCCACCATGCGATAGATGCTGTCTGAACAGAAAGTCTTGCCGCTGGCAATTTCCTGCTCCCAGAAACCCATTCCCTGCAGCGCAACGTCGTCCTTTGAGTTAAGCGCAAACCGCCCCAGGAACGGAGGCTTGAAGTAGTCAGGCTCGGCGGACATGTTGTTCATGCTGACCTGCAAGTTTGCCTGAAACCGTATTTTTTGCACTGCAACATAATTGGCCTGGCTTAAGCTGCCAAAACAGGGGAAATACGATGATCAGAACTGGGTTTTTCCACGCTGCCGCCGTGGTGCTGCTTATAGCCGCCCGCCCCAGCGCCATGGCGCAGGAGTTGCCTGCTGCAAAGCCCGAATCGGTGGGCATGTCCAGCGAGCGCCTGGCGCGCATTGACGCGGTGATCCAACGCCACATCGCGGCCGGCACGCTGGCCAACGCGGTGACGCTGGTAATGCGTGACGGCAAGGTCGTGCAAAACAAAGCCTACGGCCAGGCCGATCCGGCCAAGGGCACGGCGCTGCGCATCGACGCCCTGTTCTACATGGTCTCCTCTTCCAAGCCGATCACGGCCGTGGCGGTGCTGATGCTGGTGGAGGAAGGATTGGTACGACTGGACGATCCGGTGTCGCGCTTCATCCCCGAGTTCAAGGGACAGCGCGTTGCGGTCGCAAAACCAGGCGTGCCGCTGCCGCCGCCACTGGCACCCGGTGCCGCGCCTGCCGGTCCCAAGCCCGAAGCCGACTATGTTCCTGCTGCCCACGACATCACGGTGCGTGACCTGTTGACGCACACTTCAGGTCTCAATAGTGGCGGACTGGGAACACTGGTTTCTGCGGACATCCAGCGCAAGCCCACGGACCGCCTGGCTGATTTCGTTCCCCAGCTTGGCAAGGTCGCGCTGGATTTCCAGCCCGGCACGCGCTGGAGTTACAGCGCAGCTTCCGGATTTGAAATCCTGAGCCGCATTGTCGAGATCGCCTCGGGCAAGTCGTATGACGCGTTCCTCAAGGAGCGTGTTTTCGGGCCCTTGGGCATGAACGACACTGGTTTCGTGGTGCCTGCCGACAAGCAGGCGCGCATGTTGCCGTTCCAGCGTCGCAATGCCCAGGGTCTGTGGACGGTGAATCCGCCGCCACCGATCACCAGCGAAGTCTATTTCTCTGGTGCCACGGGACTCATCAGCACGGCGCGCGATTACGCGCGCTTTGAGCAGATGTTGCTCAACGGCGGCCAGCTGGATGGCAAGCGCCTGCTGGCACCGCGCACCGTGGAGTTGATGCGCACCAACCAGGTGGGCGATCTCTACCATGGCATGCGTGGCAATGAGAACGGCATGGGATTTGGCCTGGGCGTGTCGGTCACGCTGGATGAAACGCGCGCAGTTTGGCCGCGTTCAAATGGCAGCGCCGGCTGGTACGGAGCATTTGGGACGTTGACATGGAACGATCCGCGCGAAGGCATCGTCGGGGTGCTGATGATCCAGCAGCCCAGCACGCAAGTGCAAAGTGATTTCGGCAATGCCGTGATGCAATCCATCACGACGTCGCGACCCAGGCGCTAGCGCAGCTTGAGGCGCCAGCGCGTCGGGAGCTAATACTGGACGCTGAAGTCGCCGTCCTTGGCGTTGACGTTGAAGCGACCGGCCTGCACGGCGGAAAGCCACTTGCTGGTCTTGAGAAAGCCGCCGAAGGCGAACATGTGAACGCTCTCGAAGTTTGACTGGCCACTGCCATTGGCGGCCGCAAGCTGGGTCACCACTTCCTCAGGACCGCTGTCCTTGAGCAGGCTGGCCACGAGGCTGGCCTTGCCGCTGGTCAGGGCGCGTATCGAAGCACCGGCACCGCAGATCTTGGCGTAGCGCAGCAAGGTCTTGATGCTGGCCGGGCCACCCAGGCCCGGGCGTATGGTGTTGGTGATCCCATTGGCACGCATGATTTTTTCCCACGCGATGATGGGTTCGGATTCGAAGCACACCTGCGTGGTGAACTTGAGCTCGAAGGCCTGCTCCTTCGACAGCGTGACCTTGCGCGCCTCGAACTGACGCTGCTGGTCCACCGTCATGTGTGCATGGCCTTCGGGATGGCCGGCCATGTAGAAAGTCTTGATACCGGCCTTGGCGAAGGAACCGGTCTCGAGCACACCGATGGTGGAATCGAAGGCGCCTTCGGGCGCAGGCATGTCGCCTGCGATCAGCAGCATCTTTTTGGCGCCGGCTACCTGGGTCAGTTTGCGCGCGATCTCGGCCACTTCGGCGGCGTCCTTGATGCGACGCGCCGGCACGTGCGGCACGGCATTGAAGCCGGCTTCGCCCACAGCCTTGGCGGCAACTGTCAGGTCATCCCATGTCTGGTTGGGAAACAGCGCGATGAAGATGTCGGTGCCGGCCGGCAGCAGGGTGGCCACTTCGGCCAGATCGCTGACATCCTTGCATGTCATCTCGACAGAAGCATTGCGGCTCAGGGCGCGAATCTGGTCGATCATGATGCTCTCACTCTACTGATAAACAATTTGCCCGACAGCGCGACGCCCAGCAGCAGCAGCAGTGACAGGGACAACGAGCCTCCACCGCCACCGCCACCGCCGCCGTCCACCGGTTCGGTTGGAGGTGCATTGACCTGCAGCGTGGAGTAGGCGTAACGAAGAACGCCGGCAGGGTCAGTGCAGGCGAGCACGTAAATGTAGATGGCGGCAAAAGCTGGCGTCACCACAGTGCTGCCCTGGGTGCCCACCGTATCGGTCCACGCGCCCGATGCAATGCAACCCGCTGCCGAGGGCGAAGCCCAGGTCACCGTCGCCGAAGAACCAATGGGTATGGAAGCCGGGGTGACAGTGAGTTCAATCGGCAGGTTCACGCCGTCGCCGGGATCAAGCTTGAATACGGCACCCACGCGGGCATTGCTGTCGGTGAACGAAGTGCCATAGAGATAGCCATTCAGCGGCAACAGTCCGGCGTAGGGAGAAGCGCCGTCGATGATGCTGCTGGTAAAGCCATGCAACAGGCTGAACTGTCCGCTGGGTTTTATGCGCCAGGCGCCACCCTGGTTGAGAGGTCCGCCGCGCTCGGTGGTGCCATACAGGTTGCCCGCTGCATCCTGTGACACCGTCGACAGCGGAAACGCACCGTCGGAAGTCGGACCAGCGAACGCGTGGACTACGGTCACGACGCCTGCTGGATCAAGCCGGAACACTGTGCCGTAACCGACGGGACCACCCTGGTAGGCCGTGCCATACAAGTTTCCATCGGCCGCCAGGAACAGGCCGGCGCGCGGGTTTGCGCCCGTCGCGTTAGTGGCAACACCGGCGGTGCTGAACGCGCTCAACTTGGCGAAAGAGTGCAGTGTGGTCACCGCCCCATCCAGCGACATGCGGTAAACCGTGCCGCGTCCGTCCGCACCGCCTTGTAGCGTCGTGCCGTAGAGATTGCCGTCGCTGCCCACCACCAGGGTGCCTTCCGGGTTCTCACCGTCGTCGCCGGTGAAATCGTGGATCTGTGTCAGTACGCCGGCAAGCGTGATGCGAAACACCGTGCCCTTGTCGTCGGCGCCACCACGCAAAGTGGTTCCGTAAAGATTGCCATCACTGGCCTGAACCAGCCCGGTGTAGGGATAGTGCGGATCCGTCTTTCCGGAAACCTTGAATGAATGCAGCAGCGTGAATGTGCCATCGAGCGTCAGCCTATACACCGTGCCGCCGTTGCCGTCGCCTCCGACATAGGTGGTGCCATACAACGCGTTATCGCTGGCCTGCATCACGCCAGCGTAGGGAGACTGGCCGTCGTCATTTCCGCTGATGAAAGAGTGCAGCGATGTGCCATCTCCCGCCGGAGTGATGCGGGCAACGGCCCCGATGTTGTTCGAGCCGCCGGTCAGACCGGTGATATAGATATTGCCATCGTTCGCCAGCAGCAGATTGCCGCGCGGAGTCGCAGGAAGGTTCTGCGCGGCGATGACCAGGGAAGTCACGGAGATGACGTTTGCATCCTGCGTGCGGGCAATTGCACTGCCCTGCCCCACTGACAGGATGGCCACAGTTGAAATCAAAAGGGAACGAAGCATTCAGGTACCGGGTCGTTGGGGCGCGGAATTACAGCACAGCCACTGTCTCAAGACCAATCCGGAACGCCCCGGTTCCCCTATTCGTAGCGCAGGGCGTCTATCGGGGCCAAATTGGCTGCTTTGCTGGCAGGCAGGATGCCGAACACCATTCCGATCAGCATGGAAAACAGTGCCGACCCCACCACCGCCCACCAGGGAACCGTCGGCGGGGGGAAGTTGGGAATCATCGCGGCCACGCCATAGGCCAGCGCAAAGCCGATGACCATGCCGATGAGGCCGCCGATGACCGCGAGCATCATTGCCTCGATCAGGAATTGCAGCATGATGAAGCGACGTGGTGCGCCCAGCGCCTTGGCGATGCCGATTTCGCGGGTGCGCTCCGTGACTGACACCAACATGATGTTCATGATGCCGATTCCGCCGACCAGCAGCGAAATGCCGACGATGCCACCGACCACCACGGTGATCGTGCTGGTGATCTGCGCAAAGGTCTTCGCAATCGAGTCCGATGCCTGCACCTGGAAATCATTGGGGTCATCACCGGTAAGGCCGTGCGCACGCCGGATCAGGGCGATCACGCGCTGCTTCACGTTGGCGACCGCATCGGGCTCATCCACGACAAACGTGACTGAGAAGTCCGGCCGGACCTGCGCTGTGGTGAACGACAGCGCCGTCTGGTAGGGCATCACCATGAAGAGATCGAGATTCTGCCCGAACACCTCACCGCGAGGTTCCATCACGCCGATCACCTTGAACCACTCGCGACCCAGCTGCACGAACTCGCCTTCCGGCCGTTCCGGCATCTTGAGGTCCTTGCGGATCTTGTCACCCAGCACCACAACGCGGCGCCGGCTCTGGTCATCGCTCTCCGTGATGAATCGGCCAGTGCGCGGAAACAAGTGTTGCACGTCCTGCAGGCTGCTGGTTGTCCCGTAGAACGACCCGCCTGCGGTTTGTCCTCCCCAGGTCACCGACCCCACTGACACCGGCACAAGTGGGGTGATGTGCGAAATTCCATCCATGCGATAACGCAGTTCATCCACGTCGGTAAGTCGCAGCCGATTCACCTGGCCGCGCAGCCGGTCCGCCAGCGGCGTATCGGCCTGCAACGTCAGCGTGCTGGAGCCCAAGCCCTCGAACAGCGACGAGATCCGGCTCGACAAGCCCTGCACCATTGCGATCACGCAGATCACCGAAGCCACGCCGATGATGACGCCGAGCATGGTGAGGAAACTGCGCAGGCGATGCGCCTGGATGGCGCCCAGCGCCGAACGCATGCACTCCTGGATGGCATACCACAGTTTCTGTGAAGTGCCCGGATCGCGCTCGCCATCCAGGCCGCGCATCGATTCAATGGCCTCAGACATAGCGATCCTCTGCGATCCGGCCGTCGTGCAACCGCACCAGGCGCTTGCAGCGGGCGGCGATAGCCGGATCGTGCGTCACGATCACCACGGTCTGGCCCTCGGTATGCAACTGCGCGAACAGATCCATGATTTCGCCGGCGGTGCGGCTGTCCAGATTGCCGGTGGGCTCGTCGGCCAGCAGCAATTCCGGTTGCCCAACCAGTGCGCGTGCAACTGCCACGCGCTGCCGCTGGCCACCGGACATCTCGTTGGGGCGATGCTTCATGCGATCACCCAGGCCGACGCGCTGCAGCGCCCGCACCGCATGCTCGCGGCGTCGCACCGGTGAAATGCCGCGGTAGATCAGCGGCTGCGCGACATTGTCCAGCGCCGTCATGCGTGGCATCAGGTAGAAGTTCTGGAACACGAAACCGATCTTGCGATTGCGCACTTCGGCCTGCTGGTCCTCGTCGAGTCCCGCGACTTCGATGCCGTCGAGCAGGTAGCGTCCGCTGGTGGGCGTGTCGAGGCAACCCAGGATATTCATCAGCGTCGACTTGCCAGAACCCGATGCACCGGTGAGCGCCAGGTATTCGTTGTCGCCAATGGCCAGATTGATATCGACCAGTGCCGGATACTCGACCTCTCCCAGCCGGTAGCTCTTGCCGATATCCGACAACCCGATCACCGCGCAGGCGCATCCGCAGCGTGCTTTGCGGCCTTCACCGTCTTGTTGGGGGCAGGCTTGTCCTCGTCTTCCTTCATCCGGGTAACGCGATCACCGTCCTTCAGGAATCGCAGGATGCGCGCTGGACCTACGACGATGTCCTGCGTTTCTTCCACGCCCTTCTTGACGGCGATCCAGGCGTCATCCGCGGTGCCGGTTTCGACCTTCTTCTCCGTGACGCGTCCGTCCTTCACGATGAATACGCTGGCCTTCGCAATCTGCGCCGCGTCGGTGGTCTCTTCGTAGCGGACTGCCTGTACCGGCACCGCCACCTGTGCAGTGGCCGCACCCACCCGCGTTACGATTTCGGCGCGACAGCTCATTCCCGTGTGGAACTTGGGGTTCTCACCGGGCTGCAGCCGTATCTTGACCGGATAAGTCTTGCCCTGACCCGCGACTTGGCGAGGTGATACCGCAACGGTTTCGACAGTGCCGGGCCAGGTGTCGTCTGGGAACGCCGCGGGCGCAATGCGCGCCTCCTGTCCGACGTTGATCCGCGCCACGTCGGTCTCGTTGACGTTGACCTCCGCATACAGATTGGATGTGTCAGACACCACCATGAGATCGGAGCCGGCGATGCTGGTGACGCTGGGCACTGCCGTCTCGCCGATCTTGATCGTGAGTTGCGTGACGCGTCCATCGATGGGGGCGCGCAACACGGTCTTGGCCAACTGCTCGCGCATCTGACTCAGCTGTGCCTGTGTCTGCAAGAGTTGCTGGCCCGAGCTGTCGAGTTCGACGCGCGCCAGGTCACGTTGTGATTTCAGGTCATCGTAGGTGTTCTGGTCGACCAGGCCGTCGGTGCGCAACTTCTCGTAGCGACTCAACTTGGTCTCGATGGTTGCCAACTGCACCTTGGTTCGCTGGATGGCCAGTCGCGACTGCTGCGCGGCAGCTTCCAGCTGCGAGACCTGGGCCTCGACGGTGGCCGGATCCAGCCGCAGCAGTACATCACCCTTCTTTACCAGGTCTCCTTCCTTGACCCTGAGTTCCTTCACGCGGCCCATCACTTCCGAGACCATGCGGATCTCAGTCTGGTATGTGAGGTTGCCCGAGGCCAGGATGGTCGGGGAAATAACCCGCTTTTCCACGGTCTCGATCTCGACCTGCTTGGTATTGCCGCCGCGATGGCTGCGCAGCGCCACGGGAATTGCCAGCAGGGCCACGATACCGGCAGCGATCAGCCATTTGCCGCCCTTGGTCATTTGAGAACGCCCCGCATAAAATACCCCGTTTGCCTGATATCAGGCGACTGATATACTATCAGGCACCTTATATTCCGCAAGCCTGAAGATTTTCGGGCTACCTGAACGCCACGAGCGCCCATATGCCGACTATCAGCGCGGCAGGCAGCAGCGTGTACACCACGGCAAACAGCCACGACCGGCCAGACCACATCCTGATGGCCAGTATCACGAGAAACACCGTGAAGATCTGGATCAGGTTGATGTTGGTGAACAGGCTGTATCCCGACGCACCCATGGCTCGATGGAAGAACAATTCGTTGAGTGACAGCGGCGAGAGCGCACCGGAATCGATCTGCGGATCCTTGGCCGTAAGCAGCAGTGGAATTGCCGGCAACAGGGCAAGCACGCCCGGGAGCGAGCTCCAGGTGGCCAGCGCAAACCACTGTTTGAAGCTGCGCTGCACCTTGGTGACCTTACCGGCCAACAGATACCAGGTGGCCTCAAGCAGGCGCATGATCACGGCAATAAACGGCACGCCGATCAGCGTCGATATCATGAGCGTGTTCCTGCTCATGATTTTCGTGAGTTGTGCCATCTGCTCGTCCGACACGTTTTTCCCACGCGGGCTGGAGCGTATGGTCGCGTCGATCAGCCAATCGCTGTCTACGATATTGAAATACCAGACGGAGGCGGCGACCGTTACGAATATGGTGATCAACAGGGGAAAAACGAAACGCGGCCGAGCTTCAATTTCGCGAATCGCGGCCTTGGGATCCAGCACCAGTGCCATTGCCAGTTGAAAGTTGTTCATTGCCCCGCCCCTTGATTAGTTGGTTTGCGCCTGCCCGTGCAGCGCGGCCAACATTATAGGGACTGTGGACTTGCCCCAGGCGCGTTTAGTTCCGGAGGTTATCGGTTCCGGGAGCGCGCCTTGGGCTTCACCTTGGCCTTGGCCTTTTTCCGTGGTCTCGCGGCCCTCTTCTTGGTTGCCTCCGACTCATAGATATCGGGGCGCAGGAAACCCGATACGTGTCCCCGGTCGCGCGGTACTGATTTCTTCGAGAATGAATCCAGCAGTAGCGCGCTGCGCTCCGCCGCCATGGGCTTGAACTCCGGATGCGAGAAAATATAGAGGTCGTTGCGGCGAATGCCGGCCAGCACATATTCGGCCGCCTCCATGGGGTCCATGGCTGCACCCATGAGGTCCACTGGAGGACCATCGTGGCTCAGGGGTAGCGCTGCAGGCGCGGCGCCCTTCTTGCCGTGCGATTTGGGCCGGTTACGTTCGGCGTCAAAGATTTGCGTGCGCACCAGGCCCGGGCAGAAAATGGAAACACCGATATCCGTTCCCGCCATCTCGATGCGCAGGGCCTCGAACATGCCCACCACTGCAAACTTGGTGGTTACATAGACGCCCAATGCGCCGGCAACCAGACCCGCCGCCGAGGACGTAACCATGATGTGGCCGCCCTCCCCATGTTTCTGCATGCGCGGCAGGAAAGTGCGAACGCCGTTGAACACGCCAGTGATATTGACGTCCAGTGCCCAGTCCCAATCTTCCCACGACACTTTGCTAAGCAAGGCGGGCAGGCCCACGCCGGCGTTGTTGACCAGCAGATGCACATTGCCGAACACGCGCTGCGCTTCGTCAGCCGCGCGAATCATGCCGTCGCGATCGGTGGTGTTGAGGCGGATGGCGTGCACGCCGGGATTGCCCTTGGGGAACTGCGCCAGCGCGTTGTCACGGTGCTGGTCATTGAGATAGGTGAACACCACTTTCATGCCGGCGGCTGAAAGCGCCTTGCCCAGGCCCAGGCCGATACCACTGGAACCTCCGGTGATGAATGCCACTTTTCCGCGGACATCGGACAGTGGAGTCTGGACAGGTCGTGCCTTGGGCTTGCTGGACATGAATCCCCCTTGTGTGAAATGACTCTATCTCATCACCCGGACTTATTCATTGTGGCAATTGAATCCCCGATACCGGATGCTTGAATCATGTTCCGCGCCTTTATTGCAGTGTTCCTGATGGCGGGTGTCAGTTCAGCTTCGGTTGGGGCGGCCGAGCTGCGGGACTATCTCGTCGCCGCAAGTTCGCAACTGGACCCGAGGGCACAGGCTACGCTTGCAAATGTGGACGGCCTGGGCAGGCAGTTGCTTGCTGTGCGCGGCTATCTTCGTGCCGGTTCCACGCTGGATCAGCGCTGGAGCTGGACCCAGCAACAGATCGACGCCTATCAGGATTCGCCGGCGCAGATGGCACGCGACGCAGAGATCGCAAAAGTACGCACGGTTTTCGAGAAGAACAATCCCGGTTACTCGCTGTTCGTGAATCCACAGGTGCGCAGCGTTGATCTGCAGCTGCAACGTTGGAACAGCACCGATTCAATCGCCAGGGCCGGCGATCATATGCGGTTGGAGCTGGAAGCGGCGATAAGTGCAGACGGAATTCCGCCGCCCGGAACGGCTGCGGGATACGCAAGGTTCAGCGAACTGCTCGTCACTCACTCGCCGCAGCCAGTGCCCACGCTCGCCGCTCCCGGTCTTTCGGCCCACGGCCGGATGAACGCCGTGGACTTTCAGGTGCAGCGGGGCCGCAGGATAATTGCTGGCCCGGACAGCACAATGGTGGAAACCATGTGGATTGCAGGCGGATGGCGCGACCGGTTGCACGCCGCCGTCGTTGCCAGCAGCCACTTCACGGGGCCACTGGCCAATCCTGCTGAGCCCTGGCACTACGACTATCAGCCCTGAGCTACGGTTGTCATTACTGCAGTGGTCGATTCAGCTCCGTTCGCCAGTCAGCAGGATTTGGGCTTGACTGCGGTCCGACCGAATACAGTTCCCACAGATCCGGCGCCGGGCTCAGTTCGTTGCCATTCATCCACGCGATGAATTCGTTCCAGGCGCCGGGCAGGCCTTCGTAAGAACCGCTGTAAATCGTGCGCGCCACGCGGGTGGCAGGCAGGGAGCCACGCTGAACGCGCCCGTTGTTGCGAACGGGCGCAGTGACCTTGATGCCCAGTTCGAAGTCGAAAGTGTCCGGCGTCATCCGCAGGTGATGCGCAAACACGCCGCCAACAGGCTCAATGCCTTGCGCGTTGAGCTCCGCCAGCAGCTCACCAACAGCGGGCCCGAATTGCTTCATCATCGCGTTGCGCGGAATGACCAGATGGATAACGGCCGCTTCCTGGACCGCAGTCTCGATGACCTGTGGCGTCGAAATCATGATTTGGCTCCCATGGCGAAGGACTCGAGCCTGACGTAGCTGGCTTCCATGCCCTGTTCCATGCCGGTTGCGAGCATGGCAGAACGCACCTCTGTGCTGGGCAGGGTCATGCGCATGGTCATCAGCGTGCCGTCTCCATCGGCGGCGAACGTAGTGACGATGTGATTGTCGGGCGTGGGGTCGGGCAGATGCATCCGCTCTACATGGACAATCCTGCTGAATGGCACCAGCTCCAGAACTTCTCCCGTGAGATAAAAGCCGCCACCCTTGCCGTCGCTCCATTCGATGCGGATCTTGCCGCCGGGCCGGTTCTCGTTGATGCACACCGGCATCGTCCAGCCTTCAGGGCCGAGCATCCATTGCTTCACCAGCGCGGCATCGGTATGCGCGCGGTACACAAGCTCCGGCGGCGCTGCGAAACGCCGTGTCACCACGACGTACCGGTCGCCTTCGGTCTTCAGGGTCAATTTGCTCATCGCTGCTTTCCTTTGCGGGTTTCGCTCTGCAGGGTGGCGAGCACGCCATCCAGACGGTCGTAATTCCTCGACATGGCCTTGTGCATCATGGAGAGCCATTGCTCCATGGCTTCGATGCCGTGCTTCTGCAGCCGGCAGTGCCGCTTTGTGCCCTCAGCGCGACGCCCGATGAGTCCCGCGCCTTCCAGGACCTTCAGGTGGCGCGAGACGGCTGGCTGCGACATCGCAAAGGGCTCCGCCAACTCCATCACCGTGGCCTCGCCCTGCGCCAGGCGCGCCAGGATTGCCCGGCGAGTGGGATCAGAGAGTGCGAAAAAGGCGGTGTCTAGAGCTTGCATAGCTCTATTGTTATATAACACCTACGTTATAGTCAAGCCCAGTAGGAATCCAGCCGGGGACCGCGACTATCAACCTTGAGGGGCAGCAACATAGCGCCGTGCCTCTGCCAGTTCTGCCTTGCGCGTCCCGCCTCCAGCCACATCAAGCAGCTTCTGATAGAAGCCGCGAGCAGCGGATTTATCGCCGAGCACGCGTGCCGCTCGGGCAGCGCCGAGCAGGCTGTTGAAGCGATTAGGATACAGAGCCATTGAACGCTGGTACGCGGCCAGCGCCTGCACAGTTTGCTGCTGCTGCATCAGCAGATCACCCAGCTGTTCATCCGCGGGAAGCGTGGGACCTGGTGTTACTGCGTGTTTGGGCGTCGTCCTCTCAAGCTCGGCGGCCTCGCGCATGAGCGCAAGGCTGGATGTTGGTTGCCCCTGCCCCTGCGCAACCCAGGCGCCCAGCTCAAGGTGGAGCACGCGGATATTGCGGGCAAAGAGATCTTCCCCCGACTTGCGAGTCGTCGCCTCGAGCTGGGCAAGACGCTCATCGGCCCTCTTCGCCGCGTCGCTTTTGCCTGTGTGCAGTGCGCCGATTCCGTGAGCGAACCACGCGATGGCTTCCGGCCAGGCAAAGCGATCCCAATCAAGCGCTGCTGGCTCTCGAGGAACGATGGCCGCCGCCTCCGCCCATGCATGTCGTTCCAGCGCGTAACGAGACTGCGTTGATGCCAGGTGAAATGCAGTCTTGAAGGTGGGTTCCAGGTTTGCGGTGTTGCGCAAGCGTTGCAGCTGCATGCTGGCCTGCACGTCCGAGCCCTGCTGCAGAAAGGCATAGATGAGATATTCGATTGCGTGGGGAAACTCGTCCCACACGAATTGTCCCTTGTCACCTGCTGGGTATTCCAGGGCTGCCTGTGCCGCTCGCAGATTGCCCTGTATTACAGCATTCCAATCCCCGAGCCGGGTATAGATATGAGTGGGCATATGCAACGCGTGCGGATTGTCGGGTGCGACAGCTTCATATTTGCGCGTGATCTCCAGTGATTCGCGTTCGCGCCCGGGCACGTCATTCGCATGGACAAGATAGTGCATGGCCCCGGGATGATCCGGATTGCGCTCGTATATGCGCAGCAGGATTTCCGCGGCCCGGTCGGAATGTTCACGGGAGATCGTGTCGGACGGAGCGGTGGCCAGCAGCGCCAGAGCGTAGAACGCGCCCGCCTCCGGATCGTCCGGAAATGCGATGTAGAGGTTTGCCGACGCCTGCTCCCAACGACGGATGCGCAGCCAGTAATCGGATGACGCCGGCTCAAGGAAGAATGCCTGCGCGGCTGCCATGAAGAGTCGTTCGCGAGGCGTTGCCTGCAAGGCCTGAGCCCTCTGTACTGCCTCCCAACCCTGCTGCAATTCCGCGGGGCGCGGTCGCGTAGGCCAGAGTGGTTGGAACAGCGTCATCGCAATGCCCCACTGCGCCATAGAACAATTCGGGTCCGTGGCCGCCACCTGTTTGAACGCCTCACGCGCCTGCGGATAGGTCATGTGATGCAGCAACGCGACTGCCTGATTGAACTGCACCTGGGCTTGCGCGGAGCAGCTGACCGGAAAGTCGACGCTGCCCATGGCGTGACCGGCATGCGGGTCAACCTGGGCTTGAGCTGCGCCCGCGAAACCAGCAAGCAGGAGCAGCGCAATGACGATTGGCCGGTTGGAATGTGCTCTTCGGGTCACTGTGCCTCCAAGCTGACTACCGTACTCATCATCCTGATAGCGCCCACCGCACGCATTGCCTGAGCGTGGATATCCCGCCTAGAATCTACGCCCCGGCGCGGGTGTAGTTCAATGGTAGAACTGTAGCTTCCCAAGCTACTAACGTGGGTTCGATTCCCATCACCCGCTCCATAGCTCTACTTAATGGGCATGCAAACTCCAGAGAGAGGCAAGCTGATCGCCTGTTTGGCCAGCTGGCACGTTCACCAAAGATTGGGGACGTGACGCGCAGCTAGAACCGGCGTTGGCGCACCACGGAACAGACTCTGCTGGTTGTGGGTCTGCTGTGCGGATGGCCTGGCGCATTAATCGCACAGGGAATGTTTCACCACAAATCCAGGAGGCAGGAATTCCTAGTGTCCTTCTGGTGTTCGGTGATCGCCAGCTGTGGTTTCCTCTATTGGGCGTCGACCAGTGGAGCAGCGACAATTCGCCGACTTGTCTACTGAATACCCTGTCCAGGCATGGAACGCCTTATGATGGGCCCGTGGTCGAAACAGACCACCTAAGAAAAGAGAGGGCGCCTTGAATCAGACAGGATCCCCAATCAGGTATTTTCTGCTTGCCGCGGTGATTTCGATCGCCGCCTGCTCCGTGCACCGCCACCGAATCGTGCACAGTAATGTTTCGGAATACCTGCTTCCAGAAGTTGGCCAGGTAGTTGTCCGCAACGACGATCTTGAGCAGTCCGGCGTTGGCCATTTCCAGAAGATCGTCGTCCTCCAGTGATTCGGGGGCCTCGTCCAGTACTACCGGCGATTTGCCGGCCGACTTGAGGCGCCGATTGAGTTCAATCAGGCTTTGGTAGTAGGAGCTGGACTTGCGTACAAACACTGTCTGGCCCGACAGGTCTTCGACGGAAGCGATGGCAGGGGCACCCGGGCCGGTGACGACGATCTCGTCTACTTTCTCGCGCGTCGGGTTGGTGAAGTCCACAAGCTTCTGGCGTTCGGGAGTCACCTTGAGTTGCGCGATCACCATGTCAATTTTGCCCTCGGCCAGCGCCGGCAACAGTTGATCGCGGGGCAGGGGAATAGGCCAGAAGGCCACTTTCAGATTACCGGTCTTGCGACGCTTGTTGAGCTCGTCTTCCATAAGCTTGATGTATTCGTAGGCCGCCCCGCGCTGTTGACCCTGGTCCACGAAATAGAACGTCCGGTTGTAGGTGACACCCACGCGCACCAGTCGGCGTTTGACCATCTCGTCGCGCAAGAACAGCCCGCAGCTGGTCAAGGGCCTCAACGCGGTGATCAAGCACTACGGCAAGGGCTCGACGTTTGGTAACACCATTGAAAAGCGCTACCTGCAGAACAGCACGTATCTGCAGGATGCCGATTTGGAAGCGGATCGCAAACGCTTCCAGGATCTCGCGGCGCTGTTCAAGAAGTACAGCGATCAATACAGCATGGACTATTTGCTGATGGCGGCGCAGGGATACCAGGAATCCCGTCTCGACCAGTCAGCAAAGAGTCGCGTCGGTGCCGTCGGCGTGATGCAGGTGATGCCGGCAACAGGCAAGGAACTGGCGGTGGGAGACATCGGCAAGGTCGAATCCAATATCCATGCCGGCGTGAAGTACGTGCGCACCGTCATCGACAAATATTACAAGGACGAGCCGATGACGGAGCTGGACAAGGAATTGTTCGCGTTCGCCTCCTATAACGCGGGCCCGAATCGCGTTCGCCAGCTCCGTGCCGAAGCCGCCAAGCGCGGGCTGGATCCCAATGTATGGTTTGGCAACGTCGAGCAGATCGCGTCCGAACGCATCGGCCGCGAAACCGTGACCTACGTCAGCAACATCTACAAGTACTACGTGGCCTATCGCCTGGTGCTAGCGGAACAGACCCGACGCAGCGCTGCAAAAGAAGCCATCACGAGCAAGGGTGCTGCTCCGGCCAGGTAAAGGTAGCTATTTCTCGCGGCGCAGCAGGTCGCGCGCGCTGACCAGGTCCGCCTGCTGTGTTTTGGTGGGCTTGGGGAATGCGAGATCCAGACCATGCATGGCATGGACAATGGCGGCGCAGACGACAGTGCGTGTGAACCACTTGTTATCGGCCGGTATTACAAACCACGGCGCCGCGGGCGTTGCCGTGGCGCGAATCGCCTCTTCATATGCCGTCATGTAGTCATCCCAGTACGCACGTTCCTTAACGTCGCCCAGGGAGAACTTCCAGTTCTTTTCCGGCTCGTCGAGGCGCTCCTGGAAGCGCTGTTTCTGTTCCTTGCGCGATACATGCAGGAAGAACTTGAGCACCACGGTGCCATTGCGCGTCAGGTAATCCTCGAAGTGTGCGATGTCCTTCAGACGTTCGCTGAATATGCCGGGCTTGAGCGCAGCGGGCGGCAGTTTCTGGGCGGCCAGAATGGACTCGTGGACCCGCACCACCAGCACCTCTTCGTACCAGGAGCGATTGAAAATGCCGATGCGTCCGCGCTCCGGCAACGCCTTCCAGCAGCGCCACGCCCAGTCGTGGTCCAGCTCTTCCTCGGAGGGCTGCTTGAACGACGTTACCTGGCAGCCCTGCGGATTCACACCACTCATGACGTGCTTGATGGTGCCGTCCTTGCCCGCAGCGTCCATGGCCTGGAAGATGAGCAGTAGCGAACGCCGGTCCTGCGCATAGAGTTTTTCCTGCTCATCGGCCAGCCATTGGATACCATTGGCCAGGAGCTTTTTCGCCCTGGGCTTGTGCCCGTCGCCCATTCCGCCCGTATCAGCAGTATCGATGTCCTTGAGCCGGAACTTCGAGCCATCCGTGATGCGATACGGTTCGACGAACGCCGCAAGCTTCTTCAGGGTTTTCTTTTCCATCAAGGCAGGCCAGCTGCTGCCGCAATGACACCCAGGCCACGCAACCCCATCAACATGATTTCCACCGCCATTGCCACCTGCACGAACACCAGCACCTCGCCCAGCAGCTGCAGCGCCAGCATCAACAGGCCGCGACCGACGATCCACCGGTTGAAGTACATGACCAGGAAATTCAGCGGGATGATGATCGCCAGGGAAACCCCGACGTCCTGCATCATTCCCGGGGACGTCGGAGACAGCATGGCAAAGATCAGGATTGCCGCCACTCCGGCGGGAGTGACCACTATGGGGCTGGAGATCGGCGCGGCGGCGGCCTGCAGGGGCGAAGTTCCTGGCACGATCCGGGCCGGTCCGGAATCCGCGACAAACATTGTCCGCAGCGCAGACAGTAGCAACACGAGTGCTGCGGCAAGCCGCAGCGCGCCGATCGAAACCTGGTATTTGACCAGCAGGTTGCTGCCCGCCAACGCGACGAAAGCCACCAGTACCGCGGCGATTATCGTGGCGTGAATTGCTATTGATCTTTGAAACGCGCGATCCAGATCTCGCGTTGCATCGGCGAAAGGGCGAATGGTCTTGAGCGGACCCACCAGCAAAAACAGGATGGTGAATACCAGGGGATAGTTATTCATGATTCAGTAGATGACTCCATTAACCGCCGCGTACTCGTCCCACTCGCGTTGCAGGCGCGCGAACGTCTGCGGTTCACTCTGGCTCAGGTCGTGCTGCTCGAAGGGGTCTTTGCCAACATTGAACAGCTGCCAGCGCCGTTGCGCTGCCGGCAGCGCCTGGTCCCACACCAGTTTCCAGTCGCCCTGGTGGATGGAGCGCGCGCCGAACAATTCCCAGCCATACACCTGGTCCGCCGGATGCACCTGCCCGGACTTGCCACTGAGCATGGGTAACAGTGTCACTCCCTGAATGGGCAGCACCGCCCTGCCCTTGTACGTCGTTCCCGGGTGCGTCGCACCTGCCAGTTCAAGAAAAGTCGGCAGTATGTCGCGCACAGTGCCGATGGCATCGCTGCGTGTGCCGGCCTTTACCAGGCGTGGGTAGTTGACGAACGCCGGCACATGGATGCCACCCTCGAACGCAGTGGCCTTGTAGCGATTGAAAGGAGTCTCGCCGGCACTGGCCCAGTTGGGGCCATACATGATGTAGCTGGTACGGTGGCCTATGTTCTCCAGGCTGTTGTCATACTCTTTTCCCACATGGTCCTTGATCGGTGACTGCAGATCGCGGCGCCCGGCCTCCGCACCATTGTCCGAAATGAACATGATGAAAGTGTTGTCGTATTCGCCGGTCTTTTTTAAGTGCGCGATGACCTTGCCCACGTAGGTGTCAAGGTCGCTGACCATGGCCGCATAGACTTCCATGCGGCGCGACTCCAGTTTCCGATCGTCTGCGGACAGCTCGCTCCAACGCGGCTTGAAACGCGCGTTGTCGATGGGCTGCGCATCCGGTGCTACCAGGCCCAGCTGCTTCTGGCGGGCGAAGCGGCTGGCATATAGCGCCTCGTAACCGGCATCGTATTTGCCCTTGAAGCGGGCAATGGATTCGGTGGGCGCCTGCAGTGGCCAATGCGGCGCGGTGTAGGCGAGATAGGCAAAGAACGGCTTGCCTTCAGCGCGGTCGTGGTCGATGTAGTTCAACATGCGCTGGGTGTAGTCGCGCGTGGTGTAGAAGTCATCACCCACGTGGACGATCTCGTCGTCGTCGCGATAATTGGCTGGCTGTGGGCCGCGCCAATCCCAGCCACCCAGGTGCGCGGCGCCATCCAGCGACACGAACGAGTGGCGGAAGCCGCGCGCGTGGGGGCCGTTTTCCACGTCCGGCCCCAGGTGCCACTTGCCGGCCATGTATGAGTTGTAGCCCGCGTCGGTCATCAGCTCGGCCATCGCGGCGACACGGAAGTTGAGGTAACCCTCGTAACCGGGCTTGCCTTTCTGGTCGGCGCGGCTGGGCGGCCCCTGGGTACCGACACCGGCCAGATGATTGTCCATGCCCGACATCAACATCGAACGCGTGGGCGAGCAGGACATGTGCGCGTAGAAATTGGTCAGCAGCATGCCGCCGCGCGCCAGCTGGTCGAGGTTGGGCGTGGGAATTTCGCTTCCGAATACGCCAACGTCCGCATAACCCAGATCGTCGGCAACGATCAGGAGGATGTTGGGACGCTTTGCTGCGATTTGTGCGGCACCGGGCGAAAGTCGCTGCATGCACGCTGTCAGAGCGACTCCAATGGACAGCATGCACGTCAGTGCCGCGAATATGTATTTCCGCCTGGTTTTCATTTGCGATCCCCGTCAACCATTCATTCGATGGCTTTGGTCATTTCCTCGACGATTTTCTTGGCATCACCAAAAACCATCATGGTCTTGTCCATGTAAAACAGTTCATTGTCGAGACCAGCATAACCGCTGGCCATGGTGCGCTTGTTGACGATGACGGTGCGCGCCTTGTACGCCTCGAGAATGGGCATGCCGTAAATCGTACTGCCCTTGACCAGCGCCGCCGGGTTGACCACATCGTTGGCGCCAAGAATGATGGCCACATCGGTCTGGCCGAAGTCGGGGTTGATGTCTTCCATCTCGAACACCTGGTCATAAGGCACTTCTGCCTCCGCCAGCAGCACGTTCATATGGCCCGGCATGCGGCCTGCCACCGGATGGATGGCGTATTTGACGGACACGCCCTTGGCGGTCAACTTGGCAGCAAGTTCCTTGACTGCGTGCTGCGCGCGCGCCACGGCCAGGCCGTATCCCGGCACGATGATCACCGACTCGGCGTTGCCCAACACGAAGGCTGCGTCGTCTGCGCTGCCGCTCTTGACGCTGCGCTGTTCGGCAGGGCCTGCGGCGGCACCGACTTCGCCGCCAAAACCTCCCAGGATCACGCTGAGGAAGCTGCGGTTCATGGCCTTGCACATGATGAACGAAAGAATCGCACCGGAGCTTCCCACCAGGCTGCCGGCGATGATCAGCATGCTGTTGTTGAGACTGAAGCCGATGCCGGCCGCCGCCCAGCCTGAATAGCTGTTGAGCATGGACACGACCACGGGCATGTCGGCGCCGCCGATGGGGATGATCAATGTCACGCCCAGCAGCAAGGCCAGCGCAATGGCGGACCACAGGAAATGATCCGGCGCGCCCGCCATGTACATGGCGATCGTTGCCAGCAGCGTGGCGCCCAGCAGCGCATTGAGCAGGTGCTGGCCCTTGAAGATTACCGGCGCGCCGCGGAACAGGCGGAACTTGTATTTCGCCGACAATTTTCCCCAGGCAATCACCGAACCGCTGAACGTGATGGCGCCGATTGCCGCGCCCAGCGCGAGCTCAAGTCGATTGCCAGTGGGCACGCGGGCGCCCTGCTCTGCAATGCCGAAGGCCCAGGGCTCAACGGCCGCGGCAACGGCAATACACACCGCGGCCAGACCGATCATGCTGTGGAAGAACGCCACCAGTTCGGGCATCTTGGTCATTTCGACGGTGCGGGCGCGCCACGCGCCATACCCGCCGCCAATCACCAGGCCCAGCAGCACCCATCCGAGTCCCGCGAAGTTGCCGCTGGATAACCGCAGTATCAATAGCGCGGTGGTGACAACAGCAATGGCCATGCCGGCCATGCCAAACAAATTACCTCGCATTGAAGTCGTTGGATGCGACAGCCCCTTGAGCGCCTGTATGAAGCAGACGCTGGCAATCAGATAAAGCAGCGTGACGACATTGAGGTTCATTTTTTCTTGCGGAACATTTCGAGCATGCGACGGGTGACAAGAAAGCCGCCGAATATATTGACGGAGGCCAGGATCACCGCCAGCACGCCCATGCCGCGCCCCAGCGTCGTGGTGGTCAGCGCCGCCGCCAGCATCGCGCCAACAATCACTATGGCGCTGATGGCATTGGTCACCGCCATCAGGGGCGTGTGCAGTGCCGGGGTTACGTTCCACACGATGTGGTATCCCACATAGACCGCCAGCACCAGGATGGTGAGATTGATGACCGTGTGCGAGACCACTTCCATTTTCAGGCCCTCTTCACTTCGCCACTATGGGTCACGAGGCACGCGGTCACGATGTCATCGTCCACCGGCATCACAAACGAGCCATCGGGCGCGGTCACCAGCTTGAGGAAATCGAGCAGGTTGCGCGCATAAAGTGATGAACTGTCCGCAGCCACCAGTGCCGGCAGGTTGGTTTCCCCCACCAGTGTGACGCCGTGCTTCACCACCGTGCGATCCGCCTCGGTCAGCGGGCAATTTCCGCCTGCCGCCGCTGCGAGGTCAACGATCACGCTGCCCGGTTGCATGGACTTGACCATCTCTTCAGTGACCAGCACCGGGGCGGCGCGACCCGGGATCAGTGCCGTGGTGATCACGATGTTGGCCTGGGCGATGCGCCGCGCCACCTCGATCTTTTGTCGCTCCAGCCAACTGGCGGGCATGGGCCTTGCGTAGCCACCCACGCCTTTGGCGGCTTCACGCTCTTCGTCCGTGTCGTATGAAACCTCAATGAATTTGGCGCCCAGGCTTTCAACCTGTTCCTTGACCGCGGGTCGCACATCACTGGCCTCGATCACCGCTCCCAGTCGTTTGGCAGTGGCGATGGCCTGTAATCCGGCCACGCCCACGCCCAGCACCACCACGCGCGCAGCCTTGATGGTGCCTGCTGCCGTCATCAGCATCGGGAACAGTCGCGGATACAGATTGGCCGCCATCATCACGGCCTTGTAGCCGGCGATGTTGGCCTGCGAGCTGAGTACGTCCATGGACTGCGCGCGCGAAGTGCGTGGTGCCGCCTCCAGTGCAAACCCGGTGACACCGGCTGCGGCCAGGGCGGCAAGGCCCTCACGATCAAAAGGATTGAGCATGCCCACCAGCACCGCGCCCCGACGCAGCAGTGGCAATTCCGTGAAGGAGGGAGCGCGCACCTTGAGCACCAGTTCGGCGCCCAGCGCCGAGGCCGCATCGACAATCTCGCAGCCGGCTGCTGAATAGGCTGCGTCTGTAATGCTGGCGGCAAGTCCGGCAGCTGATTGAACACGCACCACGTGGCCCAGTGCCTTGAGCTTTTTGGCAACCTCGGGCGTGAGTGCCACGCGGTGTTCACCCGCGACAGTCTCGGTAGGCACGCCGATCAGCATGTACACGCCACCCTGAAGGTTATGTCAGTGCAACTCTAGCGCGAGAACTGGTCCAGTGCGCGAATGTAAGCGCCCGGGTCGGTCACGGCCACGAACAGCAGGCCCACCAGTGCGCCCGCCAGATGCGCGTCGTGATTGATCCGGCCACGGGCCTGACGCGCCGACCAGATGCTGTAGGCCAGGTAGCCCACGGCGAACAATGGCGCCGGAATCGGAAAGAACGGGAAGAACAGAATTATCAGTTTTTGGGTAGGGAAATAGACAATCGAAGCGAACAGCACGGCCGAAATCGCGCCGGACGCACCCAGCGTTGCGTAGGCCGGATCATCGCGATGCCTGGCCAGCGACAGGCTGAGGCTGAGCACCAGGCCGACCAGGTACAGCAGGGCGAACCGCGGCGAACCGATAACGCGCTCCAGCGGTACGCCCAAATACCAGAACGTAATCATGTTGAAAATCAGGTGCGGCAGGTCGGCGTGCAGGAAGCCGCTGGTCAGCGCGGTGTAGCGCCTGCGGCCGCGCGCGAATTCAAAAGGACGGAACAGCCCGCGTTCGATGATGCGGGGACTGACAAACAGGCCCGCCAGGCTGAGGGCCAGGTTGGCAGCAAGGATGAACAATGAAACCGGACCGACGCCTGAACCCATGGCCAATGGTAGCCTGCGCGCCATGGCTCCGGTAATGCGACTCGATAATGTTCATCTGGCCTTTGGCTCCCGGCCGCTGCTGGAGCACGCCAGCCTTGTGGTGGAACCGGGCGAGCGCGTGTGTATTGTGGGACGCAACGGGGAAGGAAAGAGTTCCCTGTTGCGCCTCGTAGGTGGAGAAATCCTGCCGGATGCAGGCGTTGTATGGGTGCGGCCGGGAACGCGCATCGCCACGCTGGCCCAGGACATTGTTGCCGTGGAAAACGCCGATGTGCGCGCAGTGGTCACTGCCGGCCTCGATGATCAGGCCGGGTCACTGGATCACTGGGAAATTCCCACCCGCGTGGAGATCACGCTGTCGCAGTTGGGGCTGGATGGCGATGCGCAATACGAAAGCCTCTCCGGTGGCTGGCGACGGCGCGCACTGCTGGCGCGCGCGCTGGTGGTGGAGCCGGAGCTGCTGTTGCTGGATGAGCCCACCAATCATCTGGACATCACGACCATCGAGTGGCTGGAGGAGTTGCTTGTCGGGTTTCGCGCCGCGTTGCTGTTCGTCAGCCATGACCGGAGGTTCGTCAACCGCATTGCCACGCGCATTGTCGACCTGGACCGCGGGCAGCTGTCGAGCTGGCCCGGCAACTACGACAGCTATGCCGAACGCAAGGCATCACAACTGGCCAACGAAGCGCGCGAGAACGCGCTGTTCGACAAGCGCCTGGCGCAGGAAGAGGTGTGGATACGCAAGGGCGTGGAGGCACGGCGCACGCGCAATGAAGGGCGTGTGCGCGAACTCAAGGCCATGCGTGAGGAGCGCCGCGAACGGCGTGATCGACCGGGGCAAGCTCAGATGGCGGTGCAGGAGACCAGCAGTTCCAGCCAGCTCGTGTTTGAGGCCGAGGACGCGTCGCTGTCGTACGGCGACCGGCTGGTGTTCCAGGGTCTCACCACGCGCATTTTGCGCGGCGAACGCATCGGTATTGTCGGGCCCAATGGTGCCGGCAAGAGCAGCCTGCTCAAAGTGCTGCTGGGTGAATTGGAACCCACCAGTGGCCGCGTGCGCCGTGGTGGGCGACAGGAAGTCGCCTATTACGACCAGCAGCGCGCGCAGCTGGACCTCGACGCGCCAGTGACGCACAACATCAATGCACGCAGCGACTTCGTGATGGTCAATGGCGAGAACCGCCACGTCAGCGGCTACCTGCGCGACTTCCTGTTCCGTCCCGACCAGTTGCTGACGCCGGCGCGGGCGCTTTCGGGAGGCGAACGCAATCGCCTACTGCTGGCAAAGCTTTTTGCGCAGCCTGCCAACCTGCTGGTGATGGACGAGCCCACCAATGACCTCGACATCGACACGCTGGAGCTGCTGCAGGAACTGGTGGCCGGATTCCCCGGCACCCTGCTGCTGGTGAGCCACGACCGCGCCTTTCTCGACAACATCGTCACCAGCCTGCTGGTACTCGAGGGCGATGGTCGCGTGCAGGATTTCGTTGGTGGCTACACCGACTGGACGCGGTGGCGGGATGCACGCAATGCAACCCGCGCGACCTCCTCGCGTGCGGGCGCCGCCCCAGCGCAAACCACAACGGCGGCGCCCGGCGCCACCACGAGACCTGCACGCAGACTCTCTTATAATGAGCAGCGCGAACTGGCCGCGCTGCCTGCACAACTTGAAGAACTGGAATTGCTCAAGACCAGGCTGCAGGCGCAAATCAGCGACCCTGCCTTTTATTCCCGCCCGCATGCGCAGGTGTCCGCCCAATTGGCAGAATTGGCCCGGATCGACATGCAGATCGAGGCAGCCTTCACCCGCTGGTCAACACTGGAGAGTGCGTGAGCGCAGATCCGGCCGGTCCTGCCGATCCTGCAAGTCCGCGTCACCGCAGTGTTCGCAGCTATGTGGTGCGCGGCGGCCGGCTCACCGCCGCACAGCACCGCGCGCTGGATTCGCACTGGCCGCGATACGGCGTGGAGTTCACGGCTTCTCCCATGGATCTCGACAACCTGTTCGGGCGCAAGGCGCGACATGTGGTGGAGATAGGCTTCGGCAATGGCGAACACCTGGTGGAATTGGCTGCCGCACATCCAGAGGATGATTTCATCGGGATAGAAGTGCATCCACCAGGGGTGGGGCAGATCCTGCTCAAGGCCCATGCGGCCAATCTGGCCAACCTGCGTGTGTTCAACCACGATGCGCTTGAAGTGCTGGCGCAGACATTCGCGCCGCAGTCCCTGGACTGCCTGCTGGTGCTGTTTCCCGATCCGTGGCACAAGGCGCGCCATCACAAGCGACGCCTGGTCAATGCGAAGTTTGCGGCACTCGCCGGGTCGCGCCTTAGATCGGGGGGAACTCTGCAACTGGCGACCGACTGGACGCCTTATGCCGAATGGATGCTCGAGGTGCTCAATGGGCACCCGGATTTCAGGAACCTGTCACCAGATAACGGCTGGGTGCCCCGTGACGTCGCCCGCAACCCCACTCGCTTCGAGCGGCGCGGCGAGCGACTGGGTCATGCCGTGCATGACCTGCTGTTTGAACGCGAGATCAGCCCTTGGGCTGGCTCCGGTTATTGATCATGTTCACAACGGTGACTGCCATCAGGCCAAACAGGGCCACCGCGGCGAGCGAGTGGAATATCGTGACGGCGAAAAATACGTCTTTCATGACCTTAACTTCCTTCGACTGAACTTGAATTGACTGTACGAGAGATTGGACTTCACTGCCGCGACAATGTTCCACCATTTGCGTGTTCTTTTAATGACAATCATGTGGTCACCTGTTGAATCTGCGACGCATCGCACAGCAGTGATTGCCACTGGCAGTTGCGCATGAATTCCCGCGCTTCTGCCATCGGCAGTAATCGCATGACGCTGCTGCGTGCAATGGCTTTCCCACTGCACATGTCTAGCGTCCTTTTCATCGCGATTTCATCGTTCATCCTGGCGTTGATCACCAATAGCCAGGGCGCGGCCATATTCATGTCAATACTGCCCATCTACATGATGATGGTGTGGCTCACGCAGTTCGCGTTCACGATGATCGACGACGTTGCCAATGGCAGGCGCGAAGCGGCGACGGCGACTGCGGAGATGTTGAGTCCTTTCGGCGATCCGCGCTGCTGGGTGCATCCGGCATTGGCCGCATTCGTCGCGATATTGCTGTTCTGGCAGCCGCGGATTCCGCAGGTGCCGGTGCTGATCGCAGCCTGGCTACTGTTCCCGGCCTCCATCGGCGCGATCGCGGTCTCCAGTCGCGTGATTGATGCGCTCAACCCTGTTGCCATCTGGCAGGTGATACGCGGACTGGGACCCTACTATGTGCTGCTGCTGGCAGCCACCCTCATCGCCGCTGCACTGGGCGCCTGGGTATTGCGTACGGACATGTGGAGCATTGCGCGCTTCGCGCTGTGCGAGCTGATCCTGCTGGAAGTGTATGCATTGATCGGCGGCGCCCTGCACCTGCGCCGACACCAGCTGCGTTTCGACCCCATCAGCAATCCGGAACGCGAATTGGAGCAGGCGGAAGCCGAACGTCGGCTGCGACGCCAGAAAGTGTTCGACGATATCTATCGCAAGCTGCGCGTGCGCGAAACGCCAAAGGCCATTGCCGCAGCCGCGGCATGGTTTGAGTCACTGCCCAATGTAGAGCTGCAACGTGATGTGGCCGCCTTGCTGGAGGCCAGTCGCAACTGGTCGGAACCGCGGGCTTTCGGCAATTTCGCGCAGGGAATGATCACGCAACTGGTTGCCACGCGTCACTCGGCCATGGCGTTGGCCATGGCGGACGAAGCCACCCGCCAGGTAGCAGGGTTCGCGCCAACCCTTGAGAGTGACGTCGTGGCGCTGGCGCGATATGCGCTGCAAACCGGTCGCCGCAGCACGGCGCGCGCCTTGCTGCACAATTTCGTTCTCAAATTGAAGGATCAGCCAGCTGGCGTAGAACTGCTGGCCTTGCAGCAGCACCTGGGCGAATCCCCGCCGGATGCCTGAAGGGCAGCGACGATGAGCGCCACGCAGGGCGCCGGGTATCTAGAGCAAGCTGCCGCGCAGCCCGTCGATGACGTACTGAACGGCCAGTGCGCCCAGTACCACACCGAATATCCGGTTGAGCACCTGTGCGCCCGTAACGCCCATCAGCCTCATGATGGGCGAGGCCAGGTACAGCGTCAGCAATACGCACACCAGTGCGACAAGTACGCACAGCAACAGTCCGCCGAACAACATGGGATGCTCGATGGCTGGACCGAAGGCCAGGAGGATGGTGGCCAGTGAGCCGGGACCGGCGATGAATGGAAATGCCAGGGGGAAAACGGAGATGTCCGTGCGCTGCATACCTTCCTGCTCCTCATTGAGGGAAGTGCGCGAGCCGGAAGGCCGCGCAAACACCATCTCCAGCGCGATCAGGAACAGCAACAGGCCACCGAAAATGCGGAAGGCGTCGAGGCTGATGTTGAGCGTGCGCAGGAAGGCTCCGCCACCCAGGGCAAACAGCAGGAAGATCAGCCCCGCGATCATTACGCCCTTGCGCGCCATGCGCCGACGCTGGGCCTCTGTATCGCCACTTGTCATGGCAACGAAAATCGGTATGACGCCGATGGGCTCGACCACGACCAGGAACGTGACAAAAAACTTGAGCAGCTGATCGATCATTGGTGCTGTGCGGAAAAAGAGACTCTTGCCGACGCTGCGGATGCGGAGCAGGATACCAGTCGGAGGGCATCTCATGACGAGCTCCCTGTGCATCGACCCCATAGTGGGCGACTGGTATCTCAGCTACGGCAAGCTGTTCGAAGTCGTTGCCATTGACGATGATGAACGCATACTCGAGGTACAGCACGCCGACGGCGACCTCGAAGAAATTGACATGGAAGACTGGTCAACGCGCTGCCGCGCGGGCGCCGTGAAGCTGGCCGATCCACCAGAAGACTCCGGCATGGGCACCGATCACTACGACGATGAGAGCTCCGGCAGCCGCCCGGTGGATTTCCAGGAGGCCCAGGGCCTGCGCGCCAACCCTCTCGAGGATCTCGACCTGTTCGAATAGCCGCCTTGCACGCAGGTCTTACCAGCGACCCTTTTCCAAACGCTCCAGATCGAGGTCTTCTGCCAGTCGCACCACGCCCGCGACCACTTCCAGCGGCAGGCGCGTCAGGGATTCATCCACGCAAGGCCCGGCAATGCACAGGCCCGTGCTTTTTTCGAACAGCGCTCCATGGGACAGGCACTGGATCAGCTCACCATCCGGCGTCAGGAAGCGGTCCGGCAGGAAATTGAGCTGCCGCCCCGCATGCGGGCAACGGTTGAGGTAGCCATGAACGTGGTCGCCAATGCGCACCAGGAACCCGCGCAACGGCCATTCGCCCTCACCCAGCGTGATACCGCGAGTTGCGCCGTCGGCAATCTCGGCAAGCCGCGCGAATTGGATGCCGGCCCGAAGGATCATGCCGGCAGTGAAGCTGCGGGGCGATAGTGACGTGCCACAAACCAAAGCAATATCAACGCGGGCAAAGATAGCGATGCGGTGTAGAGAAAGAATTTCGGGTACCCGATGTGATCTACAACAATACCCGATGTGCCCATCAGCAGCTTGCCGGGCAGCGCATAGATGGACGACAGCACTGCGTACTGCGTAGCCGTGTAGCGCGCACTGGTCAGACTGGCAAGGAACGCCAGCAACGATGTGCCGTGTACGCCCAGTGACAGATTATCGAAGCTGTTTACCAGTGCCAGCGCGGCCAGGTTGGTCGAACCGGCTGTAGCCAGCAGCGAAAAATTCAAACCCGACAGGACCACGAGCGCCGCACCTACAAACATCGCGCGCAGCACTCCCAACCGGGCCACGATGACGCCGCCGATTGCCACACCCGCCAGCGTCGAAGCCAGTCCGAACGCCTTTACCACTGCGGCAATCTCCTTCAGCGAATACCCCTGGTCAAGGTAGAAGGGATTTGCCATCACGCCCTGGGCATAGTCGGCCATGCGGTAGGTGCAGATGAAAGCAAACAGTAATGCGCCAACCTTCACGCCGTTGCGCACGAAGAAGTCCGTCAGCGGACAGATAACTGCGCCGACAAACGCAGCGCCCATGGAGCGCAACCACTCGGGCCAATGCGGACGACGCGCGAGCCAAAGGACTACTGCCTGTTCCTGCAACAACGTTTCGCGCGCCACTCTGGCCGTCGGTTCGCGTGTCAGCAGCGTGGCCAGGATGCCCACGACCATGCACGCGGCCATGGCGAGGTAAGCGGTACGCCAGCCATGATCCGCAGCGATCCACAATGCGCCGCCGGTGCTAACCAGGATGGCGATTCGATACCCGAACTGGTAACCGGCGGCCATGGCGCCTTGCTCATCAGGCGGCGCGGATTCGATGCGCCACGCATCAACTGCGATGTCCTGAGTCGAGGAAAGAAATGCGATCGCCATGGCTCCCAATGCCATCAGCGTCAGATCCCGCGTTGGATCCTGATTGGCGACGTTCACCAACGCCAGCGCAACTCCCAGCTGCGCCAGGAGAATCCAGCTGCGGCGCCGGCCCAGCAGGCGAAAGAGTATGGGCAACTCGAAACGATCAACTATCGGGGCCCACAGGAACTTTATCGAATAGAACAGGCCCACCCACGCGAGCATCCCGATAGTGGCGCGCTCGATTCCGGCCTGCCGCAACCATGCCGACATGGTCTGGAAAACAAGCATGAACGGCAAGCCACAGGAAAATCCCAGCGCCAGGGCCGCTGCCATGCGCGGCTGCCGGTAAACGAGGATGGCCCTGCCCCAACCTCGCCACCACGCGTCCTTTGGTATGCTTCGCACCCGCGGCATCATAGCGACCCGGTGGACGACGTGTTGGAGTACCAGACCGAATTCATCCGCCTCGCGCTGGCGCGCAGCGCGCTGCGCTTTGGCGAGTTCACCTTGAAGTCGGGACGCGTGAGCCCCTATTTCTTCAATGCCGGCGCCTTCGATGACGGCGAATCACTGGCAATTCTCGGCCGCTGTTACGCCGCGGCCATCATCAGTTCCGGCCTGCAATACGACATGCTGTTCGGGCCTGCCTACAAAGGCATCCCCCTGGTGGCTGCGACCGCGGCAGCGCTCTACGCAGACCACGGCCGCAACCTGCCCTTCGCGTTCAATCGCAAGGAGGCCAAGTCGCATGGCGAAGGCGGCAGTATTGTCGGGCGGGCGCTGGCAGGGCGCGTGCTGATCATTGACGATGTGATCACCGCGGGCACTGCCATCCGCGAATCGGTGCAGATACTGCGCGCGGCGGGCGCGACGCCGGCGGCGGTGGCACTGGCACTGGACCGCCAGGAGCGCGGTCGCGACGAACACGGCGCTGACACTGCCGAGTCCGCAGTGCAGGAAGTGAAGCGCCTGTATGGGGTGCCCTGCATCAGCATCCTGACGCTGGACGGGCTGATCGCGATGCTGCGCAGCGGTGATGGCCTGTTGCCGGGCAGCGCACTGGGAACGATGGAGGCCTACCGCCTGCGCTACGGTGCGGGCTAACCTGTGAGCTGGCGCGCATTCGTGGTGCAAAGGCTTTGCATCCCTGCCCCGATGGAGTGAGGATTACGTAATGAACGCCCGAGCTCTAACGGTGGTCGTTGCAGCGTGCCTTGCGATGATGCAGGCACCGGCGTGGAGCGCGCAAAAAAGCGCGCCCAGGTCCAGCACGTCCGGCAGCAAGTGGGGCGGCAAGACCTACAAGTGGGTGGACGAGAATGGGATCACCCACTATGGAGATTCCGTACCCGCGGAGTCCGCGCCACAGGGTCGCTCGGAACTCAATAGCCAGGGCGTTGAAGTCAATCAGGTACCCAAGCAGCTGACTGGTACCGAAGCGGACAAGGCCCAGCAGGCAGCAATGCAAAAGGCCAAGAGTCGCCAGCACGACTCTTTCCTGATGACCACCTACACTTCTGCCAAAGACATCGAGCAGTTGCGCGATGAGCGTCTGGCACTGGTCAACGGCCAGATGGATATCGCCCGCGGCTCGGTGGATTCGACCAACCAGCGCCTGGCGACAATCGAAGTGCGGATGCGGTCTTTCAAGCCCTGGTCCGCGTCACCCGCTGCACGCAGACTTCCCGATCAGCTGGTTGAGGAAGTGGTGCGCACTCTCAACGAGCGAAATTCATTGCAGGGCACGTTGAACTCGCGCGAGCAGGAGAAGAAGGAAATGCGTGCGCAGTTTGATGCGGACCTGACGCGCTATCGCGAACTTACCGATGGGCCCAGGCCCGCTGCACCCGCGGGCGAGGCACCCATCACCGACTATCGTTCGCAACCGGCGAAGCCTCGCTAGCTGACGGTGTAACCCCGCCCAGTAAGGCATGCAGTTATGGCGCGGTCGTAATCCGCGCGACGCTGCGCATCGAAGTCCGCGGTGGTCGGATCATACCCGGACTGGTCCACGGCCCAGCGATGGCACTGGTACTTGTCATCTGCCTGTTGCTGCTCGCTCTGGCCCTGCGCGGGGTAGACGTACATGTTATCGACTGCAGGGGTGGCACCCTCCTGGTGCTCGTTCTCGTTGGCGTAGGGTGAAGGGGCCACCACATAGCCGTTTTGCGCGGGAGCGTAGTTGTAGTACACGCCATCGGAGTAGAAATATCTCGCGTTGCCGTACCAGAACGAGCTGTAGTACGGCAGGGAAGAAACGAACAATCCATAGGGCGCGCCCACTACGACGAAGCTGCTGCCATAGGGTCGATACCAATGACCGCCCCCGTAGTAGTAAGGATTGCCGTTCCAGTAGTGGGAGTGGTAACCCACTGGCAGCGCCGGCACGTAGTGCGGCGGGTGGTAGTAGCCAGGCGGATACCCATGGCCCTGGCTGCCATGACCAGGCTGGTTGGCGTAGCGCGGCGGCGGCACGATGTTCGAGCCAGGTCCGTGATAGTTGGGACTCTGCGGACCGCGTGGCGGACCGATTACCAGGTGATTGCCATTGCCGCTGTTGCCAGGCGCATGCTGCGCGCCGGACGATGCCTGCGGCGGCTGACCCTGCGGTTTTGCCTGCGGGGCCTGGCGCTGCTGGTGTTGCGCCTGGCGCTCCTGCTTTTCCTCCCGGTGCTTTTCCACCGCGGCGCCATCCATGGCTGAGGCAACACTCGTGGCCAGCCCCGCAACGAGCAGGCAGAAAAGAGTAGTCCGGATCTTGATGGCGTTCATGACAACCTCACTTCACAACGTAACCGCGGCCTTCAAGGCACGCGGACATGGCGCGGCGATGTTGCGCCGCCTGCTGTTCGTAACCGGCACGCGCAGCTGGCACCTGCTTCTGCGCGGTGTTGATGGCATTGGCCTGCGAGCTCGCGGCCAGCGCACCCAGGGCGGTGCCGGCAATGGCACCAACTGCAGCGCCTTCACCGCGATGCCAGGGATCCGAAACCGCCGCACCAATGGCGGCGCCCATCAATGTGCCGCCCACTACGGTGGCACCATTGGCCTGCACAGGAATCTGTCTTGGATGATCCGCCGGGGCCGCCCGGCGCGACGGATCGTAGCCTGTCTGCTGCACGGCCCAGTTGAAGCACTCGTAGTGATCGCGATCCTGCTGCGATTGTGATTGCCCGCGCTGGGCATAGAAGTAGACCTGGGTCAGGTTGCCTGGAACCGCTACCGAGTGCGCTGCGGGCCGAGGCGCCGGAGCAGTCTCACAGCCTGCCAGCAATGCCGCAGCCACCAGCGCGCAGAGGCTTTTCGTGTTCATGGAGTGAGCCTACGCCGGGGCGCTGAACCCTGCCTGAACCACGCATATGTCAGATTACTTCGGCGTAATGCGCATCAGAGCATCACCGGCAAAGATGTACAGCGCGCCGTCGGGACCCTGGCGCACTTCGCGGATGCGGCGCTTGAGATCGGTGAGCAAGCGCTCCTCCGCCACCACGCGATCGCCGTTGAGCATCAGCCGCACCAGCGCCTGCCCGGCCATGGCACCGACGAACAGGTTGCCTTTCCAGTCGGGAATCAGGTTGCCGGTATAGAACGACATGCCCGAGGGCGCGATGGACGGCACCCAGTAATAGACGGGCTCTTCGACGCCGGGCATTGAAGTCTTGCCATTGCCCACCAGCACGTTCTTGCGGCCGTCTGCCTGGCGCGCGTCGTACTGGCGACCATAGGAAACATCCGGCCAGCCGTAGTCTTTGCCCGCGCGAATGATGTTGACCTCGTCGCCTCCCTGCGGGCCGTGATCGACTATCCACAGCTCTCCGGTAGTCGGGTTGATTGCGGCACCCTCGGGATCCTTGAGTCCATGCGCGTAAGTCTGCGCATCGACGGTTGCGCGGCTGAGCCAGGGATTGTCCTTCGGAATGGAACCATCCTTGTTCACGCGCAGCACGCGACCGGAGAAATTGCGGCGGATGTCCGGCTCGGCGGTGAAATCGTGTTCCATGCCATCGAGCTTGGATTCGTAACGCCAGAAGCGGTCGGAGCCGGTGATCAGCACAGTGCCGTCGCGTGCCAGTGCAATGCGGCGCTCGGCCCCTTCAGCAATTACGTCCACGTCTTCAAGGCTCTTGTCGTCGGCGCTGAGTCTGGCGCGCGCCACGCGTTCGATGCCGATCTTCATCACGCGCCGCTGCGCCAGCGGTACGCTCCATACGTTCTCGTAGAGTTCGGCCAGTGGAAAGTTGCCGCCCGGTTCGCCCTTGGGCGGCGCGAAATAAGCGAAGTACAGCGTGCGATTACTTGCGAAGTCCGGGTCGAGCACTACATCGTGCAATCCCTCGGCGCCAATCTGCTTGATGTCGGGCAATCCCTTTAGTGGCGCGGAGGTGTATCCGCCCTTGCGCACGATGCGCATCTGACCACCCGCGGTGATCAGGAAGCGGCCGTCAGGCAGGAAGGCCAGTGACCAGGCGCCAGTCAATCCGCTGGCAATTGTTTCAACATTGAGCGCTGGTGAAGGTTTCGCCGGCGCCGGCGCATCGGTCTGGCCAGGGAACGCCGGTTTGGGTTCCGGGCTTGCCGCGGGTGCTGCGGCAACCAGCAGCAGCTGGGTTGCTGCAAATATGGCAGCTCGCAAAAATTGCTTGTTCATGTTGGCCCCCGACCTCTATTTATTGTGGGAACTAGCTGCGCCCCGAATGTCCGAAACCGCCAGCGCCACGGCCGCTGGCGGCGAAATCCTGCACCACATTGAGTTGCACCTGCACCACCGGCACGATCACCAGCTGCGCAATGCGTTCGCCCGGCTGAATCGTGAACGCCGCGCTGCCACGATTCCAGCACGACACCATCAGCGGGCCCTGGTAGTCGGAATCGATGAGACCAACCAGATTGCCCAGCACGATGCCGTGTTTATGCCCGAGGCCCGAGCGCGGCAGAATCATCGCGGCGAGGCCCGGGTCATCAATGTGGATGGAAAGCCCGGTGGGAATCAGCGTCGCGGCGCCTGCTTCCAGATCCAGCGGCGCATCGATCACGGCGCGCAGGTCAAGGCCTGCGGAACCGGTGGTGGCGTAAGCAGGCAGCGGCCAGGTAGTGCCGATGCGCGCATCGAGCACACGTACGTCAAGTTGTTGCATGGTCAATTGATCCGCGCCGCTATGAAATCCATCAACTTGCCGCCCAGCTCTTTCTTGGCGCCGGCACCCAGTTCCTGGCGCCCCCCATCGGCCCACAGCAGCACCAGTATGTTGTCGTCCTGTTCGAATACCTTGTTGTCACCGACTTCGTTGGCGGCGATGAGATCCAGTTTCTTGCGCACCAGCTTGGCGCGTGCGTGCTCTTCCACATTGTTGGTCTCGGCTGCGAAACCGACGACATATCGCGGTCGATCCGCCCTTGCAGCGACCGCCTGAAGTATGTCGATGGTGCGCTCCATCCTGATATCCAGCGTGTCGGTGACTTTCTTGATCTTGCAGTCGGCCGGCGCAGCAGGACGATAATCGGCAACAGCGGCCGTGGCGATGAATATGTCGGTACCGGGCAATTCCTGCATCACCGCGTCGTACATCTGCGCCGCGGTTTCAACATCGACGCGTCGCACGCCGGGAGGTGTACACAGGCTCACCGGTCCACTGACCAATATCACCTGCGCGCCACGTTCGCGTGCGGCCTGCGCGACCGCGTAGCCCATCTTTCCGGAACTGCGATTGCTGATGAAGCGCACGGGATCGATGCGCTCGCGCGTGGGACCTGCGGTGACCAGCACCTTGCATCCGCGCAGCGGACCCACTGCGGGCAGCATGGCAAATGCTGCAGTGGCGATGTCATCGGGCTCCATCATGCGGCCTTCACCTACTTCACCGCAGGCCTGGCTGCCACTGTCTGGTCCCAGCACATGAACGCCGCGCGTGCGCAGCTGGGTGACGTTGGCCTGGGTGGCGGCATTGGCCCACATCTGGCGGTTCATGGCCGGCGCGATGGCAACCGGTGCTGCACTGGCCAGGCACAGCGTGGTCAGCAGGTTGTCGGCCATGCCATGCGCCAGGTGCGCAATGAAATCGGCGGTGGCCGGCGCGATGACGATCAGATCCGCCCAGCGCGCCAGTTCAATGTGGCTCATGGCGCGCTCGGCGTCCTCATCCCACAGGTCGCTGCGCACTTCGTGGCCGGACACGGCCTGGAAGGTCATGGGCGAGACGAACTCGCGCGCGCCCGCTGTCATCACCACCTGCACATCGGCGCCGCGTTCGATCAAACGCCGCACCAGGTCCGGGCTTTTGTAGGCCGCGATGCCGCCCGTGACTCCCAGCAGGACATGTTTTCCACTCATTGCCGGATTATCAGGGTCCGCAAGAGATCTTTTCCATGATCCGCAGGGGATTTGGTTATCGCCCAAATGGCGGGAGGCCAGCAGACTGCGGCATGACCATTGTGGACTGGCCCCTTCAAGAGCGACCGCGCGAGCGACTGCTATCCCTCGGCGCGCAACGCCTGTCGGATGCGGAACTGCTGGCCGTTCTGTTTGGCACGGGGCGACCGGGTTGCAGCGCCGTGGACCTGGGTCGCGAATTACTGGTGCAGTTCGGGTCCTTGCGTGGCCTGCTGGCTGCTGATCCCGCCACCTCGTGCACTGCCCCGGGGCTGGGACCGCGGCGCTTCGGACTGCTGCAGGCAGCGCTGGAGCTCAGCCGCCGGCACTATGCGGCGGAGCTGGTGACAGGTCCCGCGCTGGAGGCGCCCAAGCTCACCCAGGCTTTCCTGATCGCGCAGCTGCGCGACCGTCCCTACGAGGTTTTCTGCATCCTGCACCTCGACAACCGCCATCGGCTGATCGCCTTCGAGGAGCTGTTCCGGGGCACCATCGACGGGGCCAGCGTGCACCCGCGCGAGGTGGTCAAGCAGGCCCTGGCCCGCAACGCGGCGGCAGTGATCCTGGCCCACAACCACCCCTCAGGCGTGGCCGAGCCCAGCCAGGCCGACGAGTTGATTACTTACCGGCTGCGCGACGCCCTGGGGCTGGTCGATATCCGGGTGCTGGACCATCTGATAGTCGGGGATAACCGCTGCGTATCCTTTGCCGAGCGCGGCCTGCTCTAGGAGCCTGACCAGGCCCTGGGGTCGATTCCGGAGGGATATGACCAGCAGCCTTGCCCGGGACGGCCGGCAACTGGTATAAAGCACGCCCTTTTTTCGATGACCGGACAGGAAATTCCCATGTCTCGCGTATGCGAAGTTACTGGCAAGCGACCGATGGTGGGAAACCGCGTTTCGCACGCCAACAACCGGAAGCGTCGCCGCTTCCTGCCCAATCTGCACGAGCAGCGTTTCTGGCTGGAAGACGAGAAGCGCTGGGTCAAGCTGCGCGTTTCGGGCAACGGCCTGCGCACCATCGAAAAGAACGGTATCGACTCTGTGGTTGCGAAGCTTCGCGCCCAGGGCCAGAAGCTGTAAGGAGAGTTGGATCATGCGTGAAAAGGTCAAACTGCTATCTTCTGCCCAAACCGGTCACTTCTATGTGGCCATGAAGAACAAGCGCCTGCATCCTGAAAAGATGGAACTGAAGAAGTACGATCCGGTGGTGCGCAAGCACGTGGCGTACAAGGAAACCAAGATCAAGTGACGGCCTCCAGCCTGCCCTTTTAGTTGGTCCTCGAAAAACCCGCTTGCACAGCGGGTTTTTTGTATCTTAATCCCGTGCCTGAACTTCCCGAAGTAGAAACCACCCGCCGCGGAATCGCCCCGCACATCACCGGTCGCCGCATCGAGCGACTGGTGGTGCACAACCGGCGCTTGCGCTGGCCCGTGGCGCGCGTGTTGCCCGAATGGGCGCAGGGCCAGATCATCAACAAGGTGCGCAGGCGCGCCAAATACCTTGTTATCGAGCTTGAACGCGGTTTTCTGCTGGTGCACCTGGGCATGTCTGGCAGCTTGCTGATCCTGCCCGATTCCACGGCGCGCGAGACCCATGATCACTTCGACATGGAACTGGATTCGCGCTGGACCCTGCGCTTCAACGACCCGCGGCGCTTCGGCAGCCTGCATCACGGCAAGGGAGCGGCTGAGGCTCACCCGTTACTGCGTGACCTGGCGCCGGAGCCACTGGGACTGGAGTTCGATTCCGACTATCTGTATGCCGTGACGCGCAAACGCAGCGTCTCGATCAAGCAGGCCATCATGAACAGCCAGCTGGTGGTGGGCGTCGGAAACATCTACGCCAGCGAGGCACTGTTCCGGGCCAAGATCCGGCCCGGTCGCGCCGCGCGCACCCTCACGCGCGCCCAGTGCCTGGCCCTGGTGCGCTCCATACGCTTTGTGCTGACCATGGCCATCCGCCATGGCGGCACCACCCTGCGCAACTACGTGGGCGCCAGCGGCGAACCCGGCCATTTCCGCCAGAAACTATACGTCTACGAACGGGCCGGCGAGCCCTGCCGCACCTGTGGCACGAAGATCCAGCAGCGGCGGCAGGGACAGCGCTCCACTTATTACTGCCCCTCCTGCCAGGTCTGAATTCACTCCGTGAAGGCTCGCCTTAAGCGCCATTTCGCAGATAATGACCCCATAATTGGCGCTATTGTTTCATTAACGGAACAATACACACTAAGGAAAGCTACGGATGGATCCGTGTTTGAAGCGTTGGCGCGCTCCATTGCCAGCCAGCAGATCTCTGGCGCCGTGGCCCGCAAGATGATCGAGCGTTTGGTTGCCGCCCACGATGGCCAGTTCCCTTCACCTGCACAGATAGCGGCAGCAACACCCCAGCAGCTGCGTTTGTCCGGCTTCTCTTTTGCCAAGATCGCGGCGCTGCAGGACCTGGCCGCACATTGCCTCGACGGGCGACTGCCTGAGGATGGCGCGCTTGGGTTGATGGACGATGAGGAGATCATCGAACGCTGTGCGGCCGTGCGTGGCATTGGTCGATGGACGGCGCAGATGCTGCTGATATTTTACTTCGGCAGGCAGGACGTGCTGCCGGCGGATGACTTCGGCGTGCGCAACGGCTTTCGCCTGGCCTATGGACTCAAGGGCATGCCCAAACCCAAGGCGCTGCTGGCCTTTGGCCAACGCTGGGCCCCGTACCGCTCCGCAGCTGCATGGTATCTGTGGCGCGCGGTGGATCTGCACAAGGAAGGCAAGCTGCCCAAGCGCAGCGGGCGGGCGCCGCGCATCGAAATGGACAAACGGGGTGTAAAGTAGCCCTGTTGGCGCCCTCGGGCCGGCCACTCGTTTACACATTTGTAATGTTTCGATTGTGCGCAGGGAAGTGCGCCCGGTTTAATGTTTTGCTAGGAAGATGGCCACCAACGCTCCACGGAAACCGCATGCGTAGTCCCAGGGCTGAACTTTTTATGCCGATAGAGGAACTGAAGCCCACCAGTGCGACCGGTGAGCTCGAGCCGGAATTGGCCGATGAATTGCTGCCCGCGCGCGCCGGCATGTCACGTCGGGCGGCCATTGCACGCGCCAAGCTGGAGTGGGAAGGCACAGTCGACGCACTCGCCTCACTGGTATGCCTGTTGGACCGGGATGGCAAGATCATGCGTACCAACCGGGTCGTTGAAGACTGGTCACTGGGCACGGTCCATGAAGTCATCGGCCTCGATACGCATACCTTACTGCATCGGGACTGCAAGAACCCAGCATGTGACGTTGATGCTTTCCTTCGCAAGTCTTTGCGGGCATTGCTGTCCGGCACCAGACTGCCTTCCGAGCTGCGGACGGAGCTGGGATTGCGCAACCTCAGCCTCAACTTGCGGCCCTTGCGCGTGCCGATCGGTGACAGAACACATAAGGTCGATACGTTCGCAGTGCTCATCGCCAATGATGTAACGGCACTGAACAGGGCGCAGACCGCGCTGCAACAGCTGAATATCACCCTGGAAGGCCGGGTGCGATCGCGCACGAAGGCGCTGGATGAATTGAACCTCGACCTGCGCAATGAAATCAGTCGTCGCGAACAGGCAGAGCAACAATTGCGCAAATCAGGAGACGAGCTCGCTGCCCTTTCCGCCCAATTGATACGGGCGCAGGAAGACGAACGCAAGCGCATTTCCCAGGAACTGCACGACTCGGTGGGACAATCGCTGAGTGCCGCCAAGTACACGGTGGAGCGAGGACTGGAACTGCTGCGGGTGCCGGATCGCGCCGGCAGCATGGCGGCGCTCGCGCTGGCCGTCAGCCGGATCCAGGAAGCAGCAGAAAGCATCCGCACTATTTCCATGGATCTGCGTCCAACCATCCTCGATGACCTGGGCGTAGTGTCGGCTTTGCAGTGGTTCTGCCGATCGTTTGCCGAAATCTACCCGTCACTGGAGGTTACTGAGGATTTCCAGGTAAAGAACCACGAAGTACCAGACCGTCTTGCAACCGTGATTTACCGCTGCGCGCAGGAAATGCTGCACAACGTGGCCAAGCATGCGCAGGCAACCAGGGTGGAGGTAAGCCTGACCATGGTGGACAAGGCGCTGGATTTCCAGGTCCGGGACAACGGCAAGGGAATCGTGCACGCCGACCCTGTGTCAACGCACCGCGGATCCGGCCTGCGCAACCTTCGCGAGCGCGCCAAGATGACGGGCGGAGAATTTCACGTGGATAAATCGGAAGACGGCGGCACGATCGCGCACTTTACGTGGCCGTTGATGTCCAGGGACAGGATCCGGCGCAGCTCACCAGTCGCAAAGCGCTGAAATTTTAGTCGCTGATCGCGGCAACTTCGTTGCAAGTGATCAGGTACTCGCCAATGCGGATGGTGTCTGCAACCATCAACCGGTGAACGGATTTCTTCACGCCATTGATCAGGATTCCATTGGTGCTGCCAAGATCCTCGATGGTCGACGCGTCATTGGTCGTGACGATCTGGCAGTGATGCCGACTTACGAACTCATGGTTCAGGCGCAGGCCCGCATCCTCGTCGCGGCCCACCAGCAGTCGCCCGGTCTGCAGTCGCACCCTGGATACCAGCTCGCTGCGACACCGAATCTCCAGCTCGAACTTGCACCCAGACCCGCGCAGGTCCGGATCAGGGGACGATTCAGTGACTCCTGCACCATCGGCTGTCGCTGGCGTTTCCCGAAATTCGACCCATTGGAGTTCCCGCGCGGCATCTCGGACATCCCCTAGAGATACGCGTTGACTGCTGTGCGTCTCGGCAAGGGCAAGGGCGCGGTCACACAGCGTATTGACCAGCAGGGGAGTTCCGCCGGTGTAACGCTGTATCTCAGCAAACGAGTCGAACTCGAACAGTTCGCGGTCCGCACTGCCGGCAACGCGCAGTCGATACTCTATATATCCCCTGGTTGTGTCCGGATGCATGCGCTGCAATTCGAAACAAGTCGCCGGCGTTTGCGAAGCGACGAAGCCGGCCAGGGTGCGCAATGTTTGCCGCAACTGCGGCTCGCCGGCAAGCACCACCAGCGGGGCGGTACGGGGAGTACCGAGTCCTACCAGTTCACGCAATGTGGGTTCCGGCATGAGGTGCACATCGTCCACCATGATCAATGCGCGCTTGCCGGCCGTGGCCATTGACATCAGCTGAGCCCAGACCGCCTTGCCACTGCTGGCCGCGCCCTCTGCTGATTCCACCAACCCGAATTGCATCGCAAGGGAGTCGAGTAACTCCGGAGGAGCCAGGTCTGACTGGTAGAGCTGCGCCAATGCGCCGAATTCCGTGGCGTCCTGCGCCAGGGCTTTCAACATCGTCGTCTTGCCAACTCCTGCCGGGCCTAGCAGCGCAATGACCCCGCGGGAATTGCGCAGCGCGTGCTGCAACCCATCAAGGGTGCTGGCCGCCTCGCCGCCCATATAAAGGAATCCCGGGTCCGGGCGCAGTCGAAACGGCAGGCAGGTGAGTTTGAACCAGTCGGTATACATACGTAGGCTGATTCTACCGCTGCAGGACGCCCTTCCGGCCGCTATGGGCATAAGCGGGAATGGGGTACCGCATTCACCTACCTTACGCGTGGGGTGTGGTCTCGTACAGTGAGGTCGTGAAAGCCCGACTGCTCACTTGCGGCTTGGTCATCGTGGCGGGGTTGATTGCAGGCCCGGTCCGGGCGGATATATATGCCTACACCGGACCGGATGGCACGATTCATTTCAGCAACGTGCCGGATGATCCGCACTACAGGCTGATAGTCAGGACGCCGGTCGAACCCAGCGCGTCTTCCCCAAGCGCGAGCTCTGCGGCGCGCTGGCTCGCCCATTCGGCTGACTTCGATGCAGCCATCCAGCGCGCGGCGTTTGCGTCCGAAGTTCATCCCGCGCTATTGCGCGCAGTTATCGTGGTCGAGTCCGGGTTCAATCCACGTGCCATTTCCCGGCGCGGCGCAGTTGGCCTCATGCAACTCATGCCGAGCACCGCACGGCGCTATGGCGCATTCAACGCATTCGATCCCGAGCAGAATATCCATGCTGGAGCCAGTTACCTGGCCGCTCTCATCACGCGCTTTGGCTCGGAAAATCTGGAATTAGTACTTGCGGCATATAACGCAGGAGAAGCGGCAGTGGAGAAGTACGGCCGCCAGATTCCGCCCTATCGCGAAACGCGTCTGTACGTGCCCAACGTGCTCAAGATGTACCACGCACTTCTGGAACTGGCGCCCGAACCTGTGGCTGGAAATGAATCGTGAACACGGCACACGATAAAGGCCCAGCGCAACGTGGCTTCACGCTGCTGGAATTGCTGGTAGTCATGGTGATCATTGGACTGCTGGCAGGTTTCGTCGCGCCACGCTACTTCGCACAGGTAGGCAAGTCACAGGTGAAGGTGGCTAAGGCACAGATTGACGGACTGGATAAAGCGCTTGAGCAGTACCGTATCGACGTGGGCCATTTGCCCACCACTGAACAAGGACTCGCCGCCCTCAATATCAAACCCCAGGGAGAAAAGGACTGGGCGGGCCCCTATCTGAAAAAGGCTGTGCCGTTGGATCCATGGGGCGCCGCATACAACTATGTAGAGCCGGGCACGCATAACAATGACTACGACCTGTTCACGTTCGGCAAAGACGGGCGCGAAGGCGGCACAGGTGAAGCCGCGGACCTGGGGAACTGGTAGCCATGCGCTTTCGGGTGAAGGCTATGAACGGTATCCAGGATGTACTTTCCTATGTAGTGGACGCCCTGGACGAGGCGGACGCGACGCGGCAGATTGCCAGCGCGGGGCTGGCGCAGATTTCAATCACACGGGAACGCAGCCTGGCACTGATCCGCCGGACTTCGAAGATTCCCCTCGTGCCTTTCAGCCAGGAACTGGTGGCACTGCTCAATGCCGGGCTGTCGCTGGTCGAAGCCATCGACACGCTGCGCGAGAAGGAAGCCAATCCATCGGTGCGTCGCACGCTGGATCAGGTTCTGATGCGACTGCGCGAGGGCCAGACTCTTGGCGCTGCGTTGTCCGAACATCCGCAGAGCTTTCCACCGCTGTACGTTGCAACCGTCAGAGCCAGTGAGCGAACCGGCGCACTACGCGAAGCGCTGCTGCGGTTTATCTCCTATCAGCAACAGATCGACGTGCTGCGCAAGGGACTGATCAACGCGTCGATCTATCCGGCTGTGTTGTGTGGAGCCGGACTGCTGGTGGTGATTTTCCTGATGGGCTACGTGGTCCCCCGCTTCAGCGCCATATACGAGGACATGGGCAGCGACCTGCCGTTCGCGTCACGCATGCTGATGCACTGGGGCCAGTTCCTGGATGCTCACGGTTTCGTGGTAGTGGTCGGTTCGGCCGGGCTACTCGCACTGCTGGCCTTTGCGCTTTCCCGCCCACAGGTGCGCTCCTCCATCGGCGCGCGACTGGCGCGCATTCCCGCATTGGGTGATCGCCTGCACGTCTACCAGCTGGCACGGCTGTATCGCACCGTGGGCATGCTGCAGCGAGGCGGCACGCCAATGGTCACCGCGATGAAGATGTCGGCCGGCCTGTTGGGCGCCAACCTGCGTGTCGCATTTGCAGATGCAACCCAGGCTGTTCGTGAGGGTCGCTCGATCAGTGACGCAATGGAACAGCACGGTCTCACCACTCCTGTTGCCGCGCGCATGTTGCGTGTCGGTGAGCGCAGCGGCGACATGGGCGAGATGATGGAACGTATCGCTGCATTCTACGATGAAGACATGACGCGCTGGATTTCGCTGGTGACGCGACTGATCGAGCCTGCGCTGATGACGCTTATTGGCCTGCTGATCGGCGTGATCATCGTGCTGATGTACTTCCCGATCTTCGAGCTCGCCGGGAGCATCCGGTGAGCGCGGTCATAGTAAGCCGCATCCCTGGCGGACTTGACGAGCAGGTCCTGACCGCGGCGATGGCGGAGGCGCAGGCTTCGGGCCGCCCCATTCTCGACGTGCTTGAACAGCGCTCGGGCCTGGGTCCGACGGAACTGGCCGCCGAACTTGGCCGGGCCATGGACTATCGGGTGCTCGCGCATGCCGATCTTTCGCGCCTCGAACCTGCGTTCGACCTGCTCAGTCCCTCGGAAGCATCACGGCGTCGCTGCGTGCTGGCACGCAGCGGCCAGAAGGTGCTGGCCATCATCGCCGATCCCTTTGACGGCGACCTGCGCAGCTGGCTGGAGGTGCGGGTTGCCGATGCACTTGAATGGGTGCTCGCGCCGCGCGCCGAAATCGCGGCGTACATCGCGCGCCACGAGCAATCGCTGCGTGCCCTTGATTCCACGCTTTCGGGCAATACCGCGCAGGTCCCGGTGCTGGATGCAGTGGATAACCTCTCTCTCACATCCATCAGCCAGGACACCAGCCCGGTGGTCCGGCTGGTGCATTCGACGCTCTATGATGCGCTTCGCGCCGGGGCCAGCGATGTGCACCTGGAGACCGTGGCCAATGGCCTTGTGGTGCGCTATCGCGTCGATGGCGTGCTGTCGCAGATGGCCACCGTCACTGGCACTGAGGTTTCGGAACAGGTCATCTCGCGCATCAAGGTCATGGCGGAACTCGACATCTCCGAGCGCCGCGTTCCACAGGATGGCCGGTTCAAGGTTGCCATTGACGGTCGACCCACCGACTTCCGTGTATCAATCATTCCCAGCGTGTTCGGCGAGGACGCGGTGTTGCGCGTGCTGGACAAGCAAACGCTTACCGATCGTGTGCATGGCTTGTCGCTGGAATCCCTGGGGTTCGAGCACGACATCGTCGTGCAACTGCGGCGACTGAGCTCGATGCCCTACGGCATGCTGCTGGTTACGGGTCCGACCGGCAGTGGCAAAACCACCACGCTGTATGCGGCGATCTCGGAAACCCAGACCGGCAACGACAAGATCGTGACCATCGAGGATCCGGTCGAATATCAATTGCCTGGCGTACTGCAGATCCCGGTCAATGAAAAAAAGGGACTCACGTTCGCGCGCGGTCTGCGTTCGATACTGCGCCACGATCCAGACAAGATCATGGTCGGGGAAATACGCGATCCCGAGACTGCACAGATCGCCATCCAGTCAGCGTTGACCGGGCACCTGGTCTTCACCACGGTGCATGCGAACAACGTTTTCGACGTCATGGGCCGTTTCGTGCACATGGGCGTCGACTCCTACAGTTTCGTCGCTGCCTTGAGCGGCATTCTTGCGCAGCGACTGGTGCGCCTGGTTTGCGAACAATGCGCCGTGAGCCATTCCCCGTCGCGCCAACTGCTCGAGGACTCCAGGCTGCAGGTCAGCGCGCACGCCGCCTACGAGTTTCGCGCCGGTCAGGGTTGCATGCACTGCCGCGGAACCGGCTACAAGGGACGCAAGGCCGTCGGTGAGTTGCTGACGCTGGATGACGAAATACGCGAAGCAATTATCGCCCGCGCGCCAGTGCGGCAGCTCAAGGAACTGGCGCACCGCTCCGGCGTTCGCCTGATCCGCCAGGCGGCACTAGAGCTGGTGCGTCGAGGTGAAACCACGCTTGAGGAGGTCAACCGTGTCACCACTATGGCGTGATGAAATAGGTATCTACATAGCGCCGCACAAGCTGGCGCTGACCCGCATGGGCCGTGGACTGCGCCCGAAGCTGGTGTGCGAGGCGGGGTGGACCAACGACTTTCACGGCGATGTCCACTGGAATGCGGCGTTGGCAGCACTCGACAGGTTCCTGTCGCTGCCGGAATGGAAGAACGCCGTAGTGCGCGTCGTCCTGGCTGACAACTGGGTGCGCTACGCTGTGGTCAACTATTCCGATTCGCTCACGAGCGAGGCCGAGCGGCTGGCCCAGGCCCGTCATGTGCTGACCGCGATATTCGGGGAAGTTGTCAGCCAGTGGACCATCCGGCTCAGCGACAATGCGCCCGGCTCAAACCAGGTGGCATGTGGACTTCCAAGTGCGCTGATCGAGGAGTTGGGGTTGGTGCTGGCGCGGCACAAGCTGCCCGTGCTGTCGATGTGCCCACAACTGGTCGCTGCATACAACCATTGGCGCGACCGGCTGCCCGATGGCGGCGCATGGTTTGTATCCCTTGAACAGGGAACCCTTGCCGCAGCACGCCTGGTGCCAGGCGGCTGGGATCGGGTGCACAGTGTGCGAATTGGAGTGGATTGGCCAGTGGAGCTGCGACGCCTGCAGACATTCGGCCGACTCGCCAGCAGCGCTGCCCTGGAAGGCCGCGTCTATGTTGACGCTCCTGCGGGCTTAAGCGACGCCGCTGGCATATCCGGTGCGGACCTTGTCTGGCTGGTGGAAGGCACGTCAACGGAATCCACCAACGGGAAGCTCGAGTTCCTGCGCAGGCACCAGGCATGAGCGCGCGACTCATGCAGCTGGACTTTGCGGGGCGGTCGCGTGGTGGACCCAGAGGCGTATTGCTTATTGCTACCGGGATATTGGCACTGGCTGGCGTCATCACGCAGCTGCATTCGCTAAGCACGCGGCGCGCTGGACTGGAGTTGCGCCATGAAGCGCTGGTACGTGAGCAGCAGCGCAAGGCTGCGCCTGCGCAGCTGGCGGGTCTCAAGGCCCAGGATGCCGTGAAAACTGTACGGGAATTGTCCACTCCCTGGTCGGCACTGCTGGCCGAGCTCGAACGCGCCAGCACGGACAACGCCGGGACTGTGGCGGTGCTGTTGATCGAACCTGACCACGCCAAACACCGCGTGCACCTGACTGCCGAAGCGCGCAGCCTGGAACTGGCGATCTCCTATGTCCAGCGGCTACGCAAGGTGCAGTCGCTGCACTATCCGATGCTCGACAGCCACGAAATCGTGAAGGACGACCACGAACGGCCAGTCCGGTTTCAGGTGTCAGCTGACTGGAGTGACGCGTCATGACAGTTCCGGCAATAGTTGAAACTGCCCATGTAGTGACGCCTGCCAGCGTAGTGACGCCTGCCGGCACTCCGGAGCACGCGCCGCTGGCGGTCCCGCAGCCACGCAAGGGTACGGTTGACCGGGTACGCGGCATCACGAACCATTCCATGTCCCTGTTGGCCTATCGCCTGCGTCGTCTGGGCACTACTGGGGTCGCAGGCATCGTGCTGCTGGTTGCGGCGGTGTCGGTGTTCCTCGCGAGCAATCTGCCGCAAGGCCAGCTAGTGTCGGTATTGCAGGCACAAGTCGGGCAACCTTCACCAATCCATGCTCCTGCTCCGGTCACGATTGATGGAACGGTACTGACGGCGCTGCCTGCGCGAGCCGATGCGCTGGCCATACTCAACAAGGTGGTGCTGGAAGCGAAATCCGCAGGGATTGAGCTGGAGCGCGGGCAGTACGAATTTGTTTCCGCGCGCGACGGCATCGCCGCGCGCTATCGCATGACGTTCCCGGTGCACACCAGCTACGTCAACCTGCGACAGTTCATGGACCAGACGCTCATTGCCCTGCCTGCTGTCGCAGTAGAGGCGCTGCGCGTGGAGCGCAAGACCGTAGGTGACGATAACGTGGATGCTGAACTGCGGCTCTCGGCCTATGTGCGGAGCGATGAATGATGGTCACCACGCGCCTTAAGATCCTGTTGGCAATGGCTGGCGCAGTGGCCATCTTCATTGTCGTCACGTGGCCTGACGCCCAGCCAGCGAAGGTTGCGGAAGTTGCCCCGCGTCCGGCCAAGCCCAAGCAAGTCAGCAAAGTTGCAGTTGCGCAAAATCCGGCGGTCAGGTCGCGTCGTGTTGCGGACAGCGCTGATGCGCCAAGCCTCTTCCACACCATCTCGTGGTACGTAGCGCCACCGCCACCGCCACCGCCACCGCCCGCACCACCGGTAAAACCACCACCGCCAACCGCACCACCGCTGCCGTTCTCCTTCATGGGCAGCTATTCGCATCCGGGGGACCGCGCAACCTACTTCCTGATGCGCGGCGATCGCGTGATTGACGTGCACGTCGGAGACAAGATCGACGGCACCTACAGCGTCGACAGCGATGAAAACGGACAACTCCTGCTCACCTTCCTCCCACTCAAGATTCAGCAGGGCCTGGCCCTGACAGGTTCCCCGTGATGAAAATCCCAACAGCAATAAAAACCAGTGCCGCGCTGCTGAGCGCGGTTCTCATCACTTCCTGCGCGACCACGCGGCTGCACCAGGAAGCGCTCGACGATTTGCAGCAAGGCAACTACGAAGCCGGAATGTCCAAGCTGGAGCAAGTGGTGCAACAGGATCCGGCGAATCTCAGCTACAAGGTTGAACTCAAGGGGGCCCATGAGGAGGCGGTGCGGAGGCTCATCTCCGAGGGGGACAAAGCGCGCGCAACCGGCCAGGTGGCTGCGGCGGAATCAGCCTACAAGCGCGTATTGGGCATCGAAACCGGAAACTCGCGTGCAAAGGCCGGCCTGAATGGCATTGAAGCAGACCGGCGTCATGCGCAGCTGGTGACGCAGGCACAGCAGGACTTGCAGCGCGGCGACTATGACGCGGCCGACACACGCCTGCGCACCGTGCTCGCGGAAGATCCGGGTAACCTGGCCGCGACGGCCCTGCAGAACAAAATCGCCCAGACGCGGGGACCAATGCTGGTCTCGCCAAAACTGCGCACGCGCGACAACCGTCCGGTCACGCTGCAATTCCGTGACGCGCCGACCAAGGCCGTGTTCGAGGTGCTGTCGCGCCAGACGGGCATCAACTTCATCTTCGACAAGGACGTGCGCAGCGACGGCAAGACCACCATCTACGCCCAGGAAGTCCCCGTCGAACAGGCGATTGATCTGGTAATTGGGCAGAACCAGCTGGCGCGGCAAATCCTGTCGAGCAACATGGTGCTCATCTATCCGAATAACGCTTCCAAGCAGAAGGACTACCAGGACGAGATCGTCAAGACGTTCTACCTGAACTCCGCCTCACCCAAGGAAGTCGAGGGAATACTCAAGACCGTGCTGGCAGCCAAGACGCTGGTGATCAACGAGCGTGCCAACGCCGTCGTGATGCGCGATACGCCGGAAACCATACGGATGGCCGAGAAGCTCGTCGCCTCCATCGACGTGTCCGAGCCTGAGGTCATGCTGGAGGTCGAAGTACTGGAGATTTCCCGCAGCAAATTGCAACAGCTGGGCATCGCCTATCCAGGCTCCGTCACGCTCACGCCCACGGCGGCAGGAGTGGGCCGCAGCCTGACCATTGAGGATCTGAAGAATCAGAACAGTTCGACCATCCAGGTGTCGCCGCTGAGTGTCACGCTTGACGCGCTGGAAAGCACGAGTGCCAGCAACGTGCTGGCCAGCCCACGCATCCGCGCCCGCAACAAGGAAAAGGCCAAGATCCTGATCGGCAGCCGGGTTCCTGTCATTACCACCGCCGCGTCTGCCTCGGGTAATGGCGGCGTGGTTTCCAACACCAACGTGCAATACCTGGATATCGGCCTGACACTGGACGTGGAGCCCACGATCTTTCCCGATGATAACGTGGCAATCAGGTTCCATCTCGAAGTCAGCACCATCATCAAGCAGCTGGTAGTACCCAGCGGTAACGGTGGCACCACCATTGCGTATGAAATCGGCGCGCGCAACGCCTCGACCCTGCTGCAGTTGAAGGATGGTGAAACCCAGATCCTCGCCGGCCTGGTCCAGGACTCCGACACCCGCGGCGCTTCCGCCATTCCAGGGTTGGGTGACATTCCGGTGGTTGGTCGACTGTTCAGCGACCACAACACCAACAAGGGCAAAACCGAGATCGTGCTGTCAATTACGCCCCGGATCATCCGCTCGGCCCAGCGCCCTGCCGGCGATATAAGCGAGTTCTGGTTCGGCACTGAATCCCGCAGCGGGATCGGTCCGCTGGGTGGTGGCGCCATTGCGGCTGCGGCTGGAAGTCCCGTTGCGACTGCTACGGCACAGACACTGAATATTGCGCCGGCGGCGGACGTCGTTTCAATTGGCTCAACCGGGGCTGCAACCGGCAGCGTCCTGTCGCCCGTGACCGTGGGCGGCGGACCTATGGTGGTCACCGCGGCGGCTGTGACTTCCGCGGCGCCCATGGTCCGGGAGGCGCAGAACGGACCGACACCGCATACCAACCTGACGCTTGATGGTCCTAGCGATGTGAAGGCGGGAGATACGTTCGATGTGAGCGTCAACCTGCAGGGAGATCCTGGCGCCCGTCGGCTGCGCGCCCAGGTCCGGTTCGATGGCACAGCGCTGCAACTTACGGCAGCGGAGCCTGGTGATGTCGTTCCTTCGTCGCTCAATCCCAAAGTGCAAGTTCTGCCTGGTGGAGCGCAACTTGATGTTGCTGCCACTTCCGACGCGCCGTTTTCGTCAGGCGGCACACTGATGAAGCTGCACTTCAAGGCCCTGCAGGCGCGCCCCCTGACGGCCATCGCGGCCCAGCTCTCGGTGGTGGGTGGCGACGGCGTCAACCTGGTGTCTACCGCTCCAGCGCCGCTCAGGCTTGTTGTCGCCAAGTGAGCGCGACGTAGCTGCCTCCCATGCGCAATCGCACCATCCGGGGCTTCACGCTGATCGAACTGGTGATCACCGTAGCCATCATCGGTGTGCTGGCCAGTGCGGCGCTGCCGCTGGCCAGCATGGCCGCACAGCGGGCGCGGGAAAGCGAATTGCGCGCTGGCCTGCGCGAGATCCGCACTGCCATCGACGCGTACAAGCAGGCTGTGGATCAGGGGCGGGTCAAGGCGGAAGCGGATACTTCGGGCTATCCGCCGTCGCTGCAAGTTCTGGTTGATGGAGTAGAAGACCAGCAGAGCGAGACGAAAGTGCAGATCTATTTCCTGCGCCGCCTGCCGCGCGATCCATTCTTCCCGGACCAGAACGTTGCGCCAGGCGAGACCTGGGGTCTGCGCAGTTACGCCAGCCCACCGTCCGATCCGCAGCCGGGCGAAGATGTATTCGACGTGTTGTCACTGTCCAGCGGCAAGGGCCTTAACGGAATTGCCTACCGTGACTGGTAAGTCATTGCGCGCGCGCGGCGGTTTCACGCTCATCGAACTGCTGGTGGTTATGAGCATTATAGGGGTGTTGCTGACCATTGCCGTGCCGCGCTATTTTCGAACGCTGGAGAAGTCGCGCGAAACGGTGCTGCGTGCGGACCTGGACGTGATGCGCGATGCCATCGACAAGCACTATGGCGACCTGGGTCAGTATCCGGACTCGCTCATGGCGCTGGTGGAACGCAAATACATCCGGTCCGTGCCGGTGGATCCGATACTCAAATCGGCAGAAGGCTGGCAGATGGTCGTGTCGGAAGACCCGGATCACCCTGGCATCCGTGACGTACACAGCGGCGCCCCTGGCAAGGGCCAGGATGGCAGCGCGATCAGCGAGTGGTAGACAGGTGGCCAGGTCCAGGCAGCGCGGTTTTACTTACCTGGGCCTGCTATTCGCAGTAGCAGTCATTGGCATCACGCTGGCAACAGTGGGCGTGGTGTGGAGTGCGCAGATACGCCGCGACAAGGAAACCGAACTGCTATTTTCGGGCGACCAGATCCGCGCTGCCATCGGTCGCTATTACATCGACACCCCATCTGGTGTTCACAGTTACCCGCCGTCACTTCAGGACCTTCTGCAGGATGATCGCTGGCCGCAGGTACACCGACACCTGCGGCGGCTGTACGTGGATCCGATGACAGCCAGCACCGACTGGCAGGTCATTGCGGCGCCGGAGGGCGGAGTCATGGGCGTAGTGAGCACATCGACCGGAGCACCCATCAAGAAGGCCAATTTCATTGGTGCGGACCGCGCATTTGAAAATGCGGAGTGCTACTGCAATTGGCTGTTCGTATATCGGCCTAACATGCGCGCGCGCATTCCTGCGCGGAATCCCTAGGTAGTTTTCACATCGTTATGTTGAATGTCGCAAGGCCAACTTAACCGATGCTCTTTCTCCTACCGTAATACCCACCCCCTCGTATCCAGTATTTGAGTGATACCCCTATCGCTCGCAGCAAGCGATTGTGCACTCCGTGGGTAGGTCTCTCTTCTCAAAGCAACTGGCGACTGGCGGAGCTGTGGCTCCAACCAGGGGGTACGTATGTTCAAGCGCTACGCATCATTAGTCCTCTGTGTCGCTGCCGGACTTGCGCTTAGCCACACGGCAAGTGCGCAATCGTTCAAGGTGCAGTGTCCAATGTCTACCAAGCTGCATCCGCTGGTGAATGCCGCCGGGGAAACCGGAAAAGCGAACAGCAAACTTCCGAACCCACATATCAAGTGCCAGCAGATTTCCGGTGGCGATGGCTTCGCAACCATGGGCGATGGCACGCAGACCTACCTGTTCGCATTCGGACCGCTTTCTGGCCTGAGTGAAATCGTGAAGGGTCTGCCGGGGACGCAAACTGCCAAAGATTTCATGACGAGCAACCTGGACAATAGCGGCAACGTTCTGGACGTCATCAAGATCGGCGCCCCTGATGATGCGGGATACACCTTCAACGGTGCGATTGGACTGGTCCCGGATCCAGAGGACGGCGGCAAGCTCAACGGACATGTCGACCCGCGCCTGATCATGGATGTAGGCGTGCTGAATGGAAACATTCCCGCGCCGATGATCGCCATCGACGAGGGCGACGAGCTGTTCCTCACCCTGACCAACGTCGGGCAGATCATGCGGCCTGATTTGTTCGAGCAGCACACGGTCCACTTCCACGGCTACGCCAACGCCTCCGCATTCTATGACGGCGTACCCGATGCATCGGTGGCGATCAACGTTGGCGGCAGCTTCACCTACTACTACCTGGCGCCAGAGGCAGGAACCTACATGTGGCACTGCCACATCTCGCCCCCCGAGCACCTGCAGATGGGCATGGTTGGACAACTCTACGTCCGGCCCAAGCAGAACGGTGTCACCACCAACCTTCGCTCAGCCTTGCAAGCGGCAAACCATGACTCCGCAACAAGTGGCACTGGCGAAAAATGCACCGATATACTTTGCGCCGGGCAGACGCCGTTGCCTCCGGCCCCGATCAATCCGGTTATCGGCGCTGCGGGGCAAAAATACGTCTACAACGACGGGGATGGCTCGACCAAGTACGACGTCGAATACCCCATCCAGATGCATGGTTTCGATCCGAACTTCCACTTCGTGGGCATGACGTTCAATCCGGAATCATTCGCCGACAACAAGGACAAGTATTTCCTGCTTAACGGCCGCAGCTATCCGGATACCGTGCACGCAGGCCCGCTGCACACTCAGGCATCGGACGGCACGGAGCACTTCTCGCAGCCGGTACCAACGGTGATCAACATCCCTGCAGGCGGACGGGCACTGCTGCGCTTTTCCGACCTCAACGTCACCGAATATCACACGTTGGCATCGCTGGGCATTCGCATGCATGTGGTCGGCATCAATGCACGGCTGCTGCGCGACCTCGACGGCAACAACATGGACTACTACACCAACTCCATCACGCTCGGCGGCGGCGAGTCCCTCGACGTGATCCTGGATGCCTCGGACACGACCAAGTACCACGCAGGGCAGAAGTTCTATCTCTACACGCCGCAGCTGGATCACCTGGCGAATGACGCCGAAAACTTCGGCGGCATGATGACTGAAGTCAATATCTGCACGGCCGTTGATCCACTAACCAAGACGTGCTCGTAGGAGAGTGGCCATGCGCAACATGACAAAAATTAACGGCCCGCTGCTGCGATGTGGTTTGGTGGCAGCCGCCTCGATGGTCGTCGCCAATGCCCAGGCGGCGACCTTTGGGATTAGTAGCGCACCGCCCGTAGCACCGCCTGCCTCGCCGGCGGTCGCGAGCACATTCAATCTCAGCGCCACTGCCGCATTCATTTCACAACCGGACGGCGCCAGCATCTATTCCTGGGGCTATGGCTGTTCGGCCGGCACCGCTGTATTCAAGCCCGACTCGAATGCCGGCACGTGCACCACCATGCAGCTGCCCGGGCCGACGCTGATAGTCACTGAAGGTGACACGGTCACCGTAACCCTCACCAATAACCTGCCTCCTGCCGCCGGCAGGACTTCAATCCTGTTCCCGGGCTTTGATGTCACCGCAATTGGCGGCTCGGCAGGCCTGTTGGCAAAGGAAGCGTCCGTTGGCGGCTCCGTAACTTATTCATTTGTTGCCAAGACGCCCGGCACGCATTCCTACTACAGCGGTACACAGGGTGACCTGCAGGTGGAGATGGGCCTCTATGGCGCGCTGGTCGTCATTCCCAAGCTCACCGGATCAGGCGGCAATCTACCCAAGAATTACGTAAAGACGGCCAACTCACCCAATACCTGCTTTGGGCCAGGCGCCAAGGTTCCGCTTAAGGCGGATGAAGACGATCAGCGCCTTGCCGCGGCGGCCTACGATCACCCCGCCGCCTGTTACGACCGCGAGTACCTGTTCCAGTTCTCGGAACTGGATCCGGTGATTCATCGCCAGGCTGAGGAACAGTCCGGCGTTCCCTGCGCCGTCTCGACCGGATGCATGACAGTGGCAACTGAGCCCTACCATCCGACCTATTACATGATCAACGGTCGTTCGTTCCCGGACGATACGGACCCCAGCTATGCCGAGCAGTACCCGCACCAGCCCTATAACGGAAATCCGCACATGCATCCGGGTGAGCTGGTGCTGTTGCGGATTGTTGGCCAGGGGCGCATGCAGCATCCCTTCCATGAACACGCCAACCATGTCCGAGTACTGGCGCGCGACGGCAATCTGCTGCTAAACGGCGCTGGCAGCCTGGCTGGTCCCCTGATGTTTACGACCAGCACCACACCGGGCTTGGCGATGGACGGCATCTTCCAGTGGACGGGCAAGGGCCTCAACTGGGATGTCTTCGGTCACGGCAAGAAAAATGGCGTGGCCATCGTCACCAATGACGATTCGAATCACTGCGTGCCTGACGCGAACGGCTACTTTACCAATGGCAGTACCGCTGCTGGTCACGCCACCGGCTCAGAGCCGAACTACTACGAGTGGTGCGGCGACCACGGCAAGTCGCTCGAGAGCAAGCCCTTCGGCAACGTGGGAGACGACGGCCCGATTACGCTGCCTGATCCGACCATCGTGGCCAATGGCGCGTGGTATGGCGGCAGTCCATATCTGGGCGGCGAAGCCACGGTGCGTGCTGTGGGCAGCACGCCCATTCCGCCATCCGGAACGGTGGCAAACGACCCAGGTGAAGAAGCGGGATTCGCCTACATGTGGCACTCGCATAACGAGCGCGAGATCACCACGAACAACATCTTCCCCGGCGGAATGATGATGATGATGCTCGTCGATCCCTGGGTTTTCACGATTGATGAAGCGAAGTAGTGGCAGGGGAATGACAATGAACTCCAGAATCATGAAAGCGTCCATGCTCAAGACGGGCATGGCCGCAGGTCTTCTTCTGCTTGCCGGCGAGGCACTTGCCGCCAGCACTGTCACGTTGGCAGCGAAACCGACCCGCACGGCATTGCCCGATGGGCAATCCGTACCGATGTGGGGTTATGCCTGTGGCACAGGCGCAGCAGCTGCGATCAATGCAACCTGCACGGCAGCCAATGGCGCACCGCAGACTGGCGTTACGCCAACCAGCGGCTGGCAGCCACCGGTGATCACGGTGCCCAAGGGGTCGCTGACCATCAATTTGATAAACAACTTGAGCTTCCAGCACGGCAATAGCGCTTTTACTTCGCTGGTGATAGTCGGCCAGCTGGGTGGTGGCCTGGGTTCTGCCCCGGTACGCATGGCTCCCGTGACGCACGCGAAACAGGGAACGACCTGGCCGGGCACACTCGGCACCACTGGACCGGACGATACCGTGTTCACGCCGCCTGCGCAGGTGGGGCGCGTTCGTTCATTTGGTATGGAAGTTGCCCCTGGGGCAACGACCGCGCTGGTCTGGAACGACCTCAGCCCTGGAACCTATTTGATCGAGTCAGGTACCGAGCCGTCGATCCAGGGTGCGATGGGCCTTTATGGTGTGTTGGTCGTTACTGATACCGGGGTCAATTCGGGCAAGGCCTGGGGCCAGGCCTACGACAAGGACGCTGCTCTGCTGTTCAGCGAAATCGACCCCGTTCAGAACACCGCAGTCGACATCGCGGTCAATACCAGCGGCTTCGATGAGAAGAAGGTCTGGAACGGCCAGCCCACGCAGTGCGGTGACGCCAGCGTCCATTCCTGCTATCCGCCGGTGGTCAATTACGACCCGCGCTACTACCTGATCAATGGCGTGTCGTTCGATCGCTCGAAGCTGAACCTGTCGACGCTGTCATTGCTGGCGCCAGTTTCCCCGGCGACCACCACTACCTCGACCAGCGGCGTGGTGTTGCTGCGCCTGGTGAATGCCGGCCTGCGCATGCACGTGCCTGCCGTGGTTGGCGCTTCATTGACGCTGCTGGCAGAAGACGGCAACAAGCTGCCAGGCGTCCCGAAGGTGCAGGACGAGGTGTTCCTGTCCGCAGGCAAGACGTATGACGTAGCCATCAAGCCGGCGCTGAATGCGGGCAAATATGTGCCACATACTTTCCCGGTCTTCGATCGTGCTCTCAATTTGTCGACGAACAATTCGCGCGATGGCGGCATGCAGGCGTTCATAAGCATTGGCGGCGGCGCCGCTGCTGGTGCAGTCGGCTCCTCCGCGTCGGCAAATTCGGCCAATGCCGTGGCTGATTCTTACAACGTCGTGTCGGGAAAGACCCTCAACATTTCAGACCCGGCAAAGGGTCTGATTGCCAATGACAGTGGCATCTACGGTGTCGCTGTAGTGGGTGCAATGCCTGCCGGGCTCGTACTCAACAGCAATGGCACCTTCACCTATGCTGGTGCTCCGACTTCCTTCAATTATTGCGGCAACGGTGTCACTGCATTTGCGGCTCCTGCCTGCGCAACCGTTACTCTCGCGGCTTGCTCGGGTGCTTGCCTGGGCGGATTGCCGTTAGCAGGCAACGGTTCGTATACCAGCACCGTCGCATCGCAGCTCAAGATCGCCCCTCCGGGCGTGCTGGCGTTCGCCACCAGTCCTGGCGCGCTGTCGCTTACTGTCTCCGACTTTGACAAGGGCACCTGCGGAAGCGTGAATCTGAATCCGGACGGTTCGTTTGCAGCTACGCCCGGCGCTACGCCCAGCGCGTGCTCGTTCACGTACAACGTCGCCTCATCCAGCGGTCAGGCCAGTGCTGCCCCGGGCACAATCTCGGTTAATTTCCTTGCCGGCAATGGCATGACCTTCACGGTGAAGGACGCCAAAACCGGTGTTGCAGTCACTGACTACCGCTGGATCATCGAGGAAGACCGTACCTTCTGGATCGACCCGAAGTGCCAGGTAAATGTCTCACCGCGTCCGGCTGGATGCCTCCCGCTGCCGGTTGAAAGCCTCGGCTACAGTTTCCACACCGCAAACATGCCCGTGATCGCCGAGGGTTGCCAGGGCTCGGTCTCGTGCGAAACCGGCCAGACTTTAGGCGGTGCGGCCGCAGTGTGCGATGTCGGAAATGGCGGCTGCCGCACGGATAGCGGCAGCAAGATCGCGATCAATCCGGGCGACGTGAATCTTGATCCCACCAAGCGGTACTTTATTTCTGTACTGCCAGGTGACGGCGTCAACCCGGTGGTCGGCGGCGCTGGCGGCCCGGACGATAACGGCAAGCCATTCACTATTGCCGCAGCCTGCGGCACCTACACCGGCCCCACCGGCGCGTGGGAGCCGGCCGGCGCTGGCGCAATCTGCGGCCATGCCATGGGCGGCGTACAGATTTCGACGGAACAGGTGGCGGCCAAGTCGCCCATTACCGTGGTCCTTCAGGAAACCCCGCTACCGACTGCCAAGCTTTCCGTATTCGTATTCCAGGATGACTTCCCACTCAATGGCGAGAATGACGCTGGCGGCGGCGTCGACGTGCTCGCCCCCAATGAGCCGGGACTCGGCGGCTTTGAAATCAAGATTTTCGACCAGGCCGGTGGCTTGGGCGACGCCACCGGTCAGGTGACGTACGACCAGTTCAACATGCCCCTGTCCAACTCGCTGGCCAACAAGATGGATCCCATCACTGGCCTCGACGCCTGCCCGATCAACACCCGCGGGGATGGCCTGGTGGGCATGATCCCCAGTTGCCCGAAATTTGAATCTGATGGCAAGACCCTGTCGCCCCTCGCTGGCCAGGTGGTTGTCGCCAACCTGTTCCCGGGCATTTATGAAGTGACGGCCACCCCGGCGGCCGATCGCATCGCGCACGGTGAGGAGTGGCTGCAGACCAACACGCTGGACGGCGGCAAGCCGCACGAGGCGTTCCTCAAGCCCGATGAACCCGGCTACTTCCAGGAGTTCGGTCCCGGCGGTTTCCACGTCTCCATCGGCTTTGCCAATCCGAAGACCATCAACGATCGCAAGGCTGCCTATTGCAGCTCGGCGCTGAATCCTAGCCACACGTGTGACTCATCGGTGACCGTGCAGATCACCAACAATCACTTGAGCCGAACGCCCGACCAGCGGACGTTTAGCAGTGAAACCTACGATCATTACGGATTCACGCAGTGCTACGTTTCCATTGGCGAGGCCGATGCCGAGGACTTCGCGATCGAGAAATGCGATGCCGACGGCAAGGTCACTTTCAGCAACATGCCCAACGGGGTGTTCAAGCTGGCAGTGTTTGACCAGTGGAACGACATCATGCTCGATGGCTTGGTGTCCACCATCAGCGTCAATGGCACAACGACCAAGAACTTCCCGGTCACGCAATGGCGCACGAACCTCTACACGCGCACCTTCTTCGACAAGAACGGGAACGGCGTGTCGGATGAAGGAGAAGCCGGCCTCGCGCTGGTCAACACCAACATCCGCTATCGGGACGGCAGCATCGGGTTCTTCAACAACACCGATTTGGACGGCTACGCGGGCTTCAACGAAGTCTTCCCGTTCATGAACTGGCTGGTAGTCGACACGACGAACACGCGGTTCAAGTCCACCGGCGTGCACGCTGTGTATGACGCAGGCGGCCAGGTGGATTGCTCAACACCCTCGCCAACGACTGAAGTGCCCTGCTCGCAAATTGCCAAGAACCTGGCCAACACCTCTGTGCGGGTAGCGTTGCCTGCCGAGCTGCGCGTGCCCGGTGCAAAGTATTGCGACCAGGCGGACTGCCCGGCCAGTGATGCGCTGGGTGGAAAGTCCACAGGCGCGGTATTCCCGGCACAGGCCTTCGGCACGACCCAGGGCTGGCAGGGACTGCTGGGCCAGGACACGTTTATTGAATTTGGCGTGCGGCCCTTCAAGACCAACGAGAACGGCGGCATCACCGGTGATGTGATCTATGCATCGACCCGCCCGTTCGACGACCCATCGCTCTCATTGCAATTGAGTTGGGAGCCCGGGGTACCACGAGTGACGGTCAACCTCTACCAGAAGTCCGTGGACAGCAACGGCGTTGACCACCTGACGCTGGTAGACACCACCAAGACTGCAAGCTGGGATGATTGGGCCCAGGGCTTCCGCAAGGACAAGAATGGCAACCTGATGTCGTATGACGGTGGCAACATCCCGAACATGAACTGCCCGGGGCAGTCCAGCGACAGCCCTTTCTTTGCAACGCTCAAAGACAGCAAGCAGTGGCTGGACCCGTCCAGCCCCAAGAAGAACTTGTCGGCCCATTCGCAGTTCAAGTGCTACGACGGCTGGTCGCAGCTTAATCAGGTGCAGCCGGCCCCGTATGACGGCCGCTATGTTTTCCCGAGCATGACCAAGGTCAATGAGGCCACTGGCAAGTCCGCCGGCACCAACTGCAGCATCTGCAGCGCTAAGAAGGACGCGGATGGCAACCCCATGCTGCCTCCTGGCACGTACGTGGTCGAAGTCATCCTGCCCCAGGGCTATGAGCTGGTGAAGGAAGAGGACAAGAACATCCTGCTGGGCGATGTCTTCGTGGCGCCGGTCACGCAGCAATTCGCTGGCCTGGGAAGCATATTCATCATGCCTGACCAGGCGGCCGTGAGTGAGCACTACAATTCGAATAGCCCTGGTGCGCTGGATCTGACCAACAACCTCGGCGCCAATCCGCGCCACGAGGGCGACACCGGCAGCATTGAGTCTTTCTGGCCCTGTGTCGGCACGCTGCGCACAGTGCCCGATCTCAACAGCCTCTTCCCGGACGCGGGCCAGGCTGCGCCGTTCGCCGGTGCCGAGCGCAGGCTCTGCGACCGCAAGGAAGTCGTACTTGAAGACCAGGCTACTGTGCTGGCCAAGTTCTTCGTCTTCAGCTCCACGCATATCGCCGGTCATTTCACTGGCCTGATCACCAATGACTTTGCGGCGGAATTCGATCCGTTCTCGCCCCAGTTCGGCGAGAAATTCGGCCCGCCGAACCTGCCGGTCGCAATGCGCGACTTCACCGGCAACGAAGTGGCCCGTGTTTATTCCGACCAGTGGGGTGTCTATAACGGTCTGTACTACTCAAGTTACAGCGTCAATCCCCCGAACCCCACGGGCTACGTGCCGCAGATGTCGATAGCGTGCATGAATGATCCTGGCCAGGCCGTCGCTGCGGATGGCACGCCGATTGTGGATCCGGCGTACAACCCGGCATACAGCGATTTCTGCTACGAAACACCGTTCATGCCGGGCTTCACCGCCTACATGGACACACCGGTGATCCCGACGCAATCCTTCGCCGACGGCTACAACCTGCCTGATGCCGAATACCCGGATGGCACGCCTGCCATAAAGAAGGTGGTGAATTCCAACGCCTCCGCTCCCCAGGGTCCCTGGGTCAAGCCGGGCAATCCGGCCACATCGGCCAATGTGAAAATCGCCATCGATGGCGTGAATCGCTGCCGGAGCGGCAATGCTAGCCGTTGCAGCACCCCCAGCAGCATCGGCTCGGTGACCGTGGGTGCGACGCTGGTTACGACCGGGGCCATCACCTGCACGCAGAGTGAAAGCAACCCGGACTGCTCACCGACTAGCCAGTCAATCCGCAACAACAACATGGCACAGTCTCTGACTGATGCCATCAATGCCCACTCCGGAATCAGCGGCTATACCGCAACCCGGTCCAACGCTATCGTGACCGTCACCGCCAACGCCACGGGAGCATTACTCAACGGAACGGCAGTCTCGGTGAACACCACCAACATGACTTCTCCCGGACTCCTGGCCCTCGGAGGGGGCGCGGCCTCCAGTGGCGGCAACATGGGAATCACCATCACGGCGCTGGGCCAGAAGGTGGTGCAGAACCCGAACTTCTCGGGTCCCAATGCTACGACTGCGCCCTGGAACCAGAAGACCATCACGCGGACCTATGACTTCGGCAGCAGCGCGGGCACGGCGGCACTGGTGGGCAGTGACGGCGTGGTGCGTCCGCTGACGGGCGTCATCTGGAGCACGAACACCATCACCGGCACGGTGCCCGATGGCCTGCCCAACTGCGGAGTTGCACAACGTGGCCAGCCTGATGGGCAGGCCGCGGCGAAGTGCGGCGAGCTTGTCATCACCAAGGCCGACGGCAAGCAGTCCATCGATGCCATTACGGTGACAGTGGGCGGAAGCGCGCCCTGGATTGTCACGCCCACTTCCGTGGTGCCGCCTTCAGGCACTGCCAAGACCACAAAAGACTACACGTCCGACTTCGGTCGCCTTGGCTTCAGCCCGATACAGACGGCCATTGACAGTGCTGATCCGGGTGATTTGATCCTGGTCATGCCGGGCGCATATCGCGAAAACCTGCTCATGTGGAAGCCGGTGCGACTGCAGGGCGTGGGCGCGGCGTCGGTGACCGTCAATGCCGATGCCCATCCGGCCGGAAAAATGGATCAGTGGCGCAGGCAGGTGAATTGCACCTTTGGCCTGAACCTGGACGGCATTCCCGACCGGAGCAACACGGGATTTGACTCTGCTGACACCTATACCTGCCCAGCCCCCATGCACCAGCGCGTCGACCGCATTCCGTTCGAGGCCATCATCGGCTGGGACGCTGCGGGCAACGGCAACCTGGCGCAGGTGCTTCAGGAGCCCACGCTTATGGGCGCCTATGAAGGTGCGGGTATCACGGTGCTGGGCCGTGGCATCCGGATTCCCAACAACAGTACGGACTTCTGGGGCGCCAATTCCACTGGTGGTGCCGGCGCGTTCGCCGACGGCAGTGTCTATCTGGACAACGGTAATGCCGATTGCACCATCAACAACAGCACCACAGGCAACAACCGCGGGCGCGACTACGGCACGTCCAACTTCTTCTGCAATCCTTCGCGCATTGACGGCATTTCAGTCGTCAACAGCTCGCAGGGCGGCGGTGGCCTCTTCATCCATGGTTGGGCGCACAACCTGGACGTGGCCAACACGCGCATCTCGGGCAATCATGGAACATTGGCTGGCGCCATCAACCTCGGCAACGGCGAAATCCCGGATGCGTTCATCAACGATGGCGTGGAGTGCGGTGTGAATCCGCCCGGCACCCTGGTCTGCCCGCCCATTCCAAACGGCACGCCGACCAATGGCGCAATCCCCTTCCAGTTCAATGTTGGCGTGCGCATCCACCACAACATGCTCTATGACAATGCGTCCATCGGTGATGCCTTGTTCTCGGGTACGCCGGCAGGTGCGGGCGCAATCACGGTCAGCTCGGGGGCAGATGGGTACCAGATCGATCACAACTGGATCGCTGGCAATCTCTCCACCGGCGACGGCGGCGGACTGCAGCATCTGGGCTTGAGCTTCAATGGCAAGATCAACAACAACTACATCCTGTTCAACCAGAGCACCAACCCGACGTTGCCCACCAATGGCGGTGGCGTGGTCATCGAAGGCGCCAACCTCGACCGTCAGCTCAATGGCCAGGAGTGCGGCAGCACCTCTGACCAGGATTGCCCACCGGGACTGGGCGAAGGCACAGGCGCCGGGCTCGTTCTTGATGCCAACCTGATCCTTGGCAACAGCGCCGAAAGCGGAAGTGGCGGCGGCGTGCGCATCCAGCAGGTAAACGGTTCCGAGCTGGTAGCGTTCCCGGGCCAGCAGGGCCGGTGGTATGACCTCACGGTCACCAACAACATCATTGCCAACAACGTGGCCGGCTGGGACGGCGGCGGCGTGTCCATGCAGGACGCGTTCAAGGTGACGCTGGCCAACAATACGATAGCGTCGAACGACACCACTGCTTCGGCCGGTGTGCTGTTCAAGACGCTGGGCGCCATCTACTCGGCTACCCCTCCTCCGGGATGCACGCCAACTACTGATCCGACGCTCCCGCAGAACCCCAACTGCACGCAGGACAATGCCCAGCACGGTCCACAGCCCTCGGGACTGGTGGTGATGGCCAATACGCCAAACCTGGCGGACGCAATGAATGACCTCGCGCTGGTCATGTGCCCGCCCACCGGGTTCGGCTACTCCGGTGGCATCTTGGGTATCAATGGTGACTGCCGGAAGCTGTCCAAGCCGAGCATGTCCAACAATCTGTTCTTCCATAACCGCTCGTTCAGCGTGGACATAGTCGGCGCGGGAACCGGGTTGCAGTCGCAACAGAACCTGATAGCGCTGGCTCCTGCACTTGACCAGGCCACCACTGCGGAATGTGCTGCCCCGCCGGTGGGAATACGCGCCAACTTCTATTGGGACGTGGGCCTGCGCACTGACGACCTGACATCAGGCCTGATTCCGGCGGGCACCAAGCTGACCATGGACCACTCCATTCTCTCGGGTGATCCACAGAATGTGATTGTTGCCACGGCCAACAGGCCGGTTACGCCGGACTCGCTGGTGGCTCCGTTCTGCAACGGCGCGCGAGTTGCGCCTGAAAACGGTGGCCATGGTTACCAGGCTCCGCCAGGCGCCTCCGAGACCACCAGTCTCGCGCAGGTGTTTGTGTTCGATGGCATCCAGCCAACGGCTACGGTGGACGAGGGCCACAACTGGCTTAACCTGAGCTACGGCCCACTGACGCTCAATCGCGCCGTCTGGACCAACCAGACGGGGGCGAATGCGCCGGAGCTGATGGTCGCGGGCAGTGGCGCAGGCACTGCGGGTGGCGCGTATTCGATCCCGGGTACCTCGCCGGCGGTCAATTCGGGTACCAACAGTGGCCTTCCAGCCACCACAGCACATGACTTCTTTGGCAACACCAGGGCCAGGAGCAATGCCAACCCGGCCGACATTGGAGCTGTGGAATGTCAGGTCAATTGCACGGGATCAGTAGTGATCTCCGTAGGCGTTGCTCCGGCAACCCTGGCATATGGAAACGTGATCCAGAACTCAGCCAGCGCTGTCAAGAACGTAACGTTGACCAACAACGGCAACGGGCCGATGACCGGCATCACTCTCACCTTTACGGGTCCCTACACCCGCAGTGGTGGCAGCTGCCCGGCCGCTCCGTTCCAGTTGGCCGCTGGCCAGAACTGCACCGTAGGTGTGGTGTTCCAGCCGACAGTGTTGGGTTCGGTGTCCGGGACACTGGCGGTCGCGGGTAGCGGCACGGTGACAGGTTCGCCAGTGGCACTTACTGGAACAGGCGTCGCGATTCCAACCCGGCCGGCGCTGGGTGTGCTGGACAACTTCAACCGGACCAACGCGAGCAACCTGGGACTCACGCCCACGGGCGCCACGAACTGGAGTCAGCCGCTGAGCGGAGTCAACGCAGCGCTCAAGGTGTCCAGCTCTCCCACCAACCAGGCGCTGTGCACACCGGCTCCCGGGTTTGCAGGACTGCTGTTCAACTGCACGCTCAACGGAGCCATGTGGAACGGTGCCGGGAATGTCTTTGGCAACAGGCAGGCTGCCGCGTTCACAGTCACCAGCGGGATTGCCGGGGACCGTCTGATACTCAAGGGCACGGGCGGCAGCAGCAACGCGCCACAGAACTACGTGAGGATTGAGCTCACGGGTAACAGCGTCACCGTAGCGACAACGACGACCATGGGCCTTACGACCGCCTCGAGCACAACCATCACAAACGGCAATTCCACATTTGCCAGCGGGGATGTGCTGACCGCACTGGTTGACGCCAGCGGCTTGACGACCGTGTGGAAGAACAGTACCTACGTAGGAAGTGTTGCGCTGCCGAGTGATGCGCTGTGGACCACTGGTGGCGGACGTATCGGAATGCAAATTCCGAACAACCAGCGGGTCGACAACTTTGCCGGCGGCACCGTGCCCTGAGGCGCTGTCCGTCGGTACAATGCCGGGGCTGGTGGTGCTGCCACCAGCCCCGTTTTTTTCAGGGAACGGATTTTCGACTTATGACCAATGGAGTGCACGGCACGCGAATTCTTCACCTGGGTAAATCCGGGTCGCGGCTGGTGCTGGCGCTGACCACGCTCCTTCTGGCGGGAGCGTTGCCGGCATCGGCCGCCGCGCCGACCGCCACCCCTGGCGCTCCGGCCGCAGGCATCGGACCTGGCGCCCTTCCTGCTCTGGATCGCAGGGTCGCCCTGCTGGCCAAGGAACTGGATCTGAGCGAATCGCAACAGGTGGCCATGAGAAAATTGCTGCTGGAACAACGTGAGAAGGTTGCTCACCTCTGGAACGAGACCGCTATACCGGCGCAGGACCGCATCCGCGCGACCCAGCTGATTGGCGACCAGACGGCCGATCGCATCCGGCAACTGCTGACTGAAGAACAGCGCAAGAAGTATATTCAGCCCAGGATGAAACGCCCCGCCCCGCCTGCCGATGACAATGCGCGCAGCGTCGAGGAATGGATGCAGTCCACGCGCGCGGCGCTGCCGCCGGCAAACACTCCGGTGCCCTGATGCCAACGAGTGGCAACAGCAGGTTTCTGTTTGCTGCGGCAATGGCGCGTGTCTTGTCACCCGCCCTGCTGCTCATTGGAAGCCTGCTGCTCTCGGTCGCAGCCAATTCCGCGGACGCGACTCCCACTGCGGCGACATCGCCGAAGAAGGCATCGCCGTATGTTCCGGGAATGACGACGGACGCGAAGAAGTACTACGCGATGACCTGGGGCGTGGACCAGTTGCGGGTCAGACTGGCAGAGTCAAACCAGCTGGTGCGCTTTGACTACCGGGTGCTCGATTCAACCAAGGCGGCGCCGCTCAACGACCGAGCATCCAACCCGTTGCTGCTGGACGAAGCCGCACATGCGGTGCTGTATGTACCGCAGATGGAAAAGGTGGGCCCGTTGCGACAGTCCATGCCTCCCAAGGACGGCCAGGTCTACTGGATGGTGTTTTCCAACAAGGGCGAACCGGTAAAGGCCGGGCACAAGGTCAGCGTGGTGATTGGATCGTTTCGAGCCGATGGCCTGGTTGTACAGTAGGTGAACAGCATGACTATGGGTGACAGGAGTACAGGATTGATGGCCAGCAAAACTGCTTTATCGGCACTTGTTCTTGCAAGCCTGTTGTTGCCCGGCCTGGCCATGGCTGCGCAGCCCACTGCGCTGCCATCCATGAGCGCTACACAGGTCGTGGACAGGAATGTCGCAGCACGCGGCGGACTCCAGGCGTGGCGCAATGTCCAGACCATGACCTGGAAGGGAAAGATGGGTGCAGGCGGCACGACGTATTCCGCGGTCACGCCCGCTGGCAAGCTGGAGACCAAGACGCGTCCCGAAGTGATGCTGCCGTTCAAGCTGGATTACAAGCGACCGCTCAAGAGCCGACTGGAACTGGATTTCAATGGCCAGACTGCAGTTCAGGTATTCGACGGCGCGCAGGGCTGGAAGCTGAGGCCCTACCTGGGCAAGTCCACATGGGACGCCTACACACCGGATGAACTCAAACTTGCCGCGGCAGAGCCGGGTATCGATGGCCTGCTCATCGATTACGCAGCCAGGGGTTCGCGCGTGGAGGCCGCCGGCACTGACACGGTGGAAGGTCATGCGGCGTACAAGTTGCGCGTGACTTTGAAAGGCGGTGGCGCGCGAACCGTGTGGGTGGATGGCCAGAGTTTTCTTGAACTGAAGATGGACGGCGAGCCGCGAAAAATCGACGGCCGGCCGCGCAGCGTCGAGATTTTTCCGCGCGACTATCGTGCGGAGCAAGGACTCATGATCGCGCATGTGCTGGAGACCGCAGTGCAGGGCGTGAAGAACACGGAAAAGATCAACATCGAGAGCGTCGCAGTAAATCCGCCGTTGGCGGATACACAGTTCACAAAACCGCAATAGCCATGCGCGTCCTTGCGAGCATCGCAGTGGTGCTGCTCGCAGCAGGCGGCAGCTGGGCGCGGGATGCGGCGCCTGCTTCTGGCGAGGCAATCTATCGCGACGGCGTGTTGGCCAGTGGCCAACCTCTGTTGGCCATGCGGGAACCCGATGTGCAGATGAACGGCGCCGATGCAGCCTGCGTCAATTGCCATCGACGCAGTGGACTGGGCATGAAGGAAGGCCAGAGCAGCGTTCCGCCAGTCAGTGGTCGATACCTGTTCCAGCCCCGCGCCACGGCCGGCGATGATCTGGACCTGCCATTCGTTGAAGGCATGCGCGCCGACCGTAACCCTTACACAGATGTCACGCTGGCGCGCGCGATCCGCGACGGAATTGCGGCTGACGGCAAGCCGCTCAACTACCTGATGCCACACTATCCGATCGGCGACCAGGATATGGCGGCACTGATCGACTACCTGAAAGGCATGACGAAACTCCCGGTGCCGGGCGTCTCCGATAGCGTGCTGGACTTTGCGACCATCATCACGCCTGACGCGGATCCAGTTAAACGTCAGGGCATGCTCGATGTGATCACACAGTTTTTCGCCGACAAGAACGCCGTTATCAAGGCCGAAAGCCCGCGACTCCATTCCACCAAACGCATGATGTTCAAGACCAGCCGGCACTGGGCATTGCATGTCTGGGAGTTGAAGGGCGCGCCGAACACGTGGGAATCCCAATTGCAGCAATTGCTGAAGCACGAACCGGTATTCGCCGTGGTGTCGGGACTGGGCGGCAGCAACTGGGAGCCGGTACACCGATTTTGTGAGCAGGCTTCACTGCCCTGCCTGTTTCCAAATGTCGAACTGCCCGTGGTCGCCGAGCACGACTTTCATTCCCTGTATTTTTCCAAGGGCGTGCTGCTGGAGGCGGGATTGATGGCGCACGCATTGCGCAGCGCGCCCGATGCGCACGGGCGCATCGTGCAGTTATATCGCGATGGCGACGTCGGTGAATCTGCCGCCGGCGCCCTGGCAGCGGCACTTGCCGGGGTCGGCAGGGAAATACTCAACCGTCCGCTCGCGGCCAAAGTCGGCGCGCGCGATATGGACCGGGCACTGCGTGGCCTCAAAGGCGACGACACGCTGGTGTTGTGGCTGCGGCCTCAAGATCTGGAAGCACTCTTCAAGCATCCTCCAGGTGCCACGGTGATGTCATCGACGTTGATGGGCGGCAAGGCGCTGACCGGATTTCCGACGGAGTGGCGCGCAGTCACGCAGTTGGCATACCCCTACGACCTCCCGGACCGGCGCCGCGTGCGCGTGGATTATCCTTTGGGGTGGATGCGGCTACGCAAGGTGCCGCTGGTTTCAGAGCAGGTGCAGACCGATACCTACCTGGCCTGCAGCCTGCTATCCGACACGCTCAACCACATGGCGGATTCCTTTATCCGCGACTACCTGGTGGAACGCATGGAGGAAGCGCTGGCTCACAGGATTGTGACTGGGTACTACCCTCACCTGGGCCTGGCGCAGAACCAGCGATTCGCTTCCAAGGGTGGGTATATTGTCAAGTTCGCTGCACCAACGGGCGCCCAGCTTGCACCGGTGGGCGAATGGTTGGTGCCTTAGCTCAAGTGACGAGCACAAGAAAATTCCCAATGTGAACGATTCGTAATCAGCCACGATTCGACAGGCAATTGAGAACCGGTCGCTGTGGATCGGTGGGTAATTACCCCATTCTTTGCAGGGACAATCTGTCAGACGATAGACCACACTACGGACGGTCTGAGGTCTCGGTTTATGGGCTCAAGATTGCACTACCTGTACAGCGTACTGCGGTTGATCATGGTCGCGGGCGTGGCTGTGAATTCTGTCGCAGCCGACACGGAGCAGGCTCCGATGCCGGCGATGGATGCCCATGCGCATCACCACATGATGATGGAAAACAACCAGGTTACTCGGTCCGTGGTGAGCTACTCCGTACCGCAGCTGACGATGGTGCGGCAGGACGGTACGAACGTATCTCTGGATCGTGAACTCAACGATGGGCGTCCGGTGGTCATGAATTTCATATACACCACTTGTACGACTATTTGCCCATTGACCAGCCAGACCTTCAGGTCGCTCCAGGAACAACTGGGGCCGCAACTGGACAAGGTGCACCTGGTGTCCATCTCCATTGACCCGGAGCAGGACACACCCGCACGGCTGACGGAGTACGCCGCGCGCTTCCATGCCGGTAACGGGTGGCAGTACTACACGGGCACGCTCGCAGCGAGCATTCAGGCGCAGCGTGCGTTTGGCGTGTATCGCGGAGACAAGATGAATCACACGCCCGTGACTTTGCTGCGGGCCGCGCCCGGCAAGCCATGGGTCCGCCTTGACGGTTTTGCTTCAGCTGACGATTTGCTCGCTGAAGTGCATCAGTTCCAGGGTTTCGATTAGACAGATATCTGCATGGTTCGGGGCGCAAGTAGGTCTGTGTATAAAAGGCGCCCGGTTCAAATGCCAAGGGAAAGATGGCGAGCGTAACACCCAGTGTCCAGGCCAAGACTTCCAGTGTCTTGCGGCTGCTGTTGGTCGATGATCACGCCATCCTGCGTGAAGGCGTGCGTGGGCTGCTCGAACTGGATCCGGGACTCACAGTCGTCGGCGAATGCGGCTCCTGCGATGAAGCCATAGCGCTGGCCAGGAGCACGATGCCTGACATCGTGCTGACGGACATTGGCCTTCCCGGGCGCTCGGGCCTGAGCCTCATTGCCGACCTGCGCAACCTGTCGCCAGACATTCGCGTAATCCTGTTGACGGCGCATTCGTCCGATGAATACATCCAGGCCGCCGTTGATGTACGCGCAGATGGGTATGTACTCAAGGATTCCGACCACGCTGAACTGATTACTGCCATTCGCACGGTGGCCAAGGGGCAACCCTTCATGTGCAAGACCGTGTCCAACGCAGTCATGGCCAACTACCTGGGCCGCGGCAGCCACGGCGAACAGAGTTCCAGTAAATCCCCCCTGCGACTGGTAACCGAGCGCGAGCGCCAGGTGCTTTCACGCATCGCCTCCGGCAGAACCAACAAGGCGGTCGCAAGGGAGCTGACATTGAGCGTCAAGACTGTCGAGAAACATCGCGCCAACCTGATGCGCAAGCTGGACCTCCACAACTCGGCGGATATCACGCGTTTTGCGCTGGGCTACGGGTTGATTACCAGGATCAGCGAGGAAGTACCGGCGGCGCGGGAAATCATCTCGATTCTGCTGGGTGGTTAGGCGTTGCGCGCCGTGACGGATTCTGTACGCAACGGAAGACAGATTTCGAAGCGCGCGCCGCGACCCACTCCAGCATCGACCTCAAATTGGCCACCGACTTCCTGCACGCGGTCGGCGATGCTCCACAGACCATAGCCGCTGCGTGCACCGAACATGTCGATTTGACTCTCGAATCCGCAGCCCTGGTCGCTGACCACCACGCGCAGCTGTTCCGCGTCGCCCTCCACCAGCACGCGGGCCGACTGCACGCCTGCGTGCTTGATCACATTGCGCAGCAACTCACGGACCAGCTTGAACACCAGCACCCGCATTTCCAGGCGAATCGCTGCTTCCTGCAAGCGGCACTCCAGCTCCACTCGCAATCCATCGTGTGAACGCAGGTACACCGACAGCCACTGCAGGGCACCGCCCAGACCAAGGTCGTACAGCCCTGGCGGACTCAGGTCGGAAATCATGCGCCGGGTATGTTCCTGCACATCCCGCAAGCGATCGCCAATAACAGCCAGCAGTGCCCGCACATCCGCAGGAGGGTCGCTATGCGCGGCCTCCACCATCATGGCCAGGCCCACCAGTGTCTGTCCGATGCCGTCGTGCAGATCCACCGCCGTGGACCGACGTGCCTTTTCTTCGGCTCCAATAATCTGGCGTGCGTAGCTTTTGAGCCGGTCTTTCTCGCGCAGCAACCGCGTATTGAGATCGGTGAGTTCAGTGACATCGCGTGCCACGCCCCAGAATCGAAGCAGCTTTCCAGCTTCGACCTCGGCACTGAACGAGGCGAGATAGTCACGTTTCCGGCCCTGGTGCGGGACGCTGAAGTTCACATCGTGCATGTCCAAGCCTCGCTGCACGGCAGCGGGCAGACGTTGCTCGAATTGTTCAACCCAAGGCATGGAGCTCCACAAGGCATCGGCTTTGGCGGTGGCGCCAGAATCCATACGCGCATACGAGAGACTGCTCTCGGCGATCCGCGCATGCGTTCGCAGCCATTGCAACTGGGCATCCGGCGCCAGCTCCACAGGCATGGGAGGATCCACTTCCACTCGCCACATGGCTTCATGGCTGAGCTGCACGAAGTTGCGGTAGCGCTGGTCACTTTCGGCCAGGCGCGCCAATGTGATACGCACCTGGCTCACGACGATGGACAGTATGAAAACCATGACTGCAAATATGCCGAACAGCATCTGCAGGGTGCCGACGCGAATTATCGGATCCGGCACCGCAAATGGTGGGGTGCGCTGCGCGGCAAACGCAGCCATCAGCAGTATGGCCAACGCTGACATGCTCATTGCCCAACGCGGGGGTAGCCGGAAACAGGCATACACAAGAACCGGACCTACCAGCAGCGGCAACGCCAGCACTGAACCGTGGCGCGCATTGGCCAGGGGAAACAGCACACAGATCGATGCCACCAGACAAAACGCGATGCCTGCCAGTTCGCCGCGCGAACGCAATGCAAGCCGGGCATTCTGGTTTCGCAGCAGTGCCATCCAGGCAAGCAGCACCGGCGCAATGGTCAGCGTGCCAAGCAAATGGCCCACGCCCCAGGCCAGTACAGACAGCCAAAAATCATGTTGTGCCGGCTGATGCCACGCGGTAACCACAGCAGCCAGCGAGGTTCCTGCCAGCGAACCCAGTACGGCACTCCAGATGAATCCAGGCACCAGCCGCGCGTGGATGGTCAGCGGCCCGGGATTCAACCAACGACAGGCCAGTGCGCCAGATACGGCCGCCAATGGTGCCGCCAGTGCAGCGCTGGCAATCTGCTGTAGCGGGAAAGGATGTTGAATGGCCGCGCCCAGTGCCAGCGCGCACAACACATGAACGGCAAGGTAGAACGGCCAGGCGCGCGTCCCGGAAAACCAGAGGGCGACAAACAACAGCCCGGCGGAAGGCCGCAGCAACGTGGGCACGCCGGCGGATTCCTTGAATGCGTATTCCAGCCACAGCAGCACCAGGTAGACAGCGAAAAACAACAGTCGCGCCCGCACCGGCCCGCCCACGCGAGTTTCGACCTGTTCCCAGAGATTGCGCGTACTCGACGAATCAGGCGCCATGCGTGAGTGGCCTAGTAGATGCCGGCCGTCCCGACACCGCGCGGATCCGAAGCGGCGTTGACCGCGCCGGTGGCCGCATCGAACGTCACAACCTGCAGGTTGCCCCAAGACTCGCGCTCGCGCAGTTCGTGGCCGCGACGCTTGAGCTCTGCAACCTCGTCGCTGGTCAGCGCCTTTGATTCATACAGCAGCGTGTCAGGCTCGTATTGATGATGAATGCGCGGCGCTGCCACGATTTCCTGCGCGCTCTTGCCGTCAATCCAGTCGAGCGTGGCCAGCAACACCATGCCGATGATGAGGCTGCCGCCGGGCGAGCCCACGATCATGTAGCCGCGCGGTGATTCGACGAAGGTCGGCGTAATAGAAGACAGCATGCGCTTGCCGGGCGCGATCTCGTTGGCGCTGGCACCGATCAATCCATAGATATTGGGCACGCCGGGCTTGATGGAAAAATCGTCCATCTGGTTGTTGAGGATCATGCCGGTGCCGTCGACCATCAAGCCGGATCCGAATCCGGCATTCAACGTGATGGTGCCGGCCACACGGTTGCCACTGGCATCAAGCACCGAGAAATGCGTGGTATTGCTGCCGCCGCTTGCAGACTCGGGCGCTGCTGCCAGTGAACTGCTGGGCGTGGCCTTGTCGAGGCGGATTGAACTGCGCAATCCGGCCGCGTAATCAGGGCTCGTGAGCCGCGTCACGGGAACCTTGACGAAATCCGTGTCGCCCAGATAGACAGCGCGATCATGGTGCATGCGCTGCATGGCTTCGATGATCAGGTGCTTGCGCGTAACTGCATCCACCTTGTCCAGGTCATATCCTGAAAGAATGTTGAGCGCTTCCACCAGTGCGATGCCGCCCGAAGACGGCGGCGGCACGGAAATGATGGTGGCACCGTGGTAGTGACCGACAATGGGCTCGCGTTCCACGGCCTTGTAGGCGGCGAAATCTTGCAGCGTCCAGATTCCGCCCATCTCGTGCACGCGCGCCACCAGCTGCCTGGCAAGACTGCCGGTGTAGAAAGTCGCAACGCCTTCGCGTCCAAGGGTTTCGAGCGTGCGCGCCAGTTGCGGCTGTGTGATGCGCGTGCCCACTGGCGGCACTTCGCCATTGCGCAGCCAGATGGCTGCGGCCTCTTGTGATTTCTCCAGCTGCGGCTTCTTGCCACGCAGGCCGGCCTGCAATCGCGGATACAGTTCAAAGCCTTCGGTCGCGAGGCGTATCGCCGGCTTGAGTGCCTGCGCCAGCGACAGCTTGCCGTAGCGCGATTGCATCAGCGCCAAGCCCGCAGGTTCGCCGGGGATGCCCGCGGCCATGGCGGTGTTGATGGACATGCCGCGTACCGGGTTGCCATCCTTGTCGAGGAACATGTCGCGCGTGGCTGCCAGCGGTGCTTTTTCCCGCGCATCAATGACCACATTGCGACCGTCGCGGGCACGATGCAGCAGGTACATGCCGCCGCCGAGGAAGCCCGAGCCGCTGGGCTCCACCACCATCAGCGCCGCGCTGACGGCGACTGCTGCATCAAAGGCATTGCCGCCGGCACGCAGCACTTCATGACCGGCCTCCGATGCCAGCGGATAAGCGCTGGCGATGGCGGCCTTGCCGGGCGCGCGATCCGCAGCCAACACCGGCGTCGCGGACACAAACGCCGCCGTTGCCCACAGCAGCACCAGCACCTGCATGAATGATCGCCCGCGCAAGCTCATGGCAGGCGCTTCTTTCGGCCCAACTCGGCCGCCACTATTGGATCGACAAACTCAGCCACGTTGCCGCCATAGATCGCAATTTCGCGTATCAGCGTTGAGGAGATGAATGTGAACTGTTCCTGTGGTGTGAGGAATACGGTCTCGAGATCGCGCGACAAATGGCGCGTCATGTTGGCCAGCTGGAATTCGAACTCGAAGTCCGAAACGGCGCGCAGGCCGCGGACCACCACCTTGATCCGGTGCTTGAGCGCGAAGTCCACGGTCAGGCCCTCGTAACCGGCAACCTCGACATTGGGGATATCGGCCAGCACGCGACGGGCCAGGTCCACGCGTTCATCGAGGTTGAACATGGGTGTCTTGCCGGGATTGGAGGCGATGGCGACCAGCACGTGGTCGAACATGCCTGCGGCCCGACGCACCAGGTCCTTGTGGCCGTTGGTGATGGGATCAAACGTCCCTGGATATATTGCCCTGCGTAACATGCAGCAGATGATAACCGACCTCACCGGCGGTCCCGCTGCGATGAAGCGTCCACCCCTGGGGAAGAGCCGCAAGCGTGGTCCGCTTTGGAACCTCGACATAGCAAAATCCACCCGGGGCCAGCACCCCGGCGCCGGAAAGGAATTTGATCGCCGGCCCCAGCAATCCGGAATCAAACGGAGGGTCGAGAAAAATCAGGTCGAAGGGGCCTTCGCCGCCAGCAGCCATTGAACGCTGCAGATAGGCCATGGCATCCGAATTCTCCACGCGGACGTTGCCAAGGCCGAGGCGAATGACTGACTCGCGCAGCTTTTTTGCCGCGAGCGCACTGGACTCCACCAGCACTGACTGCGCCGCGCCCCGGGATATGGCCTCTATTCCCAATGCGCCGCTACCGGCGAACAGGTCGAGCACCCGCAGCCCCTCAATGTGTGGTGCCAGCCAGTTGAAGAGCGTTTCGCGCACGCGGTCCGGCGTCGGCCGCAGGCCCGGCACATCCGGAAAGCCCAGCTTCCTTCCACGCAGGCTGCCACCCACGATTCGGACTTCCTGATCGCCGCGATTCATGGCGCAAGACTATTACAATGCGCGACGCATGATTACCGCGACTCAACCCACCGGATTCCTTGGCAGACTGCGCGAGCGCCTTACCCGCAGTGCGACTCGTCTGACCGGAGACTTCGTCAGCCTGTTTAGCGGCCGGCAGATCGATGCCCAGTTGCTGGACGAACTGGAGTCGCGGTTGATCAGCGCCGACGTGGGTGTCGAAGCCACGCAGTCCATACTCGAAAATTTGCGCGCCCAGGTGGCGCGGCGCGAGCTGGGTGACGCCGACGCGCTGGTTGCAGCGCTGCGCGCGCAACTGGTGGAAATCCTCACGCCGTGCGCGGTGCCGCTAAAAGTCGATGGCGCACACCGGCCTTTCGTGATCATGGTCGTGGGCGTCAACGGTTCGGGCAAGACCACCTCCATCGGCAAACTGGCCACGCAACTCGGGTCCGACAAATACAAGGTGCTGCTGGCGGCAGGTGACACCTTCAGGGCTGCCGCAGCTGAACAGCTCGAGGTCTGGGCGCAGCGCAGTGGCGCGGTGATATTGCGCCAGGCTTCCGGTGCGGATCCGGCATCCGTGGTGTTCGATGCAATGCGCTCGGCACAAACGCGCGATATTGATGTGGTCATCGCCGATACTGCGGGGCGGCTGCACAGCCAGAGCCATCTCATGGAAGAACTCAAGAAGGTGCGCCGCGTGATCCAGCGCATTGATCCCACGGCGCCGCACGAGGTGTTGCTGGTGCTGGATGCCAACCAGGGACAGAACGCGCTGGCGCAGGCTCAGGAATTCCAGGCCGCCGTCGGCGTCACTGGCCTGGTGCTGACCAAGCTGGACGGCACGGCACGCGGCGGGATAGTGGTGGCCATCGCGCAGCGCATGGGTTTGCCCATACGCTTCATCGGCATCGGCGAACAGGCCGCGGATTTTGGCGTATTCGACGCAGGCGCCTTCGCGGATGCACTGCTGGGTGTAAAGTCACCTCCATGATCCGCTTTGATCGTGCCTGCAAGCGTTATCCCAATGGGCGCGAAGCGCTCAGCGGTGCGTCATTCGAGATTGCCGCCGGCGAGATGGTGTTTCTCACCGGGCGCTCCGGCGCAGGCAAGAGCACCATCCTCAAGCTGATTGCCCTGCTTGAACGCCCGACGCGCGGGCTGGTAATGGTCAACGGGCGCAATACCGCAGCGCTGTCGTCGCGCAAGATCCCCGCATTCCGGCGTGAGCTGGGCATGGTGTTCCAGGATCATCGCCTGCTGCCCGAACGCAGCGTGTTCGACAACGTCGCGCTGCCATTGCATGCCGCGCATCTGCCATTGCGTGAGATGGATAAACGCGTGCGCGCCGCGCTGGACCAGGTGGGTCTGCTCGATCGTGCAAAGTCGCTACCCCTGGAGCTCTCAGTGGGAGAGCAGCAGCGCGTGGGCATTGCGCGCGCAGTAGTGGTCAAGCCGACGCTGCTCATTGCCGATGAACCCACGGGCAATCTGGATCCGGCGCTGTCACTGGAAATCATGGGCGTGTTCAAGCGCTTCAATGAAGTGGGCGTGACGGTGGTGATCGCCACCCATGACGTGGAGATCGTGAAGTCCTGGGGCACACGCGAACTGCTGGTGGCCGATGGCCGCGTGCAGGATCCGAAATCGGAACTGAGTGAACTGCCCATCATGGAAGCGCAGCGATGATTGGCTGGCTGACCCGTCACCTGCAGTCGCTGCTGTTCGCGGCCGGCCGATTGGCACGCGCGCCATTGTCCACGGCATTTACCGTGCTGGTGATTGCCATCGCGCTGACGCTGCCTACGGCATTTGGCCTGGCCATACTCAGCGTGCGCGACGCCACCGGCAATTTCGCCGAGGCCGTGGACGTGAGCGTTTATTTCAAGCAAGGAATCTCGCTCGAACAGGCGCAGCGGCTGGCCAGCAACGCCCGCCAGCGCGCCGGGGTGGCGCGGGTCAACCTGATCAGCGCCGATGAAGCGCTCAAGTCTTTCCGCTCCCAAAGCGGGTTCGGCGCCGCATTGGATGTGCTGGGCGACAACCCCCTGCCCCACGCACTGGACGTACGGCCGCGCCCTGATGCCACCAGTCCCGCGCAGATGGAATCCCTGCGCAAATATTTCGCGGCCTGGCCCGAGGTTGAGCTGGTACAGGTCGACAGCGAATGGGTCCAGCGGCTCAACGCCATTCTTGACCTGTTGCGGCGCCTGGTACTGGGCACGTCGGTGTTGCTGGGCCTGGGGGTGCTGGCGGTAATCGGCAACACCATCCGGCTGGAAATCTACAGCCGCCGCGCGGAAATCGAGGTCACCAAGCTGGTGGGTGGCAGCAATGCCTTCGTTCGCCGGCCGTTCCTGTACACCGGACTTTTCTATGGACTATTGGGCGCGCTGCTGGCCGCCCTGCTGGTGGCCTTGGGCATGTACCTGCTGGGCGCACCGGTATCCCGACTGGCCACCAGCTACGGCAGCACCTTCCGTCTGCTGAGCCCCGGGATACGCGAAGTAGGGGGGTTGCTGGCCGTCGGCATGCTGCTGGGCCTCACCGGAGCCTGGCTGGCAGCGACCCGCCACCTGGCCAGGATCGAACCTAGAGCCTGACGCCAAGCTATTGTATCTAAAAGAGATATAAGGTCATTCCCAAGGAACCTATCCGGGGCTTAGCACTCCAATCTACAGAGTGCTAGCATCGACCCAAGAGGTACCTATTGAACGCAACCAGCCTTTCGATCGCACGTCCCGCTGACAGCCTCCTGGGAGGTAACCTACTGGCGGGTCCGCTGGGAAGTTTCGAGGCTTATGCCGAGCGCATCAGCCGCATCCCGGTACTGACCCGTGAACAGGAACTCGACCTGGCCACGCGCTTTCGCAATGCCGAGGATCTGGAGGCGGCCCGCACGCTGGTGATGTCGCACCTGCGTTTCGTGCTGCACATCGCCCGCGGCTACTCCGGTTACGGTCTGCCCATCGGCGACCTGGTACAGGAAGGCAATGTGGGCCTGATGAAGGCGGTCAAGCGCTTCCAGCCGGACATGGGCGTACGGCTGGTGTCCTTCGCCGTGCACTGGATACGTGCCGAGATCCATGATTACGTGCTGCGCAACTGGCGCCTGGTCAAGATCGCCACCACCAAGGCGCAGCGCAAGCTGTTCTTCAACCTGCGGCGCATGAAGAAGAACCTTGCGTGGCTGTCGCATGACGAAACCCAGGCAGTCGCCAGGGATCTGGGCGTCACCGTGGCTGAAGTCACCGAGATGGAAAAGCGGCTTTCGGCCCGAGATCTATCATTCGACCCGACGCCCGATTCTGACGATGAAGACAGCTACGGCCCGTCGGTCTATCTGCCTGCCCCCGATGCCGACCCTGCCTTGCAGGCCGAGGATTCACAGTGGGATGCGGATGTCACCAAGCGCCTCACGGGCGCAGTTGCGCACCTCGATGCGCGCAGCCAGGACATTCTGCAGCGTCGCTGGATCGCCGAGGACAAGGCCACGCTGCATGAACTGGCAGACGAATATGGCATTTCCGCAGAGCGCGTCCGCCAGATCGAAGCGGCTGCCCTCAAGCGGCTCAAGTCCCTGATGGCGGCCTGATGGGCAGCGGCTACCCCAGGTTGCGCTAGCGCGTTGATTGCCCTGCGTCACGGGCGTGAGCCATCATGCCCGCGTGACGACAATCTCCAATCGACTGGACTTCCTCGACCTGGCGTCACAGCTGACGCCTCAGGATGTGGCCGTCCGCGACAGTGTCGCGCGCCTGGTCGACGACCAGGTGCTGCCCATCATCCGCGAATGCTTCGAACAGCATCGCTTCCCGCGTGAACTGATCCCGCAACTGGCGGGGCTGGGCGTGTTCGGCGCTCAGTTGCAGGGCTACGGCTGCGCCGGCCTCGATGCAGTCGCCTGCGGACTGATCGCGCAGGAATTGGAGCGCGGCGACAGCGCCATCCGCAGCTTCTATTCGGTGCAGAGCTCGCTGTGCATGTTTCCCATTCATCAATACGGAAGCGAGGAGCACAGGCAACGCTGGCTGCCAGCCATGGCGCGCGGCGAAGCCATAGGCTGTTTCGGACTGACCGAATCCCAGGGGGGATCAGACCCGGCCAACCTGCAAACCCATGCGCGACGCAGCGGCGGTGACTGGGTGCTGACCGGATCAAAGATGTGGATCACCAATGGCTCCATTGCTGACGTGGCCATCATCTGGGCGCAGACCGATGAAGGCATCCGGGGCTTCCTGGTGGAACGCGGCATGGCCGGCTTCTCCGCCACCGAGATTGAAAACAAGTTCAGCCTGCGCGCGTCGGTCACCGCCGCGCTGTTCTTCGACGACGTGCGCCTGCCCGACGCCAACCTGCTGCCCGGCTGCAACGGCCTCAAGGGGCCGCTGTCGTGTCTCACGCAGGCGCGCTACGGCATCTGCTGGGGTGTAATTGGCGCCGCGCAGGCTTGCCTGGCGCAATTGCTCGACTACACCGCCACACGCCAGCTGTTTGGTCGGGCACTTGCCGGTAATCAGGCGGTGCAGGTGCGGCTGGCTGAGATGAGCCGGGGCATCAGCGGCGCCCAGTTGATGGCGCTGCAACTGGCTCGTTTGAAAGATGCCGGCACGTTGTCTCCGGCCCAGGTTTCCATGGTCAAGTGGAACAACTGCCGCACCGCGCTGGATGTCGCGCGCGATTGCCGGGATTTGCTTGGCGGGGCAGGAATCAGCGCGGAATATGCCCCCATGCGGCACATGCTCAATCTCGAAAGCGTCATCACCTACGAAGGCACGCAAACCATCCATCAGCTGGCAGTTGGCCGCGAACTGACTGGTATCAACGCTTTTTAACTGCGTTATGTGATGTCGCGCGCGTGCGACATGTGCAATTCAAAAACCACAGGGGTAGAATCGCAACACGGGCAGTAGCTTTATTAGCGAAACCTAAGTTGCTGGTGGATTTGAAGTTTCGATCTATTGTTGGATCGGAGAGACAAAATAACCCAGGCAGTCAGAGTGGGCACGGTATGGCGACAGCTCCATTTGTCGGGCTGATCGCGAAGCGAACGACGGGCGGATTGCCGCCCGGACTGGAAATCGGTCGGGCTCAAGGCCCTGCGCATCAGCCGGAGAAACTTTTGATGTCCATTGGGCGCACAGCGCCTGTGTTGATTGATCTAGGGACAGACCAGAGCACTGACAACCCCGCTACGGCGGGGTTTTTTTTGGCTTACAGCGGCCTGCTTCGAGATAGGCGATCTCCTGCTGCAGCGCCTCGCGCCACGGGCGACCCTGCGCGTCGTGCCGGCCGCAGGGCACGAAATTGGCGTATCCCGGATAGCTGACCGTTGCGTACGGGTCTTCTGCGGGGGTAGCCACCGGAGCCGCTGCCACACCGGCATCATCCTGCAGGGGAAACATCCAGCAGGTGGTGGGCTTGAAGGCCCAGGGATGCAGGCCGCGCGCCAATGCCAATTTCTGCAGTTCGCAGAAGCCGGCGGCATCGGCAAACACGCAGCGCGTGCGCGCGAAGTGCGCGGGAAAATCCGCGCTGCGGTATTCATGCGGCCGCGTGGCGGTCTTGCGGCCCAGCAATTCGCCATTCCAGTAGCCATCGACGATGAATTCCTGCGGCAACTGCGCCCGTAGCTGCGGCTCGCGCGCCACCAGTGCGCGCAGGTCGCGCTCCTCATCGGCTTCAAGATATACACCGTCGTAGCAGCAGCGCGCCTCGCAGGCGCGCACGTCACACACCGAAAGACACAAACCCGCGGCGGAGTTGCAACTCAATCCTCGGTACCCGAATTTTGTAGCTCGAAGGATCCAGAGCCGCGCCGGCGCTCCGTGCGTCGCAGTGGCAGCACCATCTCGAATCGAGCGCCTTGCCCCGGGGACGTATCGACGGTGAATTCACCGCCGACTTCACGCACGCGATCCTCGATGCTCCACAGGCCAAAGCCACTGTTGCGGCCGCCGAACAGATCCAGTTCCCAGACGAATCCGCGGCCGCCGTCACGCACTTCGACTTTCACCCGCTCGCTATCGCCGTGCACGGTCACGTTTGCCACGCTGACATCCGCATGCTTGACGACATTGCGCAGCAGCTCACGCACCAGTTTGAATATGAGCACGCGCAGGTCGACATCCACGAGTTCCTCGCGCACGCGGCAGTCCAGTTCCACCTGCAGCTTTTCGTGCGTGCGCAGGTAAATGGCCAGCCACTGCAACGCGGGGCACAGTCCCAGGTCGTAAAGGCCCGGCGGACTGAGGTCCGAGATCATGTGCCGGGTGCGCTCCTGCACTTCGCGCAGTCGCATGCGCAGCTCGTCCAGCAGGCCCTTTGATTGCTCGGGCGCCTGCGCGCGTAGCACCTCGAGCGCCATTCCCATGCCAATCAGCTCCTGGCCGATGCCATCGTGCAGGTCGACAGCGGTGGCACGTCGCGCGCGTTCCTCAGCCGTTACAATCTGCCGCGCGTAGCCACGCAGCCGCTCCTGCTCGCGGGCCAGCCGCGTATTCAGATCAACCAGCTCGGTCACGTCGCGCGCCACACCCCAGATGCGTTGCAGGTGGTCATTGCGCACCACGCCGGTGAACGAGGTGAGGAAAGTGCGGGGCCGCCCCTTCACCGTGACGTCGAAACGCAAACCATCCATGGAATAGTGCTGCCGCGCAGCCTGGTCCAGGTGTTTTTCATAGATGGCACTCCACGGGATCTCGCCACGCCAAGAGGTGAGCATTGCCTTGCCCGATGGATCGAGATTGCCGTAGGCCTCACTGCATTCGGCGACATGCGCGTGCTGCTCCAGCCACTTGCGCTGCTCGGCAATGGACAGCGATATGGGCATTTCATCGTCAAGCTCCACGCGCCACACCGCTTCACTGCTGTGCTCCACGAAATTGCGATAGCGGCTCTCACTCTCGATGATCCGCCCCATCCCGATACGCAACTCGGTGACGAACATGGTGAACAGGATGGGTATGAACACCAGCGTGGCGAGGAAGCTCTGCACCTGCACCACTCGCACGAAGGGGTCCAGCACCACGAATGGCCCGGCACGTCGCGAAGCGATGGAGGCAGCGATGACGACCGCCATCAGCGCAAGGGTGGTGACCCAGCGCGGTGGCAGGCGAAATGCAGCCAGCACCAGCAGCGCCGCCAGGATCACCGGCAGCTGCAATACCGAGATCGCACCACCCGGAACGGCGGAGAATACGTACACGGTGCACAGGCCAACGGCGACGGTTAACACCAGCAGTTCAAGGCGCGACCTGAGCCGCAGCTCCGGAAACATAATACGTAGCGGCAGTGCCCAGCTATATGCCACTGGCAGTATGGCAAGCGTGCCCAGCCAGTTGCCGGCCCACCATATCTGCAGGAATTGCGCATAGCTGAGGGGGTTGTATGACAGCATCGAAGCGTACGCGCCCAGCACCGCACCAGACAATGATCCTGCCGCCGTCGCAAAGGCAAACAACAGTACGTGCCGCACCTTGAGCACCACTCCGGGATGCAGCAACAGCCGCATCACCGTCGCGCCGGCAATCGCATCGATTGTGTTGGCCGATGCAAACATCACGGCAAGACCAGGACTGGGATTGAAGTGGCCGGCCACGGCAGCCCCGACCAACACTTCAAGCGTCAGCTGCAGGCCGATGAAAATCAGCCACCACCATCCTTGCGACAGCCACAGCGCCATGAACAACAGGCCAGCGGACGGCCACATGATGGTCAGCTGCTGATCGGATTCCTTGAACTGGTAGCCCAACCAGACCAGGCAGGCGTAGCTGATGGCAAACGCCGCCAGGACGCCAAGCGGCCCTCCGAGGCGCTCAATGATCATGCTCCACACGGTGGCGCGGGTGATCGAATATTCCTGGCGGTGTTTGATCAAGGTAGCTTCCCTGCCTGCTGATTGACCCGTTTGCCAGAGCCTACACCACGCGCCGCCTCCAAGCCGCCAGCGCCGGTGATCACGATTCCGTTATTATTGACAAAACAACAAGGGGAGTCGCGAATGAAATCACTGCTGGCGATGGCATTGGTCTGCACAGGGCTGGTTATGGGCACACGCCCGGCTGTGACTGCCGCAGCAGAAAGTTGTGCCCCCTATGGCAAGTTGAATTTTGTATGCGGCCCCGAAGCGGCAGAAGACCTGCTGCGCATTGGCAACTCGCCGTGGCTGATTGCCAGTGACCTTGCCGAAGGCACGGCATCCGGGCACCTGGTGCTGGTCAATTCCAGCGACAAGAGCTGGACCAGAATCTATCCAGCCAGCGACAGTGCTGCGCCTGATGCCAGGCGCTTCCCCGATTGCCACACGCCGCCGGATGCTGCCAAATTCTCGGCGCATGGACTGGCGCTGCGGCCCATGGGCCAGGGTTCGCAGCAATTGCTGGTGGTCAATCACGGCGGCCGCGAGGCCATCGAGTTCTTCGAACTACGCACCGGCGGCGCCAAGCCCGCGCTGAAGTGGAATGGTTGCGTGCCGCTTCCCGGAGACGTCTACCTCAACTCCGTGGTCGCCTTGAGTGACGGCGGCTTCATTGCCACGCACTTTTATTCCCCGGGCAAGGGCGGCATCAATGCCGTGTTTGCACGACAGGTCACCGGCGGGCTGCTTGAATGGCACCCGGGTGGCACGGTGAAGCTGATTCCCGGCACCGAACTATCAGGTGCCAACGGAATCGTCGCTTCCGGCAACGACCGGGTGCTGCACGTCGCCGCGTGGGGAACACGCGAGCTGGTGCGCTTCGAGCGACAGGGCGACAAGATTACCAAGCGCGTAGTGCCGCTCAACTTTGCTGCAGACAATCTGCGCTGGTCGCAGGATGGCCGGTCGATCCTGGCAGCTGGCCAGAAATTTGTGGCGCGCGAGGGTGGGCCGGCCGGACTCGACGGCTGGACGGTTATCCGCGTCAATCCCGATACGCTTGCCTCCACTGTGCTGTTTGATACCGACGCCAAGGCCCCACTGCAGGGCGTGAGTTCGGCGGTGGAGGTTGGCGACCAGATCTGGGTGGGTACTTTCCGCGGAGATCGCCTGGGATATTTCCCACTGCCGCATTGAGCCGCGACATCCGATGCCGATCACCTTTCGCCAGCTGGAGATATTCGTTGCCGCAGCGAGTGACTGCAATTTCCGATGCACCGCAGATCGGCTGGGGGTAAGCCAGCCGTCCATCAGCAACCAGATACGGGCGCTGGAAGAACAGGTGGGCAAGCGCCTGTTCGAAAGACGCCGCGGATCGCCGCCAATGTTGTCTCCCGAAGGCATTCAATACCTCGAAAAGGCCCGCGAGCTGGTGCAGGGCCGACAGGACATGGAGCGGCAGGCCCGCGACCAGCCCGGCAGCAGATCAGTGCGTCTCACCGTGACCGCCGGCCTGCTGCTGCTGGATGCCTACATACGTCCACGGCTGCCGGCGTTCTGTGAGAGCCACCCGAATATCCTTCTGGATTTCGTGCCGTTGCATCCCACACGCGGCGCCGCACCCATGGTGCTCAGTGGTGAAGTGGATCTGGCCGTGTTCACTGGCGATTTTCTCGTGGACCAGCGCCTGGAATCCGAGATCATCGACACGGTGGGATGTTCCATCTACGCGTCTCCGGCACTGGCAAGACGCGTTTCGCGAGCGGGCGGCAAGCTCAGCGACCTGCCCTTCCTGATGCCGCCGGCGGAATATCGCCCCACCCGCTGGATGTACCGCGCGCTCAAGGACGCCGGTGTCGAACTGCGCAACATCATCGCGCGTTCGCAGTTCCCCGATGTGATATCCAACATGGCCATAGAGGGACGCGGCGCTGCAGTGCTGTTCGATCATTTCGCAACGCAGGGCGTGACCGAAGGCAAGCTGGTACGCATCGGTCCGCCCCTGGCCAGCACCCAGCGCGTGCTGCTGATTGGCGCCCGCGCCAAGCGCCCTGCGGCGCAACCGGCCGTTGACCTGTTTCGCCAGGCCACGCGCTCGCTGGACACCAGCTCAGGGATGACGCAGCGCCAGCGTTAATCGGCTACGCGAGACTCAAGGCTGGCTGCTCTGGTCGCGTGCCTGGGCCTGCGCCTGTGCCTGGCGCAACACGCGCAGCACGTTGCCGCTCCAGATCTTCTGCAGATCATCACGCGAATATCCCGCGTCCAGCAGCCGCGCAGTAATCTTCGGATAATCGCCGGCGTCCTCGAATCCCTGCACCCCACCACCGCCGTCGAAATCAATGCCGATACCGGCATGCTCCACGCCAGCTATGCGGATCACATGCAGCAGGTGTTGCATGTAGTCATCGAAGGTGGCGCGACGGTAGGGATATTTCTGGTCAATGGCGGCGATCTGCTGCTGGCTGGCTTCGCGTTGCACCAGTGTCCTGGCCGGCGCGCCTCGCACCGCCCCGATGGCCGCCTGGCGATCTGCATTGCGCGGATTGGCAATCATGTAATCGTTATAGGCCGACACCTGGATCACGCCGCCGTGCGCAGCAATGCGCCGCAGATGCGCATCGTCGACATTGCGCGGATGGTCGAACACTGCACGCGCGCCCGAGTGCGACAGGATAATGGGCGCCGTCGAAAGCTCGAGCAGCTCGTCCAGAACCGTATCTGATGAATGCGATGCATCGATGAGAATGCCCAGCCGGTTGCACTCCTGCACCCACTGTTTTCCCAGCGGTGTCAGCCCCGGATAACGCGACGGCGACCCATCCGTGGCTGAAGTGCCCAGGTCATTGTTGAGGAAATGCACGGGCCCCGCCATGCGCACGCCACCGGCAAAGAACGCGCGCAGCTGGGTAGGGTCCTCGCCCAGCGGGTAACCGTTCTCCATCGAGAGATAGACAATGCGCTTGCCCGTTGCAGCAATGCGCGGCGCGTCGTCGGCCGTCAACGCGATTGCAAATTTATCGGGATGCTGCTCGACCATGGCCTGGATCTCGGCCATGCGCCGTAAACCTGCCGCGCGTGCGCTCGCCCGCCCTTCGGTGGTCAGCGGCCCCTGCGGGATATAAATCGCCCAAAAGCCGCCATCCAGTCCGCCCTCGATCATGCGTGGCAGATCCACCTGGGATCCATCGCGCTGCACACTATGGCGCTGGGTGATGTCCCATCCCTGCACCGAGAACAGCATGGGCGCGTCGAGGTGGGTGTCCAGCGTCAGCAGGGACTCGTGAACCCGGCCGGGATTGCTCGCGCAGCCGCCAACACCAGCGGCGCAGGCCAGGGTTGTGCACAGGATCAATAGCGGTTTCATCTCCCGCATACTATCGCGCATGGAAATCAACAGACGCGATTTGCTGGCCGGCCTTGCCGCTGCGCTTGCCCTGCCGGCATCAGCAGCCACACCCCAGGGCATGCGTGTGGTGCTGATCGGAACCCAGGGCGGGCCCAACTTCAATGCGCTGCGCGCAGAAACCGCCAGCCTGGTGCTCATAGGCGACCAGATGCATCTGGTGGACTGCGGCTATGGCGCCCTGGCCGGGCTGATACGTGCCGATCGCAACTATCGCGATGTGGCGCATGTATTCCTGACGCACCTGCATGATGACCACACCGCGGATCTTGCCTCGTTCATGGGCCACCAGTGGACCGGTGGACGCGTGACCGCCACCGACATATATGGCCCCGCGGGCACGCGACGACTGGTGGCAGGCGCATTGCAATTCAATCGCGTCAGCGAGGAGATCCGGCTGGTCGACGAGGCGCGCTCGGCGCGAATGGCGGACCTGTTCCATGCCCATGAAATCAAGGCCGGCCCCGCCCCACTGGTCGCCTATCGCGATGCGTCGCTGACCGTGAGTGCCGTGGAGAACACACACTACACGCCGGAGTCGCGCCGCAAGATGCCACACCGCTCCCTGGCATTGCGCTTCGACGGGCAGGACCGCAGTGTCGTGTTTTCGGGCGATACGAACTATTCACAGAACCTGGTAAAGCTTGCACGCAACGCGGACGTACTGATTTGCGAGGCAATGCACGTCGCCTACACGCGCGCCTCGTTTGATGTACGCGTGGCCGCGGGTGCCTATGCCGACAATCCGGAGGGTGTATGGCAGCATATCGTCGCCGCGCACACGCCGCTGGATGTGGCCGGACGCATGGCGCGTGAAGCCGGCGTGCGCACGCTGGTGCTCAATCACATCATTCCAGGCGGCTGGAACCCGGAAATTGGCGATGACGTCTATCGTCGCGAGGCAGCCCGCGAATTTGCCGGCGATATTGTCATCGGCCGCGACCTGCTCGAAATCTGACACTGAGAGAATTGCATGCGCCTGATAGGAATGCTCGACTCGCCCTTCGTTCGACGCACGGCCGTGTGCCTGGAACACCTGCAGGTGCAGTTCCACCACGAGCCCGTCTCCGTGTTCAGCAACTTCGAGCAGTTCAGGAGCATCAACCCGTTGGTCAAGGCCCCCACTGTGGTTTGCGACGACGGCACCGTGCTGATGGATTCGACGCTGATACTGCAGTATGCAGAAGCCAGCCTCACCGCGCGTTCGCTGTGGGGACACGATGCAGATCAACTGGCGCATGAATATCGCGGCGTGGCCCTGGCAATGGTCGCAGCTGAAAAGTGCGCACAGCTGATCTATGAACAGAACCTGCGCCCCGCGCAGGCCCGGTTTGCGCCATGGATGCAAAGGCTCACCGGACAATTCCTGTCTGCCTATGCCGCACTTGAGCGCGAATTGCCGACGCATCCGCGCATCTATGCGCGTGATGATGGGCACGCACCGATTTTCGCGGCCATTGCCTGGCAGTTCTCCCATTCAATGCTGCCGGTCGAATTGCCGGAAGGCAGCTTTCCCGGACTGGTGCAACTCTCGCAACGCATGGAGCGCAGCGAGCAGTTCAGGAAATATCCGCCGGATGGGCCGGGGGTGGTCGCCCCCACATGAGCCCCGAGCCCTTGACGCTGGATCCCATCGGAATCGTTCGCACAGGCTTTGTCGAAAAGGACCAGGCACCACGCCAGGCAGTCGTTGCCGATGCCGGGGCGGTGATCGAACTATTCCCCGGCCGCAACCTTGAGCACGCCATTGAAGACCTGGCCGACTGGGAACGGATCTGGGTGATCTTCTGGTTCCACCGCAATTCCCGATGGCGACCCAAGGTGCTGCCGCCGCGCAGCATCACCGGACGCAAGGGCGTGCTGGCAACGCGCTCGCCGCATCGGCCCAATCCGCTGGGGTTGTCTGCGGTACGGCTGTTGCGTATCGAGGGATTGCAGTTGCATGTGCAGGGCGTGGACATGATCGATGGCACGCCGGTGCTCGACATCAAGCCCTATGTGTCCTACTCGGATGCTTTCGCGGATTCCGGCAGCGGCTGGCTTGAAATGAAAGACCCGCTGCCCGCCTATGCGGTGGAGTTTTCGCCGGCGGCAGACTCGCAGCTGCAGTGGATTCTTGCACAGGGCGGCCCCGACCTGCGCACGCGCGCGCGTGAAGTGTTGCAACTTGGGCCTCAACCCCATCCTTACCGGCGCATTCGGGCCACGGCAGATGGTTGGGTTCTGGCCATCAAGGACTGGCGCTTGCACTTCATCGAAAAGGACCGGGTGATAAGCGTGTTGCGCGCGACCACCGGCTATAAAGACCCGCGGCGGACTCCAGCCCTGCACCGCGACTTCAGCGCTGCTAATCCGCCAGCCACGCGTATTGAAATGCCAATCCCACGGAACTGAAGTCGCTGCCGACCCGCACCACCGCGCCTTCGCTGTACGCCAGCTTGACCGAAAGGCCGCGCACTTTTGCCACCGGCGCAGACAAAGTCAGCCCCAGCCGCAGGTTTTTCCGACGACTGGCATTGGCAATTCCGTCAATCGAGGAACTGCCACCACTGTACTGGGTCGCGTCCACTGCGGCCCATAGCCCGGGCCGGATGGTGTAGCTGACGTGCCCCTGAAAACTCAGGACCGGATCCTGTGATTTGCGCTGCCCGCCATAGAAATCGGTGTTGTCCGTAAACAGCCAGGCCCCGGCATAGCCGTCGAACTGCCAGTGGCCCAGCGGGTACGAAAAGCCGACTTCGGGTTTGAACGACCACCGGTTGGTGCCGAGATTGATGAGCTTGTCGGGCATGTATTGCCCCAGCGGGGCGACCACAACGAGACTGACGCCGAGGATGGGCGTTCGTTTGGACTTCACGAAGGCGTCCCGATCCAACGCCTGTCCGCCATAGAGCAGGACGCCAAGGCGCAGACGTGGATCACCGAGCCCTGAACGCGTAATTGAATGGCGCTGCTCCCCGACATTGCCTTCTACCTGGGCCCAGGCATATGGCAACCCGAATGCGACGGTCGCCTGCCGGCCTGCAAGGTCGAACGCACGTCCCGCGCTCAGGGTTGCCGAATTCACATTGGCATGGACGTCGCATTGGAGACCTCCCAAGGCAGGACCCCATGCTACTCCAGCGGCAGCAGTGCCAGGGATTGCAGTGGCAAATGCGCCACCCGATTCAGAGAAACTTGCTCCAGATGCTCACGAACAGGAACGTGCCCAGCAGCGACATGATCAGCGCCATGATGAATGACGCGCGCCAGATCCTCACCCCATATCCGTCGTGCAGAGCGCGCAGCGCCTGCCGATACTCGATTGCTCCCATCACGATTGCGACGGTGCCCAGGCCAGTCAGGAAAAGACCAATCCGCCTTGGGGTATGTTCATGCGGCAGCACGGCACCGGATTGCTGAAGTGCCTGCAGGAGCTTGTAGATGGTGAAGCCGAAACTGGTCATCGCCAGACTGGTGCGCACCCACGCCATCAGCGTGCGATCCGCCGCCATCACATTGCGCATCGAGGCCAGGTCGGTGCGTTCCTCGGCCAGTTCGTTGGATGTTTTCTGCCCCGATGCATCCATGTTCTTCTCCCTGCTTGCCAATCCGCTACCGTACCCGCAGCCATCCCCCGCCTACAAGAACCCTCAGTGAGTCATCGCGTACACGATGTAGTTGATGCCGAAGCGATAGCCCAGCGCCGTCATGGGCTCCGGGTATTGCGGTGTGTCCGCCTCTTCCCACGAATCACCGACATCCTGGTTGTGGTTCATGGCGACCAGCAACCGGCCCGCATCGTCGTAGATGCCTCGCCAGTGCGGCTCAGGCAGTTGGTCGAGGCGTCCCAGATGCCGCAGGCCGGGAATCTGCGTGAACTCATCGATGCTGAAGACCACATGCAGCACTGGATCGCCAACGGGAATTTCCACTATCGGCCGATCCGGAAATAGCCGCGCCATGGTGGCTTCGAACACCTGCCGTTCGCCCTCGCCCCAGAAATCATCCGCCATCAGGAATCCGCCGCGCAGCAGGTATTCGCGCAGCTGTGCAATCTCTTCATCGCCAAGATCCCAGTACCCGACCTGCGTGGCATACAGCCATGGATAGTCGAACAACTGCGGATCCGTCAGGCGCAGGGTCACCGACTCACCTGCATTGATGCGTGTAAGGCGAATCAGGTTCTGGACGAAATGTATTTCGGCTTCAGGCCAGTCCTGCCGCCACCAGCCGCGACGGAAATTGGCGTTCTGCGGCAGGTCGGCGTAGATCATGCGCGCGAAGTGGAATTCCGACGCACTTTGGGAATTGCTGACGGCGGAATGACTGGTGGGGGAATCCGCCGCCAATGCGCCGGCAGCCATTGCGAGCAGGGCAAACAATGGTGCAGATGCGCGTAACAGCATGGTTCCGGTTCCCTAATCAGTGATGTCGGGCTCGACGAAGCACCATTTCACTTCCGGGAATTTTGCCTTGATGCGCTTTTCGAGGTGATTGATGCGATCGACAACCTCCGCGATCGAGATATCAGGCGCCATGCGGATTTTCAACGCCACCATCACCTGCGGCCCCAACTGCAACGTGATCGCATTGAGCAACTCGCGGATGGCGGGGTCTGCTTCGACCTCCGCGGTGATGGCCTCACGCAAGTCTTTCTCGGCCGAGGCCCCAATGATCAGGCCCTTGATTCGCACTGCGATGAATATCGACACGATGATCAGCACTACGCCAATGACGATGGAGCCAACGGCATCGAATACCGGGTTGCCGGTGATGGTGGCCAACCCCACAAAGCCCATTGCAAGGACCAGGCCCACCAGAGCCGCTATGTCTTCACCCAGCACCACGACCAGTTCGGCATTGCGCGTTTCTGCAAGCCACTTGAGGAACGGCTTGTCGCCGCGCAGCTTGTTGATCTCGCGCACGCAGCCAGCCAGCGACCCGGCTTCAAGCACTATCGAAACCCCCAGCACCAGCAATGCCACCCAGGCACGGTTGAGCGCTTCAGGAGCATGCAGCTTGTGCCAACCCTCATACATGGAGAACAATCCGCCCACGCTGAACAGCATCAGCGCAACGATGAAACTCCAGAAATAGGAAATCTTGCCGTAGCCCAGCGGATGCGCGGCATCGGCCGGACGCTGGGCCTGGCGCAGGCCCAGGTACAGCAACACCTGGTTACCGCTGTCGGCGAAGGAGTGAATGGATTCGGCCAGCATGCTGCCGGAGTTGGTGTAGATCGCGGCAGCCAGTTTCGCCAGCGCAATACCGAGGTTGGCGATGAAGGCGTAGAGAATCGCTTTCGCCGATGACCCCGGTTCGGACATCGGTATCGTCAGCCCACGCCCAGATGGTTGAGTATGCCCTTTGCTGCTTCGCGCCCCTCAAACACCGCCGTCACAACCAGATCCGAGCCGCGCACCATGTCGCCCCCGGCAAATACCTTGGGATTGGTGGTCTGGAACGAGCTCTTTGCTGCGGTGGACACGCGCACGCGACCGTTCTTGTGCTGCGCGATGCCGTGCGGATCGAACCACTGCGCCGGGCTGGCGTTGAAGCCAAACGCGATGATGACCGCATCGGCCTCGATCAACTCTTCTGTGCCCGGCACCTGTTCGGCCACGCGCCGGCCGCGCGGACCGGGCGCGCCCAGTTGCGTCTGTACCACGCGCACGCCTTCGACGCGATCCTTGCCGACGATCGCGATGGGCTGGCGGTTGAAGTGAAACTTGACGCCCTCTTCCACGCTGTTCTTATAGTCGCGGCGCGAGCCCGGCATGTTGTCCACGTCGCGACGATAGGTGCAGGTCACCGAGGCCGCGCCCTGGCGGATGGCCGTGCGATTGCAGTCCATGCCGGTGTCACCACCGCCCAGCACCACCACGCGCTTGCCGGCAAGGTTCACGAACTGATCGCCACCGGGCAATCCCAGCTCGTGATTGATATTTGATACCAGATAAGGGAGCGCTTCGTAGACGCCCGCAAGATTCTCGCCGGGGAAACCGCCGCGCACATAGTTGTATGTGCCCATGCCCAGGAACACGGCATCGTATTCAGCCAGCAGTTGCTCAAAGGCCAGGTCCTTGCCGATCTCGACGCCGAGGCGAAATTCCACACCCATGCCTTCCATCAGCTCGCGACGAACCTCGACCACTTCTTTTTCAAGCTTGAAGGGCGGGATGCCAAATGTCAGCAGGCCGCCGATGCGCGGATAGCGATCAAACACGATGGGTTTGACCCCGTTGCGCACCAGGATATCGGCGCATCCCAGGCCCGCAGGCCCGGCACCGACTATGGCCACGCGCTTGCCGGTGGGCACCACGGCTGAAAGGTCCGGCCGCCAGCCCTGCTTGAGGGCTTCATCGGTGATGTATTTCTCGATCGAGCCAATTGTCACGGCGCCCAATCCGTCGTTGAGGGTGCAGGCACCTTCGCAGAGGCGATCTTGCGGGCAAATGCGGCCGCACATCTCGGGCAGCGAGTTGGTCTGGTGCGAAAGCTCGGCAGCCTCGAACAGGTTGCCTTCATTGATCAGCTTCAACCAGTTGGGGATGTAGTTGTGTACCGGGCACTTCCATTCGCAGAACGGATTGCCGCAGGACAGGCAGCGCCCGGCCTGCTGCGCAGCGCCAGGCGCATCGAACTGCGTATAGATTTCGCGGAACTGCGTGACGCGCTCGGCCACGGGCAGCTTCTCCGGGTCGTGCCGCGGAATCTCGAGGAACTGAAGGTGTTTGTCTGCTGCGGACATTAAGCGGCCTTGGTCAAGTCTTCGATCAAAGATTCAATGGAAGCGGCCTTGGGTTTCACCACCCAGAAGCTGCCGATGTAGGAACGAAAATCGCGCAGGATCTCCGTGCCCCACTCGCTGCCGGTCTCCGTCACATGGCGCTCGATCAGGTGCTGCAGGTGCAGCACGCTGGTCTGCATGGTCTCCGGCGAGATGCGATGGATGTCGATCAGCTCGTGGTTATAGCGATCGACGAACTTGCGGTCGAGGTCAAGCACATAGGCGAATCCACCGGTGAACCCGGCACCGAAGTTGACCCCGGTGGGCCCCAGCACGCAGATCACGCCGCCGGTCATGTATTCGCAGCAATGATCACCGGCGCCTTCGATCACCGCGGTGGCGCCGGAGTTGCGCACAGCGAAGCGCTCGCCGGCTTGCCCCGCTGCGAACAGCTCGCCACCGGTGGCGCCATACAAGCAGGTGTTGCCCATGATCACCGTGTCGCGTGCCACGAAGGTGGAATTGCGCGGCGGCCGCAGCACCAGCTTGCCCGATGCCATGCCCTTGCCCACGTAGTCATTGGCATCGCCTTCAAGCAGCAGATGCAGCCCACCGGCATTCCATACGCCAAAGCTCTGGCCTGCCGATCCGGTGAGGTGGGCAACCAGGGGCGCCTTGTCCATGCCGTAGTTGCCCCAGCGACGGGCGATCTCGCCGGAAATACGTGCCCCTATGGAGCGATTGAAGTTACGCACCTGGTAGTGCCATTCACCACCGGACGCACTTTCGATAGCTGCCTGCATGTCCTTCACCATCTGCTCCGCCAGCAGACCCTTGTCGAAGGGCGGGTTCGAAGGAAGTTTGCAGAACTGCGGACCATCTGCTGGCATGCCCTGCGTTGAAAGCAGCGGCGTCAGGTCCAGTCGCTGCTGTCGCGGTGATTGACCCGGCGCCGGTTCGAGCATAGTGGTGTGCCCGATGAGCTCGGCAATGCTGCGCACTCCCAGTGACGCCATGATCTCGCGACACTCCTGCGCCACGAACCGGAAATAGTTGATCACCATCTCCGGCATGCCGATGAAATATTTCTCGCGCAGCACATCGTGCTGCGTGGCCACGCCGGTGGCGCAGTTGTTGAGATGGCAGATGCGCAGGTACTTGCAACCCAGTGCCACCATGGGCGCGGTGCCGAAGCCAAAACTTTCGGCGCCCAGGATGGCGGCCTTGATCACATCGAGGCCAGTCTTGAGTCCGCCGTCGGTCTGCACGCGCACCTTGTGGCGCATGTCATTGCGGCGCAGTACCTGGTGCGTTTCCGAAAGGCCCAGCTCCCACGGCGAACCGGCGTATTTGATGGACGTCAGCGGACTGGCGCCGGTGCCACCGTCATAGCCGGAGATGGTGATCAGGTCCGCATAGGCCTTGGCAACACCGGCGGCAATGGTGCCGACCCCGGGCTCTGCCACCAGCTTCACCGACACCAGCGCCGATGGATTGACCTGCTTGAGGTCGAAGATCAACTGCGCCAGATCTTCGATGGAATAGATATCGTGATGTGGCGGCGGCGAGATCAGGCCTACACCCGGCCGCGCAAAACGCAGCCTCGCGATCATGGCGTTGACCTTGTCTCCGGGCAGCTGCCCGCCTTCACCGGGCTTGGCGCCCTGCGCAACCTTGATCTGCAGCACTTCGGCATTGACCAGGTATTCCGGAGTCACGCCGAAACGGCCCGATGCCACCTGCTTGATCTTGGAGTTCTTCTCGGTGCGATAGCGCACCGGATCCTCGCCGCCTTCGCCTGAGTTCGAGCGAGCGCCCAGGCGATTCATCGCCGTGGCCAGCGCTTCATGGGCTTCGGGCGACAGTGCGCCCAGCGACATGCCGGCAGAATCGAAACGCGCTATCACCGCCTCGATGGACTCCACTTCTTCAATGGGCACCGCCTTGCCCGCAGGCACCAGCGCCAGCAGGTCGCGCAGCGCAGATGCAGGCCGTTCATTCACCAGGCGTGCGAACTCCTGGTAGATCTCATAGCTTCCGGTATTGACCGCCGCCTGCAGCGTCGCGATCACGTCCGGGTTATACATGTGGTACTCGCCACCGTTGACGTACTTGAGCAGGCCGCCCTGCTCCACCATCTGCAGGCGATTCCAAGCGCGCTTTGCCAGCTGCGCGCTGTCGTCGTGCAGATCCTCGAAACTGGCGCCCTTGATGCGACTGGTGGTTCCCTGGAAGCACAGGTCAACGACCTCATCGCCCAGGCCCACGATCTCGAACAGATGACCGCTGCGATAGCTGGCAATGGTCGAGATCCCCATCTTGGAGATGATCTTCATCAGGCCCTTGCGGATGGCCTTGCGATAGCTGCGGCCCAGCTGCATGCGCTCGCCGCTGTCGAGCTTGACCTTGCCCTTGCGCATCATGTCGAACAGCGACTGGTAGGCCATGTACGGATACACGGCCGTGGCGCCGTAGCCGATGAGACAGGCGAAGTGATGTGGATCACGGGCGGTGCCGGTCTCGATCAGCAGGTTGCAGTTGCAGCGCAGTCCCAGCCGCACCAGGTGGTTGTGGATCGCGCCCGTAGCCAGCAAGGCGTGGATGGGCAGCTTTCCTTCGATCAGGTAGCGGTCGGAAATCAGCAGCACCAGCACACCATCGCGCACTGCCGCTTCGGATTCCGCGCACACGCGACGTAGTGCAGCCTCGAGGCCTTCCTCGGGCGCGTACTGCAGGTCGATGAACTTGTTGGGCACGCCCTCGTCGGCCAGCGCCATGACCTGGCGCAGCTTGCGCTGTGACAGCACCGGCGAATTGAGCACGATCTGCACCGCGTGCGAGGCCACGGGCGCGAAGATATTGCACTCGGGCCCGATCTCGGTCTGCAGCGACATCACTATGGATTCGCGCAGCGGATCGATGGGCGGGTTGGTTACCTGCGCGAACTGCTGGCGAAAGTAATCGTAGAGATTGCGTGTGTGGTGCGACAGTACCGGCATGGGCGTGTCGTCGCCCATGGAGCCCACGGCCTCACTTTCATCGCGCGCCAGCACGCGGATGATTTCCTCGCGCTCCTCGGCAGTGATGTTGAACATCTTGCGATAGACATTGAGCGTCGGCGTATCCATGGGCTCGGCAGCCAGCGACGGATCGATCAGATCCGACTCGAGATAACGCACGCCCTTCTTCAACCACACCTTGTAGGGGTGGCGCGACTTGAGCAACTGGTCGATGTCGTCGTTTTCGAGCAGCGTGGCGGTCTGCAGGTCCAGCGCGATCATCTGGCCCGGACCCATGCGACCCTTGCGCACCACATCTTCGGGCGCGTAATCCCACACGCCCACTTCAGAGGCAATGGTCAGGTGCCGGTTGCGCGTGATCACGTAGCGCGCGGGCCGCAGGCCGTTTCTGTCCAGTGCACAGCAGGCGTAACGACCGTCGGTCAGCACCACGCCGGCCGGACCATCCCAGGGCTCAAGATGCGGCGCATAAAATTCATAGAACGCGCGCAGGTCCGGGTCGAGGCCATCGACGCCCTGCCATGCCGGTGGCATCAGCAGGCGCATGGCCTGCATCACATCCATGCCACCCATCAGCAGCACTTCCAGCATGTTGTCGAGGCTCTGCGAATCGGAACCTTCCAGCGACACCAGCGGCAATATCGAGTGCAGATCGGGAAGCAGCGGCGTCTTTAGGATGGGACCGCGCGCGGTGGCCCAGCTGCGATTGGCCTCGATGGTGTTGATCTCGCCGTTGTGCGCCAGGTAGCGGAACGGATGCGCCAGCTTCCATTGCGGCAGCGTGTTGGTGGAGAAGCGCTGGTGGAACACTGCCACCGATGTCTCGATGCGCTCATCACCCAGGTCCGGAAACAGCTCCACCAGGTGCGGCGGCATTACCATGCCCTTGTAGACAATGGTGCTGACCGACAGGCTGGGCAGATAGAACACCGGATCGGCATGTTCGCGCGCGCGCTCGGCACGTCGCCGCGCCATGAACAGCTTGCGGTTGAACTCCGCCTCGTCGAGCTTCTCGGCCGAATTCACGAACAGCTGTTCGATGCGCGGAATGGTGCGCATGGCCTCGTCGCCGCAGGCATCCGGTCCGATGGGCACCACGCGCCAGCCGGCACACTTGAGGCCTTCGCGCAGCAATTGCTGCTCCAGCTCGGTCTTGGCGGCAGCGGCCAGTGCCGGATCGGTGCTGAGGAACACATTGCCCACACCGAACTGTGAGGTCAGGCGAATGCCCGCGTCCTTGGCCACCGCACGCAGGAACTTGACGGGCATCTTGAGCATCAGGCCGCAGCCGTCACCGGTCTTGCCATCAGAGGCAATGGCGCCGCGGTGCGTGAGACGATTGAGCGACGCAATGGCCGTCTTGACCAGCCAGTGACTGGGCTGGTCATCGAGATTGGCGATCAGGCCAAACCCGCAACTGTCTTTTTCGAATGCCTCGCGGTAAAGACCGCGCTGATTTTGCGTACTCATCCCATTACCTTTCGACCATTCAAAATGCGGCAGGCAGCCGTCGACTCCGTGCCACAGGCCTCAAGCGCCCATAACGACAACATATTCATACACTTATAGGGGCCTTCCCGGGCCACCCAGCAGACCATGATACCCATGCCGCCACAGGCGTCAAAATTCTCTTTGCCTTCAGTGAATTAAGGTGTTGCATCGCGACGCCATTGGTCCTAATGTGCGCGCGCGTTGCAGGGTGTGGTGCCGCCTGTGACGCCCAGAAATGGTTGTCAGGACCAGTTGGAGGTGTAACCACTTTAATGAATACCCGCAAATCGTCGGCTGATTCCGAACCTGAACCCCGTCTGCTGAGCGTCACTCAGTATCTCGAGAAGAATTTTCCCGACTTTTTCGCCGAAGCCCGTTTCCAGGTGGGCGATGACGATTACTTCCTCTATAGCCGTTTCGGCCAATATCTGGCCCGCTCCATTGAGCACAACCGCACTCCCCGTCAGAAAATCAACCGTGGCTTCACCGTGCTCAACAAGATCGCGCGGCTGACCACCAAGGATCCCGCCCTGCGCGGCATGATGGTTTCGGGGCCGCTGGAGCATTTCATGGATGCACCCAAGGCCCGGGCGCTGGCGCGCAAACGCCTTTCCCCCGTTGCGCAAGGCATGCTCGAAAGCCTGTGCGAATGAGCGTGTGACCGGACCAGGGCTGCAGCGTTCGCAGGACGTACTGCAGTTCTGGTTCGGCAGTGATCCGCTGGCGGAACTGCCGGAACGAATGCCCATGTGGTTCGGCAACAAGGACGAACCGGCAGCACACCGGCAGCAGCGCGACGCCGAAGTTACCAATCAATTTCTCCCCATGGTGGAGGCAGCGGCGGCCGGTGCACTGGACCACTGGTCTTCCAGCCCGCACCGGCGCCTGGCACTGATCCTGCTGCTCGACCAGTTCCCACGCCAGATCTACCGCAGCCAGGCAAAGGCGTTTGCGCAGGACGACAAGGCACTGGCGCTGACGCTCGACGGTCTTCAAGGCGGCGCAGACGCTGCACTGTCCCCTCTGGAACGCATGTTTTTCTACATGCCCCTGGAACACGCCGAATCGCTGGCCATGCAGGAAGAGTCGGTGGCTGCCTTCCGGCGCCTGCTGGCAGATGCGCCGCCGGCCCAACGCAAGCTGTTCGACAGCATCCTGCAGTTCGCCCTGCAGCACCAGGTTGCCATCCAGCGATTTGGCAGGTTCCCGCAGCGAAACGCAGCGCTTGAGCGCCGCAGTACCGCGGCCGAACTGGCGTTTCTTCGAGCAGGTAAGTAAGTGAAAAAAAACGAGCGCCGCCACCAATAACGGAAGGCGGCGCTCGAAGGTATGCGAAGACCAACGGGGGGGTCATGGTTCTCCGCCGTGACAGTCCAATGACTGCCGACAGATCTGATAAAGCAAGCCGCGTGCCAAGGCCGCGGACCCCGACAAACGCCCGTACGACCGATCGCGGACTCCACCAAGCCCCAGATGAGTGCCGGCATGCCCCAGCACGATGCGTCCGGTTTCGGGAATCCCTCACAGTGTGCGCGGCAGGTGCCGTGCAATCATCGACCGGTGGTAGCCGATCTAAAGAGAAGGATTTCAGACCGCACCAACGGTTCTCCTACCGTGCTGGCCGAAGGCGCCACGTTCACGGGGGATTTGATCGTGCCCGGTGCCCTGGTGCTCAGCGGAACGGTAAAAGGCGACGGGGATATCGGCGGAACGCTATCCATCGCGCGCGGTGCGCGCTGGGAGGGTCAGGTACGCGCACGCAGCGCCGTGGTCGCCGGCGAACTGATAGGCAGCCTGACCATCGCTGACCGGCTGGAAGTGGGCGCGGCCGCCGTGCTCAAGGGACGGGTCAGCGCGCGCATCCTGGCCATCGCCCGCGGCGCAGTCATCGAAGGGGACATCCTGGTGACCAGCGGTGAACCCATCATCGAATTCGAGGAAAAGCGCGAGCCGGCACTGGCCTGAGCGATCAGACGCCCATCTGCCCAAGAACGAATTGGTCCAGCCATGACGGCGCAAATGGACTGGTAAAAAAACCCATGTGTCCCCCGCGGCGCTGGCGAACCACGCGCAGCAGCGGCGTCTGCGCCAGCCGCGCAAGATCCGCGGCCGGAATGATGGGATCGTCCTCGGCACAGAGTATGGTCGCCGGCGCGGCCAGAGTGCCCAGGCGCTCGCCGGTAATTGCGTAGCCGTCCAGATACTCCTTCATCCCTGCAAAGTGGGTGTGCTGCGCCACCAGCACCGCCGTCATGCGGCGCAGGTCGCCAAACGAAGAGATCTCGTCGAGCTTCAGTTCACCTGGCCAAAGCGACTGCTTGCGTCGCAGTGAGCGGCTCCACTTGTGCACGAAGTAGCGCTGGTACACCTGCCAGCCATGTTCCATGGCCAGCATGGCGCTGTCGGGATGCAGCACCGGCGAGATCGCCACCACGCCGGCCAACGGCCCCAGTCGCGGATCCTGGCTCGCGGCCACACGCAGCATGAAGTTGCCGCCCAGCGAGAACCCCACCAGCCATGGCGGCTGATCAGTGAATTGCGCGCCAACTGCGGCAATAGCGCCACAGACTTCCTCCAATCTGCAGGAATGAAAAATGCCCTGGTTGAGGTGATGGGTATCGCCGTGGTCGCGCAGGTTGAGGCGTACCACCTGCACCCCGGCATCAAACAGCGCCTGGCCGAGAGACAGGATGTAATACGAATCGGCGCTGCCTTCCCAGCCGTGCAGCAACACCGCCACGCGGCCATTTGGGTTGGGAGGCGTGGACACAAACGACTGCAGGCGCACACCGTCGCCGCACTCCAGCAGCAGTTCACGGCTGGCGGCGCGCAGCGGCGCCGCACGCGCGCGAATGCGTCCGCGCGGCAGGATGCTGGGCAGAATGGATTGCAGATGCCGGTTGGCCCAGGGCCAGCGCGGTTTGAACTCGGTCAAGTCGAGGGGTGCCAGCGCAGTTCGACGCGGTTATTGGCCTGCGCAGCGGCGTTCCAGTCACCGGCAGTGGGCACGCGCGGCGGTTCGCCGCCGACGTCCGGGTAAGGCCGCTGCACTTCCGTGCCGGTGCCGATGGTCACGTCGACGCGAATTGCATTGCCATACTGCCGGCGTATCTCCGCCAGCGCGGCAGCGAAATCCATGGATTCCGGAGGCCCTGCGCCCAGCACCGGATCGCTGGCATCCGCCACCAGGTCACACTGTATGTAGGGCACGGCGGCCTCGGCCAGCGAGTATCCCTCCCGCCCGTTGCCGGACAGGCAAAAGCGTCCGGTGTGGCGGCGCACCTCCACTGTTCCCTTGAGTTGCTTTTGCGCGATGGACTGGACCAGGCCGCGCAACTGCGCAATGCGCGCACCGCCCAGCGGCGTCTCGCCAAACGGAACCTGTACGACAGTGACGGGCGCGATCGCATCAGACGTGACCACCGCGGCATCCGCTGCCAATTGCGATGCAACGCCGGTCACGGCGACGGCTTGCGACAGCTGCGCTATCTGCGCCTGCAACTGCTGGCGTTCAACGCTGGCCTGCCATAGCAATACGGCCAGGATCAGGGCTGCCACAATTGCCGCCACCGCCAGCATCCAGGGCAATTTGCGCGGTTTGGGCGGCTCGATGACGGGCGCCGGTGGCGCAACCGGCGGCGCGGCATCGCGCAGCAATACACGCACGTCCTCGAGTATCCGCTCGCTCTGCTGGTCGAGGCTCGTCACCATGAATCGCCGCAGTTCGGCAACCTGGTCGCGCAGCAGCGTTTCCGCAGGAAGCGGCGGCGCAGGCGCCGCTGCTATCACGCCCTGCGGCAGCGCAAAGGAGCCGGTGCCCAGATTTGCAGCAACCGGGATTTCCATCTCTTCGGTCATGGCATCGTCAGTCAGGTGCAGCTGCTGCAGTACCTTGCTGACATCCGCCGGCGCCACCTGCTTGGGCAGCACGCCCATGGCACCCAGCGCGCGCGCCTGCCCCACATACAGCTCACCTTCCTGCGAGGTGTACATGAGGATGGGGATGGTGGCGGTACGAGGATTGCTCTTTATGGCCTGCACGGCCTGGAATCCGTCCATCCCGGGCATGAGGTGATCCATGAAGATCACATCGGGACGATGGCGCGTCAGGTAGTCGATGGCCTGCTCGGCCGTCTCCGCGGCGTCCACCTCCAGCGCGTTGGCTTCCAGCAGCGCCGAAAGGAAAGCCCGTGCCGACTTGGAATCATCCACGACCAGGGCGCGCTTTGCAGTCATGCCCTTGAGTTTAGCTATGGAACCTCGGGACAGATAGCCTGAAGTCCACCGCCGTGCGCAATCTGAACCTCGTGGTAGAGCTCGGACATGCGCTGCGCCATCGAACGCGAAGACCAGCGCATTGCCCAGCGGCGACCCTTTTCTCCCCGGTCACGCGCGCTGGCAGGTTGGCGCAGCGTCGCCACCACGGCCGTGGCGAAGTCGCTTTCATGCTCATCCACGACGTTGGCGCCGCTTTCCGATGTCAGCACCGAGCGCGTGCCCAGGCAGGCCGTCGACACCACCACGCGTCCCTGCGCCATGGCCTCCAGCAACACCAGCCCCTGGGTTTCGGTACGCGACGCGAAGACGAAGATGTCCGCCGCGGCGTAACAATCATTGAGCTGCGAATCGCGATCCAGATTGCCGATGAATCGCACGGATTCACCCAGACCCAGCGACGTGGCCTCGGCAATCAACGCATTGCGCGCCGGCCCTTCTCCCGCGATGACCAGCAGTGCATCAGGCCGGCGCTTGCGCACCTCGACAAACATGCGCAGCAGGAATGAAAGATTCTTCTCGAACGCCACGCGCCCGACATTGAGCAATATGGGTTGCTGGGGAGCAATTCCCTGCTGCTGGCGAAAGCGCTGCCCATCGCCGGGGGTAAAGCGCTCTTCGGTCATGCCGGTGGGGATCACGTGTATGGGACGCTTCACGCCGTATTCCAGCAGCCTCTGCCTGACCTGTTCGGAGGGCGAGACCACCGCATCCACGGCGTTGAGCTGGCTGGTCATCACCGCGCGCGCCAGCCACGAGCTGGCAAACCTGGGCAACAGCGGCAGGTAGTGATGCAGGTAATCCTCGAAATATGTGTGGCAGGTGGCAATCACCGGCACCTGCCGCCGGCGCGCCAGCGCCACGCCCGCGTAGTGCGCCAGGAACGGGGTCTGGATGTGGACCAGGTTGTAACTGGCCGGGGCAATCCCATCGAGACAGCGCCTCAGCTCGTCCCAGCGCATGATGCGGTCTTCCGGATCGCGCGGCACCGGGCGCGCCGCAACGCGCAGCACGCTTTCAGATTTATTGGCCAATGCATGGGCCCCGGAATTGGCGCCGGCATCGGGCGCGGCCAGGTACTGCGGCGCCACCAGCGTAGATTCAATTCCCAGCCGCGAGAGGTCCTGCCGGAAACTGCGAATGGATGTGGAAACGCCGTTGACGCGCGGGAAATAGACGTCCGAAACGAACAGTGGTCTTGCTTGCAACATTCAGGGTCGGGCGACTAGAAAATGGCCATGGTTGCAAGGCTCAGCCCTGCGCCCAGCAGGCCGCCTGCCGCCACATCGCTGGGATAGTGCAGGCCCAGCACCACGCGTGACGCGGCAATCAACAGGGTCAGCGGCACCAGCACCAGCATGAGCGCGGGCACGGCGCTGCAGGCCAGCAGCGTGAAGGTCACGGCGTGCAGCGTGTGCCCCGAGGGAAAGCTGAATCGATCCAGTGGATGGCCGGCGCAGACGATGGAACTGTGTGTGATGAATGGCCGCTCGCGCACCAGGACGAGCTTGAGCCGGCGATAGATCAGCAGACCCGCGACGCCGGCAACGGCGCACTGCAACGCGGCGCGCCGTCCCTCGTCACCGAAGAACAGGGCCAGGCAGGCGATGAGGGTGTACCAGACTGCGCCATCGCCCAGCCGACTGGCGATGCGGAAGGTCCTGCGCAGGCGGTTGCGGGCCACCACCGAATTGAACCGACGGCAGGCCGCGAGCTCTGCCCGATCGAGCCGGGCAAGCACCCCGTGGAAGCCAGCAGGTGCGATGGGTGTGGCCATGCCGTGCAGCATCAACCTGCCGCGTTTCCGGGGAATGACAGGACAGTTACGGAATTGTTGCAGAATATGGCTTATGTCCACTCCTACGCCTGCCCCGGACTGCCCGCGCTCCTGGCTTGGCGAGCGCCACGAAGAGCACGCGCGCCGCACGCTGTGGGTGGTCATCCTCACCGCGGTGATGATGGTCGCCGAAATTGTCGGCGGCAGCATCTACGGCTCAATGGCGGTAGTGGCCGATGGCTGGCATATGGCCACCCACGCCGCTGCGCTGGGCATTGCGACGCTGGCCTATCGCTACGCGACCCGCCATGCAGACAATCCACGTTTTACATTTGGCACCGGCAAGGTAGGGGAACTTGCGGGTTTTGCCAGCGCGGTTTCGCTGGCCATAGTTGCTGTCCTCATTGCATGGGAGTCGGCACTGCGGCTGATCCACCCGCATCCCATTGCGTTCACGCAGGCGGGCGGTATCGCCGTGGTGGGCCTGCTGGTCAACCTGGCCAGCGCCTGGCTGCTGCGCCACGACCATGACCATGACCATGACCACGATCACGACCATGACCATGACCATGACCATGACCATGACCATGTTGAGCATGGCGACACCAACCTGCGCGCTGCCTACGTGCATGTCATGGCCGACGCGCTGACCTCGGTGCTGGCCATTGCCGGTTTGATAGCCGGGCGCTATCTGGGCTGGATATGGATGGACGCGGTGATCGGCATACTCGGCGCCATCGTTATCACGCACTGGTCGATTGGCCTTGCGCGCAATGCAGCCCGCTCGCTATTGGATTCGCACGATGATCAGCCGCTGGAAAATGCGGTGCGCCAGCGCCTGCAATCCACCGACCCCGATCTGCAAATCCGCGACCTGCACGTGTGGCGCATCGGGCCCGGCCATTTCGCCCTGTCGGTGTCGCTGCGCGCGGCGCATCCGCTGTCATTGGCGCAGTACAAGGCGCGACTGGCCGATCTCGAGTCACTCAGTCACGTGACCATCGAAGTCGATCACGCATGAGCAAGGTCGCGGGGCCAGCGGCATTGGCAATGTTCCTTGCCCTTGCGGCACTGCCCGTGCGTGCCCTTGATTCCCTGCACCTGCAGGCTGCCAGCGTGGCAATTGCCGGCACCACCATCCGCGATGCAAGCGCCACGCTCTCCATTCATTCGGCCACCAGCAGCACCTTGAGTATGCGTGCGGCTGGTGTCGCCGTGCCCGCTGCGCTTGCGGCACAGACCGGTCCCCAGGTGGCTGTGCGCGTGGCCTGCGAGAATCCGGTGATTCGTGAACCGGTGTTTGCGTGTCCTGCACTGACCCTGGAGGTGGTTACGCAGCGCTGGCCCTCGATCATCCTGCATGGCGGGGTGACCTGGCACAGTGACAGCGGCGCGCTGACCGCCAATGGCACTGGACCCGACCTCGCCGGTTCTCCCGTGAAATTCGCTTCCTCGATCAATGGCGCCGTGGTGCGGGCGCAGCTGGATATGCCCGGGGTGTCGCTGGCCCAGGTGGCGTCGCTGCTCAAGCCCTGGATCACGCTGCCGGACGACCTGCAGGTCAGCGGCACAGGCACCCTGTCAGCAACGCTGCAACGCAATCCCACTGCGGACACCGCGACGATTGGGCTTCGGGTTCACGACGGCGGCATGCAGAACGCGGCGTCCACGGTAATCGGCGAAAAGATCGAGGCCAGTGTCAGCGTGGTCCTCACCCTGCCGCGTGACCCGCATGCGCAGCAGGGCGTGGGCTTCGAAGTGGCTGCGAATGGCACGCACGGCCAGCTGCTGGGCGGACCGGTGCTGCTGGATCTTGATCGCAATCCGCTGCAGCTTCGCGGCGGCGGCACCTGGTCGGACAATGCGCTGCACGTTGCGCATCTTGAGTCCACGCAGCGCGATCTGCTGAGTGCCACCGGCACCGCCGACATCACCATCGCACCCCTGCATGTGCGCAATGCCGAAATCACCGCCAGTGAAATCACCTTCCCGGCCGCCTACACCAGCTACATGCAACTGTTGCTCAACGCCACGCCATTCAACCAGCTGGTGAGCAAGGGTAAGGCGCATGCGCTGGTGCGGCTTGAGAATGACCTGCCTGTGCAGCTGACGCTGGTGGTCGATGACCTGTCGTTCGACGACGGCGCGCGGGAAATACACGTGACCGGGGTGCGCAGCGAACTGTTCTGGTCAGCCGGTGAGACTGGCCCACCGCGCCCCTCATTTGTCACCTGGAAATCCGCGCGCGGCTGGGGCATCGAGGGCGCCGAATCGCGCGTGGACTTTGCCACCCACGATCGCGATTTCAGCCTGCTCAAGCCCGCGCGCCTGCCCCTGTTCGACGGCGCCTTGCTGGTCAACACCCTTGCAGTTGAACATCTCGGCCAGCCAGACATGAGCGGCAAGTTCGACGCGGTGGTCGAGCCCATCAGCGTCGCTCCTATTGCCAAGGCAATGCAGTGGCCGGAATTTTCCGGCAGGCTTTCGGGACGCATTCCGGGTTTGACCTACAAAGGCGGCGTGCTGACGCTGGAGGGCAACCTCGAGGCCAGCGTGTTCGACGGCGAGATCCTGGCCAGCAACCTGCGGGTCAGGGATCCCCTGGGAAAGTGGCCGCGGCTGTATGCCGATGTCACGGCACGCAACCTGGACCTCGAACTGGTCACGAATACTTTCGAGTTCGGCAGCATTACCGGCCGGCTCGACGTGGACCTGAAAGGACTGGAGACTTTCGGTTGGTCGCCCGTGGCCTTCGACCTCAAGATGGCAACACCGCCCGGCGACAAATCGCGTCATCGCATCAGCCAGCGTGCCGTGGCCAACTTGTCCAATATCGGCGGCGGCGGCGGCGGGGTCGCCACGGCATTGCAGTCGGGTGCGCTAAAGTTCTTCGACACTTTTCACTATGACCAGATCGGGATTTCGTGCCGCTTGCGCAATGATGTGTGCCAGATGTCGGGCGTGGGCCCGGTGGGCAACGGCTACTACATCTTGCGCGGCGCAGGCATCCCGCGGCTCGATATCATCGGCAAGTCCAGCAGGGTGGACTGGCCGCGATTCGTGTCACAGGTCACCTCGGCAATAAACAACAGCGACAGCATCGTCGTGAACTAGGTTTATTATGTCGCTTCAGGTGCAGTTCAGCGTCAACTGCAACAATGGCAAAGATGAACAGAGGTAATCCCATGTCCAATCCCGCAATGCGGCGCATCGCGCGCATTTCCAAGCTGACGCTGGCCAGCCTGGTCATTGGTGCCTGCGTCACCATCAATGTGAATTTCCCTGCGGCAGCCACTGAAAAGGCCGCCGACAAGATCATCGATGCCGTCACCGGCACCATCGGCGCAGCCACACCGGCTGGCGGTGGCACGTCAACGGCACCGCCGCTGGCGCCACCTATCGGCCAGGGCGGCTACAAAGCCCCGGGCTTCCTGGTGGCAGCAGTGGGCAATGTGCTTTACGCGCTGATCCCTGCAGCCCATGCCCAGGATGCCAACCTCGATATTTCCTCGCCGGAGATACGCGCGATCACCGGGTCGATGCAGTCCCGCTTCGGCCAGCTGCAGAAATTCTTCGACTCTGGAGCCGTGGGCCTGACGCAGAACGGCCTGATCCAGGTGCGCGATGCGGCCTCGGTGTCACTGCCGGATCGTGGCGTGCTGACCCGCCTGGTTGCCGAAGACAACAGCGACCGTGAAGCGCTCTATACGGAAATCGCCAAAGCCAATGGTCATCCGGAATGGGCTGCGGATATCCGCAAGACCTTCGCGCGGCGCTGGGTAGAACGCGGTGCGCGAGCCGGCTGGTATTACCAGAACGCCAGCGGTGGTTGGGTTCAGAAATAGGGCTGCTCAGCCCCGGTAGCGGTTGATCTCATCGCGCAGCGCGCGCGTTGCAACTCCCGCTGCCGCAGCGAAATCCTCACCGCCGCTGGCGTAGAGGATGCCGCGCGAGGAATTGAGCACCATTCCCAGTCCATCCGCGGTCATGCCCGCGCGTACCGCAGCGGCCACGTCCCCGCCCTGAGCTCCCACGCCCGGCACCAGGAACGGCAGGTCTCCCACCACGCTGCGGATTTCCGCCAGCTCCTGCGGGTAAGTCGCGCCGATCACCAGCATGCAGTTGCCGGCGCCATTCCAGTCGCGCGCCACCCGCTCGGCAACATGGCGATACAGGCGCTTGCCGCCGGACTCCAGGTCCTGGAAATCGCGCGCGCCAGGATTTGACGTGCGGCAGAGAACGATAACGCCCCGATCCCGCCACTTGAGATAAGGCTCCACCGAGTCGAACCCAAGATAAGGATTCACAGTGGCCGCATCGGCGCCGTAGCGCTCGAAGGATTCCTGCGCGTATTTGGCCGCGGTGCTGCCGATGTCGCCGCGCTTGGAATCGAGTATTACGGGCAGGTCCGGATGGTTCTCATGGATGTAGCGGATGGTGGCCAGCAACTGGTCTTCGGCGCCGATGGCCGCGTAGTGCGCGAACTGCGGCTTGTAGCAGCACGCCCAGGTGGCCGTGGCATCGATGATCTGCCGGTTGAACTGGAAGATGGCATCCGCCGCGCCCCGCAACGCGGGCGGTAGCCGCTCGGGTTCCGGATCCAGGCCCACACACACCAGTGAATCGTTGCGCCTTGCCGCAGCATAAAGCCGCGCAAGGAATCCTGCAGGCGCGCTCGCAGCGGCCTCAGTCACGGATACCGGTTCCGCGGTTCAGAAGCACCAGTGACCACGAGAAGAGACCCACTACCAGCGCGATCATGAGGGCAAACGCACCGGGGACGCTGACGTCGCTGGTGCCCAGGAATCCATAGCGAAACGCATTGACCATGTGCAGGATGGGATTGACCATCGAGATCTTCTGCGCCCAGGACGGCAGCAGGTCTACTGAATAGAACACGCCGCCGAAATAGGTCAGCGGCGTCAGCACGAAGGCGGGTATCCAGTTCACCTGGTCGAAATTCTTGGCAAAGATGGCATTGAGCAGCCCACCCAGCGAGAACACCGCCGAAGTCAGCAGCACGGCAGCAACAATGATGCCGAAGTGATGCACATGCAGGCGCGAGAACAGCAGCGCCACGATGGTGACAACCAACCCCACCATCACGCCGCGCAACAATCCGCCGCAGACGTAGCCGGTCACGATCACCCAGTTGGGCAACGGCGAGACCAGCAGTTCCTCGATGTGCTTGCCGAACTTGGCGCCGAAGAACGACGACACCACATTGCCGTAAGAGTTAGTGATCACGGCCATCATGATCAGCCCCGGTGCGATATAGGCCCGGTAATCGAAGCCACCCATGGCCCCGATGCGGCGGCCCACCAGGCTGCCGAAGATCACGAAATACAGCGTGGTGGTCACCGCCGAAGGCACCAGCGTCTGGCCCCAGATGCGGATGATGCGCCCGAATTCGCGGATGATGATGGTGCGGAATCCCACCGCGCGGATAGTTGCCAGCGGAAGTGCTTCGGAAGTCATGGGCTGGGGCTCGCTACCAGACGCATGAACATCTCCTCAAGCCGGTTGACCTTGTTGCGCATGCTCACCACGTCGATGCCCTGGCCCGAGAGACGGGCGAAGATGTCATTGAGGCTCTGCTCCTTGGACATCTCCACTTCCAGCGTGTGGTCGTCGACCAGCGCCACGCGATATCCGTCAAGCGTTGGAGCCGACAGCAGCGGATTGCGCAGGCTCAACAGGAAAGTCTCGGTCTGCAGCTTGCGCAGCAGGTTGCTCATGCGGTCGCGTTCCACTATGTGCCCGCCATCGATGATGGCTATGTTGCGACACAGGCTCTCGGCCTCTTCGAGGTAATGCGTGGTCAGGATTATCGTGGTGCCCTGCTCGTTGATGGTGCGCAGGAACTCCCACATCGAGCGGCGGATCTCAATATCGACCCCAGCAGTGGGCTCATCGAGGATGAGCAGTCGCGGTTCGTGCATCAGGGCACGCGCGATCATCAGGCGCCGCTTCATCCCGCCGGAAAGCGCGCGCGCAATGCCCTTGCGCTTGTCCCACAGCTGCAGTTGCTTGAGATATTTTTCGGCGCGTTCGCGCGCCATCCCGCGTTCGATGCCGTAGAACCCCGCCTGGTTGACCACGATGGTCTCGGGCGATTCGAACATGTTGAAGTTGATTTCCTGCGGCACGATGCCGATGCAGGACTTGGCACGATCCAGCTCGCGATCGATGTCGTGGCCGAACACGCTTACCGCGCCGGCACTCTTGTTGACCAGTGAGGTGACGATGCCGATCAGCGTGGTCTTGCCTGCGCCATTGGGCCCCAGCAGCGCGAAGAAATCGCCCTCTTCGACGTCGAGGTCAATGCCCTTGAGGGCCTGGACGCCATTTTTGTAGGTCTTGGTCAGGCCGCGAACCGAGAGTGCTTGCATCCCTCCATTCTACAGGCAGCACATGCGACAATCCTTAAACATGGGGCGCCTGATTCCGGACCGGTTCATCCTTGCGTTGCTGGCCACGGTGCTGCTGGCGTCAGTACTGCCCGCGTCGGGCGACGCCGCGCGGTATGTGGGCAATGTCGCCACGGCCGCCGTGGTCCTGCTGTTTTTCCTGCACGGCGTAAGGATGCCGCGTGAAAACCTCATTGCCGCGCTGGCCAACTGGCGCCTGCACCTGATGATACTGGCAACCACCTTCGCCATCTTTCCCCTGCTGGGCGCGGGCCTGGCCAGGTTGTGGCCCACGCTGCTGCCCACCGGACTGTGGGCGGGGGTGCTGTTTCTGTGTGCGTTGCCATCCACGGTGCAGACGTCCATTGCATTTACGTCCATCGCCAAGGGCAATGTAGCGGCCAGCGTGGCCTCTGCGGCCCTGTCGAACCTGCTGGGCATCGTACTGACTCCGCTGCTGGCGGGAATATTGCTGCACGCCCAGGGGGGCGGCGTGCCGCTGTCGGGCATCTGGAAGATCGTGGTGCAGCTGCTGCTTCCCTTCGTGCTCGGCCACCTGTTACGGCCGTGGCTGACCGGCTGGGCAGGGCGCCACAAATACCTGCTGACCTATTCCGATCGCGTCACGGTAATCCTGACCGTGTACAGCGCGTTCTCCGCGGCCGTGATCGGGGGCATCTGGTCGCAGGTGCCGCTCACGACGCTGGGCATATTGTTGATCCTGTGCGCGCTGCTGCTGGGCCTGGTGCTGCTGAGCACGCGCCTGACCGCACGCCTGGCCGGATTGCCAGTGCCCGATGGCCGCTCGCTGATGCATTGCGGCTCGCTCAAGAGCCTGGTCAGCGGGGTGCCCATGGCCCGGGTGTTGTTTTCTTCAGCCGAGATTGGCGCGATCATGTTGCCACTCATGATCTTCCACCAGCTGCAACTGATGGTCTGTGCATCCATCGCACGCCGCCAGGGAAATGAAACTTGAGAAAATGCGACTTGAGAAACGAGACATGACGATTTCACAACGCAAGAAAGCCCGCTTTATCACTGCCGCGGATGCGCCGCAGGCGGGTCATGAGCGCATGGTATTGCCGCAGCCGCTGGCCAATTTCAAGGCTGATGGCGTAGCCGAACCGGAAGCGCCCATGCTCGAGCACATGATGGATACCGGCGCGGTATTCATGATGGGACAGAATCCGGCACTGCCGGTGATGCCCGACCGGCCCAGGCTGCTGGATTTCTTTCACTTCCGCTTCAACGACATCGCATTCCGCCACCTGCTGCAAAGCGCCAAGACGGCGCTGGATGCCGGGCAGAGCGAGATCGTGGTGCTGGCGTGCCTGCTGCATGACATCTCCAACGGCGCATTGATCCGCACCGATCACGGCTACTGGGGCGCGCAAATGATCGCGCCCTATGTCAGCGAGGAAGTGGCCTGGGCGGTCAAATACCACCAGGCGTTGCGCTACTTCGCCGACGAGTCAGTGGGATTCAAATATCCCGACGCCTACAACAAGTTTTTCGGCGCCGATTACCAGCCGCCGCTATACATCCGCCAGGCACATGACGAAGCGCGCAATCATCCGTGGTACATGACCTCGCGGCTGATCACGATTTATGACATCTACGCCTTCCAGGACAACTGGAATGTTGATCCGGAAATGTTCACCGACATCATCGGCCGGCACTTCAAGGAGCCCGCCGAAGGGCTGGGCTTCGACAACTCTCCCGTGGCCCACATGTGGCGCACGATGATCTGGCCCAACAATTTTCTATAGCTTGAACAGCTTGCCGGGATTCAAAATGCCTTTTGGATCCATGGCTTTCTTGATGGTGCGCATCAATTCGATCTCCGCTTCGCTGCGCGAGAAATGCAGGAACGGAATCTTGAGCGAACCGATGCCATGCTCGGCGGATATCGAGCCGCGACGCTTTGCGACGATGCCATACACGGCATCCTCGATTTCAAGCTCCGGCACGCGGTGTCCCGACATGCGCACGGACACATGCAGGTTGCCGTCGGCCACGTGACCGAAGAACATCGAGATTAGCTGCGGCCAGCGCGAGTGAAGTTCCGCTTCAATTTCCTCGGCCAGCGGACCGATCTCGCCGGTGGGCACGCTGACATCAAAGCCCAGCTGCGGCCAGTGCACTCCCGTTGACCACTCACCCGGTGAGTCGCGCACCGCCCACAACTCGGTGGCTTCACGATGCGACTGCGCGACGATGGCGTCGTTGACCACGCCCGCCTCGATGGCTTCGCCGATGACAGTTTCATAACGCATCTGATCGACGATGGGATCGGTGCCCAGGATTTCAATCAATACATATGCGCCGTGGCCCAGCTCCAGCGGTGGCTTGCGACCCAACCCCACAGTGCCCAACTCGTAAAATGCCGGCCACATCACTTCAAAGGCGCTCAGCAGGGAACCGAAGCCCGAGCGCGCACGCTTCAGCAAATCAAGCACCGCGGGATAATCATTGACTGCGCATATTCCGGTGCAATTGCTGCGCGGCTTGGGGAACAGTCGCAGCACCACGGCCGTCACGATGCCCAGGGTGCCTTCAGCGCCAATGAAAAGCTGGCGCAGGTCATAGCCGGAATTATTCTTGATGACCTTGCGCAATGAATCAATGACGGTGCCGTCGGCCAGAACCGCCTCGATGCCCAGCACCAGGTCACGCGCCATGCCATAGCGCAGCACCCGGTTGCCACCGGCATTGGTCGAGACATTGCCGCCAATCTGGCAGGAGCCGCGACCTCCCAGGTCCAGCGGAAAGAACAGGTCAGCCGCCTCGGCTGCCTTCTGCACCGCCTCCATGGCCACGCCGGCTTCCACGGTGATGGTGCCCGCGACGGTATCGAGTTCCTTGATGGCGCGCATGCGATCCATGCAGATCACCACGCAGCGTCCGATGGGCACTGCACCACCGGCCAAGCCGGTCAGGCCACCTTGCGGTTGCACGGCAATGACATGCTCGTTGCAGTAACGCAGCACGGCCGCAACCTGCTGCGTATTGCGCGGAAACACCAGGGCAATGATCCCCACGTCCTTGCGCCCATGAACGCAGTAGTCGTGGGTGTGCCGGTCAAGGCTGGTGGCGTCGGGCGCGAGCGCGACATCGCCGCCGACCAGTGCAATAAGGTCGGCCAGCACCTGCTGATCATTCATTTGTTTGCCCAAGTCTCCGGTAGTAGTCGGCGACATTGTCGCGGTAGCGGCCCGAGTCGTCGACCACGTTGGGCGCGCGCGTGGACTCACCAGGCTTGCCGGCGCGCTGCGACTTGAGTGCAGCCAGCTCAATCTGGTCTACCAGAGCGACCATTTTCTGGTACTCCACCGACATCGGATCCGTGCCCGCGCGTCGCATGCGATCCGCCAGCTCCTTGAGTGCGGCAATATCCGAATCGGGAATGGCCCCCGGACGCAGCTCGCCGCGCAATTGCTGCAAACGATCACTGCCGGCGCGCAGGTCGGGACGGATATCCCCCCATGCGCCGCGCGGCGCGCCTCCGGCATATACGCCGCCACCCCAGACGCCCGCTGTTCCGGCTCCGCCTGCACGCGCGCCATTGGCACCCTGCCCACCTTGCCCGGATTGCCCGCCCGTGTTGGCCTGGCCTTGACCAGATTGGCCTTGACCAGACTGGCCCTGCTGACCTGTCTGGCCGCCTTGTTGACCGCCTTGTCCTTCGCGGGCATCCGGCGACTGCGCTCCCGGATCGCCGCCACGGCTCCCCTGCGAAAGTCCCTGCTGGGTCTGCGCAGTCTGGCGCGCGCGCTCCAATGCGCGGCGCAACTCACCCAGCTCGGCCAGCAGGTCACCGGGTTCAGCGCGCTTCTGCTGATTGTCCTTGCCACCTGACTCGGTGGCTGCAACGGATGCCGCCTGCTCCAGCTTCTGCTGCAGTTGCTGCAGCGACTCGCTGATCAGGCCTTCGCGTGTGGCAGCCTGCACGCCGCGGCCGCGCTCGATCTCCTGTGCGCTGCGCGCCAGCCGCGCCGTGGTGTTGGAATCCTCAAGCTCTTTTGCCGCTTCACCCACCTGCTGGCTGGCATTGGGCGCGCGCTCACGACCCTGGGTGCGTGCCGCCTGCATCTGCCGCTGCAGGGTCTCGAGACCTGTCTGTATATCGCGCTTGGTGTTTGCCAGGCGCTCGGCCTGTTCATACCCCAGCCCCGACCCCTGGGTTGCGCGTGGGTTTGCGATGCTGGGTGGCGGCCGTGGACCCAGTGCTGCCCGCAACTCTTCTTCAGAGCTGCGCTGCTTTTCCCCCAGGTCCCGCGCGCTGCGCGCCAGGTTATCGAATTGCTCGCCTGCCGCCTTTTGCTGCCCACGCTCAAGCTGCTCGCGCGCACGATTTAGTTGTTCACTGGCGCGATTTGCGGCACTGGCATTGTTCTGCTGTTGCATGTCACGCAGTGCCTGCGCCACCTGTTGCGCCGCCTGCGCGGCGCCCTGGCTTTGCGACTGCTGTCCCTGTGAGCCGCCCTGCTGCGCGCCGCGTTGCTGCGCGCCGGACTGCTGGCTGCTGCGTTGTTGCGATCCGTTTTGTTGTTGTGCCAGCTGCTCCAGCTCACGTCGCAGCTGCTCGGCTTCCCGTCGCAACTGCTCCTGCTGCCAGCGCTGCGCCTCGGGCGCCGCGTTGCGCTGCGCGGCTTCACGCGCCAACTGCTCCTGGCGGCGCGCAAGTTCCTTGAGACGCCGCATCAGGTCGTCTTCCGCGCCGGACTTCTGCTGCGCCGTCATCTGCGGTTCGGTCTCGTACTGGTTTTTTTCGAGGTCAAGCTCCAGCTCCGTCATCTCCGACACATCGCGGCCCGCCTGCGCCCCGCCTCCACCACCGCCACGGCTGCTCTGCATGGCCACCTGGATCTCACGGAAGGTGGCCTCGGCGCGCAGCAGGTGTTGCAGCGCCAGCTGCTCGCTCTTTACTGCGGCCTGCAGATCCTGTTTGGCCAGTTGCTCCGAAGCCGGGCGCATGGCCTTGGTTGCCTCTTCAAGGCTGCTGACAAACTTGTCGACACCCTTGTCAGTGCCAGTGAGCTCGCGCGCACGCGCGCGTTCCACCAGCGTGTTGGCCTGATCCGCCAGGGTCTTCTGCACTTCGGAAAGCATGCGTGCGTTGTCAGCCAGGCGCTCGGCGTCGCGCCCTTCAGCGCGATCGGTTCGCTGCAGGTTCCACGTCGCCAGCAACACCTCACGCTGGCGCTGCGAGATCGCGCCCTGGTCATCGTCGCCACCGCCGCCACCGCCGCCGCCGCCATTGGCCTGCGATTGCGTGAAGCGCCGATCAAAAGGCTGCACCTGGATGAGGAACAGGTCGGTCTGCGTGCTGCTGGAGTGGTCGCGTGCCACTGCGTAGTAGCTGACCAGGTCACCGGGCTCCAGCAGTGGCGCTGTGCCGTTGGCTGCCTTCTGCTGCAGTTCTTCGAGCCGCAGCAGTGCCGCCGCCTGTATGTCGGTGGTTCCGGCCGCCAGTTTTTCATCGCGGAAGTCGCTGCCATTGACGGAGTAGCGCAGCGTCAGTGACTCGAGGCGGAAGTCGTCCTGGGCCTTGAGGCTGACCGGGACTTCCTCGATGTTGGTGGCGTGGTAGTCGCGACCGGGTTTGAGTATCTGCACCGTGGGCTTCTCATCCGGCACCACGTCGATGGCCAGGTCCTGCGTCAACGCGACGATTTCATCGCCAAACCTGGTGGCAATGCGATAGTGGCCAGGCTCTTTCACCACCAGGTCGCCGTGCACCTTGTTGGCATCGCCGCCCGCGCCTGGTTCCAGACCCGACTGCGAGCCGTTGATGACCAGCAATGGACCTTCGAGCGGCGCATTGGTGACGACTTCAAGTGCCACGCGCGTGCCCGCCACTGCGCGGACGTCTCCGCCGGATTCCTCCGTGCGCTTGGCCAAGCCTGTCCAGCCAGGATAGTTGTAGGTCAGGCGCAGGCTCTCGATCTGCGGCAGGTCGACCACGCGGATGCCGTATTCGGCACTGCGCAGGCGACCGGCCGTCACGTAATAGCGTGCGGCTTCACGCACTGCATACAGCGTGTAGGCGTGACCGCCCTTGCCGTCATCTTCCATGGGCGCCACTTCCCATTGGCCCGTACCGGCGAACTGCATGTGCACCTGCACCGCGCCACTGCTGCCCGCAACCACGGCGGCGATGGCCAGATCCTGGTTGCGGCGTACCGCCACATCGCCCGGCTTAACGGCGATGCCACCGGCAGCCGCAGCCTGCTGCGCGGCAGGCGGCAATGTGCCCAGCCACAAACGGCGCGCACCGCTGCCCAGTGAACCGGTGATAAACAGGGAGGCGACCAGTCCGGCCAGGGCCAGGCCCGCCAGCGCAGCGGGCAACAGCACGCGGCGCGTCGGGATGGCCTTGCCCAGTGAAGTGTGTTGCGCAATCTGGTTGGCGTCTTCAGCCAGCAAGTCCAGCAGCACCGGCGTCGCACCGTGCTCGGCCTTGCGCCGTTCCTGCAGGTAAGTCTGCACGCGTCCGGCCTGCGCAGGCAGTGCGCGCTCCAGGGCCGCCGCGCCGGCGTCTCCGCTGAGGGCGCGCGTGGCGCGCCAGAACATGAGCCCGCAGCCAGCCGCTGCAATGGCAAGCAGCGCGCGTGCCGCCAGCACCACTGTCGTCGAAAAACCGGATCGCCCCAATACAGCGGCGGCCAGCACCGTGACAATGAACAACAGCAGAAACAGCGCGGCCGCGCCCCGCGACCACAGCACCGCCTGCAGGCGCCGGCGCGCCTGCGCGAGGTAGTCATCAAGCTGTGTGCGCGTATTCAAGAACGACCTTCCCGCAGCACGTGAAGGTGATAGTTCGCCACCAATGGCTCGATGAATGCAAGCACACATGCGGCCAGCAGCAGCCAGAACCACACGGGAATCAGTCGTGTGCCAGGCTGGGCCCGAGCGTTGGCACCTTCGATCTGCGGGCCGGAGGTGGCCGCTGCGGCCTTGAGCGCCAGCCAGCGCGTGCGCGCGCCCTCGTCCAGCCGGGTCAGGGAGGATTCGCGGGCATCCACATTGACGGCGATGAAGTCGCTGCGACCGCCGCCGCGCACTTCGTAATACCCGGGCATTTCCGGCACCAGGCGCGGACCTGCGGTCGCGCCATCGAGCATGACGGTGCGCTTGCCTGCCGGATCAAACACCTGGCCCCCGCCGCGTCGTGCCAGATCGGACTCCAGCGCCGCGCCCACGGTGGCCGTGGCGGCCTCGGCGCGCGCACCGGCAAGATATGCAGTGGCCTCCGCCACGAATTGCACGAACAGCGGATGGATGGCCAAGTCGTTCCAGGCCCGATCCAGTGGGGACGCCAGCACCAGAATCTTTCCAGTCTGCATTTGCTGCTCCAGCAGCAGCGGCGTGCCGTTCTCGAAACGCATCAGCACCGCCGCGCCGTCAGGGGCCTGCACCGGCACATGGCGGAAGAACTGGATGGTGCGCCACAGCCCCGGATCCCGCAGCACCGGGTGACTCTGCTCCACCTCCGCGACCCGCGCCGGCTCATTGCCCGCAGCGCGCGCGCGACCTGTGGCCAGTTTTGCGCCACTCAGTGGCACCGCCGGCAACTGCAGCGCGCGCGGCCCCAGTGTCAGCAGCACTGCCCCTCCTGCGTTGACGTATTTCGTCAGCGACTGCGCAGCGACGGAATTGAGCACACCGGCATCGGATACCACCACTGCTGCGAACTGCGCAAGCGAACGCGTAGCGGCGCTAGCAGCTGCGGCGACCTCGACATTGAATCGCGGGTTTTCCAGCGACTGCAGTGCCGCGCGCAGATACACCGCGTCATCACCATTGGCGGCAGCCGCAATCAGCAGCACGCGCGGCTCAACGCGCCGCACCAGTGCGAAGTACGCGTCGTCCTGCGGCAGTGAATCCGCAGGCACCAGGCGCGCTGACAAACGATGTTCACCCTCGCCGAGGTCGCCGACTTCGAAGCGCTGCGCGGTGGGCAGTGACAGATCGGAAGGCAGCGTGCGACGGGCGCGCTCCACGCCGTTGACCTCGATCACCAGCGAGCGGCCCTTTGCCGCTGCCGCATCGCCCTCAAGTCGCACCACCGCTTCACCGGCATTGCGCGGGGCCAGCTCGACGCCGGCAACACGCAGGTTGCCAGGCGAATCCGAACCCACGTCGACAAGATCAAGTGTCACGCCAGGCGGCGGTTGCAGGTCGGCGAAACGCAGGGGGCTGGCCGACTGCTGCAGGTCCGTGACCAGATGCAGTACTACGCGCTCGCCCGGTCCGGCACCCCACCCTGCGGAACCGGAAACCAGGGCGCCGTAGTCGAGGCGCGAGTAACCGGGTTTGAGCGCGGCGATTGCCCCAGTCAACATGCCCGCCTGGCCTGCAAATACCGGTTGCTGCAGCACCAGCAGCTTGTTATCCGCGGCCACCAGCATGGCGCGATCCGCGCCGCGCACTGCACCGGCCAGCTGCGTGGCGCTTTGCTGCGCGCGCTCCCAGTTGCCGTCATGGTTCATCGACATTGAGGTGTCGAGCGCTATCACGTGCAACGTCGCCACGCCCTTGCCATTGGCAGGCGTCACCATCCGCCACAGCGGGCCGGCAAATGCCAACGCAATCAGCGCCAGCAGCAACAGGCGCAATGCAAGCAGCAACCAGTAACGTAGTTCGTGGCGTCGGCTGCGCCGCACCTCGCTGGCCTCGAGAAACATCAGGGAGGCGAACGGCTGTTTCTGCTCGGTCTGCCGCGCGAAGCGATGCAGCCACAACGGCACGGCAAGGCCAGCCAATCCCAGCAGGAACCAGGGCGCCAGCCACATGGGCTACCTGCTCCTCTGGCGGAACAACAGGTAGCGACGCAGCGCCTGGTCAAGCGGCTCGTCGGTGACCAGCAGCGCGTGATCCGCGCCAACACCGGCCGCGACTTTCTTCACGCGGGCAAGATGCGCCGTAATGCGTTCGCGATAAGTCGTGCGCAGGTAATCCGGAGAAACCTCCAGCTGCCTGCCCGACTCCACGTCTTCCAGCAGCACCGACTCCTGCCAGGTGGGTTCGAGCTCGGCGCGATCCAGCACCTGCAGGATCATGATGTCGTGTCCGCGCCAGGCCAGTGGCGCCACCGCGCGCGTCAGCGCCTCGGGATCGCAGTAAAGATCGGAGATGACGGCAACCAATCCGCGGCGCTGGCAATGCTCGCGCAACTGGCGCAGCGATTCGGAGAGATCGGTTTCGCTGCCGGGTTGCAGTGCATCCAGTGCGTGCAGGATGGCGGTCAGGCTGCCGCTGCGGCTCGACGCCGGACGATAGCTGCGGATCCTTGAGTCAAAGGCGATGAGCCCCACTGGGTCGTGCTGCTGCAGGGCCATATAGGCCAGCGACGCGGCGACGAATTTCGCGTAGCGCAGCTTGCTGATTGCCCCCGGCGAGGCGAACCCCATCGAGGCGCTGGTATCCAGCGCAATCATCAGGCGCGTGTTGGTCTCGCCGATGTAACGCCGTATGTAGGTGCGATCGGTGCGCGCATACACGTTCCAGTCGACGAAGCGCGGATCATCGCCTTCGGCATAGGCCTTGTATTCCGCGAACTCCTGGCTGAAGCCAAAACGCGGACTGCGATGCATGCCCTGGAAATAGCCTTCCACCGCCGAGCGTGCCACCAGCTCCAATGTCGACAGGCGCGCCAGCACTTCGGGCCGCAGCAGTGACAACGCAGGTGTGGCAGGTGCCGGCATCAGGCTGGCAACACCGTGTCGACAACGCGCTTGAGCATGACGTCAATGGTGACGCCATCGGACTCGGCCTGGTAACTGGTCAGCACGCGATGGCGCAGCACCGGCAACGCCAGCGCGCGCAGGTCCTCCTCGGTCACGTGGTAGCGCCCCATCGACAGCGCGCGCGCTTTTGATGCCAGCGCCAGGAACTGCGTGGCGCGAATGCTGGCGCCGTAGCGCGCGTACTGGCGAATATGCTCACCTGATGAAGGGTCACTGGGGCGCGTGGCGCGCACCAGCGCCACGGCCTTGAGCGCGATCTCGCGCGACATGGGCACCTGGCGCACCAGCCACTGGAACCTGAGTATCTCGGCGGCAGTGGTGCAGGCATTGATGGGCGGTGGGTCGACACGCGCGGTGTTTTCCTCCACCACTTTTAGTTCCTGCTGCGCGTCGAGGTAGTCCAGCAGCACGTTGAACAGGAAACGGTCCAGCTGCGCCTCGGGCAGCGGGTACGTGCCTTCGAGCTCGATGGGATTCTGCGTGGCCAGCACGAAGAACGGCGGCGCGATCTGACGGGTGTTGCCGCGCACTGTCACGCTGAGTTCCTGCATGGCTTCCAGCAACGCCGACTGCGTCTTGGGCGGCGTGCGGTTGATCTCGTCGGCCAGCAGCACATTGGCAAACAGCGGACCGGGCACGAAAGTCCAGGTGCGCCTGCCGGTGGCCATATCCTCCTCGAGGATATCCGTGCCCGTGATGTCGGTGGGCATCAGGTCGGGGGTGAACTGGATGCGCTTGAACGACAGGCCCAGTGCGCTGGCAAGGGTGCGTACCAGCAGTGTCTTGGCGGTGCCGGGCAAACCGGTAATCAGGCAGTGGCCGCCCACCAGCAGCGTTATCAGCAGCTGTTCGACAACCTCGTCCTGCCCGACGATGAGCTTGCGCACCTCGTGGCGAATCGAATCAAAGCACTCACCAAACCGGTTGACGAGTTCGCGAGTGTCAGAAGAAGGGGCCGCATCGGTCATGGTGGTCGGTCTCCAGTCATTTCCAGCAACAGTTTCTGGGCAGGTCGGTAATTCGGGGCGGTATCCAGTGATTCGAGCAGCGAGCGTCGCGCACGCGCGGTATCACCGGTCTGCCGGTAGGCACGCGCAAGGCCGAACTGTGCCGCGGCAGTGTCCAGCGGCTGCAGCGCCAGCAGTACCTGATATTCACGCAATGCATCGCCCCCCTTGCCATTGGCCAGCAACAGGTCGCCCAGCTTGTCATGCCCGGCCGCAGACAGTGGATCGGAATAATTCACCGATGCCAGCACCTCGGCGGCGCGCGCCTTGTTTCCGGCGGCGGCCAGCAACGCGCCCAGCTGGCGCGTGGTGGCCGGATCCCAGCCGCCGGCCTTGCGCCATTGCTCCAGCCCCGCAATGGCCGCAGCGTCATTGCCGGCTTCATGCTCGGCGGTGGCCAGCACTTCGTAGGCACTGCCGCTCTCGGTGAATTCGGGAAGTGCCTGGATAGCCGCCTGCGCCGCATCGCGTGCCGCTGCCCAGTTGCGCGCTTCGAGCAATCGGTGTGCGCGAGCCATCAGCTCCGTCCAACGTTTGGGATCGGCCAGGTAGGCTGCGAATCGCTGCTTCATGAATGCGTCGAATTCCCTGTCGAATTGCTCGGGTTCAACCTTGAACACCGCGCGAATTGCCTGGGCCGTGGTCGGATCGTCATTGAAGGCGCGCAGGAATTCCACCACCTTGGCGAAACCAAATCGCTGCTCGGCAAACAGGCAGGCCAACCCCGCCTGCTGGTAGGAGATCTGCACCTGGTTCTCATAGCTGGGACGCAGGAACCCTTCGTCGAGACGCGCGATAGGCAGCAGCTTGCCGGCAATGAAGGTGTCAAGCACCGGCGGGGTCACGGCCACACCCGGCGTGGGACCAGAGGTCCATTCCTCGTACACCGACAGGCCTTCACTCAACCAGCGCGGCACGCGATTGCCGGTCACGGACAATGTGAACACGTGGGCCATCTCGTGCCACATGGTGCTGCCCCAGTGGAAATCGCCGCTCTTGCGACCCGACGGGCTATCCATGGCCACCACATTGCCGAAGGTCACGCCCAGCAATCCGATGCCAGGCAAACCTGCAGTACGTACGGCGAAATCGTCATGGTTGGGATAGATCTCGACAGTGATGGGCTGGGTCGGCGCATACCCGTAGTGCTTCGAGAAGGTAGCCACGCTGTCGCGCGCCAGCTGCTCCACGTACGGCAGCATGGCCGCGGACTCGGACTTGTTGAGCTGCAGGTTAAGGGGCGGCTGCGTCACCCGCGTGATCTCGAATTGCTCAAGGCTGTCGAGCAGACGCAGCGTATTGACCGTCGTGGTGCTGAACGGATCCCCTTCGTAGGCCTTGACCAGGTGCGTGCGCGCCTCGGCCATATTTCCCAGGCGCATCAGGTTGAGTCCCAGCTCGCGCTGCGCCGCAGACGACTCCGGTTGCACCTCCACGGCGCGACGCAACCACACATCGGCTTCGCGATAGCGGCGCCGGATGATTTCGAAATAGCCCAGCGATACGAACATGTCGCCATAGCGTGGGTTGTATCTGAGGGCAGCCTCGGTCCACTCACGTGGATCGCGATTGCGTATCACCTCGATGGCCGCCAGCAACCCCTGTGCTTCCAGTGGCGGGCGCTTTTGTTGCTGCGCCAACGCCAGTGCCCGCTGGGCGGCCTTGCCCGCTTCATCCAGCTTGCCGTCCTCGATGGCAGCGCGCGCCGCGATCAGGTGCGCCTCCACCAGAGAGTCGTTCTCTGCAAGCAGTGCAGGAAGTTGTTCGGCCAGGTCACCGTTGAACTGCTCCAGGGTGGCACGCGCCATGGCCAGTCGCGCGCCCACATCGCGGGGACTGATCTGCAATGCCTCCTGGAACAGGCGCAGGGCGTCGCCGTTTTGCCCCGCATCCAGGAACATGCGGCCCCAGCGAACGCGTGGCAGGACTGCGCTGTCGCTGGCTGCCACCGCCTGCCGGAAAAGTTCGTTGGCACCGCGAAGGTCACCCAGCGCCCATGCGGATTCGGCCTGGATCAACGGGTCAGTGGTAGCGCGCATCAGCGCCTGGAAGCAGGCGCGCGCCTCGACTGTCTGGCCGTGATACAGCGGCTCATCGCACTTGCGCAAGCTGGCTGCGCGCTTTTCGTCGTAGTCGATCTGCATGGCCGCGGCTTGCAGCGCCACTGCCGAGAGCAGCATCGCCAGAACCAGGCGTACTATCGAGCGTGTCTGAGGGGTGCGTGTCTCAGGGCGTTGCATGCGCGGCTCCTGTGTCCTTGACGCCCAGTGCGGCCAACCGCGAGTCGACCCGCTCACCCAACCGTGCCAGGTCCACCAGCACCGGCTCCAGGCGATCGTAGTACTGGTCCTGGCTCAGCTGTCCCTTGAGCGTGCGCACCTCGGCCAGTCGCCGCTCGATACCAGCCTGCTGGTCGCGCAGCGCGATCAATTGCGCGTCGCTTGCGAACAATGCCGCCTGCCCCAGGCGTGCCACCACAAAACGCGCGGGATCCGCCCCGACGATCTTTGCGTGCTCGGAGACAATTGCGGCGTCAGACTTGAATGCGTCACCGACTTTACGCACTGCGAAATCGTAAGCCTCCTGCGCAGTCACCGCTCCATCCTTGTCGCGATCCGCTTCATCGCTGCTCAATGCCTCGACCCAGTAGCCACCGAAACGCACTGCATTGCGCTCGCCGCCATTGCGGGTGGCCGTGATCACGACCCGATTTGCTTTTGCCCAGCGATCGGCCACGGCACCACTGGTGCTGGTTGCCACCACCAGCAGCTGCGCCACTGACTCGGGTATGCGGTCAAGCAACGCAAGGATCTGGCTGCCGGTGATGTCCGGTCCGGGAATATTGAAACGGTATTCCGTGCCGTCGAAGCTGCCGTGCCCCAGCAACACCAGCACGAACTGGTCGCCGGCCTTGAGCTGCTCTGCCGCTTTTCTGAGTTGCTGCTCCAGGGCTTCGCGGGTGACTGCACTTCCAGACAGCTGCACCACGCGTGCCGCATCGCCGGTGGCCGTCGTCGATGCCTTGGCCACACCCTGGCTCCATTGCTGGAACTGCTCGTCATACTGCGGTTCGCCGCCCAGGCCGCTGACTACCAGCACCTGCGTGGCACCCTGCGCTGCCGCGCAGGCAAGTGTTGCAGCCAGCAGCAGCAATGCACGACTCACAACCGTCTCCAGTGTCGCCGCAGCAGCCATTCGGCCAGCTTGAGCATTCCCAGCAGCAGGAAAGCCAATGGCATGTTCCACAGGTCCAGCGTCTGGCGCTCCACCATGCCGGCGCGCGAATAACGTATGGCTTCGGGCAAGTCGCTGATCTGGTCCAGTCGCCAGTAGCGCCCGCCGCTCTCGCGCGCGATGCGTTCGAGCATGGGTCGATGCTGGTAGGCCGAGAAGTGCTCGCTCACGCCAACCTCGCGACGCACATGCGCTATCGCGCCGGGTAATTCCCTGGCTCCCGCATGGGCCTTGAGTTCGATGCGATACAGGCCGGGTGTTGCTGACTGCACATTCACGTTGTAGCGACCATCGCCGCGACCCGAAGGTTCAACGCGCGCCGGCACGGTCTCGCCGCTGTCACCGGTGGCCGTGACCTCGACTTGAGCCGCAGGCATGGGCTGAAATGTCTCGTCCAGTACTTCGGCCTCAAGCTCCAGGGGTCCGTCCTCGGCCACGCTGTGATCGCTGCGCAACGAGACCTGCGCCGGCGAGGGCGTGGACAAGGCATGCAGCATCTGTTTCCAGAACAGTTCGTGACGCTGGTCGGGCAGGGGTAATCGCATCTGCCAGCGCCAGGTGGTAGCCGTTGCCAGCAACCACGTAGCGCCACGACCGTAACGCTGCGTCACCAGCAGCGGTTCCGCATGATCCGCGGCCAGCGCCTCCAGCAACACGATTGCACCAGGACGAAGACGGCCCAAAGACTGGAAATCCGCCAGCGCCGGCATGGTGGCCCACTGCGCCACATTCTTGGCGGGATCGGCATCCAGCTGGCCCACCGCGGATGCTGCGCCATACGTGGTCAGTCGCACCTGGCTGGCACGCGCGCCGTAACTGGGCGACGCGCCCCGTGGCAACACCGATGGCAGCAATGCGCCCACTGGCACCCGACCCCAACCGCCGTCACCCAATCCGTCGCGTCCGGCCAGCATCAACAGGCTGCCACCGCGCTTGTCGACAAAATCGCGCAACCACTCATGCTGCTGCGTCGACAGCGCCGCGGCCTCGAGGCTGCCGATGATGACGGCGTCATAGCTGTCCAGCTCGGCTGCGGTGCGTGGAAAGCCATCCGCCAATTCCTCAGCCGATGTCACGCCCTGCCGGTAATAACGATTGGGCGTTGCGCGCACTACGCTGACCAGTCGCAGCGACTTGTCGGCCTCGATGGCGCGGCGGATGAATTTGTATTCCCAGCGCGGCTCGCCTTCTATATAGAGAACGCTGCGGCGACGATCGCTGACTTCAACCAGCGCCCGTCTGGCGTTGTTGGCGACATTGGTTTCGTCGCGCGCCGTGTCGACAACCACCCGCAGATCGCGCAAGCCCGCCTTGCCCGCAGGAAACTCGATGTTGGCGCTGGTCAGTCCGGCATTTGTGCCCAGGATCACGTCCTGCGCTGCGACCAGCTCGCCGCCGTCATAGACGCGAACCCGCGTACTGCGCTGGCCCTGGTGACGTATCGAAACCGTGGCGCGCATGGTCTCGCCCGCCACGCCCGTGCCCGGCACCTGCAGTTGCTCCAGTTCCAGGTCGTTGGTCAGCGACTCCGGTCCGAGACCGACGGTGTGAATGGGAATTCCGGTGGCGGCCAGCCGCGCCAGCGTCGCTTCATCCAGCGTGCCGCCGGTTTCCGCTCCATCCGTCACCACGATGATCCCGGCCAGCGGCACACTGGCGGCCATCTGCGTCATCGATTCAAGTGCCTCGCCGATGCGTGTCGCGCTGGCACCGCCCTTGAGCTCGGCAAGCGACTCCACCGAAGCCGCACGATCGGAAAACGAGAACAGTCGCAGTTCTGAACTGGACGCCAGTTGTTTGGTGACGCCAGCCTCCAGCGCCTGCACGGCCTGTTCGCGAAGCGCTGCGGTCTTCACATCGGGCCGGGCATTGGTGCTGCCCGAATCATCGACCAGCAATGCGACCACGTTTTCGCGATCGCGTATCCGTTCCACGTTGAGCACCGGGCGCCACAGCAGCGCCAGCAGCAGCGCCAGGAATGCGAACTGCAACACTCCCAGCACCGTCATGCGCAGCGCGCCCAGTTGTCGGTTGCGCAGCATCGTGGCGACTATGCCGGCGAGTCCCAGCGCACCCAGCACAAACAACACCCACAACGGCCAGCCGCGCGCGAATGCCAGTTCGCCACTGCGAAACGCCCAGAGTGAATGGCCGAGGAGGAACTCCCACATTTGCTAGTGACTCATTGAATAGACGATGTAGTTGATGCCAAAGCGATAGGCCAATGCTGTCATGGGCTGCGGATAATCAGGCCGGTCGGCCAGTTCCCAGGCATCGCCCAGGTCCATGTTGAAATTGATGGCGACCATCAGTCGCCCATCGTCATCGAAAATCCCGCGCCAGTGCGGCTCGACGCCATCCTGTTCATAGGTGCGGCCGGACATCAGCGCGGCAATGCCTGGTATCTGTATCTTGTGGTCGAGGTCATACACCACGTGGAACACCTCGTGGTCGTCCGGAATCTCCACCACTTCGCGGTCTGGGAACACGCGACGCATGGACTCCATGAAACCCTCCCACTGCACCGAGCCGTGGAAGTCATCGACCATCAGGAATCCACCGCGCAAAAGGTATTCGCGAATATGCGCGGCGTCCTCGTCCGACAGTTCCCAACGGCCCACTTCCACTGCATACAGCCACGGATAGTTGAACAGCTCGTCGTCCATGGGTCGAATGCCAATGCTGTCATCGCCGGCATTGATCCTCGTCAGCCGGTGCACGCCCTGCATGAAATGCTCTTCGGCCTCCGGCGCATCGGTAGTCCATGCACCGCCGCCGAATCCACGGAAGCGGCCAAACGAGAAATTCGGGTTGTCCGAGTAAGCCAGGCGGACAAACCGGAATTCCGGGCCTGGGGACCGCACGCCACCAGACTCCGGCGCACTGCCCGATACGGTTACGGACACAATAAGCATCAGGCCCGTGGCAAACGCCAGGCCGAGTTGCCGGCGTACCTGCCTGCCTCGATGACCCATTACGTCGAAGCTAACCTCAGAGCGCGTGCCCGCGCCAGTGCCGTATGGCCGCAGCCCCCCGCGGACAAAAGTTCCCTATTTCGCGAACAATCTCGAGGGGTCGCGGAATGCCTTGAATTCCAGCGCATTGCCGGCCGGATCGAAGAAAAACATGGTCGCCTGCTCGCCAACCTGCCCCGCAAAGCGGATTCCCGGCTCGATGCCGAAGCGCACACCGCCCGCCTGCAGTGATTGGGCCAGGCGGTGCCAGTGGTCCCATTCCAGCACCACGCCAAAATGCGGTACCGGCACGTCCTTGCCATCCACTTCATTGTTGATCCAGGTACGCGCGGTGCGCAGTCGATCCAGGTGCGCTACCAGCTGATGACCAAAGAAGTCGAAATCCACCCATTCGGAGGAGCTGCGCCCTTCCGGACACCCCAGCATCTCGCCGTAGAACTGACGCGCCGCGGCCAGGTCATGCATGGGCACGGCCAGGTGAAATGGTTGCAGCGAACTCATCGGGGCGATGGGGTTGTCGGCTCCAACCGCAGCAAGGCGCCGTCGTCTTCATCGGTCAATACATAGATGAGTCCGTCCGGACCCTGGCGCACATCACGTATGCGCTGGTGCAGGTCCGTCAGCAACGTCTCGCGGCGCAGCTCCTGCATTTTATCGTTGAGCACCACGCGCTCCAGGCCGCCAGTGCGCGGGATCTCCCCGCGCCGCACGCTGCCCACAAACACATTGAGCTTCCAGTTGGCGAAGCGGTTGCCCGTATACACCATCAACCCGGAGGGGCCTATGGACGGCAGCCAGACCACCAGCGGGGTCTCGACATCCGGCGCCACCGGCGACTCGGACAGCACTGCGCCGTCGTAGCCGTGGCCAAACGTCACCCGCGGCCACCCGTAATTCTTCCCGGATTGTATGAGGTTGAGTTCGTCGCCGCCGTTGGGGCCGTGTTCAGCGGACAGCACCGCACCGGTGACAGGATGCACAGTGAGACCCAATGGATCGCGATGCCCGTAAGTGAACACCGAAGGCTTGGCGTCGCTGCGTTTCACGAAGGGATTGTCAGCGGGAATCGTGCCGTCGTCGCGCAAACGCAGCACCTTGCCGGTGGTCACGTCCAGATGCTGCGCGATGTCGCCGGTGGCCGCGCCGATTTCTGCATACAGCATTCCATCCGCACCAAAGGTGATGCGCGATCCGCTGGTGCCCTCGGAGTCACCCACAAATATTTCCTTAACCTCGGACAGGGCCTTGCCATCGAATTTGGCCCGCAGGATGGTCAAGCGGCTCTGTTGTCGGCCTGGTGCAGTGCCCACGCCGGGAATCAGGTTCCCCGGCTTGTTGAACGTGAAATACACCAGGCGGTTGGTGACGAAGCCCGGATGGAGCGCGATGTCGTGCAGCCCGGCGTTACGGTATTTCACTTGCATCGCGGGCAGACCCGGGACGGCAGCAGGCTCAAGCGTAGTGGGTTTGCCTGCTGCACCGACGGCATTGCGCAGCAAGCGCAGCTGTCCGCCGCGTTCGCTGATCAGAGCGTCGCCATCGGGCAGCATCGCGATGGAAAATGGATGAGCCATGCCCTTGGCCACCACCGTGACCTGCAGCAGGTGCTGCTCGGCGGTGTCGACTTGGTAGCTGGGCTGGGTAAGGCTCACAGGCGCTATACCCAGTGGCGGAGTCTGGCTCCACGCTTCGCTTGTCGCAGCCAGTGTGAAAAGCAACGCCGCGGAAATTGTTGGTGTGCGCATCTGTCCCCCGAACCCGACCTGGGTCAGGCCTGACTATACCGCCCGGTCGTATACTTGGTTATGGACTCGCCGCCGCAGCGCGCTGACTGGACCATCGACCAGGGATGGGGGCAGTACACCCCGGCCCAGCATTCAGTCTGGAAGTCGCTGTTCGAAAGGCAGGTCCGGCTGCTGGCAGGCAGGGCCTGCGACGAGTTCGTGGCCGGCATGAGGGCACTGCCCATTGGCGCCGAGCAGATCCCGGATTTTGGCCGTCTCACCGACGCATTGATGAAGGCTACGGGGTGGCAGGTCGTCGCGGTGCCGGGACTGGTGCCCGACGAGGTGTTCTTCGAGCACCTGGCCCACCGCCGCTTCCCCGCCGGCAATTTCATCCGGCACGCCGACGAACTGGACTACCTGGAAGAGCCCGATGTCTTCCACGATGTGTTTGGCCATGTGCCCATGCTCATGCACCCGGTTATCGCCGACTACATCCAGGCCTACGGGCAGGGCGGACTTAAGGCGCTGCGCCTGGGCAAGCTGGCCCAGCTGGCGCGTGTCTATTGGTACACCGTGGAATTCGGACTGGTACAGCAGTCCGATGGATTGCGGATCTACGGGTCGGGCATAGCGTCGTCTTCCGCCGAGAGTGTCTTCGCCATTGACGACCCGTCGCCCAATCGCGTGCGCTTTGACCTGGAACGCGTGATGCGCACCCGCTATCGCATCGACGATTTCCAGGAATGCTATTTCGTTATCCGCAACCTCGAGGAATTGCTGGGGCTGGCGCACGTCGATTTCGCGCCCATCTACGAACGCATCGCGGGACTGGCGGAGGTCGAGCCTGGCGAACTGCAGGCCGGCGACACACTGCTCAGTCGCGGCACCGGCCAATACCATCAGCGGAGTCTTGGAAAATGACACAGAAGGCATTTATCAGACGCACCAACATTGCCGTGTGCACGACGCAGGTATGCGCGCTTCTTGCAGCGCTGACGTGCATTTTTCCGGCGTTGGCTGGCGCTGCATCTCATCCGAATGCACGGGTTCTGGCGGCAGCCAAAGCCTGCGAGCAAGACGGCCGTGAGTTGCTCCAGCGTTTGGTTGCAATCGACAGCGGCACTGGCGATGTCGATGGCTTGAATGCGGTGGGTGCGATTTACGCTGCACAGTTCACGGCCCTCGGCGGGGATGTGAAGGCTATTGCGCCAACGCCTCCGGCCGTTGGGAACAATGTCGTCGCGACCTTCAGGGGAACGGGCAAGGGGCGCATTGTTCTTATCGCGCACATGGATACCGTGTTCAATCACGGCGACGTGACGAGGCGCATGCCGCATTGGGAAGGCCAGCACTACATCGGACCGGGAGCTGGCGATGACAAGGCTGGGGGCGTTACCGCGGTATGCGCCCTCAATGTGCTCAAGGCAACCGGGTTTGCCGACTTCGCGCGAATCGATGTGCTGCTCAATTCGAATGAGGAGACCGGCTCGGTTGGTACGAGGGATCTCATCCAGACTCTGGCCAGGGCCAGCGATCTCGTCATCAACCTCGAGCGGGGCGTACCCACAGACCAGGTATTGAAGGCGCGCAAAGGCAGCGCGACCCTTACAGCGCAGTTCACAGGACGGGCGGCGCATTCCGGACTGGAGCCTGAAAACGGGCGCAATGCGGTGATTGAGGCCGCGCGCTTTGCCCTGGCCGTCGAGATGCTGAGCGATCCAGCGAAGAAAACAACGGTAACCGTCGACATTCTCAACGGCGGAGACAAAACCAATGTCGTGCCTTCCCATGCGGAGTTGAAGGCTGACGTGCGGGCATTCACAAATGACGAGCTGGACCGCGTCGAACAAGCCGCCGCGAAGCTGGCGGAAAATCCCAGTATCGACGGCGTCTCGATAAGCATGTCGATGCAACGCAGTTTTCCACCTTGGCCCCCCAACGAGCACACGGATCACGTGGTTGAACGCGCGAATCGTCTCTATGCAGAGATCGGGCGCAAGATTACGGCCACCGACGTCGGCTCATCAGCAGACGTGGCCTTCGCAGCCCAAACGGGCACGCCTGCAGTCGATGGTTTTGGAATCGAGGGTGGCGGTGCACACTCCGTTGACGATTACGCCGACATCGCGACGCTGGTGCCACGCGTGTACCTGCTGGCGCGGCTGCTCATGGATGTGGGCCACGACCCGAAGGGACTTTAGGGCCCGGCCAAACCACGAAGGCCGGGCTTAGCGCACCGCTGCACGCTGCGCCGCCAGCACGCCACCGGCCAGCAACTGCAATCCGCGTAGGCTGACCTGCGCCACCTGCGCATCATCATCGCCGTCTGCTGCGCGCAGCAGGTCACCCCAGATGTGCGGTTGTTTTTCCCATCGCGGACGCACCCAGCCGGGCTGGTGTTGCGCCAGCCAGTCGAGGTCGCGAAGCTGCAGCGCGGCCACGTGCGCGGCACATGCTGGCGTCATGCCAAGCACGACGCGGGCCAGTTGCCGGTTGGCACGCGCCAGGTGCCAGCCGAACACCAGCACCCGGCGCACGAAATCGCCCACATGCTCGCCCACAAAGAACGGTGCGGCCAGGTCACGACGCAGGTCGCGCACCATGCGCCGCCCTGGCCATAGCCAGCGCTGCTCGTCGTCGAACCCGGCGTCGGCCAGCAGATAGGGACTGGCGGCCAGCTGCATTCGCGCGGCAGGCGCCAGCCTGCACCAGCGGGCCTGATGGCTGGCCAGCAAGGCCGGCAGCGGCAGCAGCGACCCGGCAGCGGTGGAACACAGCAGATCCAGGCACTGCGCGTTGATCTCGGCTACCGAGTCCATCGCACCGAATCCCAGCCATTGCCCGGCCTGCCATTGGCGCGCACCGGAAACCAAAACCTGTTCACTCATACGATTCCTCCGTGTTTGCGCGACATAGTCACCCATGCCGGCATTTCCACGAACATGTGAATTTGGGATGTTTTTCCCAATTCTAAAGATTTCGTAATATTCTCCCAACAGGCACCGGACGGCAACTCCAATGAGAATCTCCGACGATCGCTACACACGTGACCGCCAGCGTTTCGACCTGGCACTGCGCTTTATCCAGCACGAGGCGCGCACGCGGACCATCCGCACCTGGACCGGGCTGACCGATGACCGGATCCGCAAGCTTTACCGCAGCTACATCGCCGACGATGCCGGGCCCGGTCCGATGCGCCACCGCGGCAAATCCCCGCAGCTGGCCACTTACTTCACGCGCACGCCGCGCATGCGCCAGGAAACCGCGGTGTTGGCCAGTGTCTGTTACCTGCTGGGAGTCATGCCTGCCACCAGGGTCGCCGACGCACAGCGGGCGCTGCCTGGCATGCAGCGCGGCGAGGCACTATGCGAGGCCTTCGAGGCGTATCACCTGCTGATGCCCGCCCCGCGCATCACATTCGAGCACGCGGTGTTCCTGGTCACGGCCCTGGCGCGTGCTGACGAATTGCGCGCCACCCTGTGCGCGGACTGCGCCAGCCTGATCGTGGTGGACCAGCTGCATGTGCGCATGCATCGCTGCCTCAGCTGCGAGGATTCGCGCCAGGGGCGCCTGTGCCTCGATCCCTGAAGGGGGCTCTGCAGTCAGCGCTCGTCCATGATGTTCTCGTGGGCGGCCGCGGCTCCAGTGCGCCAGTAACCAGCCGCCTTGATCCAGCCCTTGTCAAAGCCGCGTTCATCGATGAAATAGCGGCGGATCGCGCGGGCCACGTGCGACTCGGTGGCAAGCCACACGAAACAGGATTCTCTCGGAAAGCTCAGCGCACGTAGAGCATCGATGATGCGCTGGGCTCGGCCATCCGTGTCGCCGGGCGAGACCCGCACGACCTCGAACTTTGCGCGACTCTCAAGCGGGTAGTCCTGCTCTCCCTCTTCTGCGAGGACAACAAGCGCGCGCGTATCCGGCGGCAATTCCTCAAGTCGCCGGGCAATCGCCGGGAGAGCCGTCTCATCGCCCGCCAGTACATGGAAATCGATTCCCTCCACCGAGATGACGGAGGATCCTTTGGGACCACCGACCTCCAGAGTCTGGCCGGGCACGACCTGTGCCGCCCAACTGGTCGCGGGGCCTGCATCGTGAAGATAGAAATCGATCCACAGCTCGCCGGCTCCGGCATCGTAAAGACGGGGAGTGTAGTCGCGCATCACCGGCTCAGCTGGCTGGCCGCCGGAGCCGGGGAAGAACAATTTCACGTGGTCATCGAAGCCCAGCGAGGTGAATCCCTGCAGCTCTTCGCCCTTGAGCACCACGCGCACCATCTTTGGCGCCAGATGCTCCACGCGTTCAACGGTCAGCCGCCTGCGTTTGATCTCGTGGCGAACACGCGTGATCTGAGGAGCGTCATTCATGTTTCTTCTGCCTGTGAAATGGCCTGGGCGGCGCCCTCGATGATCTTCCTGACCCGCTGGGTCTCTGTGGCATCCCAGCCACGATGAAATATCAGCGCGGCCTTGAGCGTATGCATGGCGTGATGCACATCCCCTGGGGGCATTTCTGCGGACGCCGCGCGAGCCGCCATGGCCATGCGGGACATCGCGCTATCCAGTGCGGCGCGATTGTCGGCAATGTAACGGCGTCCGTCGTCAGTTATCTCGACCAGCCGTTTGGTGCCCTCGGTCGCAGTCGAACGCACGTGGCCCAATTCCTCCAGCAAGGTCAATGTGGGATATACCGATCCGGGACTTGGCGAATACGCGCCGCCGAACCTGGTCTCCAGATCCTTGATGAGTTCATAGCCATGGCGCGGCTTCTCCTCGATCAGGGCCAACAGCACCAGCCGCAAATCGCCCGGCCCGAAAAAGCGACCCCGGCCGCCCCGCCCGCCTCCAGCAATTCCGAACATGAAATACCCTTGATTGCTCAATAACTCAGCGATAACGATATATCGTTTAGATGAGTCTGTAAATTGCAATTTATAGAAAGGTATATGCACCCCCAGGGCACTTACCCATCAGGCGCTGTAAAAGAAAGCCATTTCGAACGCTGTGCGTGCCCGACAGCGACTGGTTGCCGAGCGCAACGCGCCTTTGATTCGCAATTCCTCTGGCATTTGCACACTGGATCAGCAAGCCGCATTCAGCGGAGGTTGGGATCCGGTTGTTATGATTCGGGCAGTACATGAGCTCTGCCAATCCCTTCGCCGGTGCCCCACTCGACCGACGCGCCGAGGCGCGCCTGCGTGACGATTGGTTGGCGGAGGCACTGGCCGATCCGGAGACCCGGTTCATTGTCATGCTCGAGAGTGCTGCGCTGGTCCATCCGGCGGAAGCCGACGCCCTGGCGCGCGCGGTATTCCTGTCCAGGGACGACGCGCGCGTCACAGCCCATCTGGATCCACAGCGCCTGGTGTTACTGGGCTGGTTCTCGGGGCACCGATGTGTGCTGGTCGATGTGGATGCGGCGGCCGCCAGCACTTTTCCGGGGGAAACCTTTTCAGAGCTGCGCCCGCTGGCCAGTGAGCTGGCTGCACCTGAAGCGGCGCTGCTGGGCTACGCGCGCGCACTCAATATCTGGCGCGCCAACCATCGCTTCTGTGGACGCTGCGGCGCACCGACCGTGCCGACACGTGCCGGACATGCGCGCTTATGCACCAGCTGCGACAACGAGACATTTCCGCGCATTGACCCGGCCATCATCGTGCTGGTCCATGATGGCCAGCAGGCACTGCTGGGTCGCCAGGCCAACTGGCCACCCAATCGCTATTCCACGATTGCAGGGTTCGTTGAACCAGGCGAAACACTTGAAGAGGCCGTGCGTCGCGAGGTCGATGAGGAAACCGGCATCCATACCAGCACCATTGACTATCACTCCTCGCAGCCCTGGCCGTTTCCTTCCTCACTGATGTTGGGGTTCCAGGCTCGTGGGGAATACGCCGTGCCAACACTGCGCGACGGCGAACTGGAAGACGCGCGCTGGTTCACCAGCGCCCAGCTGCGCGCCGGTGCAGTGCTGCTGCCGCCGCGGGAAACCATTTCCAGGCGCCTGATTGATGCCTGGCTCGACTCGGTTGCCTGATCGATGTGCCTGCTGTTGCTCGCATGGAAAGTGCACCCGCAGTACGATCTGCTGGTCGTGGCCAATCGCGACGAACACCACGCCAGGCCCACTGCACCGCTGGATTTCTGGCACGACACCCCGGGGCTGCTCGCAGGTCGCGACCTGGTGGCCGGCGGCACCTGGCTGGCTGCGCGCGACGATGGCCGATTCGCTGCCGTCACCAACTTTCGGGACGAGACAGTGGGCACGGGCCTGCGCTCGCGCGGCGAACTGGTCATGCGGTTCTTCGATAGCGGATGCGCGCCTTATGAATTCGCCAGCCAACTGGCCGCAGACAAATCCGCTTACGCTGGGTTTAACCTGATCATCGGCGACAGCGACCAGCTGTGCTACGCATCCAATCGCACCGGGCAGTTTGCGCAGAGGCTCGAACCCGGCCTGCACGCGCTGTCCAACCACCGGCTGGGCACACCATGGCCCAAGGTCACGCAGGGACTGCGCGCGCTGCGTGCCAATGTCGATGCGGGCCACAATGAACTGGAGTCGCTGTTTGCAGCAATGCTGGACCAGAAACCGTTGGTAGACCCTGACCGCGATGCTGATGCGCGCGTGGACCTTCCCTGGCCGGCCAGTTCCGGACCTTTCATTGCTGGCCAGGAGTTCGGCACGCGTGCCACCACCCTGCTATGGCGCATGTGCCCAACGCCTGGCGCACAACTCACCCGCATCGAGGAGCGCCGCTTCGGCCCCTTGGGCAAGCCTGATGGACGCACGTCGATTGCGCTGGGCGCCGGGGCAGGCGCTTGAAAAAAGCGCTGGTGCTGCGAGTACTGGCAATGCTGCTTGCATTGGCGCCCGCACTCGCACCCGCCGGCATCAAGGTCGAGATCACCGGGGTCGAGGGTGATCTGCGCGCCAATGTCGTCACCTTCCTGAGCGTGGAGCGCAGTCGCGAACGCAAGGACATCGACAAGGAGATGATGACAGGCCTGTTCAACCGCATCGACCGCGAGGTGCGCAGTGCGCTGCGACCCTTTGGATTCTACGAGCCGGTGGTGAAAGCCGATTTCTTTGGCGATGAACAGGAATGGCGGGTAAAGATCGACATCGAACCTGGTACACCGGTGATGATCACCACCGTCAGCGTGCAGGTGCAGGGCCCTGGAGCCGATGATGCGGCATTCGATTCGGCCAAGCACCAGACTTCGCTGCGCCCGGACACGCGCCTCAATCACGGCGTGTATGAACAGGTCAAGGGCAACCTGGAGCGCACAGCTGCCTCCAACGGCTATCTGCGCGCACGCCTGGTTCGCAACGAGATGCGGGTGGATGTGGCAGCGAAAACGGCGCAGATCGACTTGTTGCTGGATACCGGCCCCCACTACCGATTCGGCGCCATCAACATTGAGCAGGCCGTCATTCGTCCGGAGCTGGTCAAACGTTTCCTGCGTTTTCACGAAGGCGACCCGTACAGCTCCACGGAATTGCTGCGCACACAGTTCGCGCTGGATGACAGCCTCTATTTCTCAACGGTGGAAGTCACTCCCGGCGACCCGGACCCGGTGAACCTCACTGTGCCGGTCACCATTACCGCAACCAAGAGCACGCGCCAGTTCACCATTGCCGGCGGCTACGGCACGGATACCTCTGTGCGTGGCACCCTGGGATGGACCGACTCACGCGTCAATGACCGCGGCCATCGCCTGCGCGTTGAACTCACAGCCTCTGCAATCAAGCAAAGGTTGGACGCGCGCTATGACATTCCCATCGGCGATCCGGCGCTGGAGAAGTTTTCCATCGAGGCACTTATCGATGATGAGAAGTCCGGCGATCTGGATACGCGCGAATACTCGGTGCAGCCTTCCATCACCAAGGTGCGTGGCCGCTGGCAGTATGTTTATTCTGTGGCGGCAACGAGCACCACCACCCTTAAGGGCGCAGAAGAAAGCACCAGCAACCTGCTGGTGCCCGGCATCACACTGGCATCGGTGCCCGAGGGCTTCCTGGGCGAAGCGCTGTTCAGCCGCACTCTTCTTATAGAGCTCATCGGCTCGACCAAGACACTGGGCTCAGACTCGGATTTCGTGCGCCTGCACGTGCAATCCGAACGCGTGTTCGATATCGCCGATCGCTGGCACCTGCTGACCCGCGCCGAAATGGGCGCCGCACTGGTGAATAACTTTGATGACCTGCCCGGCATTTACCGTTTTTTCGCTGGCGGTGACCGAAGCGTTCGCGGCTTCGGCTACAACAGCCTGTCGCCCGAGGAGCCGGTGCTCCAGGATAATGGGACGACGCGACTGGAGAAGACCGGCGGCCGCTACCTGCTGGCGGGCACCGTCGAGTTCGTGCGCGACCTGCCGCACGACCTGGCCGCTGCCGTATTCTTTGACGTGGGCAACGCGTTCAACAATCTCGGCGATCCAATGGAATATTCCGTCGGTGTTGGCCTGCGCTATCGCCTGCCCGTCGTGACACTGGGCATGGATATCGCACAACCCTTGTCCAGCAGCGGGGGGCCGCGGCTGCATCTCAACATTTCGCCAAAGCTATGAGCCTGCGTCGCAAGATATTGCTGGGGTTGGTGGTGCTGGTGATTCTGGTGCCGGCCACACTGATGTTCGTGGTTGCCACCACCGAATCGGGCCTGCGGCTCGTCGCGCAAGGGCTGGGGAAAATGGGAGCCATCACCGTGACCGTGCGCGGCGTCCACGGCACGCTGGTGCGTGGCTTTGCGGCTGACTCGGTGCGTATCGAGAGCAAGTACTCCGACATCCTCATCAGCAATGTGCAGGGAAAGATGCGCTTCGCCCCGCTGTTGGTCCAGACCATCAGCTTTCCCGATCTCAGCGCGGAATCTGTGCACGTACTCGCGCACCACTTCGAATCGGATGAAAAAGGCTCGCCGCATTTCCTGCCACGCCTGCTGCAGATAGACGCCGCAGACGCGCGCGTCGGGCGGGCCGTGATCACCGCACCCAATGGTGTGGAAGTCGTGTTCACGGGCATATCAGGCGCGGCCAACGTATATCCCAGGCAGCTGCGCATACGGCGCGCACAGGCGCAATTCCAGGACGCACTGTTCAAGGCATCGGGACGGTTGTTGGCAGCCCATCCACTGGGACTTGAAGGCGACATCGACGTGGTGTGGCAGATGCCGCGCCAGCCCCGGTGGCATGCCACGGCGCAGATCAAGGGCGATTTCGATGCGCTGCCCATGACGGTCAACATCGACAAACCCTTCCATGCAGTGGTGCGTGGCTCGGCGCTGACACTGACCACGGGCTGGAAATTTCGCGGCACCGGGGACGTGCGCGATTTTGACCTGCAGCCGTTTGGTGGCGGCAAGGCCCTGGGACTGATTTCCGGCAAGCTCGACATCCAGGCAGACCCATCCGGGTTTGCGGCCCAGGGTGCGCTGAATCCGGCGGGCCTGGCGGCAGGTCCACTCGACGTGGATTTTGCTGGGGCCTACGTGGAGAAAAAACTGCTGATCAAGCACGCCGACATACGCCATGCAGCCTCGCGAACCGACATGAAAGTCAGCGGCACGGTGGCGGTGGTGGAAGGCGGACCGCAGCTCGACCTCAGCGGGCAGTGGACGGACTTTCGCTGGCCGCTGTCTGCGGACAAGCCCGCGTTCAGCAGTCCGCGCGGCAGCCTCAGCCTCAAGGGCATTCGCCCCTGGAACCTTGAAGCGCAGGGTGACGTGCTGGCGGATCCCCTGCCCTTGTTCCAGGCCAAGATGCAGGGCGCACTAGCCAGCGATTCGCTGCAGATAAAGAGCGCAAACCTGGTGCTGTTGCACGGCACCGCCGACCTCAATGGCGAAGTGCGCTGGAGTCCGGGAGAAAGCTGGCGGATAAAGGGCAACGCGCACGACGTGGACCCCACGCTGCTGCGCCCGGATCTGCCAGGCCGGCTTTCCTTTGCGTTTGATGCCAAGGGTGCACCCTTTGGCAATCGCGGCGCGCTTGATGTTGCGTTCACCAATCTCAATGGCGTGCTGCGTGGACAGAAAGCCTCTGGCAGCGGGCAGATCCTGCGCTCGGTGGGCAACGACGCCTGGCAGTTCAAGGGGATCGACCTGCGCTTCGGCAAGACGCACCTGGTGCTCAACGGCAACCTGGGCACCGCGCCGGACCTCGACTTCGTGATCGATGCAGATGACCTCAGCCTTCTCGACCCCGAAGCGCGCGGCCAGGTCAATGCACGGGGGCGATTCGCGGGACCACCAGGACAGCGGGTGATAAAACTCAAGGCCAAGGGCACGAGCTTCGAGTGGCACGGCAGCGAACTTGCCGGCCTCAACGCAGATCTGAATATCGAACCGGGCGGCGCTGGCAAGACCGAGGGCACCATTGAACTGTCCGGACTCAAGTACGGGGGGCGCACGCTGCAAAGTGCGCGTGTCCTGGTTGAAGGAACCAATGCGGCACAGCAATTGACCGTGGGCGTGGTTGCCGATCCGCTGCGCGTTTCGATGACGGCAGCGGGCGCATTCCACGATGGGCTGTGGCAAGGCCGGTTCCAGTCTCTTGACGTGATTTCGGATTCACCCCTCAAGGGCTCCCGTCACGTGAAGCTTGCGCTGGAAGCCCCCGCGCCGGTGCAGTTCAGCACAAAGCTGCTGCTGACGCGCGACCTGTGTCTCAAGGGTGAGCAGGAGCGGCTGTGCGTCAGCGCCGAGCGTGCCGACAGTGGCGCCTGGGATGCAAGCTTTTCAGCCACGAGCCTGCCGCTGCATATGCTAACCGCGGGTCTGTCGCAGGATGTGACGTATGAAGGCACGCTCAACATCGAAGGCAAGGCTGCCGGTACCACCGGCCATCTACCCACGGGCGAATTCCATGCGCAGTTGCGCGAAGCGGTGTTGCACCAGGCGCTTTCAAACGCGCGCGAGGAGCGCATGGCACTGGGTTCAGGTCGCGTCGATGCCACCGTGACGCAGGATGCCTTCGAGGCCAAGGTCAGCCTCGACGCCGCTGAATCCGGAAACATTCGCGGTGAACTTTCAGGCCAGCGAACCGGGGATGAGTGGCGCGACTACCCGATCAAAGGTTCGCTGGTTGCAACCACAGACGCACTGGGGCTGCTCGACGTGTATCTGGGCAGCATCGACCGCGCCACTGGCCGACTCAGCACCAACATCAGCATAGCTGGCACCCTTGGCAAACCAGAGATCAACGGCCAGCTGCAACTGCGCGAAGCGCAGCTCGATGTGTACCAGATCAACCTGTCACTCAGGGACTTGTCGCTGGACGCCAAGTTCAACGCCGAGAATCTGGAGATCTCGGGTCATTCAAGTTTCGGTGCCGGCACTGCAAAGTTCCATGGCAACCTGGCATGGCGCAATCGCGAACCCTTTGGCGAGTTGCACGTCGAGGGCGAACACCTTCGAGTCGTCAACGTACCTGAGGGCCAGATTGACGCTTCGCCCAACCTCGACTTCAAACTTGAAGGACGTCGCATCAACGCCAGCGGCGAGGTGTTGATCCCCTTCGCGCGCCTGGCACCGGCAGACCTGACCAATGCCGTCCTGGCTTCCAGTGACGAGGTGCTGGTGGGCGCAACCCCGGAAGATCCCAACAATCGATGGATAGTTACCAGTAACGTAAAACTGGTGCTGGGAGACCAGGTCAACGTGGATGCCTTTGGCCTCACTGCGCGACTGGGAGGCAGCATCACGCTGCGTTCCGACGATGGCGAAGTCACGCGCGGCCAGGGCGAACTCAACATCGTCGAGGGAAAGTTCGTCGCGCTGGGCCGGCGGCTGGATATCGAGCGGGGCCGGCTCATCTTCAATAATGGCCCGGTCAACGATCCGGGCGTCGACCTGCGCGCGCAGAAGGAATTTCCCAATATCATTGCCGGTGTAAACGTACGCGGCACCCTGCGATCGCAGCGCATGACCTTCTATTCGGAACCTTCCATCCCGCAGCAGCAGATAGCCACGCTGATCCTGGCAGGTGGCACGCTCGACAGCGCGCAATCCAGCAGCGGCAATAATGCGGGGCGCAGTGCGCTGCTGGCGCAAGGCGGCGCCATCTTCGCGCAGCGCTACGGCAGCAAGGTCGGCATCGAGGATGTGGGTATAGAGTCCCAACCCATCAACGGGACATCGAACGAGTTTGACACTTCGCTGGTGTTCGGCCGTTATCTGTCGGACCGGCTCTATATCAGTTACGGCATCAGCCTGGCCGAGGCCATCAACACGCTCAAGCTGCGCTACACCATTGGTGATCGCTGGACGCTCAAGACCGAATCCGGCAAGGCACAGAGCGCCGACCTCGAGTACATGATTCGCAGGTGACATAAGCCCGTCACGCGCCAGTGCTTGCGTCGTCAATCCTGTGTGTCCTATAGTACTAGTACACACGGATACACATGTTTATACTCGACCCGCATACCAGCGTACCCATCTACCAGCAGCTGATCGACCAGGTGCGGCGCCTCGTCGCCAGTGGCCTGTTGGCACCTGGAGCCGAGTTGCCATCCGTGCGCGAGATGGCACAGGAGCACACGGTGCATCCCATGACTATTTCCAAGGCTTATAGCCTGCTCGAGGCCGAAGGCCTGCTGGAACGTCGGCGCGGCAAGCCCATGGCTGTGGCCGCGCGGACAAAGAACCAGACGAGCGTCGCCGCAAGACTCAAACAGATTGAGCCGCAGCTCGAGGCATTGGCGCTGTCTGCACGACAGCTCGAACTGCACGATTCGGAAGTCATCGATCACTTGAAAAAGAAGCTGGGAGCAAAGCGATGAGCGCTGTAGCAGCAAGTGCGGAACATCTGGGCAAGACCATCGGCGATCGTGTCGTCCTCAATGACATCAGCGCGCAGGTGCGTCCCGGCGACGTCGTCGGCATCATCGGCAAGAACGGCGCCGGCAAGACCACCCTGCTTGAAACCCTGTTGGGACTCTCGATGCGCAGCAGCGGCAGCAGTACGGTGCTGGGTGAAGATAGCCTGCACCTGTCAACTGCGGCAAAGCAGCGCATCGGCTTCGTGCCGCAACAGGAAGAACTCATACCTGCGCTCTCGGGGCGGCGACAGCTGGCACTCACAGGTTCGTTTTACCGCAATTGGGACCGCGAACTTGTCGCGCGCCTGGCCACGGAATGGGAAGTGCCGCTGGATCGGCGAGCGCACACCCTGTCTGGCGGAGAGCGGCAGAAACTCTCGACGCTGATGGCGCTGGGCAATCACCCCGACCTGTTGGTGCTTGACGAGCCCGTTGCCAGCCTCGATCCGGTCGCGCGCCGCAAGTTCCTGCAGCAAGTACTGGAAATCGCGTCAGACAATTCACGCGCTGTCATCTTCTCGACCCATATCGTTTCGGACCTGGAGCGGGTGGCCAACCGCATCTGGATACTCAAGGACGGGCGCCTCATCTGGGACGGCGAAACCGACGCACTCAAGGAATCGGTGGTGCGCCTGCACATACGCGCACGCGCCGTGCTGCCCCAGGATCTTGGGATTCCCAATTGCCTTTCAACGCGACGCAGTGCCGATGGCCTCAGCGCCACTGTCGCGGTGCGTGACCTGTCTGTCACCGACACTGACGCGCTCGCCTCTCGCCTTGGCGTGGATATCGAGCGCGAAGGCCTCGGGTTGGAGGACATCTTCCTGGAGATCCATTCGTGAATGCGATGTTGCGCATGGCGTTGACCTACTTCTCCATCGTGCCGCTGCAGAAGTGGCTGTCGATTGCCGGCGCGATACTGGTCGCAATTGCTTTGCTGGCGCACTCGCCCCCGTTCGCTGTCGCGGCTTTCCTCGGCGCCTTCTTCATCGTATTTGTCCCCTTGGTGATGGGCGGCACGTCCATGCGCTTCGGTTCATCGCGCAGCACCTTGCAGTTGCGACCCGGCGCCCGCTGGAAAATGCTGGCCGCGTCCTTGCTAACGATCTGCGTGATGACTGCGATCTGTGCGCTCACCCTTTGGGCAGCCACACAGGCGATGGGCTCCGCACGTCCCGGCCCGGGCGCCAAACCTCCATTCACGTTGGTGCAATTCGCCTTCGCACTATGGGGCGCCTTTGGCCTCTTCTGGCTGATGAGTTTCGTCGCCAGCGCATCGCGCCTCTGGTCCCTGCCCATCTGCATCGGCTTCATAGCAATTATTTCCAGGAGCCGGGAGCTCTTCAACGCACTTGGATCACCGCCCATGGTCCTGGCTGGTGCCGCAACCATTGCCTGGCTGGTGTTCGCATTCTGGTACCTGCAAGCAAGGGAGGTTCGCCGACCCGGGTGGGTGGGCAGCACATCACCCGTGGGCATGGGCGAAAACAACACTGGCGGCTGGTACAGCACACTCACCGAATCTCGCGGTGATTCGCGTGCCGTGGCCATACGGACATATCTGCTGGGCACGTCTTCGCGCCTTGGCTACCTGCTGCCCGGACTGCTTTCGGCTCTGGTGATTCTGCCCTTCTACCTGCTGCAGCGAAAAGCCAGCTCTGGCGTCGCAGCGCTTCCCGTTACCTTCGTGACCATCTTCTCGGGAATCGCCGGCGGCCTGTCGTACATGGTGGCCCGACGCGCGCGGATGCTGTGGCTGCGTGCTGGACTGGACCGGTCCGGGCTGTTTGCGGTTGGCGAGCGAACCGCGTTGCAGGCCTTCGCCCTGATGGTGGTCACTGCCGCAATCGTGTTGGCCGCATTTTCCATTGCCGTCAAACCGGACCTGGCCAGCAGGATTCTGGTCTACGCAGTTTCCCAGATGGCCTATGCGACAGTTCTCTTCTATTTCGGGCTCGCGCAGACACGGGGCTGGACAGCGGGAGCCATTGGAGGCTGCATTCTTCTTGGTCTGGGCCTGATCGTGCAGATGATCCTGTTGTTGCCACAGACCACGGGTATCTCACCGGTAGTTGCGCCAGTGATGATCGCGATTTCAGTGTTGCTGTCGCTGCTGCTGAGACAGCATGCACGCCGTCGTTGGCAGACGCTCGACTGGCACCTTAATCGTCCAGCGGTGATTGCGCGCCGCACTCTCTGACGTGCATTTCAGCCCGCGCCGAGCCCACCGTCCACCGACAGGGAATGGCCGGTCACGAAGCTCGACTTGCCCAGCGCGAGAAATACTACTGCTGCAGCTACTTCGTCGGGTTTGCCAACGCGCTTGAGCGGCACATGGGCAGCCAACCGTGATTTGCCGTCATCCCCGCCCACGAAGCGATCGAGCATTCCGGTGTCAATGGGGCCTGGCGCCACCACGTTGACGCGAATGCCCAGCGGGGCCACTTCCAGCGCGGCCGCTTTGGTCAGGCCTTCGACCGCGTGCTTGCTGGCAACATAAACCGCGGCGCCGGCGGTGCCCACCTTGCCCAGCACGGATGAGATGTTGACGATGTTGCCACTGCCCTGTTGCTGCATCACGCGGATTTCATGCTTCATGCTCAGCAGCACGCCCAACACATTGGTATCAAATGTGGCTGCATAGCTCTCGGCGGTCTGCTCGGTTATCGGGCCGGTCTTGCCTTCAGTGCCTGCATTGTTGACGGCCGCATCAAGCCTGCCGAAGCGCTTGACCGCGGCGTCGACCAGCTCGCGCACCTGCGCATCGTCGCGCACATCCGCGCGAATGAATTCAGCTTCTGCGCCAGTGGCGCGCAGTTCCTTGGCCAGGGCCTGGCCCGGCTCCTCGTGGCGGCCTGAAACAATCAGGCGCGCGCCTTCGCGAGCCAGTGCGAAAGCAGAAGCGCGACCAATGCCGGTGAGGCTGCCAGTAATCAATACAACGGGGAAAGTCATGGTGTTTTCCTTTTTGAAAGTTTTTAGGTGTTGCCACGTGCCGCGATGGGCCAACGTGGCAGTGGAATCAGCGGCAGCAATGCCAGCACTGCGATGGCAGCGCTGAATTCGGCGGTGACACTCGAAAGGTCATTGTGTCTTGACAGCAGGTATCCCGCACCCATGGCGGGCAGCCCCATGGAGAGATACGCGATGACGAAGATCACCGACAGCACGCCGGCACGTTCATCCGCATGCGCCTGGCTGACGATGCTGCGCAATGCGCCCTGGAAGCCGGTGCCAAAGCCCACACCCGTGACCATGAGGCCCGCGAAGAACAGCAGTGTTGTGTGAAGTGACAAGGAAGTCACGATGACCAGCACGCCAATGGAAAGGGCCACCGCACCTATTTTCATTGCTTCGCGAGGTGTCTGCTCTTGCAGCAGCACGATGGCAATGCCGCCGCTGCCGGCCACCGCAAACATCGCCAGCCCGCTGAGCAGCGCTGCGCGTATGCCCGAAGAGAAACTGAACTGCGGACGCAGTGACGCGAGCGCGCCGGGGCGCACCTTTGTTGTCTCATCCATCCACAGCAGTGCGATGCCCTGCGCCACTACAACTGCGCCCAGCACGAAGTAGATCAGCTCGGTGGGTGCAGGCAGCAGGCGGACGAATAGACCCGCCACAATGCCGCCCGTTGCGGTGCCGACGGGAGTAGTAATGGCATTGGCCAACGCGCCGCGACCCTTGTCCAGATCCAGCAGGCCGGCACCGACGGCGGCGATGGATGCGAACAGCACTGGCTTGCGACCCACATGATCTGACAGTCTGCCGAAGACCAGCAACGCTGCCAGAACGGCCAGCGCATACACGCCAAAAATCACTGTGATGGTGAGCGGGCTGAACCCCCACTCTGACTGGTAGTACGGATAAAGCGGCATCGGGGCACTAGCCGCCGCCATGAATGCCACCGTGATGGAAGCCAACAGGTAGAACGCCACTGCGGGAGGCCTGGTTGCGGTGGACTCGGAACTCATACATCTCTCCCTGCGTGCCTAGGTAGACCGTTCTGTCTACGACTGGACCGGAGTATACCGATCGGTCTACTATCGTCAACAGGAGAAATGGCATGAACACCAAACCTATTGTTCTGGAAAAGATTTCTGCCCGGGAGCGCCTGCTGGCAGCGGCCCAGGAGCTTTTCTATGAGGAAGGCATCAACACCGTGGGCATCGACAGGGTCATCGAGCGCGCGGGGGTGGCCAAGGCCTCTCTCTACAACGCCTTCGGCAGCAAGGACGAATTGATCCGCGCCTATCTCACTGCGCGTCATGAGGCCCGCGTTTCCCGGATGACGGCCCGCCTGGCGAAACATGACTCGCCGCGCGACAAGATCCTCAGCGTTTTCGACGACATGCGCGAAAACGCTGCAAATGCAGGCTATCGCGGCTGTGCGTTCGTGCGCGCCAATGCCGAGCTGCGCAGCGAAGACAGCGTCAAAAGTGTCTGCGATGTATCACGGGAATGGCTGCGCAGCCTGCTGGGTCAGCTCACTGCAGCCACGGGAGCGCGCGATCCTGCTTCCCTGACGCGCCAGCTGGTGCTGCTCTATGACGGCGCTGCCGTATCCAGCCAGATGGATGGCAACACCGGTGCTGCCCAGTCCGCGCGTGAAGCCGCAATCAGCCTGATGGATGCGCACGGCGCAACCTGAGGCCCAATCTGAAGGGTTAGGGCTTGATTTGATGATTTTTTATGCATATAGTGCGGATTATTATGCATACCGACCATCACACCGCTGACCGCAGGAATGCCCTGTTGCGCCATCTGCGCGACGGCGCCGTGCGGCGCCAGTCGGATCTGGTACGGCTGCTGGTGCAGGACGGCTTCGATGTCACCCAATCTTCCATCAGCCGCGACATGCGCGAGATGGGCGTGCACAAGGCACAGGGCCGCTATCTTCCTCCCGGCGATGAAGTCGTAAACGCGCAAGGCAGCTTTGGTGCCATCGCGAGGTTCGTTCGCGAAATCCGCACCGCTGGCGGCTCGATCACGGTGGTGCGCACTACTATTGGTGCCGCGGCCAGCGTTGCGGTGGCCATCGACAAGGCCAACTGGCCGGAAGTCGCTGGCACCATCTCCGGTGATGACACCATTTTTGTTGCTACTCAGGACGCTGCGGCACAGCAGCGACTTACCGAACGTCTCCACTCCGTCTTCCGGGTCTGAATCATGACTACACCTTCTGTATCGGGCGCCAAGCCCATAGTGCTGGCCTATTCCGGCGGCCTCGACACGTCGTTCCTCGTGCCCTGGGTGGCAGAGAACACGGGCCGACCCGTCATCACCGTCACGGTGGACACCGGCGGCATCGATGCCGCGGCGGCAAAAACCCTGCACGAACGCGCGCTGGCGTTGGGTGCCATCGAGCATCACCAGATTGATGCGCGCGCCGACTACTTCGAGCAGGTGCTGCGTTTCCTGATCATGGGCAATGTGCGGCGCGGCCAGATGTATCCGCTGTGCGTGGGTGCCGAGCGGGTGATGCAGGCCCAGACCATTGCACGTGTGGCGCGCGAGCTTGGAACCAACATGATTGCGCACGGCTGCACCGCCGCGGGCAATGACCAGGTGCGTTTTGAAGTGGCCTTGCGCACGCTGGCCCCTGACCTGGAAGTGTTTGCGCCCGTGCGCGACCAGGCCTTCAAGCGGCAGGAAGAGCTGGACTACCTGGTTGAACGCAAGCTGCCGGTGCCACCGCATGGCGCGGCGTATTCCATCAATCGTGGCCTGTGGGGCGTGACCATCGGCGGCGCCGAGACGCTGACTTCCAAGGGCAGCATTCCGGAATCCGCATGGGTGCTGTCGAAGGACGCCTTCGACAAGCCAGCGATGCCGCAGCACCACACCATCCGGTTCGAACAGGGCCGCCCCGCTGGACTGGATGGCAAGAAGCTGACGCCCGTCGAGGTGATTGAGCGCCTCGAAACCATTGGCGCCAAGTTCGGCATTGGCCGCGGCATACACCTGGGCGACACGATCATCGGTACCAAGGGTCGCGTGGCCTTCGAGGCGCCTGCCGCAGAGATATTGCTCAACTCGCATCGCGAGCTTGAAAAGCTGGTGATGACGCCGCGCCAGCAGCGCATCAAAGACACGGTAGCCGGGCCCTATGGCGATCTTGTGCATGAGGGACAGCTGCTGGACCCGGTGTGCCGCGACATCGAGGCGCTGCTGTTGTCATCGCAGGAGCGCGTGACTGGCGAAGTCAGTGTGTTGCTGCGGCCCGGCCAGTGCTTTGTCGCGGGCGTCGAGTCGCCATATTCAATGATGGCCGCATCCAAGGGCGTGTACGGCGAATCGGTTGGCGAGTGGACTCCGACTGATGCACTTGGCTTTTCAAAGATAGTCGCCCTGACGGGCGTGTTTCATCGCCGGGCCGGTGAATTGGCCCGGAAGCAGAAGGACTGAGACGATGCGAACGGTAGTGGTGGACAAGATCGGGTCGGTAACGCAGGCGCTGGGCCTCAAGCACGACCTGCGCATTTCCGACGAGATTCCCGCCGAGGAAGGCGTGGTGCTGGTCGTGGAAATCCTGACCAACAAGTCCACCTACAACACGCTGGAACTGACCAGTGGTCGCATGGCCAAGGTCGTGCGTGGCGATATCGTCGTTGGGGCGTTGGGCCCACGGCGCGCGCTGTTTGGCTATTCGGGTCACGTGCCCAAGTCGGTCAAGGCCGGCGACATCATCCAGATGCTCAACATCGGCGGTGTGCTGGGCATCTGCGACTCGGCAAATCCCGACAAGGGCCAGCCCTTCGACTGCAAGGTGCTGGGCGTGGTGCTGCAGTTCCCGTTTCTGGGCGAACGCATCGGTGTGCCGGCACGGGCCGGCTCGCGCAAGCTCGACTACGACGCCAAGCTCGATACGCAAGGCGTGCCGGTTGTCGCACTGGCAGGCACCTGCATGGAGGCCGGCAAGACAGCGGCCGCCTGCTCCATCGTTTCACGCATGCGTCATCGCGGCATGATTGTCGATGTATTCAAGGCCACGGGCGTTTCGCTGCGGCGTGACATCCTGGCTATGGAAGATTCGGGCGCGCGCAATGCGCTGATCTTCACCGATCTGGGCGTCATCACCACTACTGGCAAAACGGGGCCGGCGCTGACGCGCACAATGATGACCGAACTGGCGGCGCGCAAGCCGGACGTGATCGTGTTCGAACTGGGCGATGGCCTGATCGGTACCTATGGCGTCGACGCCATCCTCGAATGCGAGGACATCCGCAAGGCCATGACCAGTGTGGTGCTGTCCGCCAATGATCCCGTCGCTGCCTGGGGCGGCGTCAAGATATTGCGCGAGCGGTTCCATATCGAACCTTCCGTGGTCACCGGCCCGTCCACCGACAACAACGTGGGCGTCGAGATCATCGAAGAGCAGATGCAGGTGAAAGCCTTCAACGCCATCAGCAATGGCGCGGCGCTGGGCGACTGCGTTATCGACAGCATCGGACTGGGCGCGAAATTCCCGGCGCCGGTGGCCAACTGAAATGAGCTCGATTCCCACCATCGTGCTGGGCGGCACCGGCTATGTGGCCGGCGAACTGCTGCGCCTGATTGCCGGGCATCCCAACCTCAAGCTGGCCGGAATTCTTTCTGACAGCCAGCCGGGCGAGCCGGTGGCCAAGGCCTTCAGTCACCTGGCCAGCGCGTATCCCGATACGAAGTTTTCTTCCATCGATGAGATAGAGAAGCTGGTGACTTCATTGCCCAGCAGCGCCATCTTTTCGGCTGCGCCGCATGGCGCATCGGCCGCGTTGATCGATAAATTGCTGAGTGCCGCAGAGCGTGCGGGCACCAAGCCACGCGTCGTGGATATCTCGGCGGACTACCGCTATGAAAGCGCCGATGCCTACGCGTCGGTGTACAAACACGCGCATGGCGCGCCACAACGGCTCACGCAGTTCACCTGCGCCGTGCCCGAGCACCTGGCCACTGCGCCTACTGCGCATGTGGCGCATCCGGGTTGCTTTGCTACGGCGATTCTCCTGGCGTCGGTGCCACTGCTCAAGTTGGGCCTGGTCACGCCGCAGCTGTTTGTCGCCGGCGTCACCGGCAGCACGGGGTCGGGTCGCAAGCCCGTCGAAGGCACGCATCATCCGCTGCGTCACAGCGACATGTACGCGTACAACCCGCTGGGACATCGGCATACACCCGAAGTCATTGCCTGTGCCAAGGCGGCCAGTGGCGTGGATGCCAAGTTTGCGTTCGTGCCGCACTCGGGCCCCTTCGCGCGCGGCATCCATGTGACGGTGCAGGCCCAGCTTGCCAAGTCGGGTGCTTCCACGGCCGAGCTGGTGGATGCGTTTGCAAAGTTCTATGCGCACTCGCCCTTCGTCAGAGTCAGCGCCCAGCCGCCGCGCATCAAGGATGTGGCAGGCAGCAACTACGCGCGCCTGTCGGTGGCCAGTGATGGCACAAGCGTCGCCGTGATGAGCGTGATCGACAATCTCAACAAGGGCGCCGCTGGTGGCGCCGTGCAATGGATGAACCGTCTGCAGGGTCTGCCGGAAACGGCCGGACTCACCGCGCCCGCCCCAGGTTGGACTTGAGAAGCGTTGAACCTAAGGAACAAGGGAATGAATATGCCAACGAATCACGCTATGGCTGCCGATGCAGAAGCCGCAGAGCAGGAAGCTGGCCACGCCGCGCACGACGCGCTGGCGCCGGTATTCGCGCAATACCCACTGGAAGTCGCGCGCGCTGAAGGCGTGTGGCTGCTGTCACCCGGCGGTCGCCGCGTGCTCGATCTTTATGGCGGGCATGCCGTGGCCGCACTGGGCTATGGGCACCCGGCCTGGACACGCGCGCTCAGCGAGCAGGCACGTGCCGTCAATTTCCAGAGCAATGCCATTCCCATGGACGTGCGCACGCGCGCGGCCAACAAGCTGATCGCGTTTTCACGCCTGCCCGTGGAGAGCGTGTTCTTCATCAACAGTGGCGCCGAGGCCAACGAGAACGCGCTCAAGATGGCCTTCACGTTGAACCCGGGTCGCACCGAAGTCGTGGCGCTGGAGCACAGCTTTCATGGCCGCACCGCCGCAGCGGGTGCACTCACCTGGGGCGCGGCAAAGAAGTGGTATGGATTTCCGCGCACACCTTTCGATGTGAAGTTCCTGCCGCGACGCGATGTGGCGGCGCTGGCACAGATCACGGAAAAAACTGCGGCGGTGGTCGTGGAGCCCGTGCAAGGCGTGGGCGGCGCATTCGACCTGGGAGCGATTTATCTCGAGGCCGTGCGCAAGCGCTGCGATGAGACCGGCACCGTCCTTATCTTTGATGAAGTGCAATGTGGCATGGGGCGCGTCGGCTACCCCTTCTCTGCCAATATGTATGGCGTCGTGCCAGACATGATCACCACCGCCAAGGCGCTGGGCAATGGCTTCCCCTGCGGCGCCTTGCTGATGATGAAGAAGGCAGCCGATGCGGTGCGCCTGGATGCACTGGGCACCACATTCGGCGGCGGCCCCATGGCCTGCGCCGCCATCGAGGCCTGCATCGATGCCATCGAGCGTGAGGACCTGCTGGCCAATGTGCAGCGTGTCAGCAATTACATACGGAAGCACTGCATCGTGGGACCGGTCACCGGTCACCAGGGCGCAGGCTTTCTCACCGGACTGATCACGAATATTCCGGCCAAGGCGGTGCAGGAAGCATTGCTGGATCAGGACATCCTTGCCGGCACCAGCGGCGATCCCAATGTGCTGCGCTTGCTGCCGGCATTCATCCTCAAGGAGGCAGAGGTGGATCTGCTGGTCGCTGCGCTCAAGCGCATCTCCCCCTGAACCTCATGACTTCAATGAAACGTTTCGTCGACCTGGCGGATCTGGAACCGGCGGCCGTGCGCGATCTCATATCGCTGGCTCAGAAGCTGGAGAGGTCGCCCGAGCCACATGTCCTGGCCGGCCGCGTGCTGGGGCTGTTGTTCCTCAATCCTTCGCTGCGCACGCTGGCCTCGTTCCAGTCGGGCATGGCGCGACTGGGCGGCAGTTCTTTCGTCATTACGCCAGGCAAGGGAACGTGGAACTTCGAATCGAAACTCGGTGCCGTGATGAACGGCGATCGCGCCGAGCACATTCGCGAGGGCCTGCCGGTGCTGGCCTCGTACGCAGATGCGCTTGGCATCCGCGCGTTCGCTGATGGCGTCGATCTGGCCGCCGACCTCGCGGAAACCAGCTTCAATGCCATGGCCGAGCTGGTGGACAAGCCGCTGATCAACATGGAATCGGCGATGAACCATCCCTGCCAGGCACTGGCCGACTGGAAGACCCTCGACGAACTGCACGTGCCCGATCGCGGCAAGTTCGTGCTGTCCTGGGTCAATCATCCGCGCGCGCTGCCACTGGCCGTGCCCGCCGCAACACTGACCATGGCTGCGCAGCGCGGCATGGAAGTGGTAGTGCTGCGACCCGAAGGTTATGAAATCCCGACGCCGCTGCTGGAAAAGGCGCAGAAGCTGGCGCGCGCGTCAGGCGGCTCGATCACCGAGACCAGCAATCGCAGCTCGGCTCTCAAGGGCGCGCGCGTGCTGTATGCCAAGGAGTGGGGATCCACGCGCCACTATGGCGACGCCGCGGCCGATGCACAGCTGCGCGCGGGACTCAGCGATTGGCGGGTGGATGAATCCTGGTTCGCCGGCAGTGATCCCGACTGCCATTTCATGCACTGCCTGCCGGTGCGGCGCAATGTGGCCGTGACCGACGCACTGCTCGATGGTCCGCGTAGCGTGGTGCTGCGCGAAGCCTACAATCGCATGCCGGCGCAGATGGCCGTGCTGCATCGCCTGCTCAACTGACTGGACACACAATGATCATGCACAGCTCCGACAAGTCCGCCACCATCCGCGCCCTGCGCAGTGCCGCGCCCTATGTGCGCATGTACAAGGGCAAGATTTTCGTCGTCAAGGCCGGCGGGGCCGTGTTTGGCGATCCGGTGGCCACGCGCGCGCTGATCGAACAGATCGCGATCCTGCACTACCTGGGCATACGTGTGGTGATGGTACATGGGGGCGGCCCGCAGTTGACGCAGGTCACCGAGGCCATGGGTGTGCCCACGCGCATGGTGCAGGGCCGAAGAGTCACCGACGAGAAGGCCATCGACGCCACTTCAATGGTGCTCAATGGCCTCATCAACACCAGACTCCTGGCCATCTGCCGCGATCTGGACATCGAGGCCGTGGGCGTCTCGGGTGTGGATGCTGGGCTTATCCAGGCACATCGGCGCGCGCCGGTGCAGGTCGAGTCGGAACTGGTGGATTATGGTTTTGTCGGCGACATCGATGTGGTGGGCGATTCGGTGCTGCGCAAGCTGCTCGACAATGGGCTGATGCCTGTCGTGAGCCCGCTGTCTGCCGACAAGAAGGGCGTGCTGCTCAACATCAATGCCGATACGGTCGCCGCGGCCATTGGTGCGGCACTGGGAGCGGAGAAACTGATCCTGTGCACGGGGGCGCCCGGCATCCTGGCGGACGTCACTGACCCGGGCTCGATCATTTCCTACACCGATCTCAAGGGTCTGGAAAAGCTGCGGCAGACTGGCGCCATCAAGGACGGCATGCTGCCCAAGGTCAAAGCTATTGAAGAGGCCATCCATGGCGGCGTGCGCCGCGTGCATGTAATTTCCTACGACGCACCCGACAGCATACTCACCGAAGTGTTTACCAATGAAGGCATGGGCACGCTGATCGTGAGCGACACCAAGGCGCTGAGTGCCGCCGAGCAACAGGGCGTAAAGGCCTGATGACACGTCTCTGGGACAAGGGCACGCCGCTGGATGAACGCGTGCTGGCGTTCACAGCCGGCGAAGATCACAAGCTGGATGAGCGGCTGGTGCGTTACGACGTGCTGGCCTCCATCGCGCATGCGCGCATGCTGGCCGGCCGCGTGCTGATCACGCAGGCTGACTTCGAGAAGATTGAAAAGGGACTCACGAAGGTCGGCGCCGCGCACGCAAAGGGCGAGTGGGCGATCACGCTTGAAGACGAGGACGGCCAGACCGCACTCGAGAAGCAGCTCACTGCCAAGATCGGCGCCACTGGCGGTCGGGTGCATCTGGGGCGTTCGCGCAACGACCAGGTGCTCACCGCGCTGCGGCTATATCTGAAAGATGCGGCCAACGAACTGGCGGATGGCGTCGACAAAGTCGTCGCCGCGCTCGATGCGCTGGTCGACAAGCAGGGCGGTATCGCCCTACCCGGCTACACGCACATGCAGCAGGCCATGCCCAGCTCCGTGAAGCTGTGGGCCGGGGGCTATGCCAATGAACTGCGCGACGACGCGACCGGACTTCGCGCCACGCTGCGTCGCATCGACAAGAGCCCTCTGGGTTCGGCTGCCGGCTATGGCGCGCCGTCACTGAAGCTGGACCGTGAAGCCACTGCCAAAGAGATGGGCTTCGCCAGCGTGCAGGTGCCCGTAACCGCCGTGCAGCTGTCGCGCGGCAAGGCCGAGAGCCAGCTGCTGTTCGAGATCACGCTGACCATGCAGGATCTCGGCCGTGCCGCCAGCGACCTTATGCTGTTCTATACGCAGGAATTCGGGTTCGTGAAGCTGCCGGATGCGTTCACCACCGGCTCATCGATCATGCCGCAGAAGCGCAATCCGGATGTGTTTGAGCTGGTGCGCGGGCGGACGGCAACGGCGCATGGTTGCCTCACTGAAGCACTGGGCATCTTCTCCAAGCTGCCCTCAGGCTATCAACGCGATCTGCAGTTGCTCAAGTTTCCGCTGTTCCGTGGCATCGACACCTGCGCGCAGACACTGGACATCATGGCCGCGGCATTGGCGGAAGTAGTGTTCGATGAGACGGCGATCAAGGCCAAGGTGAATCCGGGGATTCATGCGGCGGATCAGGCGTATGAGCTGGCGCTGAAGG